>NZ_CP042437.1:3004389-3605267 GCF_007971525.1 Mucilaginibacter ginsenosidivorax
CTCGTTAAACGCATGCAAGGCAAGCAGGCTGGTGCGGGTAACACCCGGCTCCGTTACGCCAAGTTTCTCTTTCAATTCTTCGGTGCCTATCAGTACCTCGCCAAAAGGCAAAAGCCCCGAATATCGTGAAGGGAAATTACCACCGCCTTTTATAATACCGGTTTTGCCCTGTACCAATGCAGCATGATTTTCAGCTACCGAGTGGCCTATAGCGCTGATCACTCCAATCCCGGTTACTACAATCCTGTCCAATTTTTTATCCCTGTTTATTTTTGCCCGTTTTGCTCAATATATGCTGCCATGGTGTTTACGTCCACAAGCACCTTGCGGCCTTCCTTAGGGTCTTGAATATTGATACCGTACTCGCGTTTCAAAAGTACAATAAGTTCCAGTGAATCGATGGAATCAAGCCCCAGGCCATCGCCAAACAACGGCTCATCGTCTTTAATGTCTGCCGGGGTAAGATCAGTTAAATTCAGGAATTGAATGATCTGAACTTTTAACTTCTCCTTTAGTTCTGTAGTTTCCATCTTGTTTCTATATTAAATTCTTTCTTTTTAAACCAATAAACGTTAGCGCCTGGAATACAAATGTAATTCCAACCAACGGAATAATGCTGATAACAACATCCTTTAATCCCGCGCCCTCTAAAAATAAGCCATAATAGGCTTCAATACACCAATGTAATGGCGATAATGAACTAATTGTTTTTAGTGCTCCCGGCATGGCAAATGAAGGCACCATAAGGCCTCCAATAGCCGATAGTATTACTATGGATACCGCCCCAAAACCGTTTGCCTGCTCCTGCGTATGGGCAAACACGCCCACGCAAATAGCGTAGCTTACAGCGCAATAGCCAACGGCCACTGTTACCAATACCAAACCAAAAATATCTGCCGGTAAGTTTAACGCGGGCAAATTAATATACGGAAAAAACCATAATCCCAGCGAAAAAATTACCAGCGCCTGGAACAATGTAACGCACAGATAGGTGATCTGCTTGGATAACAGGCCTACAGCAAAATTGGTGGGCAATGTTTTTAACCGGATAAAACTGCCGCTCACCTTTTCCCGCACCACGCTGCCACTTAACGACATGATGATAAAAAACATGGCAAATATAGTCCATGCAGGCACGTTGTGCTGAGTGGCGTTTGGCGCGGTTATGCTGCCGCCCTTTGATACCGGCACCTGCTTTATTTCGGCCTTCCCGTTCAGCATTTCCTGTTCCAGCTTTTCGGGCATCTCCTTTTCATTTATGGCGAAGTAGAGTGTGCGCAGGGTTTCGCGGCTTTCTACAATTTGCAGAGCGCTGGTTAAAGCTCCGTTTACCGAAAAACGGATAGACTCGGGGATGGAAGGATTGTAATGTAATATTAGTGGCGTAGGGGCCGTTAGTTTTTCTTCTTTAGCCGAATCAGCCTGCAGGCCAAAGCTTTTTAGCGCTTTATTTGATGATGATTTGGCTTTTGCTTCAATCTTGGCCGAAAAATCGGGCGGAATGGTAATGGCCAGCATGGCATCGGCGCTGTGCATGGCATCGCCCATTTGCTGTTCGTTTAAATTTGATGCCGCCCGCACCACTTTAAACATGCCAATTTTGTTGATGGTGCTTGTGAGTTGTTTGCTCAGTTTACCAGCATCTTGATTACAAACCACTACCGTGAGTTTGTTTTTGTTCATCAGCTGAAAAGTGCTGTTTTGGATAAGCGTAACCACAATTACCAAAATAACCGGCATAATGAACATGAGCGATATGCCTACTTTGTCGCGCAGCAATATCCTTACATCTTTTACTATCGAGGCCCAAAGCTTAAACATTAGTTCCGGTAATCCTTTCCTGTTAAGTTTAAAAACAGTTCTTCCAGGTCCTGGTGACCGTACTCTTCCAGCAAGCTATCCAGTTTTCCTTCCCTAACAATCTCGCCTTTATCAACAAGTGCTATTTGCTCGCACAAGCCCTCGGCTTCGGCCAGCTGATGCGAGGTATATATCAGTGTAGTGCCTTGCTTATTCAGCTGCTTTAAATAATGGATGATGGCGTGACGGGTTTGCACATCCACACCAACAGTTGGCTCATCCAAAAACAATATCCTGGGGTTATGAATAACCCCTATGGCC
Organism: Mucilaginibacter ginsenosidivorax; assembly: GCF_007971525.1. NCBI lineage: Bacteria > Pseudomonadati > Bacteroidota > Sphingobacteriia > Sphingobacteriales > Sphingobacteriaceae > Mucilaginibacter > Mucilaginibacter ginsenosidivorax. The sequence continues at coordinate 3,006,511 of NZ_CP042437.1, forward strand.
AAATTAACCCTGCGCTTCATCCCTCCCGAAAAATTTTCAACGGCTTTATGGCTCACTTCCGTAAGGCCCAATATCTCCAGCAATTCTGCCGACCGCTGCGCAATTTGTTTACGGTTTAAGCCGTACCATGCCCCAAAAAATTCCAGGTTTTCTATCGGACTTAATTCTTGGTAAAAGGAAAAATCCTGCGGCACAAAGCCAAACAGCTTATTTACAGCCTTGCTTTTGGTGCCAATTTTATGCCCCAGCAGTTCAACCGTACCTTTATCTGCAACAAGCAAGCCGGTCATGAGGTTCATCAGCGTGGTTTTACCGGCTCCGTTCGGGCCAAACAACCCGAAGCGCTCACCTTCAGCAATCCTCAAATTCAGGCCGTCGTAAGTCACCCCCGAATTACCCGGATAATGAAAACAAAGGTTTTCGATATTTACGGCGAGGGATGTTTTGCTTACCATTTAATATTTTTCAGCAGTGTAAAAGCTTTCTTTTCTATTTCGGCAATTTCTAACAAATAGTTGCCCATTACATTAAAATCTTCCTGGCTGCCTATGCGGCCTTTGTAAATACCAGCGGCCTGCACTGCGGCTGTTCGCCACATGTCGCCCGCCTGCGTAAACATTTCTGATGCCTGTAACAATACCGGGTTTGGCAGGTAATCATTTGCCTGTTGTAAAAACGCGGCATAAATGTACCTGAACCCGCCGCCACCCGTACCAATTTCTTCCTGCATACGCACCAATTGCGCCAGGTACAATCCTGCAGTTTTAAGGCCCAGCTTATCGCGCCAGCCTTTAATTTTATTACCCGTATACCTTATCCCGTTTACACCAGCGAAAGGGCCGGGGATGGAGATCATGTTGAAAGCGTTTTTCTTAATTCCGCTTTTAATAGCACTCCTGATCTGGTCGTCGGTAATTTCCGTTTGATTGGCAGGATAGTATAATTGCCCTTTTGGCGCCAAAGCCCCTTTGGCAAAACGTACACGCTCCAACTCGTAGCTGGTTAAGGTGGTGGCATGTTCCATAATAGGATCGCTAATCAGGTAATTATCCCCTTCTTTACCAAAAACAATAAGGTTGTGGGCGTTAAAATGAAAACGGTATTCCTTAGGGAAATAGGATAGATAATAAACCCCTACCTGCGCGCCAACCGGCTGTCCCGCTTCAAGGCTTTCCATCAAAGCGGCCTCGGCCTTCTCTTTCGAGCCAAATTTTTTCTGTATCACCGGAATCCCCAGCGATTTGCAGGTACGGTTAAATATAAAGCCCGGCATAGAGCGGAAGGCAATTGCCGGCCCGTTATTTATTTTTATAAGCGGTACGTATACAAAAAACAGCCCGGCGCCAATACCAAAAGCCAGCGGCTCGGTTACTTTGCCGTTCGAGATCTTTTTTAATAAATTACTGGTAACCCCCGATTCGCAATGTGCAGCTTGTCCGTGTTCAAAATCAATCTTCATGCACATCCATACTTTTTAGCTCCTCAACCTTTACATTAAAGGCTTCGGCATATTTTTTTAAATCTTTTTCTGATAGTTTTTTAAACACACCGGGTTTCAGGTGGCGCTTTATCTGCCATTTCCAAAAACCAGTATAATCAGCTAAAATACCAAGGTCCATTAGCCGCAATTCCATAAAAAACAACAGCGGGCTGGCCTCATTATTTAAAACCCTTTGTTTAGCATTGGCAATGCGGCCATCAATTTCCTGCCAGGCCACATCAAGCGCGGTTATTTTTACATCCCATCCATCGCTTAACTGGGTTACATACTTCCCGTCGCTATCGGTAGCGTAGCAAACCTCTTTGGTAATTTTACCAAGCGAGCTTAAATCCTGGGGTACGTTTTCTTTTTTCATTGTAAACTGGCTTTTCCCGTTAAACAACAGTAAGCATAGCATACATATACGAAAATCTTGAACTTTCGGGCACCAAAAGCAATATTTTTTCGCCTACTTTTAGTTTACCGCTGTGAAACAACTCGTTTATCATTAAATAAACAGAGGCTGCACCAACGTTACCTACCGTGTAAAGGTTCATAAACCATTTTTCATACGGGATGCCGCCGCCGTAAATCTCCACCATATCATAAATTTTCGGCCTGAAAAAGTCGCTGGAGATATGGGGTAAAAAATGGTCGATATCTAAGGTAGTTAGCCCGCGTCGTTCAAAAATTTCTTTGATTTTGGCGCCACCCAACGGAACGATATTATCGCTCAGCAAACCAATATCCTGCTTAACGCTGAAAATGGATTTGTTCATCACCTCTTCTGGGGTAAAATCCATAAAGCCTTTCAGGCTGCCATCAGCCTGTTTTTCGGCGCCCATATACATACAGGCATCCATCTGGTTGGCGTATGATACTCCTTCAATCCACTCCACTCTTAAGCTTAAGCCGGTTTCGTTGGGTTTATCGGTCATCAAAAAGGCCGAAGCGCCATCGGATAACATCCAGCGTAAAAAATCTTTGTGGAAAGCTATGTATGGATTTTCGGTAAGCTCCTTTAATTTCTGCGCCTCCTCTTCAAATACGTCAGACACCAGCAGGCCCGAAAACCTTTCAGATCCGGTAGCCACCGCTTGTTTGGCATCGCCAGATTTGATGGCCATAAAAGCATATTTTAAAGCATGCATCCCGGCGCAGCAAACGCCCGCCGGCGATACCACCTCAATTGCACCAGCCTCGGGTAGCCAGCCATGCGTCATTACACCGTGGCTTGGCATCATCTGGTCTGGCGATGAAGTGCCGCATGATAAGATATCGGTATCCTCTATTTTAGCATCGGTATTTTTAAACAGCTCTTTAACGGCCAACGCTGTCATCTGGGCATTGGTATGTGTTGCTTTTTTATTTTTATCAAGCGCATAATACCGGGTAGTAATTGCATTATTACGTAGTACAATTTTTTTTGATTTGGAAGGCTTATTATCAATATAACCCAAATACTGCTCCATATCGTCGTTTGCAACGGGCTGGTTGGGTAAAAAAGCAGATGTGGCGTTTATATAAACCTGATTAAAAGACATGTATATTTTAATTTAGTTGTAAGTAAAAGTTCTTTTTCTCCTGTATCCTGTCGCCAAAAAATGGTCTTATTAAAATCATATCAACCGTTAGCGCTATAGGCGCAACAATAAACAGGGCAAAAAAAAGATAATATTTAAAAGCTGCAAGCCATGCTGCTTTATTTTTGCGTTTCGAAATAATTTTTGCCCAAACCGAAAATATAATTTTGGCCTTCCCTTCAATAAACATCAGCGGGTATTTAATGTTTACAGCGCCATCAAGCATTAGTTCGTACTGCAGGCTATCCCAATAGTCAACCATGTTAAGCCTGGCTGCTATAACCCGGCCAAATTTGGCAGTTTCCTTTATCTCCTGCTCATCAACACCTGGCTTGGGGAATATGTTCAGGTAACTTTCTTTTTTACCTGTAAGCATCCAGTAAAAAATGGTAACAAAGCTTATTGGATTAAGGTGCCTGTCAACCAGGGCAATATTGCCAACCAGCCTTCCACCGGCATCCTGTATAGATTTGCGCACCCGCACAAAGGCGTTTAGCCACATATTGCGGGCAGCACTAATGGTTACAACAGGCGTATCTTGTACAACTTTAATAAAATCGGGGTGGTTGAGTATTGAGTTTGATGGAATACTGGGCGACAAAAACCAGGGCTGATAACCCACAATAACCATATCGTATTTGGTTTCCTTTAATGTAAATGGCTCAATTTGGGCAGGCACTCCTAAAACACAATCGGGCATAACTGCAAAAAAGCTGGAACCTGTCCATGGGAAATTATAGCTGTTCACCATTTTTATCTCCACCTTTTCAACCGATGCACCCGTATCAATAATAGGTTGTGTTAACGAGTCGATGACATCGCGCATCTGTCCCGATTGGGTGTAGTAAATAGCTAATATCTTTTTACTCATTATTCAGCAGGTTTAAGGTCTTCGTTGTGCAAAACTTTTGAGGTTTTACTATAATCAACTATTGCCCGCTGTACAACAGGCGACAAGGTTTTAAAGTTTTTAATTACTATGCTTTTATCCTTTTCAATATCGGCACGATAATGCACAATTTTAGGGGCTTTTTCCTGGATAACCAAACGTAAAAAATGCAGATCGGTGTTATCAGGTTCGGCCAACAGGGCTGTTTCCAGCTTAATGCGGCCTGTTTTAAAAAAGCTCAGCTTATCTTTGGGCTTGCCGGCAAGGCTGGCTTTTTTCATTAATAAAGCGCCCTCATAGCCGCTTTTTGTTTCGGTTCCGGCATCAGCAAATGTGGCCAGTTCCTGGTTAATTTCATCAATATTATCGCTTGCCATTGCTTTATAAAAAGCAGCTTTTTCTAATTTTTGCGCATACAGGGTGGTATTACTGCCAGCTATAATTATCAGCACAAAACAAACGAAAGCAATGCGCTTTTCAATATAATTCTTCATAAAGCTTACCAAATGTAATAAATATTATGTGCCCCGCAAACAGCGTTTGCGCATTATCAATAAAGCATAAGCGCAACCGTTTTTGCTTCATTTAGTTTTATTTTTTTTAAATAACCTAAACCAAGATATCCTGATGTAGGATGTTTTTTACCGGCAATGGTTTAACTATGCCCAATTAATAGCGGTTGCACCATTAAAATTCGATTTTCTTTCGCTTACTTTGGGGTTTGAATTTTTTTCGGAAATTTAATAGCGAAATAATACACTATCTTTCATACCATAAACAATGAAATTAATTAACAGCAACTTACATGGATAAAACTAAACAGTTTGCTGGTTCATGGGCTGTAATTTTAGGAGGATCGGGCGGCTTCGGGTTTGGGGCTTTGCAAAAGCTTGCCGCGCATGGCATGAACGTAGCGGTTTTGTACCGTGAAACCTCCATTACCGAAAAACCACTCAAAATAAAACTTAGCCAGATTGCTGAAACAAACGGTATAACCATACTGCCGTTTAATATAAACGCGCTTGAACAAACCGGGCGCGATTTATTTTTAAAACAATTTACCGAAGTTGCTGTACATAAACATTGTGTTAAGTTATTACTGCATTCAATAGCCCGGGGCAATTTAAAACCGCTGGCTGCCGAATCGGGAAACGCCGACAGTACCACTGTTCTTTCAACTGATGATATACAGGCCACCAGCTATGCCATGGCTAATAGTTTGCTCGACTGGACAAGACTATTGTTAAGCGCAGGACTTTTTAACGCCGATGCGCGTATTATAGGCCTTACCAGCGATGGGGCGCATAAATATTGGGAAAGTTACGCAGCGGTATCTATTGCAAAGGCATCGTTAGAAAGCCTTGCAAAATACATGGCAGTTGAATTTAGCAACTTTGGGATAAAAACTAATTTAATACAGGCAGGGGTTACCGAAACGGCATCGTTAAAAAGAATACCGGGCAGCGATAAATTAATTGACCTGGCCACGGCAAACAATCCTATGGGCCGGTTAACAAAGCCTGCAGATGTTGCAAACGTAATATATATGCTTTGTACCGACGAAGCCTTCTGGATAAATGGTGCATTGATTCATGTTGACGGTGGCGAACATTGTTTGTAACTATATTGATTTTTAGAAACATGAATAACCATATACTTAATCATTTACCATACAAATCTACCTTCCGCTTTATTGATAACATTACATCATTAAATGAAAACGGGGTTACCGGCGATTTTACGCTGAAACAGGATGCCTTTTTTTATGAAGATCATTTTGAAGGAAACCCGGTTACGCCAGGCGTTATCATTACCGAAATTATGGCCCAGATAGGTTTGGTTGTGCTGGGTATATTTTTAATTATGAAAGAGCCCGGTAATGATTTTACCAGCGATACATCGCTTTACCCGGTACTTACCTCAACTGACGTTTCTTTTTATAAAATGGTTTTACCCGGCCAAAAGGTTACGGTTATTTCGCAAAAACAATATTTCCGTTTCGGCAAGTTGAAATGCGTAGTCGAGATGCTGAACAGCGAGAAGGAAATTGTTGCCAGGGGCACATTTGCAGGTATTATTAAACATATTGACTTAAAATGAGCAGGCGCGTTGTTGTTACAGGTATGGGCGTGGTATCGCCAAACGGCATCGGTATCAGCACGTTCCTTGATGCCATACAAAATGGCGTGTCGGGCATTAAATTTCAGCCGTTGTATGAGGAGTTGAAATTTAGCTGCCATGTTGCGGGCAAGCCCGATTTTGTACTGGAAGATCTTAAAACCAAAAACTACATATCTGAAGTGGTTTTTCACGGCCTTAAAGGCACCAATATTGGTTATGGCCTTATGGCTGCGCTTGACGCCTGGGCTGATGCCGGGCTGGAATATGATACCGACGAAACCCGTTGGGAAACCGGCTGTATTTTTGGCAACAGCGTATCTGATACCGAGGCCATGAAAAACGTAATTACCCGCGTTGACAACAAAGAAGCCAAAAAATTAGGCTCGCGTGTGGTGGAACAAGCCATGAACAGCGGGGTTACCTCCTATGTATCGGGTCGTTTAGGTCTTGGTAATAAAGTAATTACCAATTCGGCGGCTTGCGCTACCGGCACACAGGCTATTTTAATGGGCTACGAAACCATTAAAGATGGCTACGCCAAACGAATGTTAGTTGGCAGCAGCGAATATGTTGACACCTATGTATTTGGCTCGTTTGATTCTATGCGTGTGTTATCCCGTAAATATAATGATCAGCCCGAAAAGGCATCAAGGCCAATGAGTATAACAGCGGGTGGCTTTGTGCCGGGCTCTGGTTCGGCCGCTTTGGTTTTAGAAGACCTGGAATTTGCTTTGGCCAGGGGGGCAAAAATTTACGCCGAGGTATTAGGCGGTTCAACCAACAGCGGCGGCCAGCGGATGGGCGGCTCCATGACGGCGGCTAACCCGCAGGGCGTTATCAAATGCATTGAAGATTCAATAGCTAATTCAAAAATAAGCGCTAACGATATTGACCTGATTAGCGGCCACCTTACTGCAACCAATGCCGATATGCAGGAAATTCAAAACTGGTGCAAAGCGCTTGGCCGCGGCGGTGATGATTTTCCGCTGATGAATTCGCTTAAATCGATGATTGGCCATTGCCTGAGCGCGGCAGGATCTATCGAAGCTGTGGCATCAATATTGCAAATGGAACACGGGTTTGTTCATCCTAATATAAACCTGGACGATCCGAATCCCGAAATAGGCAACTACATCAATTTAAACCGTTTGCCTGTTTCGATAGTCAAAAAAGACATTAATATTGTTGCTAAAGCCAATTTTGGCTTCGGCGACGTTAATTCCTGCTTAATATTTTCTAAATTTAACCCTAATGACACGACAAGAGATTTTAATTGAACTAAAAAAAGTTTTATCGCCATATACCCTTGATAAAGAAGCCCTGGCCACAATAGATGAAAACACCGACCTTATTAAGGACTTGAAAATCAATTCGGCCAATCTTGTTGATATCATTATTGATGCAGAAACCAAATACAATATCGAGATAGACTACGATGCTGCGGATAAAATGGTTAATGTGGGTGGCTGTATTGATGTAATTGAAGAAAAGACCAACCAGCAAACATGATCATAAGTGCCGGTAATGATATTGTAGACCTCCAGGCTATCGACACTAAGCGAACAAGCGAACCAAGGTTTTACACCAAATTCATTACCGGCCCCGAAACTCAATTACACAGCCAGCCCCAATTGGCTGGTATGCCTATTGAGTGTTTTGTATGGCTTTTGTGGTCGGTTAAAGAGTCTGTTTATAAATTTGCACAAAGGCATAATCCCGATCTTGTTTTTTCCCCTTCGAAAATTGTTGTCGAACATATTGCCTCCACTTTAAGTATAGCCCGCACTACAAAAGGGCCAATTGAATTCCAAGGGTTTGATGATCAGTCTTGCTATAATAGCACCATTGCTTTTAACCAACATACATTTTATTCCCGATCGGTAATTACCAGCGGTTTTATTGTAACAGTTGTTAATAACAGCGATAATTTCGAAAAAATATACTGGGGTGTTAAGCCGATTGATAATAGCAATCCCGCATATCAATCAATAAAAGTACGGGAATTCATCTTAAAAAAACTCGGTACTTTTTTTGAGTCCGACCAGCTGAATATCATCAAATCGCCGTCCGGCTGCCCAATTTTGTGTGACGGATTGAACGAAATAACGGTGCCCGTTTCATTGGCTCATCATGGCCAATACGTGGCTTATGCTTTCCTCTTCGGCGGGTAACAGCGCCATCCTTATTCGCTGTACCAAAATTTTTCAAATAACTTCCTGGTGAACAAATTTTAATATGTAAAATTGTTTCAAATTACCGGATTCTTTTTTGCGAAAAGCCAACGTTTCCTGCCCGTTGCACGTAAAAACGACAACAATATCCAATATGAGCCTACGGAAAAAATTATTGCTGCTATTAGCTATCTTTTTTACGATAGCTGTTGGATATTACATGAACCGCCGGTATTATTTAGAGAAAAGGTATAGTTCGATACCCGAAAAGCGACACAAAAACGATGTATTAAGAATTGGAATAATAGGCGATAGCTGGGCAAGCGGCTACTCGCTGGATTCTATCCTGAGCGACGAATTTTTAAAGAGAGGCATCAAAACAGAGATCATTTCGTTTGGTGAGCCCGAGGCAAAAACTAAAGATATTTACGACAATCTGTATGCCGCACCGGGCAATCCCTATTCAAGTGCCGAAATTTTGCACCACAACCTTGATTATTGCTTAATACTGGCAGGCACAAGTGACGCTGCAGGAGAAATGGGCGCCAAATTTTACGCCTACTATTGTTCTTTGATAATTGGCGATTTACTTAAAGATCATATTGAGCCCGTTTTTGTAACCATGCCCGATTTTGGTTTTAAAGAAGTTACCGATAGCCTGGGGGTTTTAAAAAAGGTAAGGAACGAGGTAGCTTCGATAATGATTGACAACGGCAGCACCGGCAGCCTGGATGATTACCGCAAACAGGTAAACGAGGTTTTAAAAGACACGCACCTGCAGGATTCGACCATCGTAGTACCTTTTAGCCTGGTATGCGACAACTATCATACGCACAAAATATTATACCGCAACAACAGTCACCTGTCAACCGCCGGCAAGCAAAAAATGGGCCGGATAATAGTGCAGTATATTATAAACAGGATGCAAAAAAGAAATTCGGGCCCCAGGCCGAATATACCGGAAAGCCGCAATATTGCAAGCTCGACACCCTTAATGGCAACACCACGCTCAGGCGGATAATGCCTCTATCTTTTTGATATCGCGATAGCAGATGTATAGCGGTATAAATCCAAAAATGCCAAAACAACAATCGATGCACCGCCAGTAAACCGGGATGCCGCGTATAGGGCCTGCAATAAAAGCCAGCGGGAAAACCATAACACATGCTATCATTCCAAACTGAATTATCCAGATATTTTTCACCGGATTGTGCAGTGGGCCAATAAAAGCAGTGGCTATAACCAGGTGCCCAAATGCCAGCCAATCGGTTCCATAACTCAGGTAGGGATAGTTTTGATTGGTTGTTTTTACTGCCAGGTAAACCTGTGCTATCCAATGATGCATAAAATCCGGGGATATAGTTACATTGGCCAGGTAAGCCAGTTCTGTTTCAATTGGAAATGCGGTTATCCCGCTTAATACCAGACCTATAATAAATACAATAATCCAGGTTTTTACTTTTTTGCGCAGTTGAGGTTCGGTTTGCATAATGGGCATGAATTTATTTTTAAATAAAAGAAAATCACCAAGCGATTAATTAAACAAATAAAAAGTACTTTGATATACAAAGTTAGTTAAATTAATCTAAAATCTACCTCCGTTTTAAATGCTTTGTGATTATATTTGTTTCAAAGGAAATGGTGTCTTCCTACTCAACCGCCCTAAAAAGCTGATGGCGCCTGCTTTAATTAACCCGTGGAGTAATATTCCGCGCTAATTTTTTGCAGGTGAAAAAATTTCCGATCAAACCCATTTCAAAAACATACCATTGCCCGGCTCGGTCGGGATTCCCTTTCTGTTACTTATTAGCATATCAAACAGTAAGCACCAACACCGCTTTTATGGTGTTGATTTGCTGTATCGTTTACAATCCATCAATTTTAAAACTAAATTAGCGTCGCCATAAGATGAACGATAACATTTTTACGTCCGATTTTTTTTCGATAGTGAAAAACCTGCTCAGGTGGACACTGCTCATCATCCCTATTGCCATAGCTATAGGCAGCATGGTGGCCCTGTTTTTATGGCTGCTTAGCTGGGCTACGCACTTCAGGTTTGCCCACACCTACCTTTTATATTTACTGCCCCTTGCCGGGGTGGCTATCCATTTTATATACAAACTCGCGGGCAAACCGTCAGAAAAGGGGAACAACCTGATTATCGACGAGATCCATCAGCCCGATTGCGGCGTACCCAAACGGATGGCACCGGTGGTATTGCTTACCACGGTGATTACCCATTTATTTGGCGGATCGGCCGGGCGCGAGGGCACGGCGGTTCAAATTGGCGGCAGCATAGCGCAGGCCTTTGGCAAATGGTTTAAACTAAACCCTGCCGATACCCGCACTATACTTATTGCAGGCATAGCTGCGGGTTTTGGCGCTGTATTTGGCACCCCTGTTACCGGGGCCATATTTGCAATGGAAGTTTTAACCATTGGGCGCATACAGTACAATGCCCTGCTGCCCTGCCTGATGGCCAGCATAATCGGTGATGTTACCGTAGCCACCTGGGGCGTTCACCATACAGCTTATCATATTGATGTGTTTGCAAGCGTGCCGCATTGGTATGCAGCTTACACGGCCTTTGATTTTTTACTGCTTGGCAAAATCATTTTAGCGTCGGTAGCTTTCGGCCTGGCCAGTTACCTGTTTGCTTACCTGGTACACGGGTTAAAATCTTTTTTTGCAGCCATTGTACCAGAACCCTGGCTTACCCCAGTGCTTGGCGGCTTAATTATCATTGGGCTTACCGCTCTTTTGGGCAAGCCTGACTACCTGGGCCTTGGTATCGACGCTGAACATGCCGGGGCAATTACCATACCATCGGCATTTAATGCCGGCGGCGCCGATACCTGGAGCTGGCTTTGGAAAACCATTTATACCACCGTTACCCTCTCAAGCGGCTTTAAAGGCGGCGAGGTAACGCCATTGTTCTACATTGGGGCAACTTTGGGCAACACACTATCTGTTTTGATGGATGCCCCGGTCGGCCTTTTTGCCGCGCTTGGCTTTATTGCGGTATTTGCAGGTGCAACCAATACCCCGCTGGCCTGTACTTTTATGGGGATTGAGCTTTTTGGCAGCCAATATGCAGTGTTTTTTGCGGTGGCTTGTTTTACAGCCTATTTTTTTAGCGGGCACTCGGGCATTTACGGTTCGCAACGCATTGGTATTGCCAAAACACAAGGCCGCTATGCCGATGCCGCAACACTGGCCGAGGCAGATAAGCGCAGGAGGGGATACATGCGGCAGAAACTGGCAAAGTATAGGTTAAAATAAAAGACTATTATGCTGAGTGGTAAAATTTCGTGAAATTCTGAAGAGGGAATGACATCGTAAAAAGGACTGCCATGGTGAGCTTGGCGAATCACAGCGGGCAAGGGCCCTTCGACAGGCTCAGGGTGACGGGCACACGCACCCCGAAAAAATATGTCATGGGTATGAAAATCCCAGCCTTACAAAGTTTTAAAAAACTTAGTAGGGCTTTCCTGGCGTGTTATTTCGCTTTGAATTTCGTCGTCCGGCATAACAATATTGTTATCCCACTAATTTGCTACCGGCTTCTTAACAGCACTTTTAACCGAATCCTTACCCGTCTTCAGCGGCACAGCAGGTTTATTTACCGCCGGAATTTTAACCGAATCCTTAGCTGCATTAATGCCTTTTACCCCGGAAGTATCCGTCTTTAGCAAGCTATCCTTCCCCGTTGTCAATTGCTTTTTTAAGCTATCTGCAGGCGCGCCTTTAACCGGTGCCGCTCCTTTTACATTAGTCGGCTTGCCTTTTGTATTTGCCTTGCTTCCGGCCGCCTTCGCCGCTGTTTTACGGCGAGATGGAATGATGGATTCCTTAGATACCGGCCTGTCCTTCGGTTTCCAGATAAAACCTTTCAGTATCTTATCATCATCAACCACCTTTTTTAGCGGCAGGTACTTGTTCTCGGGCTTGGTAAGCAGGCGAATATTAGTAAGCTTGCTGTTTTTGAATGAAATCACCATCCGGCTGCTTAATGATCGCTCAATGCCCTCAACCACGTTGGTGGCGCTATCCCGCTTAAAGTAAATGCTCTCGGCATTGCCCACCGTATATAGCCTGTCCAGCTTATCATTTTTAAAGAAACCACGCATTTTTTTGCCGCCCATCTGGTTAAAATGTAACGAATCGTCTTTCTCCAGGTTTACCACAAATGCCGAAGGGAACAGTTCCATATTATCCATCTTTTTGTTTCGCATCTGCACGTAAATGGTATCACCAGACAGCTGCGAACCTTGCGTCCAAAACATAGGCTGTACATAACAACGAATGGTTGAATCGGCATTGCTATAAAAAATCGAATCGGCCTTGCCCTGTAAATCCGATTTAAACAATTTGGCGTGGTGGTGAGCTATAACCATCCTCACCCGGGCTGTATCTTTCAAATTAATTTCGCGCTGGGCAAATACCGGATCCCGCTTCAATTCCTCCCTGCGCACGCTGTCCTGCCTCGCCTTGCGGATAGCCGATAGCTTATCTTTTTTTATCTGTGCCGAATCGACCTTTATTTTAGGGTGGCCGAAGAAGTCGCTGTGACGATAGGTAGTATCGCGCGGAATGGATAGCCGGCGGGCAACCAGTTTCTTATCATTTTTTTTATTTTCAATGATCTGTTTACGGGCAGCAGCCGATGTATCCCGAACGTAGGAATAAGCCAGGCGTTGTTTTTCCTGGTACAGCTTCAGGTCTTTATAGGTAAATATTTTTGTTTCCAGCGTATCGGCAGTCATGAAAACCGAATCTACCTTCACCTTACCAGCTTTTGCGGTGTCTTTAGGCAACGGTAAGCCCTTTACGGCTTTACCGCCTGGTTTAATGGCAGCAGCTACCTGCGCCAGGTTGTTCAGCTGTTTTTGGGCATCGCCCGGGTTGATATTTTTGACCTGTGCAGAGGCTTTCTTTATCGCCGAATCTATTTTAACCGAATCTTTTTTTGTGAGGTTTGGTTTTATTTGGGATGCCGTGTTTATTAGGTTGCCAATGTTTTTTATCTGGCCTGGCGTAACTGTTTTATTGGGCACCGCCATTTTGCGTACGGCGGAATCTAACCGGGCCGAATCCTTTTTTGAAACCAGGCCATTGGGTTTAATACTGCCGGCCAGGTTTTCCATGTTGGTTATTTTCATGGTGTTTGGCGGGGCCTTCATCACCCTGCCTTTGCTTTTGGCAACAGGTGCCGGCGGCGGCACCGAGTCTGTTTTGGTGGTGTCCTTTTGTTCGGTAACCAAAACCATGTAAGCATTTTGGGTAACAATGGTACGTTCATCGGCCTTAAAATAGGTAGCCAAATCGCCCTTCATGGTTATTTTTTGTTCCCTATCGGTAAAGGTGATGTTTTTAACCGCGCGGCCATATCCTTTTAGCTTATCATAAAACAAGCTATCGCCTTTTAATGATTTGGTGCCCTGTTTATAATGGTTTTTTTTACCGAAAAAGGCTTGCTCGGTAACAGTATTATACAAGCCGTTTTCGGTGTACAAAGTATCTTTATCTTTTTTACCGTAAATATTGGTTGGCCCGTAAAAAAAAGCTGTACGGGTGCCCGTATTATATTTCATGGTATCGGTTTTAATAACGGCATCAACCGTAGTTAAAACCACATCATACCTGAAGTACGAATCGCGCGAGAGCGCAAAGTAATAACCGTTTTTACTGGTAAGTACATTATCCTTATTAATCAGCTTACCGCCATTGGTATAAGTGCCAATGCGGGTTGCCGTGTTATAGGTCAGGTAATTGGTAGTAAGTGTAGCGTCCTTGTCAACCATTTTAACATTGTCGGTCAGGATAGCCATTTTGGTATTGCCGTTGTAGTTCAGCTTATCTGAAAAGATATTCAGGGTATCGCCTTGGTTTATGTTAACATTATTAAAGGCATCAAAGGCATTGTCCTGCGGATAAAAATAGGCGCTATCTGATTTTAAGATGGAATAATCCTGTTTAAAAACCCCTTTATAAACCCTGATAACATCCCGGCCATTTATTTTTCCAAATGTGCTGCTTTCTGATTGTATCAGGTTTACAATTGATTTTTTTTGGCCCATAACGGTAGCCGCCATCATCAATAACAAAAAGCTTAAAACGTATTTTCTCACTGGGGCAAAATTAGTTTTTTGTTGGGGTTATTAAATTAATAATTTTGATGAATGCTACCAGTTGCCCGGTTTGTTAATTTTATTGAACAAAATGCCTTGTTTGCGCCCGGCACTAAGGTTTTGGCTGCTGTAAGCGGTGGCACCGATTCTGTTTTAATGAGCCACCTGTTAAAGGCCGCCGGCATAAATTTCGGCATAGCCCATTGTAATTTCCAGTTACGTGGCGATGAAGCCCTGCGCGACCAGGAGTTTTGCAATAACCTGGCACTAAAATTAAGGGTACCATTTCATACCATCAATTTTGATACCACGGCCTATGCAACGGCTAACAAAATATCTATCCAGATGGCTGCCCGCGATTTGCGCTACCAATGGTTTGATACCTTAAGCCGGCAGCATGATTACCAGTCCATTGCGTTGGCACATCACCAAAACGATACTATCGAAACTATATTGTTAAACCTTACCCGCGGCACCGGCATTGCCGGCCTGCATGGCATACTGCCCAAAAACGGCATGCTGGCACGCCCGCTGTTGTTTTTAACCCGCGATGAAATAAATAAAACAGTAAGCGATGATAAGCTTGATTTTGTTGAAGACAGCTCAAACGCATCAGCAAAATATGCCCGTAACAAAATCAGGATCGAGGTGATACCCCGGTTAAAAGAACTTAACCCATCGCTCGAAAAAACGTTTGAAAATAACCTGAAACATTTTCGCGATCTGGAGCTGCTATTGGAAAACCAGGTGGCAGAGCTAAAAGAAACTATCCTACGACAAGGCGTCGATGAAACATTTTTACTGATCGCCGACGTTAAAAAATTAAACCCCGCCCGTTTACTGCTGTTTAAGTTATTACAGCAATACGGATTTAACGAAACTACCGTTGATGATGTGCTGTCGGTTTTGGATAAGCACTCAGGCCGGGTATTTGAATCAGCAGGATATTTGCTGGTGCTTGACCGCGACCGGCTCATCATAAAGCAAAAGAAAGCCGATGGGCCGGAGGAGGCAATTATCGGCATAAATGATCATGAAGTTCATTTTGACGCATACAAGCTAAATTTATTGCATGACGACAGCCCGCTGATTGTAAAGGATAATGCTATGGCTACATCGGTTGATGCTGCCTTGCTTATCTTCCCGCTTACGATACGTAACTGGCACGAGGGTGATTATTTTTTCCCGATGGGGATGAAAGGCCGTAAAAAGCTGAGCGATTATTTCATTAACCAGAAACTATCACTACATCAAAAGCAGGAAGTCCCCCTGTTGGTAAACGGCAATGGCGACATTATTTGGGTGGGTGGTTACCGCTTGGATGAAAGGTATAAAGTAAACAATAACACTAAAAAAGTTACTATCTTCGAATTGTACAAACTATCATGAACGAGAAAACTGTATTTGTAGAAAAGCAATACCTGGGCAGGGAGTTTATCCCCATTACCATACGCCTTGTTTTGGCCATGTTTTGCTTTGCCGCATACTTTTTTACCGACGAAAGCGAACATAACGGCAACCTGCTGGTGCTGGTTGGTTTCGCCATTATTATCATCTCCATTATCATGGGGTTTTTACTCCATTACAGCACAACCGTTGAGAATAAAAGCATCCGGCTGGCCGGTTTATGGACAGCCCGTGTGGTAAAAATTGACCTTAACAGCATTGTAAAAGCCGAAAAGGGCTCATACAGCCGCTACCTGTTTAATAACCCGGTATACAACCTGCACACCAAAGGCACCATTCGCTTTTACGCCGCCGGCAACGATGCGGTCCATTTAACCGATAGAGATGGCATGGTATACATCATAGGATCGCAGCATGTAAATGAATTTTTGCGGGCGATAAGGGAAGAGATGAAAAAATAGGCGCACTTATTGGCGCGGATTTTAGTCACACGAATTGGCACGGATTTTTTCGAATTTCACGAATTTCTTAAGGCGAGCTAAGGATTGTTTAGCGCCTATGTTAATGTTTGATAAGATCGGGCGTAAACATGGCGTTCAAATCTATCAGCAAATGGCATATTATAAGAATGTTGATATTGCGGTATCTGTAATAGTGATAGCCAAAAACCAAGCCTATAAATAAGGGCACCAATACATTTATTGCAGTGCCATACCCCCAATGCCCTAATGCAAATATTACCGACGATATTATTACCGGCCAGTGGCCGCTTTTAAAAAACAGTTTTAACCGGGGTATCATATAGCCCCGGAATATCAATTCTTCTAAAACGCCCGCGGTAATAATGCCCAACAACTTTACCGGGGTGCTCATGTTTCGCATTAATGTAATAGTCGGGCTAAATTTTAACAGGTCGAGCCGTTTCAGCGTGAGGCCTATAATACCCGATCCAAATACGATGATTAGTAGTATTACAATTACCGATAGTATGTAATAACCGACCGAATAGGGTTCATCGTCCCATAACAGGAGCCGTTGCCGCTCGGCTTTGCTAACGTATACCAGGATAATTACAAAACACAGCCAAAAAAATAAGCGTGATATAATAAACCTGGTATCTAACGACAGGCCAGGGCCGGCTAAAATTGAAAAAACTTTTGACCCTACCGAAAAGCACAGGAATAAAACAGCTGTTAATATAAGACCATAAATTATGGTAAAACGCGGATTCTTCGTGGCGAGCTGTGTCATCGGGGCGTTAGGCTTGTTTTATCAATTATACTAAAAATAATTGATAATTGGGGGCAGGCAGGGGCTTAAGATGAGGGCAACCGCATTTAAATTGGGTTAACATAACTTAACACATTTCAGGAATTTAATTTGTAATTTTTTGATAATGAATAATTTACATTTAACATGGTTAACATCAATCGATGTATAATTACTCCTCATTCCCCATAACCTCCACCAGTTGCTCAATAAACAGGATGGCGGCTTTTTTGCGGTAAACGCCTTTTTGCCACAGGATGTATGATTGTCTTTTGATGCCTTTGGCGATAATGGGCACTGCGGCCACTTTATGCCAGCCTATTAAAGCTTTTTCGTTAAGTACGGTTGCCCAGTGGCCGTCCTGTATCAGCGATAACAGCGAGTGCACATCGTTCAGCTCGATCCTGATATTAGGTACTATCTTGTTTTTATAAAACAGGGCGTTGATAAAGTCGCGCGAGCTAAAGCCTTTGCCGGGTAATATCAGTTCCTGCCGGGCAAGTTCTTCCAGGCTTATTTGTTCCAGCTTAGCCAGCGGGTTGTTTTTGGCAACCACCATCACAATACTGCTGCTAAAAAGCACCTGCATCTCCAGGTCTTCATCGTCGGATTGATTGTGGAACGCCAGGATCATATCCAGCTCGGCCAGCCGCAGCTTTTTTTCCAGCTCTTCGGGGCTGCCGTAGGTAATAAATATTTTGATACCGGGATATTTATTGGAGAATGGGGCCAGCGCCGGCAACAGTAACGATGTAAACGCGTACGAAACGCCCAGGTTAAGTTCGCCGGTGGCGGCGTTATTGAGCTCGGTAATGGCCTGCTTGCCGTTTTGTACCTCGTTTAATATTTTGCGGGCATGAGTTAAAAATATGTGCCCGGCTTCGGTAATGCGTACATGGCGGCCAATCCTGTCAAACAGCAGCATACCCAACTCATCTTCCAGCTGCTTTATTTGTTGCGATAGCGTGCTTTGGGTGATAAATACCGCGGCAGCGGCTTCGGTGAAGTTCATTGTCTCGGCCGCTTTAACAAAATACTGCAATTGTCTTATTTCCATAATCAATCGTTTTTATCTATCAAATCTATTAAAACAATCTATTTTACAAATATATCATTAAGGCTGATATTTGCATCAGAAACAATTTCAATAGTCTTACATTAAGATCTCCCCTGAATTTGCTTTGTTTTATAATTGAATAAATGAACATTTTCCGCTCCTTAAAATACCGTAATTTCAAGCTGTTTTTTTACGGTCAATCTGTATCCCTCATTGGTACCTGGATGCAAAAAACAGCTGTTAGCTGGCTGGTTTACAGGCTCACCGGGTCGGCACTATTGCTTGGTATAGTTAGTTTTGTAAGCCTTATCCCTTCATTGATCCTGGCGCCTTATGCAGGCAGTATTGTAGATAGGCATAACCGTTACCGCATATTGGTTATTACGCAGGTAGTATCCATGTTGCAGGCGGGCGCACTGGCGTTTTTAATATTGTTTAAGTTTTATAATATCCCGGCTATCATCGGCCTAAGCCTGGTGCAGGGTGTTATTAATGCCTTTGATGTTACTTGCCGCCAGTCTATCATGGTGGAGATGGTTGACAATAAGGCCGACCTGCCCAACGCCATCGCCCTTAACTCCACCATGACCAACTTTGCCCGTATAGCAGGGCCGGCCGTGGCAGGTATCATTTTAAGCACCTTTGGCGAAGATGTTTGTTTCTTCGGCAACTTTTTAAGCTACATACCTGTGCTGGCCTGTTTGTTTATGATGAAACTGAACACTGCTGTTATTGGCAAACCACAAAAAGGCATCTGGCAGGAGCTGCAGGATGGGTTCAAATACGTATCCGGCGACCGCGACCTGAGCAGCCTGATATTGATGCTTACCGTAAGCAGCCTGTTTGTGATACCGTTTAATACCCTGATGCCTATTTTTGCTAAAGACATTTTTAACGGCGATGCTAAAACGTTTAGCTGGTTTGAGAGCGCCGCGGGCATTGGGTCGGTTATCAGCGCTGTTTACCTGGCCAATTTAAAAACAGATAAAAACCTGGTCAGGATAATTATAGTAGCCGGCCTTATTTTTGGCGCAAGCGTGCTTATGGTGGCCTATGCAGGCAAATTGCCCTTTGCGCTAATATTTATGAGTTTTACCGGCTTGGGGATGATGGCACAAACATCGGCCATTAATACTTATATCCAAACACACGCTATACCAGCCATGCGTGCCAGGGCCATCAGCTACTATGTAATGGCCTACCAGGGAATGATACCCGTGGGCAGCCTGATGGTAGGCTGGCTGGCCAATGAACTTGGCCCAAGGCAAGCCGTTTTTATTGAAGGCGCAATTGGCCTGTTGGCAACCGGTGTTTTTGTTTTGTATAAAAGAAGGCAGGGCATTGAAGGGAATATTGGCGGAAAGGCTATGCTGGCGAAGTAAAAGCATTTACTGCAGATTGCCTTTTTATCAATAACAGCAACAGGCTACCTGGATCAATTTTTAGAATTACGCAGTTGATGGAAATGGGTGTTCCATATCGGCTCTGGCTCATTCGCATCAACTTTTGTTTCCACCGGCTTTGTTTACTTATCACTTCTTCGGCATTGTTTATGAACACTTGTATCAGTTTGCTGTGCTCAGTTTCAATCGACCTAACGCTGGTCACGTTTTCCCATGGGATGAATTGCGGCTTGCCGAAACCTGAAGCATTAAGGATGCCATGATCGTTAATTATTAGCCCTGGGTATTTATCAATCAACTTTTTAAGGCCCATTATTATAGCTAATCCAAAAAACAGCAAACCCATTATTGAAACTACCTTCAAAACGAAAGGGGGCCAATCTGTTTGAGTATCGGCAATAGAATAAATCCATATTGATCCCAAGACAAAGGCAAGTGATCCCAAAATACCAAATAACAACTTGGTTTTGTTTATTTTGATTTCTATGGGAAGGTTAGGCTCTTTCATCTTTTAATTATAAGCCCCCTCCAAGCCGGAAAGGGCCCTGATATTTTACATCTTCAAACCAATCTCTCTCAATCGCTCGTCCAGGTATTCGCCGGCGGTGATATCGGTATATAGTTTGGGGTGATCGGCGTCAATACATGATTCCAGGCTGGTTAAATCCATACCCGATTTTGGGTGCAGGAAAAAGGGTACCGAAAACCGGGAATACTTCATCAGTTCGCGCGGCGGGTTTACTACCCTATGCGTGGTCGATTTTAATTTGTTATTGGTTAGGCGCTGCAGCATATCGCCTACGTTTACCACCAAATCCTCGCCATGAGCCTTAACCGGGAACCAGGCACCTTCGCGGGTAAGCAGTTCAAGGCCATCGGCACTGGCGCCTATTAAAAGCGTAATCAGGTTAATATCTTCATGAGCCCCGGCGCGTACCGCGTCGTCAGGAACAGAATCGGGGTCAGTTATCGGGAAATAATGCAGGGTACGCAATATCGAGTTGCCGTTGTGTACTTTATCGTCAAAATAATTTTCGGGCAGGTTTAAATACACCGCAATAGCCTGCAGCAGGTGTTTGCCGGCATCTTCCAGCTTTTTATATACCTCCAGGGTAGTAACGTTAAATGAGGGCAGCTCGTCAACCGCTACGTTGTCCGGGTAAATATCTTTAATGGGGTCGCCGTCTGTTACGGTTTGGCCTATCTGCCAAAACTCCTTTAAATCGGGAGTTTTAAAGCCTTTAGCGGTTTCTTTACCTTTGCCGGTATAGCCGCGCTGGCCTGCCAGTCCGGGTATCTCATATTTTTGTTTTACATCATCGGGTAGCGCAAAAAGGGCTTTAACCTGGGTATAAAGCTCATCTATCAATTGCTTGCTCAGGCCATGGTTGGTAATGGTAACAAAGCCTGTTTGATTAAAGGCCGCACCAATACTGTCCGAAAATTGCTTGCGGTCGGCAGCCGTGCCGTTTATATAATCGTTAAGATCAAGTCGTGGAATGTTTACTGTACTCATAGCTGTAGCATAATGATAATAAAAGGTAAAACTATTTATTTTTTAAGAGAGCGTTTGCAAAGTGTTGATAAAAAGTTGTTTGCTGCTGGTGGCTATGCCAAACAATGTAAACTGCTTAAAACAATTTTTAATTTAAACGTTTTATATTCTGCATTGTCATACATATGTGCATCAATTATAAATTGACTATCAAAAACCTGATGAAAATGAAATATATCAATAAAATATGCGGTATAAGCTTAATAGCATTTTTGATAATGCTTGCCGCACCAAATATAAGCAAGGCCCAGGAGGGGGGCTATGTATCTGACCAGGAATTTTACGACAACCTTGACCCCTACGGAACCTGGGTTGATGACCCGCAATATGGCAACGTATGGGTACCTGATGCCGAAGACGGTTTTAGACCCTATGCAACACGCGGGCACTGGGTGGTTACCGATTATGGAAATACATGGGTATCTGATTATCCATGGGGCTGGGCAACGTTTCACTACGGGCGCTGGCGCTATGATGATTATTATGGCTGGGAATGGATTCCGGGCCACGAATGGGCACCGGCATGGGTAAGCTGGCGCAGGGGCGGCGGCTATTACGGCTGGGCACCGCTAACTCCGGGTATCAGCATAAGTATATCATTTGGCAGCAGCTACCGCGTACCCGATTCTTATTGGGTGTGCGCGCCGCAAAACTATATTAACAGCCCCAATATTTACAATTATTATGCCCCTCACGCCCGGGTGGTAAATATTATAAACCAGACTACGGTTATTAACAATACCTACGTATATAACAACCGCACCTATGTAACCGGCCCAAGGGTTACCGAAATAAGACGTGTTACCCACAATAACAATGTGCCGGTATACAGAGTGGGTAACGATAGCCGGCCGAATGGTGGCGGCCGGATTGTAAACAATACCGTTAATATTTACAGGCCGCAGATAAAAAAAGCACCTGACGCCAGGCCGGCGAGGGTTGTAAATGCAGCCGAATACCGCAAAGCCAACCCTGACCAGGGTATAGCCAACCGTGCGGGCGGCAATGCTACGGTAAACCGCAACAACGCTGCAAGATTGGCCCAGGTAGCCAAAAGCAATGATAATAAGTTTGTAAGGGTAAATAACAACCGTGCTGTTGCAACGCCGGGGCAACAACCCAATAACAGGCCTGCGCAGCCAAACACAAGACCAAACGACCAGCAGGTGAAACAACAACAGGCTGCTGAACAGGCGAGGCAACAACGCGGTCAACAACAAAACCAGGCCGCTCAACAACGTGATCAGCGGGTTAAACAACAAGCTGAGCAAGCTAAGCAACAACGCGGTCAGCAACAAAACCAGGCCACTCAGCGAGATCAGCAGGCTAAACAACAACAAGCCGAGCAAGCTAAGCAACAACGGGATCAGCTACAAAACCAGGCCGCTCAGCGAGATCAACAAGCTAAACAACAGCAAGCGGCCGGGCAGGCAAGGCAACAACGCGGCGAGCAACAAAACCAGGCTGCCCAACAGGCAAAACAACAGCAGGCAGAGCAGCAGCAGCAAGGCCAGCAGCAGGCTGTTCAACAGCGCCAACAACAACAGCAGGCAGAGCAGCAGCGCCAGCAGCGCCAGCAGCAACAACAGGCGCAACAGCAACAACGTCAGCAGCAGGCAGAGCAACAGCGCCAGCAGCAACAGCAGGCCCAGCAGCAACAACGTCAGCAGCAGGCAGAGCAGCAGCGCCAGCAGCAACAGCAGGCGCAGCAGCAACAACATCAGCAGCAGGCAGAGCAACAGCGCCAGCAGCAACAACAGGCCCAGCAGCAGCAACGCCAGCAGCAGGCAGAGCAGCAGCGCCAACAGCAACAACAGGCGCAGCAGCAACAACGTCAGCAACAGGCAGAGCAACAGCGCCAGCAGCAACAACAGGCCCAGCAGCAGCAACGCCAGCAACAGGCTGCTCAACAGCGCCAACAACAACAGCAGGCGCAGCAACAGCAGGCGCAACAACAACGCCAGCAACAGGCTGCTCAACAACGTCAACAGCAGCAGCAACAGCGTGAGCAACAACAACGCGAGAGAAAGCCTACCAATTAAACACCGGCTTTAACCATTTTTTAATAGCACATATAAACATCTTTTTAAAGTTTATATGTGCTATTTTTATTGGCGCTATAATTAGTTAACATTATGAAACACGTATACAATCTGCCTCGTTTTATCATATCAATACTCGTGCTTGCTTTTTTAGGGGCCGGGCGTGCCAATGCACAGGATGTGAAAACCGGAGGCCAGATAAATTTTATCGAAAACTCGCTCAGCGAGGCTATTAAACAGGCCGGTGCCAAAAACAAATATATTTTTGTTGATGCCTACGCCAGTTGGTGCGGGCCCTGCAAAATGTTAAAGGCAACCACTTTTAAAAATGGTAAGGTGGCCGAATTCTTCAACAGTAACTTTATAAACGTTGCCATTGATATGGAAAAAGGTGATGGCCCGCAACTTGCTGCTGCCTGGGGTTTGCGTGCCTATCCAACTCTTATTATACTCAACTCAAAAGGCAAGGCCGTTTATGGTACAGTTGGCTTTATAAAGCCCGATGAACTGATTAAATTTGGGGTACAAGGCCTCAATAAATAAACACGCATAAAAAAGCCGGACAAGTACGAAAACTGCCCGGCTTTTTACCACCCTTATTTATCAACTTTATTTTACAATAAACGAGCCCACCAACAGCGCCAGCACCTGGCTCATGCTTAATGGCTCATCAAACGATGCGGTTGCAACCGCTACAGAGGTACTACCACCCGAAGCGTTTTTTAATGAAGTTACATCAACACCACCCTGGGTAACATTTTGTTCGCCATCATAATTACCATCAACCAACGAAACCCCGGTATCGTTCCCCTTTGATGCTGTGCTGGTAATCCACGGCGTAACACCTAAAAGAGAACGTATGGCTGACGCGTGACGTGCTTCAACAGCATGGATAGACAATGCAGAGGTTAAAACTGTTTTGTACAAATCGGCTGTTACTTTTGATTTATTACCCAATATATTTTCGGCCTGGCCTTTGTAAGCGCGAACACCAGTATCCTCAAAAGCAAGTGCTACTTTCAGAAAAAGCGAGGTATAGTTACCAGCGGTAAACAAGCCCTTAAACGGGCCATTGCCCGATCCGTTACCGGCCGTAAAATCTACAGCAGGAGCAGTTGCTGGAGTACCACCTACCGATTTGATGACATTTGTTAAAAACGTTACGTGATTATTTTCATCATCCTGGATGTCTTTAATATAAGCCAGGTCTGCAGCCGGAATCAACCCAGGCGCGGCAACACCTGCATTATAAAAGCCAGACTCCAGGTATTCCAGCGTTAACGCGTAGTTCAAAATGTCGACAACTGATGGTACTGCTGTTTGAGCTACTGCCCTTTTAATCATGGTGCCAAAAGCAAAAGGCACCGCAGCCATAGCTACTTTTGAACCAAAGCTGGTTATGTTTTTGATCGCGGCGCGACGAGGGTTTACCTTATCACTAAAATCCGGATCTATTTTTTCTATTTCTTCTACTATATTGAATAAATTCATGGCGTTTGTGGGATTAAGCTGCTACGTAATTGTAATTTGATGCACTCACTTTTGTTTTGAGGTAAGTATTGGCAATTTTCAATACTTCGGCAATTGATGCCGATTTGTTTAGCCCATTGGCATCAACCTGGTCTGAAGCCGCAAATGAGCCGCGTACCAGTAAATTGCTTATCAATGCAGCGTGCCTTGCCTCTACAGATACAATTTTGCCGGCAAGTGTAAGGTAAGCGCCGCCGCCAATTAAGTAGCCGGCTCCGTCGTAAGCGGTTACACCTGTATCTTCAAAAGCTTTTGCAGCGCCAAGTGTTGCTGCCCTGTCTTTAAAATTGATGCTGCTAAAATCAACCGTTAAAGCTGGGATAGCATTTGCGCCAAGGGCTGCTTTAAAAAACTCGCGATGTAAAATTTCATGGTCGCGTATTGAAGTCAGCAAGGCCAGTTCGTTTGCAGGAATGCCCGAATACGGTGTTAAAACCACCTGGGTGTAAAAGGCTGCTTCCAATTGTTCAAGCGCGTAAGCATAGTTCAGGATAGCTAAATCTCCCGTAGCGCCAATGTCAATTCCTTTGTTGGTTGTGATAATAGGATGGTCTTTGGTACATGAAGCGGTAGCCAGTAAGCCTGCAGCTGCAATACCCACGCCCGCATAACGCAGGAACGACCGCCGGGCGATATTTGCTCCTGATATGCTTTCTTGTGATTCTGTTTTCATAAAAGTAAATGTTTAAAATGATTCGATAAGTTTACAATCCGTTTTATAAGAGGACATACGCTTATAGAAACTCAGTGGATTGTAAAATGTTGATAATAATCTACTCTGAATTAGAGTATTTTACTATTGGTTAAATTGCTGTAAATAAATCGAATCAGATAATGCAGCGGCAATCGGGGATATTTATGCGCTGTGTTAATTGGATAAAAAGTGGTTAATTAAAAAAGGCTAAAAAAACTCTCGCAGTTTTTTTAGCCCTACATCTACCTATGAAAAACAACCCTTTGAGAAGGGTACAATACTGAATTCAAATCCGATGCCAAATATAAAAAGGGCTTAAAACACTTAAATTGCCCCTTTTTGTTTTACAACTTTCACGCTTTGTAGAAATACTTCCCCTAAATATGTAGACATTTTGCTCAATACACTGGCATATAAGCTGATAAATCTCTTTTTACACCATACGATAACGCATGCCATTTAATATAAATGAACATTGCAGAAACCATAAACCTTAATCATTGTTAACCCTTTTATGGACCATAACGTTTATTTATTGGCAACCGACCCTAAGAATCCTTGCCGGGATATTATTCATTCGCGGGATACCCGTTTGAAGGTGAGGGTATTTTGCCTTGATGAAGAAACTTTTAGTCCCGATGACAATGAAATTCAGTTATACGGCTATGCAAACGGTAAACTATATGCGTTTGAAACCATAAATATAGCTGCCGACGACGCACTCGACCTGGTAGATGCCATACAATGGTATGCCGAATACGTTGAAGATCCCGGGATGGAAATATTCCCCGAGGACCCCCGACCGGGGGCAACTTATAGCGATGCAAAGTCGAATTAACAGACCCCGAAAACACAACACCCTATTTTATAGCTTCTTAAAATAAATTGTAAAATATTTTTTGAAGAATAGATCAAAGGTTCTATATTTGCAGACCCAAACGCAAGGGGGTTGGCCGAAAGGTTAACCAAAACAAAAAGGGAGTTTAGCTCAGCTGGTTCAGAGCATCTGCCTTACAAGCAGAGGGTCACTGGTTCGAACCCAGTAACTCCCACTTAAATAAAACCTCTTAGAGATAATCTAAGAGGTTTTTTGTTGCCCCTAATTTTCTTATCCTTTCGAGGTGCGTGCAAATCGCGGATCAAGCAGAATAGTGGATCAGTCCTATTAGGCATTAGAAAAAATTTAACTTTCATCGAGAGACGCCACAACTTTCCGTAAGATTGAAAAATTCAACTGATTTGCCTTCCTTCATATCGCGCAGAAAGCCAATAATAAATAATTTGATCATTGTATTAATGGGACGCGTTTGGTAACCACATTTTGTAACGTTTGCTATTAAAGTTATACCAGCCATTCAGCTCCACTGAGCAGCGATGGTCGCGTTTAAATGCCTTTATACCACCCCGTCCAATTAACGACACTTTTTTTTGATTATGTGATTACCTATTTTTATTCAACGGCGGCACATCGCTAATCAATTTCTACTTTGCGTTAATTGGAATACCCTTTTCTTCGCGAATAAGCTGAAAAAGGTGATCAGGGCGAACTACTACATAATCTTCATTAAGTGAATTCGCCACATTTTTGAAACTTGTTGGCGTTACTCCCTGCCAAGGCTGCGCCTGTATGATCATGAAACGTGGCGAGGTTTTGTCCCAACCGGCGGAAGCCCTGGCTATATGATCTTTCATGGCCTGTTCATTTGTACAGTAGTTACAGGTAAGCGCCATTCCCGGTAGGCTGTCGTTATAAATAGTAAGCCCGCCTCCCGTATTCTGGGCAGTTACGCCAAGCAATGATTTTGCCTGACCGGCATAGACATTCCCGACATTAGGGTTGATACCACCGGTAATCGTATTCCAAATGGTGATTACCCTTAAACCGGCACGGGCGTTATAATCCTCCGTTTTAGCAACAAACTGTTTTAACAAGTTTTCGTCTGTCCACGTATTAGGGTAAGTGTAACCATAGCCTGATGGCCCCGAAATCAGGTTGTCATTGCTGGTGGAACTTTGCCAATAATAGTTGAGTGCACCGGGCATTGCATCCAGCATAGCAGGCGACACTGTCCATCCCATTGGAACAGCACCCCTGTCTGGATTATTCCAAAGCTTGCGCATCAAATGCTCGGTAAATTGTAAATTGTCTCCGTCGCTCAATATGAATGCAACATAAATTTTGTTTTTAAGCGCTGGCCGGGGAGGGATTGGTTTTATTTTTACATTTCTGGAAGTACCACTGTGTACCGTTAGGTTAGCGCACCAATCACTTGCAACAGTTGCAATACCATACTTTGATGCCCTTTGCACCCCCGGCCCTTCCTGTGGCCACCAGCCCATAAAGATTGCCCCGGGAGACATTGATGACAGAAATTTGTTTAGCAATTCACTTTCACCTGCTACCTCAGGATCGAGCCAAATTACTGCAGAGCCCAATGCTACCGCATATTCGCGAAGGGCTGCTTTATGCGCATTAGGGTTTAGTCCTATTAACAAACGATGATCAAGATGTGGCCAATAGGTGTCATATAACGATTGATAAACTTCCAGCTTGCTGCTAAATTTCCCCTGCAAATCAAGCAACACCGGCAAATTATAAGGAGCAGCCGTTAACTTGGCCAGCAACAACGGCGAAGCAATCAGTGCGCCTTTACTTTTTGCAAGTACTGTGGCCAGGTTTATTGTATGTTCCTGCGCGGGATCATAAACAATAACGCCTGAAATTTCGCTCCTGTATTTAGTAATCAGGTCCCATTTGTCTGCCGGTTCAGACCAGCTCAACCCTAAAGACTGCAGCCAGGTATGCGGCCCTTCGGCGAAAGCGTCACCCTCATAGGAAAATATACGCGGCTTAGTCCTGTTTACGATACCCTTTAATGAGGTAAACAGGTACATTTCGGCCGACGAGTAAGGTGAGTTTTCGCGTAGCGTAATAAAATCCTGGACCTTTGCAGGTGCCGGAAAAGACGGAAGCAGCTGATTAGCCGGCCATTTGACCTGCCCTATAGATGGCGTGCTAAACGAATAAAACAATAACAAGCTTACTGCTTTAATTGCAAACATTTTGATAGGTCTTTTCATATGTTAAATATCGCGTTATCGTTAATCATTTTAGTTTATCAGCCAGCATTTTCATATAAAAACCACCAACTACACTGCGGGCTTTAAAATTATCGCGTATGCCTGTATTTGAGTCATAAAAATCGTTTAAAGGCACTCTTGATTCTGTTTCAATTGCATGTTTATAAACCGGATGAATCAATGCCTGGAAGTCGTGCTGGTTTGGTGCAAAGGTTGCAGTCCACAAAATCCAGTCATTTTTAGTATACGATTTCCTACTATCCAACGGAATACCGTATTTGTTTTGCTTGGTTAAATAGTAATTAATTTCGGTATCGTATACCTTTTGCGGGAACAAGTTTAGGTTTAAAACTTTATCCCAAACCAAATTATATTTTTGGCTCCATGTACTTTTGTTATCAAAAGTTAATGCATAATGATCGCCGGCGTCGGCCATTTCCATCCATTTAGGCACCATGCTTACGGCTATGGCCCTGTACTTCCCGGCAGTTTCGGTATAACCCAGCGTTTCTGCCAGCTGTGCATAACAGGCAATACTCACAATGGCTTTTACCGATAAATTAGCGTTTCTGGCCAAATGGCCTGCAAAATCATCGGTACATAACTGCATTTTCGGATCCAATCCTTCTTTTGCCAAATAATCAACCCAGGTGCTAAGGGTTTTCCAATGCAGCTTTGCATAGGTTGCATTACCCTGTGCTTTTGCAATTGCGGCTGTTAAAATAAGCATATTGCCAGATTCCTCAATTGGCATCGGTTCGCCATAAGTTTGGCCGTTTGCTAACGGATAAGTTCCTAAGTCATGCGCAGCCCATGGATGAGGATATTTTCCGCTTTCACTAAAATAAAAAATGCCGTTTAGCATCCCCTGTAACAATTCCGGATTATAAATTAAATATAACGGTGCAGATGGGTACGTTACATCAACAGTATTGATAAAACCGCCGCTATTGTTTTCTTTAGACAACCATAAGATGTCGCCCTGCGGGCTTTTAACCAGTGCATGTGCCGCGATACTTTGCCGATAGCTTAACATACACAAGTGTGCATATTCCACCCCGCCAGATTTTACAGCATCGGCGTAAATTGATTTGTTAAGATCATCGCATTTATCCATCACCTTTTTGTACTGCAAAGCTGCATCAGTCAACTCTCCTTCAATGGTTGCTTTTCCCGAAGAGTTCCACCATGGCCTTAAATTATTTTTAAAGTATTGAATGGAATAAATCTCATCATAACCCAACTCAAGAAATTTTTCGACCGGGGCATTGCCAACTGCGCCGAAAGGTATAATGGTATTTAATGCCAGCATTTTGCCCTGTTTAGCCGTTGATTGATAATTACCTTTTATAAAAGCACCGGCAGCATCTTTTCCTGGCGTAATAAATTGAATAGCATTGCTTATTTGGGGGGCAGCAACATAAAAATACCCCCAATCAATCCGCATATCGTCACTTGCTTTTTTCAAAACCGGTTGTTCAATAGTACCTACCTTTAAAATCGATAATTTACTGGTAGCATATTTTTGGGTGCTTACTTCCTGGGACGGGTTAAAAACGGCAATATTAGATGATGCGCTTAATGAAACCTTAACCTGGTGCATTTTACCATCATTGGCTTTTACCTGGTAGGTAATATAAGATACAGGCCTGGCAAACAATTGCAGGTCGTTCATCAATAGTGGCGAGGTAAAGGTTAATTTCAGGTCTATTTTGCCGCAGGTAAAATCATAAATGGTTTGGGTAGCATTTACATCAACATTTTTTTGCCTGGCTACCTGTATTTTAGCTGTATTATCTTTTTGCCTGTCAACCAATCCAAAATCAAGATACCTGCCACCGGCAGTATTCATTAAGTGTATAGCTATAGTGTTATCGCCTTCTTTAAGTACATTTTTATCATTTAGGGCGATGTATTGAAAATTGCTTGTCCAGCCTTGTTTAGCGTATACCTTTTTCCCGTTAAGAAAAACCTGAATATTATCATCGTGGTTTATCTTTAAAAAAAGTTCATTAATTGCCGCCAGATTAGAAACCTTGAACGACCTTCTTACCCATATTTCGTTTGAGCGCCAAATGGTTTTTACGTTTTTAATATCATCGCCAATTGGCGCCACGCCTGTTTTCCAATCCGAAGCTGCATAATCAGGTAAATTCCAATCATCCCGGGGCTTAGTTTCTGTATATTGTACCTGGTATGTCTTTTCATCTGATGCAGGCAGCACGGTTATATAATTGGGGCTTTCCACGTCCATAAAACGAAAAATATCTCCATCCACACTTATCAGCCCTAAAAGTGACTGCTCTGCACCCGTCCAATGTGTTGTAGATGACTCGTTTAATTTATCGGTATTTGACCAAATGCTAAAATAAGTGTTATGTGTAATCAATGGATAAGATGGCGCCTTTCGGTCCTGTGCTTTGAGCGATATGCAGGCAAAAAGGCATCCTATAAAGCCAAGTATTTTTATTTTATTGATTTCGGTCCTCATTCGATGGTAGGTGTTTGTAAATTTATTATCGTGTATAAATGAATAATTAACCGCTGCGCCAAGTAAGATGTGTATCCCGGGCGATTATAAATGCTTAACAATTAACGGTTATGATTGGGCAATAGAAGTGGCTCCAGGAACTCATTTCGGGTAAATAAATTGTTAACAGCGCCGGAGCCTGATGCAAGCCAAAAGTGTTTTTCAAAGCCAGGTACGGGATTTAGGCGTTATGACAAATGCAATTTTACCCCGTGGCAAAATTGCATTTACCATAACGCCGATACCTGAAAAATTAAAAACCGTAACCAGAATGATCCTTTTAATGCGTTGCCACTCAAAACATTCTGCGTTTTTCAACCGCAACCTTTACTTTATTCAGCCTAATGCAATTATGATTTCAGCTTCCATAAAAACGTGCCTATAAACATTGTGGCTTAGGGTTGCTTTTTATTTACTGTCCATTCGGCCATCTGAAAATCGCGGCTGCCGTTATTTGCCTTGATGCTTAACCTGTAAAATTTGTAGGGTACATTGTTATTGAAATGATATAATTTACGCTGGGCGCGGCCAGAAAACAACTCCCCTGTGCGCGAATGTAAGTTTATCCACTTTATCCCATCTTCGGAGCCCTGTAATATCCATGTTTTGGGATCCCGATCGGGCGAATCATTACCGCTTATCAAAGTGTACGCTCCTGCAAGGGCAGGAGTTTTAAGCTCATACTTCATCACCAGGTCGCCGGAAAAACCCGATTGAAAAAACTTTGAATTCGGATCACCGTCAACCACTTTTAAAGACCCCTCGTTTGCATTGGGGCCGCCGCCGTTATCGCGCGAAACAGTTAAAGTACCGCCAATAGTGGCAAAATAGCTCTCGCCAACCTTTGTTCTGTCAAAATTAGGATCGGCTACATTCAATATTATTTCCCGGCTCGATGAAAGCCCCTGCGAGTTTCTGGATGTTAGTACTACGTGGTATATGCCCTCAAATGCATATTTGTGTATTGGCGACTTTTCGACAGAAGTACTGTCATCGCCAAACTGCCACAATAACTCTTTATAATTGGTTGACGTGTTGGTAAACTGATATTTCAAAAAATCAACGCTATCTGCCTTCGCCGCCGTAAAACTTGTTAATGGCACAGGTTCGTCAATTACGGTAGTATCTGCCGGTTTATCCTTTTTACATCCTACCGACATCATTACAATGAGTATAAGTGCTGATATTATGCTAAATAACTTTTTCATTTGCCTTTTTTTATTAATCGTTATAAATGATTACTGCGCCGGAAATAATTGGCTTTTGGGTACAATCCGCCTTCCGTTGATGCCTGCCGATGGTACTTCATATTCAAGCCTCGCCTGTTGACCGCCAACATTTTCACGATGGTCTGCTTCTATCTTATATCGCTTTCCGCGTTCGAGGGTTATCTTGGCAAATCTGCTTGGAAGATCCCATTGGGTGGTAAAATCGTCGATAATAGCTTTGCCATCGATAAACAACCTGGCACCATCATCCCAGCGTGTTTGATAAAATATATACTCGCCGCGAACCGGGGCCAAAAACTCGCCGGTCCATCTTGATGAATAGTTATCGTTGCTGACAATGTTTGAGGGTAACCAATCGCCTCCAAAATCAATCGTTTCGTCTATCCTTACCAGCGATGGCGCCCTGCCGTCAAAATCAAGTTGCTGGTTGTTTGAAAAATATTCGGCTTTCAGGCCGGTGCCATTACCTGTTATGTATGAATTGTTGTCGAGATTAACCGTAGGCTCTACCAAAACAATTATTTTGCTGCTTGTTGGGTGTAAAATATGCCTTGTTGGTGCACTTAAACTTATTGCAAATGCAAATTTTTTGTTTGCAACAATATTGGCATCAAAAACCGGCCATCCTATCTGTAAACGTATTTGGGCCGTATTTGAATTGGAGTTTACCCGGATTAAGGTATCTATTGTAAAATTGGCCGGGCTTAAGTTGATGGTATTAGCCGGTAATACTTTGCTGCTCACAAGCTTATTAATGGTATCCGTATTTAGCTTTACGTGCACGTTAAATGCAGTACCTGCCTGACCAGACAGGTTGACAATTAATGGTATTGTAATGCCGGCAGGAGAGGTGGTGTAATTTTTTTTGTAATCAACGCTCATTATAGTGCCGCCATTTACAATTGACAGGTAATGGATATCTTTTTCGGCTATCAGCTGTTTGGTATTAAGCACAACCATAATATTCGATTTGGACGCTTTAATCACATTGCCTTTTCCGGGGTCGGTAAGTTTAAAAGCAAAAGCTACGTCTTTACCATAATTAGCCTCAAGTGTTGTAAGCCTTACTGTTGCAACTCCTGTTGCGGTTTCTGCACCGTAGGATACATTAATCACACTTGGATAATCAATAGCTCCGTTAGGTAGTACTACTGTATTTTTTAAAGTACCATTGGCTATTAATTGATTAATAGTATCACTATTAAGAGTGATACCTACCTGGAACGCTTTAGTTGCAGCCGCAGACAGCGATATTTTAAACGGGACTTTTACCGTTTCGTTATCCTTTGTTACTGCCGCAACAACAACACCATCGCCAGAAATACTTACGGCATTATTTTTAAGTAAACCTACGTCGTCAAGGTTATTATGCTTACAAGAAACAGTTACAAGGGTTATCCCAAGCAGTATGCTGTATATATAATTTTTCATCATCAATTAATTTATTGTGTATTAATCTTACTGATCTAGCCAAACTCTGCCATCAAGGCCCCAGCTTTGCCTGTTAGGAATCCTGAACCAGTTTATTATTTGTGCCGGTATATCTGTTGTTTGCGGCACAAATACTGCAAGTGCTTCGGCCGGCGGAGGGCATATCAGATCGTTAAAATCTTCCCACTTATAATCTCCCTTTAACTGAAAATCACGGGCCTGCGGGCCAACATCTTTCAGTTTATCGCCCTGCCCGTCGGTTCCCGGCCAGTAGGCTGCAAGAAAACTGTAATAAGGGTGCGCTTCTGAAATAGACGTTTCGCAGGCGTAATTACCAATTACCGCATCCGGTACATCCACTTTAAAAAACCTGATATCGCTTACATATACATCTGGTGTGCCATGCCCGTTGCCGTTTAAAAAACCCAACTTCAATGGGTTATTGTTATCAAGGCTTCCCGATCCTGTAATTTCCATTTCGTTATTAAAATTACCATCGGTATAAGTTCTGATAAAGCGTTTGCCGGCACGGATCTCGCATTTGACAGATAGGTTATGCCATCTCCCTTTCTGCAAATCAGCTCCCCTGCATTGCCTGTAATCGCCATCTTTTGTGCCCCTCATTTCAAAATACCAGTAGGCATCTTCCAGGTAAATAACCCAGCCTACACTTGGGTGCCCGCTTGACCACTCGTGTCTTTTACCCAATATGCTTGGCCAAAAAAACTTATCCTCGTTTTTTTTAACCTTAAGCTCAATTGTAAATTTGGTAGTATCGCCAAGATTAAACACATCTGCCGTATCAATTTCTGCCCTTACCGATTCGCCGTACAACCTCACCGTTTTACCTAAATAACGGTTTCCGGTAAATGGTTTTCCTATTACGCGTTGCTTGTACCTTGAACTATAATAGATAGTAAAAGTATTGGCGGCTGTATTGCTAAAAACCGTGTTGTCGTTTTGATTTGCCGGTATGGCAAACTTACCACCGCCGCTTGATGCTATAACTACCAGCCACTCCTCGTTCTGATAATTCTTCCGTTTTTTTAATGCATCCATTATAGCACCTACATAGCCATCAAACTTTTCAATAGCGGCTTTATATTGGGGTGCCGAGTTATCATAACCGTATTTGGCGCCGGCCTCGTCTATATCATTAAAATGCCCCAAAATCAAGCTTGCAGTATCGGTATTGATATTGTTTACAACAGCCGTTTTAATTTGCTCATCTGTATCAAACAGCTCGCTTACAGCGGTACCTGTGGTAAAATTATTTTTAAAAATTGCCGAAGATGAAAAGGCTACCATTTTGGCGGTAGGTTTTTCGTCCTTTATTCTTTGAAGCACCACCGGGTAGTTTGCCAAATTTGCTCCGGTTAAATTATCGTTTAAAACCAGGTGCTTTTCTTTTTTTACCCCGGTTAACATGTTGGCCCAGTTACTAACATCCCTGGTTGAATCAGGATCGCTTAATGCTACCCAGCTGTAAATGGAATTTGGCAGTAAGGCTTTAATATTTGGCACATTAGCGCTGTTTACAGATGTGCCTCTTGCCCCATCAACAATCAAATACAATACTTTGCGTTGGCCGTATGATACGCTGGTGGTATCGCTATAATTTTTGTCAGGCAACGCCTTTAAAAAATCTTTATTACAGGATATTACCGCAATGGCCAGTATGGAACACATTATTCCAAACACTATTCCCTGGTATTTTTTCTTCTGCCCCATCTTTTTATAGTTATAATTTCTTTTTTAATTTATTCAATGGTTACCCGTATAATGTTATTTACCGGCTGGTTATCAAACCTGTCGAACCCGCCTATCAGGTATAGCGCCCTCTTTCCATCGGCCGATTTTGTTTCAATTATATCTGACAGGCCACCCGAAAACGGACCGGTAGTGTTATAATTACCGGCAAGGTCGCCTTTGGAGTCAAGTACCATAAATCCGTTGCGTGTTACCTTGTTGTATTTTTTAAACCCGCCGCTAACTACTATTAAGCCGTCATCAAGCTGCCTTGCAAAGGCCGGGTAGCCGCCCTCAAATATTTTTGGCGCAAATGAATCATCAAGGCTGCCGTCCTGGTTTAGTAATGCCATACTTATTACAGGCTTACCATTATAAGTTCTGAACACCCCTGTAATGAGGTATTTTTTTGTAACAGTGTTATAGGTTAATGATGAGATACTGTTATCGGCCCCTAAACCCGCCTTAAATGTGTTATCGATACCACCATCGGCATTTAACCTTACAAGGCGCCCTGCCGGGGTTTGGTCAAACGTGGTAAAGCTTCCAAAAACCACAAGCTTCTCTGCCAGTGCGGCATCTGTGTGCATATATGAATCTATAGGGCCGTTTGCTGCCGGCAGGCCTTTATTAGCGGCAATATTAAAACGAAACGTTTTATCTAATGAGCCATCCAGGTTAAAGCGCAGCACCTGCCTTATCTCGGTGCTATCTACAATAACCGTATCTTTTGTAAAATCGTGGTTAGGCTTTTTATAGGTGCGGTGTACATAGTACCTGAAGTTTCCGGTTGCCAGTATTTTATTTTGATGGTTGTACACCCTGTTTATAAACTCGTTTGTACCGCCATTAAATTTTGGAAAATACTTGGTGGTGTCCCTTGAGGTATCTTTTTGGGTAGGCCTGCGGTACACTTTTATACCTATTGTATCAACGCTACCGTCAACTCCCAAACTGGTTATGTTGCTAATATTATCTGTGCGTTGGCTGTAGCCGCTAAAGCCGCCCGCAATAATAAACTTCGAGTTTATCTGCATAACCCTGGCTAAGGCACCGTTAGCTGCTTTACCAGTCCTGAAGGTACGGTCAAACTCGCCATCGGATGATGTTCTTACAATCCGGTTAAGCGGCGTAATGATACCCTTGTTATCGTAATTGGTAAACCGGCCTATTACCAGGTTTCTGCCATCGGCCAATGGGAATATCTGGCTCACGAAGTTGTTTGCACCCAAAGTAGCCCGGAAGGAAGGATCGACATTGATAAGTCCGTTAACCTTAAATAGCGGCCCTAACACCAGCTGATCATCTATAGCAATAGAAGTAATACCGCTGCTACCAAACGGCGGAACTTTTACTTTAATGCCTGCCGCAGTAACCTCGGTAATTTGCCCTTCCTCGCCATTAAACATAAATTTCAGTTTATCCTTATAAGGCAGCAACCCGGTTGCTTTAAAGGTAATTTCGGACCCTACCGCACCTGATGTAGGGCTTGGTAACGCATCGCGGCTAAGAGAAACGCCCAATGGCGGCTTGCCATCACCATAAGGAGCTTCAAAGGTATCCTTAGTTTTTTTGCAGCTTTGTATAACTAAGGCTGCCATGGCAAATATTATTATGTATCTGATTTTTTTCATATGTCAATTAGTTATTGATCAAACATCAACGCAAATATTTTAGTTGGATGAATGAAGCCCTGTATTATAAACATCAGTGAAGAAATCGTTTCTATCGAATCCAAAGTATGCTCCGTTATACTGTAACGTGTGCACTACTCCATTTTTTGGTTTAATATCTGATGACGATATATATGTTCGGAAAACCGCGTTTTCGGCATTGTTTATATCAAGCACATAGCTAATGATGAGGCTGCGCGGCCCTATATATCTTACCTTGTTTGCATCGCCGTAAATAACCCCGATGTTGCATACATCGCCACTGTATGAATAATACAATGCGCCGGGATATTGATTTTGAAGATCCAGGTCAATCTGCGGGTAATCTTTAAGCCTGTTGATACCTTTAAACATGTAGCGCTGCAGGTATTTACGCCATATTAACGAATCGATATCTGCTAACCTTTTTACGGTGTCGCGCCCTACATCAAACAGAAACTGGTTTAATGAGCCCGAAGTTTTTGCATTGCCGATGGTTCTTTTTATAACATCGTCATCAGGGGCAAAAAAGGTAAAATCAGTTTGGTGAAAAGTATTCTCAAGCCCTGCCAACTTCACAATTTGCGCTATGGTATCAAACGGAACAGCCTTTGCCTGTAAATATTGAAGCATGTCTCCGGGATAATCTGCATTAGCTTTCCCACCATCCCTGTAGTATTCATCCCGTTTACACCCGGTAAGTACCAATAATAAACCAGCACAAACAATAATTATATTTCTCATAATTGTTATCATTATTCTTTTAACTATGTTTTAATTACCACCGTTTACCCAATAGGCATTTAGTGTCATGAAAGGATTATTGGTTAATGCATCGCTGCTGATAGGCCATGTCCAGGCGCCCCTGTTAAATTTATCTAAGGTTAATACATTGTATGACCACTCGCTGCTAAGTATCCTGCGGGTGCGTACCAGGTCGAAATAATGATGACCTTCGCCCATCAGTTCGCGTGATCTTTCTAAAAAGATAAAGTCCTTCAGGTCCTGGCCGCCTGAACCTGAATATTGCGAAGCTTCGGCCCTGTCTCTGACCTTGTTAACCAGCGCTATAGCTTCATTATCCTGGCCCAGTTCGGCCATTGCTTCGGCACATAGCAAAATTTCGCCGGCGTACCTAAAAATCATAAAAGTATTATCG
Organism: Mucilaginibacter ginsenosidivorax; assembly: GCF_007971525.1. Classification (NCBI taxonomy): domain Bacteria; kingdom Pseudomonadati; phylum Bacteroidota; class Sphingobacteriia; order Sphingobacteriales; family Sphingobacteriaceae; genus Mucilaginibacter; species Mucilaginibacter ginsenosidivorax. The sequence goes on from NZ_CP042437.1 coordinate 3,044,674, forward strand.
GGGTTACTATCTTCTTCGCCGGTTGCAAATGCGTTCTGAGCGAATTTTAACATCATAAATTTTCCATTATCGGCATATATGTCTTCATTAAACCATATGGTAGCCCGTTTATCTGCAGTTCCGGGATATAGTTTTTGCATATATTCTCCGCGGAAATAAGCAAAGCTTATCCTGTGTGTATACTCCGGTCGCTTATAGGGATAATGCAAAAACATATCTCCGATGGGTGCTATGTTTGAGTTTGCATCGCCATAGTTAACGCTGCGATAAAATTCAAACAGGCTTTCGTCCGATCGTCCTTTAATAACCGTGGCCCATTCTGCAATTGGCAATAACCTGTATGCGTTGCTTTTAATAAGCTCCTGGCCCAGATCAACAGTTTCCTGGTAATACTTATTGGCATTGGTCTTATCAAAACCGGCGTTCCACATATTCATATTCATCATCAGCGCTATGATGCTGCCCCTGCTTGCCCGTACTCCTTTTAGGGCAGGGTCCGAATAAGTCCAGGGCATGTTGTCTTTATATGTTTTCAGGTCGGCAATACATTTATTTAAAACCGAAACCATGTTTTCACGGGGTAACGAAGTTGAATGAAAAGCATCGGTATAATAAGGCACATCGCCATAAAGCCGAACCATAAAGAAATAAGCCAGCGACCGTATAAAAGCCGCTTCGCCTTTAAATTGATTTTTCTCGGCGGCGGATACTCCGGGTATGCCTTCATCCAGTTTCGATATCAGGATATTGGCGCCCTGCACAACCTGGTAATAACCCGTCCAGTTGGTAATCTTATAAAAATTGTAAAAGTTCCATGGCGGGTTGCCGTTGATAAGGCCCAGCAAATCGTTTCTGCCCAATACTTCAACATACTCGCGGGCCGGGCCCAGATCTGATTGTGCTTCGTGCATTACCTCGCCAGAGCGGTATTCGCCGGTAGCGCCTATGAAATGAGTTTCGTTGATCTTCCCAAAAAACAGCCGCGAAAGATCATATATATTGGCAACAACATCCTCTTTTGAGCGGTAAAAGTTGTTACCCGTTAACTTATCAATAGGTTGAATGTTTAAAAACTTTTTACAGGCAGGTAAACAGAAACTTCCTGTAATTACTAAAATGTATAAAATACTTTTTTTCATGATTCTAAGTTTTATTTACTTGTGTTGAGTTCTAAGTTTAAACCAATATTATAGGTACGCGGCACTGGGTATCCGCTGGAAATATCCCGCCCCAGCGTTGTTACGTTCTCGGGGTTTGGCCCCTTATAGCTCGAAAACGTAGTAAGGTTATTGGTTGAGAAATATACCCTTAGGTTGTTAAAACCAATTTTGCGGATAAGCTTGCGATCAAACGAGTACGACAGCGTTACGTTATTTATTTTAAAATACGATCCATCCTCTGCCCATAATGTTTGATCGGGCCTTAAAGGCTGTATCTGGTTATAGGTAGAAAACGAGTAAGGATTTGGGTAAACCGTATGGTCGCCCGGCTTCCTCCAGATATCCATATTACTTAATGGCACAACAGCCAATAAATCATAAGGATTGCGGGATATGGCCAAACGATCGGCCAATGCATTATTCAGAACAGTTCTTTTGGCGGTAAATGTTGCGTAAATGTTAAGGCCAAAGTTTTTGTAGATGATGTTTGTAGATATACCACCGGTTACCAAAGGCTGCGAATTGCCGGTTATTTCATAATCTCTGTCGTCCAATATATAATCGCCGTTAACATCTTTAAAAATAGGGTCGCCTGCTTTAAACGGCACCCCGTTCGACGAATATTTTTTCCCGGTTGCGGGGTTTACCGGTACATCGGCATCAGTTGCATATACACCCTGGTTGATGTGCAAATAGTTCGACAGCGTGTTTTGGCCTACCCTGAAAACAATGTGCTGTAAATAAGGGCTGTTATCAAACTTAATGTACTGACCATTATACTCGGCAGGGAGCTTTAGTAAAATATCGCGGTTGATGGCACCATTCATCGAGATACTCCAGTTAAAGTCTTTTGAAATTACCGGCCTTACTGTAAGCGTTAACTCATAACCATAATCGGCAATTGCTACATCATTGCTCACCCGGCGGTTAAAACCGGTGGTGTTTGATAAAAACCTGTCGAACAATAAATTATCAACCTTTTTATAATAGGTATCAAAATTTAAATCAACCCGGCTTTGAAACAACCCGATATCAAATCCTAAATTGTATTGTGTGGTAGTAGTTGGTTTTAATGTAGGATTGGGTACAAAATCATAATTTATACCAATGGTTGGATTGTTGTTAAAGTTGCCATTCAGGTTATAGATACCGTAAATACTTTGCAAGCTGCCTGTAGGCACAATATTTTGGCCCCAGGTTAACCTTATACCTCCATAAGTAAGCCATGGCAGATCTTTAAACCAGTTTTCTTTACTGTAATTCCATTTTAAGCCCACTGATGGGTTTTTGGAGTAGGGATTCTCTAACCCGTTTGATGACGTGCCATCTAACCGGTATGAAAGCTCAACCACGTATTTGCGCTGAAAATCATAACTCACCGCACCGGCAAATGACGCAATGGTGGCATTTTTGTAATTGGAAAGTACCCCCCCCCCACGCGAGTAATATGAATCGTAACCTACCGGCCCCTGGAGCTGATCATTAGGCGTGCGCTCTTGCCTGATGATGCCACTTTGGCCGCCCTGCTTATATATTTCATTAAATAAGTTAACAAATATATTATGGTTGCTGCCCAATGTTTTAGCATAAGTAATGGCGTTACGGTTGTACAAGGTGTAGTTTCGGCCCTCAAAATCATATACCTGTGCAAATTGCGAATTGGCCGCAGCCGGCGTAAATGTCGATTCGGCATCAGAGGTATAATCATAACTGATGCTGGATGATAAAGCAAGCCCGGGAATAAACTCGTACCGGCCGTCTACGTTGGCCCTTATATTTCTTGAGCTGTTGCTGTTCAGTGTTTTCAACGCCGATGTAACACCATCTGACGACAGGTAGAATGATGGCGGCGGCAATAAAGTTGATGCCTGGCCATTTGACGCAACACCTTGTTGCAACAGCCCCAGGCCATCGCCTTTAGCTTGGCTGCCTACCGAACCGAATAAGGAACCGAAAAACCTAAACTTGTCGTTTGGTTTAAACTCCATGTTCATGTTTAGGTTATACCTGTCAAATCCGGTGTTTTTTATTACCCCTTTTTCTGAGTAGTAGCCAACGTTTGCTTTGTAGTTGAATTTCTGATCGCCGCCATCTAAAGCCAGGTTATGGCTTTGGTTATAGGTAGTTGCGTAAAATATAGACTGCCAGTTGGTTGAATTATTCCAATAAGCGTTCAAACTATCGGCCAAAAAGCCTGTCAATCCTATTTTTCTTAACTCATCAACAGTTGTTGCATTTGATAATATTTGCTGAATTTTTGCGCGGCGCTCATCGTTACCTCCTAATGTTTCGCGCAGTTTTGGCGGCGCATTAACAAAAAAGTTAGTGGTATAACGCACCCTTGGCACCTTTGAATTGCCGCGTTTGGTGGTAATAATAATTACACCATAGGCGCCTCTTGAACCATAAAGAGAGGTTGCCTGGGCATCTTTCATGATCTGGATACTCTGGATATCTTCCACCGGAATCAAGGACAACGGACTAACCCCGGGGCCCTGGGTTTGAAAACCAAACTCAGCTGCCTTATCGGCATCCAGCGGTACCCCATCAATAATGTACAGCGGAGATGTTGGCTGTAAAAACGATTCGTTACCGCTGCCGCTAACACTAAGGGTTGACAAGCCACGCACCTGTACCGAGCCCCTAAAGCCCGGCGCGCCCGTATTGTTCTGAATGTTTAAACCGGCAACCTTGCCTTGCAGTAGCTGTTCAAAACTCGATACCGGGATATCGGCTATATCCTTATTGGTAATAATTGCCGAAGCACCTGTGGTGGTTTCCTTATTACGGTTTTGATAACCTACAATAACTATTTCATTAAGCCCTTTTTTGTCTTCGCTTAATGTGATGATAACGTCTTTCTGACTTTCTTCAACCTTTAACTTTTGAGTAACAAACCCAATAAATGAGAATGAAACTACAGAGTTGACAGGCACGGTAATGGAAAATCTTCCGTTGGCATCAGTTTGGCCTATTCCCTTTTTATCTATAGAGATATTTACCCCCACCAGCACCTTGTTTTCGGGCTTATCAAGTACTTTACCAGAAACCGTTATATTTTTTGTTTGCGCGTATATATCTGCATTGCAGATTATGCAAACTATCAGTACTACGTAAAATAGTATATGTTTTCTCATTTCAGTGGCTTTAAATGCTATTATTCGTTTTCGAACTTTGGATTATCCTTCAGGAAATGGAAAACTATTTCCCAGTCTCCTTTTCTGTATATGGCAAAATCGATCCCGAAACTTGCCACTACCCTAACACCGCCAAAACCAATTCTCGAATACCTGAATTCGGCATGATCCCGTGTACCCCCGGGAGCATATATTGTAGGTATCTCAACTAAAGGAATTGGGTAAGCCACATCATACTGCGCGTATGTAAGTGTTTTTTGAAAGTTAAACCCGTGCACTATCTTATCCCATACCGTTTCATTAAACAAAGCGGGGTTCATTTCTACCGAGTCTTTATTTAAAAATTTAAACCTCAGCGAATTCCCTGTACCACCGGTAAACGGGCGGATATAAACTACCACGTCTTTTTTATCGTCGTTGCTTTCAAGTGGTATATCGGTAGTAGCTCCAATAACATTATTTAAAAATGGCCTTATATAATTCCTGCTTAATGGATTATAAGGTGTTTTTGGATGAGGGGCCGGACCGCCTGAATAAATATTAAAATCATCAGATGGTTCATAAGGGCGCTCGCGGAAAGGCCTTATCTGAAAATCGCGAATAATGGTATGTCCGCCGGTGTTGGTGATCTTGAGATCAAAAAAGCGGGTATCCTGCGGAAAATTTGTGCTATCGGCCGGCCTCGGGGCAATAAGTTCATTAGTTGACGATGCCCATAAAATGAATTCGCCGGATGGGAGTACTTCAAATAATGGATGTTCCTGCAGTTTTCTTTTGGCTTCAATTTCGGCCAGGCTTTTTTCCAGGCCATTGTAAGGAGCTGTCCAAACATAAGTGGCTTTTTTCTGAAAAAGATCTGTCACCGGCCGGCCATCGCCAAAGCGGGCGTTAACAATTTCAAACTTTATAGGCTGTGTTGAATTATCGCCATTGAAGCCGCCTATCACTGTAGTGCGCCCAATAATTGGTTCAAATATCTTATTGCTGTAATTTACATTTGAGCTTAAATAGTCCTTATCATTTGGCAGGTTAAATATCTTTTTACAACTGCTTAATACTGCAATAGCAAACAAGAAGCAAATGAACTCTTTTTTAAAATATGTTCGCATCTGTTTATGGTTAATTGTATTAATTCCTTGAATTTTCATTACTTATTTAGCTTTATTTATTGACCATTCAGCTAACTGGAAAAGCCCGCCGTCCCTGAGTTCTGTAATGTCAATGCGGTAAAATTTATAAGCTACTGTGTTCGGGCAGCTGAAAACTTTTGTCTGGTACCGTTCTTCAAAAAAGAAATTGCTGCGCCTATCCAGTTCAACCCAGGTTTGCCCGTCATTTGAACCCTCGTAAGTCCAGGCCCTTGGGTCTCTTTCGGGCGCATCGTTTGCCGAAGTAAGTGTGTATACACCCGATACTGCCGGCGTATTCAGCTCAAACCTGATCCATAACCTGCCTTGTAGCTCTGCCAGGAATTTGGTGTGATCATCTCCGTCAATAACTTTTTTAGATCCTTCGCCATTATCAGGTCCGCCATCATTATCTCTTAACACAGATAGTTTACCTCCAATTAATGATATTAAGTTTGGTGGCGGCGGGATAAATGTGAGACGGGGAACAAACTCGTCAAACCCGAAAATATGGTCGGCGCTTACCACATGTACTACCCCATTTTTGGTAATGATGTTATTAGATCCTGTTGTGGTTGTTGACCAAAAGCGGATAAATTTGCTTTTTTTGGTATTGCTGAATTCAATCACCTGCGGACCACCATCAACCAAACCCGATGAGGATGCCCGGGTAACTTTACCATGCATCGGATACCCAAAACGAACGCTGGTCAAATCAAGCCCATCCTGTAAGGTTAACGAATCGGTAGTGCGCCTTCCTCTCATAATGTAGTATGAAGCCATGGTATCCAGCTGTACACCATCAATGTTCGAAAGAAAAAGCGGGTCTTTATCCCCTTGTCTTCTTAAGGTGTTCAGGTTGTTAATTGCCAGTTGAAAACTGGGATTTGTAACGGCAAACAAGGTTACATTACTATCGGTTAAAGTTTGTTTTAAACCCATTCTGTCAATCACAGCTATCAGCGAATCATAAACACCAGGTTTGCTTTTTAAATATTCATAGGTATTGCCGGCAAACGTGGGGCTGTTAGTTGCCGTGCTATGGTATCCCCCATCTTTTTTACAGGCAGACAGCAATAGTGCCATAACTACTGATAACTTTAAGGCACTCATATATTTTTCAAAGTTTTTCATATATGGTCTGATTATTTCCAAAATGGATTTTGAGTTAATAAGTTGTTTTGTGAAATAAGCTTACGGGATACCGGCCAGTAAATTCCCTGGGAGTTTATCAGGTTTAAAAAAGCAGGATTATTTTGCTTGATTTTATTGTACCTTACCAAATCGTACCATCGCTGCCCTTCACCCAGTAACTCGCGATGCCGCTCATCAAAAATCAGGTCAATCAACTCTCCGCTATTGATGGTGATAGTGGTTATGCCACGCCTTGTCATTACGTTTATCAACTCGCCTATAGCACCGTTTTGATCACCTAAAACAGCTAATGCCTCGGCGCGTAATAAAACAATATCTTCAAGCCTGGTAAAAATTAATGCGCTGGTGAAATACCTGAAAGTAGGGTCGGTGGTACCTCCCTGGATAACTTTTATCTTACTAAAAATGGGGTACTTACCATTTATATTGGTAAAATATCTTTCGGACCGTGGCAGCCCAAGTGTATCAACACTAAAGCGTTCGTCATTTGGCTGATTAAATATTTTTAAAATGGTATCCTTAGGCATATATATATCAGGAACCTTTTTATTTAAAACAGGCTCGGCCAGGGTCAACTCTTCTATATGGCCGGTTCCAGACCCATCAATATGTCCCCAGTCGGAATTGAAGCCAAACATCTGACTGGTGTTTTTATTAAAAAAGAATCCGTTTGATTTGGTCAGGTCCTCGGTATTCTGGAAACCTATACCGCTTTTACCGTAGTTATCCTCAACAAATTTGGTATAGGTGGCAACATCGGTATAATTGCCTTGCCATGCCGCTAAATGAGCCAAAACAGCGTAAGCCGTATTTTTTGTTGCTAAAGCACCTCCCCACCTGGTTCTGTCCTCGTTGTAATAGTTACCTGGTTGCTGAACATCGCCGCCACTATAAATAAACGGCAAATCGGTGGCGGCTGTTAGCATTTCCTGCTGAGCCCAAACTAATATCTTACCTTGATTTTCACGGGGTTTGTTTTCAAACTTACCATCGTGCGAGGTAATAATAAACGGCACATCGCCCCATATCCTAACCATGTAGAAGTAAGCAAAGGCTCTGAGGAAGCGGGCCTGGGCAACATCAACAATCATATTGTTTTCTGTATAGCGCTTATCTGCCGCTTTTACATCGCCAACCCGTTCCAGGAAAATATTGGCGGCGTTAACGATGGCATAAAACCTGGTCCAGTCGGATAAAGCGTCCACCGTTGGATAGGATGCATTTAGTTTATTGCCGGCAATGGCCTTAAGGTCGGGCCTGTTTGGGCTGATAAACTCGCCTGTCCTAACATCTCCATACAGCCAATGGCTGTCGTTATCAGATAATGCGGCACGGGTAAGCGCGTAAATTCCCAGCAGGCCGGCACGGGTATCTTCCAGCTTATTCCACATGTTCACTTCGGCAACCACCCTTACAGAATTTATATCCAATGTTTTATTACAACCGGTTAAGGCCACAAAAAACAGAAGCGTGATATATAATATCTTTTTCATTTTTGTAATTCGTTTTTCCATGCTATAATTCCATTTTCACTCCTAATGTGTAGGTTCTTGGGATTGGCAGTCCGTAGCCTGTATCATACCCGTTATAATTTACCAGCTCGGGGTCCTGCCCGGTGTAAGGAGTGATGGTAAATACATTATTTACTGATGCATACACATAAAACCGCGTCACGTTTATGCTTTTTCTACGCAGTGTTTTGGTAAGGTCGTACCCAACTAACACCGTCCTCAATTTCAGGAATGAAGCATTTTCAAGAAATAAATTCTGATCAACACGGTAAGGAATTACTGTGCTCCATGGATTATATAAAGGGTACTTGCTGTAATCTCCACGTTTTTCCCAATAAGTAATTTCTTTAACAGAGTTAACATCACTATTACCTTCCCTGTTAATAAAATCAAACCGGTTAGCCATCTCCTGGTTAATCAGGTTTCGGCCCAGGTTAAAATAAAAATTGAGGTTTAAGCTCCAGTTACCGTATCTGAAATTATTATCAAAACCACCCGATATTTTGGGCAACGAATGGCCTGTTAATATTTTGTCGTTATTGTCAATGGCGTTATCGCCATTCAAATCGCGCCATTTAGGATCACCTGCCTGCAGTGGGATGCCGTTATACTTAGTGGGTTGTCCGTTAACCACCGGTACCTGGTCATTTGAAGTATAAATACCATCGTTCACTAAAAGCCAGTATTGATCAACCGGCTGGCCAACCTTTAAAAGCTTATCACCAATTATAATTTCATTTAAGCCTCTTGGTAGTGCCTTTAATTTATTGGTATTGTGGTTGAGGTTTAAAGATGATGACCAGCCAAAATTTTTATGATTGATTATATTGGCTGCTATAGAAACATCTATACCGCTGTTATTTACAGCCATCCCACTTTCTATAGATTGCTTATAACCGTACTCGGCAAAGGCAGGTATGCCAATAAGCTGGTTCTTTTCGTCTTTATTGTACCAGTCAACAGATAAGTGTAAACGGTTGTTAAGTAAACCGGCATCTACGCCAAGATTAAGCTGATCTGAATACGACCATGGGATACCGTAGCCAATCCACCCGGTTGAGTATGGCCTGGTTAATACACCAAATGCATTATAACCAGGTACAGTTAAATTACCGGTATAGCCTACCGATGCGGTATACTGCGGACCTTGTGCATAATTATCATATGCATTCAATCGCCCTAACCTACCTGCGCTAACACGCAATAAAAGGTCATTGACTGTAGTGTTATCCTTCAGTATCTCTTTTTTAATATTCCATGCTGCAGAAACTACAGGCGAATAAAACCAACGGCTTGTTGGCTGAGCGTTTGATGAACCATCAGCACGTAATGTAACCGATAACAGGTATTTTTCTTTTAGTGTGTAATCTACTTTGCCATAAAACGACACCAGGTTGTCCCTGGTTTTATCTAAAAAGCGATATGTTAATTCACGTGGAAAGGCAACGGGAGTTAAATAATTAGGATCATTGGGGTCTGAGTTTAGCAGGTTTATTTTGATAAAATCGTTTACCCCTTTATATGCATACGCATTGCTGTATTTGTAAATATTCCATTGGGTTGATTGTCCAACCTCCATCTGAAAATCATGTACTTTGTTTAGATTGAAAGAGTATGTTGCTTTATTATCCAACATTAATCTTTGGTTAAAGCCAAAGTAATTTGATGCGTAACTATTACCCTGCAAAAGTGTACGGGCATAAAACACATCACGATAACCTTCATTATAATCTACACCAAAAGTGGTACTGAAATTGAATTTTCCAAATTCAACGCCAATCCTTGCATACCCATCAATGATGTTGGTTTTGTTATTGTCGAAGCCTTTTTGATACTCTTTAAGATAGTTGGCGTAATAATCTTTATTGGGCGGCAAGGGGGCGCTCAAATCCGGAAAGTAATTGATCTGTGCAAACCTATCTCGTAAATTTTTATTACGGGTGCGATCCAACCTGTTAGCATTTACCATGGTTGAAAACAAAAGCCACTTTACGGGTTTCATATTGATGTTAAACATGGCGCTATACCGATTTAGCGCTGTTCCATCAGCAACCCCTTCATTTTTCATATCTCCTAAAGAAAAGCGGAAATTCGCCCGGTTTGTACCACCTGAGATGCCGAAGTTGATACCATAAACTAAAGCATTACGATAATAAAGATCGCTCCAGTCGGCTTTTCCGCTATAAACATTATTTAGCGAATCGCTTAAATAAATAGGATAATTTTCATCATCAGAATATCTGCCGTTGGTAGTATACTGATCGTAAAACCTTTGCCTGAAAGCGTTTTCGTACTTACCATTTATGGTTGTTACCTGCGGCCGTTGCGCTAACCCGATATACGAATCAAAAGTGATGCTCCTTGATGCGCCGGGCGTTTTTGAGGATAAAACAATTACTCCGTTTACAGCCCGTGGCCCATAAACCGCAGTAGCCGCCAAATCCTTCAGTACTTCAATAGAAGCAATATTGTTCATATCAATACCGGCAAATATGTTAGTAGCAGGGCCGGGCCTGTTAAACTCATATTGCTGAATATCAAAAGCAAACGGGTGTTCGGTTATTATCGGGATACCATCAAGTACCACAAGCGGCTGTGATTGGTAAACTTCCCTTTGCGATAACAAAGGCATCGGCGCGCCCCGTATAAACATGTTTTGCACAGAACCAGGCTCGCCCGAAGGCTCCTGAACATATAGGCCGGCGAATTTCCCTTTTAAAAGTTGTTGTAATGAAACTGCAGGAAATAAGGATAACTCATAAGGTTTTTTAGTAACGCTATCGGTAAAAAAGTTATAAATAGTACGCTTTTTTATAAAGTTGGTACTATCCTTTAGCAACGAGTCCTTAACAGTTGTATCGCGACGAACTGTGGTGTCGTTGTTAAACACAATATAGTTGATTTTGCTTCTCTCTCCCCTATTATCTTTAGCTAAGCAAGTAAGTGCCTTTGTAGTAATTGCTAAAAAAACTACAAAGCACAGCCATAAGTATCGCATAATTAATGGATAATTTGATTAATGGATATAAAAATTGATTTTGTAAAGGATTATACCTTCACCAGGACAGTATGCTGCTTAAGCATCTGAGGCATTTGCCAGGAAGAGTGGTGTTGAGTAAGGTTTGTGGGCATAGATTTTAGTTTAAGTATTTACTGAGTTAATTGCAGGCAGGAATAAATATTCAGGACTAAATCCTAACATTTTAGGTTACTACAAATTGTTTTGGGACTGATTGCCGGTGGCCGACAATAATAATTGACCATAGCCGTCATGGCCATAATGGCATTTTTTTTTGCATTCATAATTTGGTAAATGTTAGTTAAATACAGGCAGTTAATTTTTCATTAATTTAAGCCGGTATTGTATTATTATAATTGTGAAATAAAAATATGATAAAAAACGAACTAACGTTTCGCCGCAGTTTAAATTGATACGATTTGAAGAAATGTTGATACGATTTGTTGCAGATTGGTTAATCCGAGCAGCAATTTTGAAGATTACGCGAGGTTTAATCAGTTTACTCCTTGCTATTTAGAACACTATCCCCGTTTTTAATCAAAGAAGTACTTATTATCGTCTTTTTTATTATATCAATATTCTATTTGGAGATTATTATTAATTACTGACAATAGAATATGTCAAATTAGTTTCTGATAATTAATAACTATCGTATTAATTACCATGTTATGTACTCAAGTCACCCCATTTATCTATTTGTTATTTTTAAATAGATTCCAGGTTGTCAAAAAATGGCGTTACATAAAACTACAGATTTATGGTAAAACCTAAGTGTAGTAGTATTTAACGGTGTAAAGCAAGCTATGTTAAGCAACAAAACCTGCCAATCGTTTTGGCTAAATCAAAAGCAGATTCGGCTAAATCCGTTGCGTTCCTGCAACCGACATTTGTAGTATCAATAATTATTAACTTATGAAAGTATTTGTTACAGGGGCCACGGGCTTCGTCGGTTCTGCCATTGTACAGGAATTATTAGGTGCCGGTCACCAGGTTTTGGGCCTTGCCCGTTCGGAGGCTGCTGCAGATAAATTGCTGGCGGCGGGAGCCACGGTGCATCGCGGCGACCTGGAGGACCTGGATAGTTTGAGGAGCGGTGCAACAGCAGCCGACGGTGTAATCCACGCAGGTTTTATACACGATTTTAGCAGGTTTAAAGAAGTATGCGAAGTAGACAGGCTGGCTATAGGGGCCATTGGCGAAGCGCTGGCAGGGTCAGAAAAGCCATTTATCGTAACATCGGGTACCGCCCTGGTTAGCCCTGGCAGGCTGGCTACCGAGGATATCATACAGCAACCCAATCCCGCGTTTCCCCGGGCTTCAGAGGCAGCAGCAGATGCCGCCGCCGCACTGGGTGTAAAAACTTCAATAATCCGTTTGTCTCCATCCGTACATGGCAATGGCGATCTTCATGGTTTTGTACCTATACTCATTAACATTGCCCGCCAAAAAGGTGTTTCCGCTTATGTAGGTAATGGCCTTAACCGCTGGAACGCGGTGCACCGGCTGGATGCCGTCCATTTGTACCGGCTGGCTTTAGAAAACGGAGGCAAAGGCAGCCGGTTTCATGCCGCTGCCGAAGAAGGAGTTACATTTAAGGCTATTGCCGAAGCTATCGCAAAGCAACTCAATATTCCGTCTGTGTCTGTATCTCCTGAAGAGGCTGTTGAATACTTCGGCTGGTTTGCGGGTTTTGCCGCTATTGACTGCCCGGCTTCAAGCAAACTTACACAGGAATGGCTGAACTGGCATCCCACACAACCAACTTTACTTGCCGACCTGGAGCAGGGTGTATACAACAATATATAAGCCGAAATAATTATGAAAATTGTTGTTACCGGTTCATTAGGGAATATAGGTAAACCATTAACGCAAATACTCGTTGGCCAGGGGCACCACGTAACTGTCGTCAGCAGCAATCCCAAAAAACAACAGGACATTGAAACTTTAGGCGCAAAAGCGGCTATCGGCTCCATTGCCGATATTGAATTCCTGGCCCGCACCTTTACAGGGGCGAACGCGGTTTACGGCATGATACCACTAAGTTTTACCGAACCAGACCTGGGTAGCTATTTACGCCGTATGGCACAAAACTACACACAGGCGCTGCAACGGGCCCAAGTTAAGCGGGTGGTAGTGATGAGCGGCTGGGCGGCTGATTTGGTACAAGCAGAGAATGTTGAAGATGTTTTTGATGTGCTCACCGGTGTTTCCATCACCGTTATGCGGCCGGCCTCTTTTTATACCAACTTCTATCAATCGATGGACCTTATCCGGGGCAAAGGGCTCATGGGAAAACTCCTAACCTTGCGTTACTCCGGTTTGTGGGCCTTGCTAAGCGGCAAAACCGGCCTGCTGATGGGGAATTACGGCGGGGATGACCGAACGGTTTTTGTATCACCCCTTGACATTGCCGACGCAGTGGCGGAGGAGTTACTGTTGCATCCCGAAAAGAAAACTACCCGCTACGTAGGCAGCGAGGAAATGGCCTGTAATGAAGCCGCCCAAATTATTGGCAAGGCTATAGGCAAGCCCTGGCTTAAATGGGTATTGCTCACAGACAAGCAAATGCTACAGGGCATGAAGATGGCCGGGTTACCAGAAAAACTGGCCGAAACACTGGTAGAAATGCAGGCCGCAATGCACAGCGGCAAAACCCTACAGAATTTTCACCGTAGCCAGCCAAGAATGGGTAAAGTTAAACTGGCCGACTTTGCTAAAGAATTTGCCGTGGTGTATCACAAAAAATAAGTACATTGACATATGAGCAGCAATCAGCCTTTACGGTTCAAAACCATTACCGAATATCACCGGGCGGCGGGGCTACCCAAGCCAGAACACCCGCTAATCAGCCTGGTTTGGATGGATACTGTTACTCCGCCCATAACCAAAGGTTCGTTCAGCCTCATCTTCGATTTTTACTCTATTTCGATGAAAAGGGTACACAACGCTAAATTCAAGTATGGCCAGCAGGCGAGCGATTTTGACGAAGGCGTATTGTTTTTTATGGCACCCGGCCAGGTTTTTGGTATTGAGCTTGAAAATAACACGATGCATAGACCCGAAGGTTGGATGATACTGATACACCCGGATTTTTTATGGAACACAACGCTGGCAAAAACCATCAGGCAGTACGAATTTTTTAGCTATTCTGTATATGAGGCCTTGTACCTTTCTGATAAGGAAGAAAACATGCTTACAGGCATTGTACAAAACATTGAGCAGGAGTATCACGCCAATATCGACCGGTTTAGCCAAAATGTGATCATCGCGCAGCTGGAACTGTTACTTACCTATGCCGAGCGCTTTTACCAACGCCAGTTTATTACCCGCAAGATTGCCAGCCACGAGATACTAACGCGTTTGGAAGATCTGCTTTCTGCCTATTTCAACAGCGGCAGCCTTGCTAAACAAGGTTTACCCGGTGTGGCCTATATTGCCGAAAACTTAAATATTTCGCCCGGCTATCTCAGTGGGCTGCTAAAGTCGCTTACGGGCCAAAGCACACAGCAACATCTTCACGATAAGCTAATTGAACTCGCTAAGGAGAAGCTATCAACAACCAACCTGTCTGTCAGCGAAATTGCTTACGAACTGGGCTTTGAGCACCTGCAATCTTTCAGCAAATTATTCAAAACAAAAACTAATTTGTCGCCGCTGGAATTTCGCCACTCTTTCAATTAAAAAAATCGGTGTTTAGCGGATTGACTAATATCTCCCGGGGCTTCTTCATTTCAATATACAATCGTTATTGCATAAGTTATTTCAGCAAGCATAGTCCGCTTACGCTGGATAGCCTTGCCTTGCGCCTTTAAATGAAATCGAATATTAAAATGGGTTAGCATAGTTTTGGATACAACAAACGCAGATATGGTTAAATCTATCCGGGGGGCGATGGCAAACTTTGTAATGTTAAATACACAACATTATGAAAATTATCATTACAGGTTCTTTAGGGAACATTAGCAAACCATTGACAGAAAAATTGGTACATAACGGGCACCAGGTTACCGTCATCAGTACGAGGCCGGAAAGACAGGCGGAGATTGAAAATATCGGCGCGCAAGCAGCGATAGGATCCATGGAAGACGTTGATTTTTTAACAGCCACCTTCGCAACGGCGGATGCTGTATACTGCATGGAATCTCTTGCACCAAACGCTTTTTTTGATAAAGATTTGGATGTATCAGCCGCCATTATCCAAATATGCAAAAATTACCAAAAGGCTATTCAGGAATCAGGCGTTAAGAAGGTTATTCATTTAAGCAGCATCGGGGCTCATACCGATAAGGGCGTTGGTCTTTTGGCGTTTCATTATCAAGCAGAGCAGATTTTTAATGAACTGGACGATGATGTGAGCATTAAGTTTATGCGCCCCGTTGGTTTTTATTATAACATGCTGGCATTTATACCCACCATAAAGGCCCAGGGCACCATTGTAAGTAATTACGGAGGCGATAACAAAGAGCCCTGGGTTTCGCCACTGGATATTGCAAGTGTTATAGCCCAGGAGTTTGAGAAGCCGTTTGAGGGCCGCACCGTTCGTTATATTGCCAGCGATGAGGTGGCTCCGAATGAGGTTGCAGCGGTTTTAGGCCAGGCGGTGGGTAAGCCCGATCTGCAGTGGACAGCCATCCCGGATGAGGCGTTTTTAAATAGACTTGTGAGTTTCGGCATGAACCCGCAAACAGCCAGGGGGTTTACGGAGATGAATGCCGCGCGGTTGAATGGTATACTTTATGAAGATTATTATAAACACCGCCCGGAGTTGGGGCCGCATAAGCTGAACGATTATGCCAAAGAATTTGCAGCAATTTACCACCAACAATAGTATTTGTTCCGGCATCAACGTACCAGCCTGTTTATTGTGATAGGTTGGCAATAAGGTTGGATAACCCGGTGATAACGCACCTTAAATTAAACTTGCTAAATGAAGTAATAAGGCTGTTTTCAGCTTTATTACTTCATTTAGAGCTTAAAGCCTGGGAGCACTTCATCGGAGTATTTTTTGGACAGGGGGCAGGCCTATCGCTTTACGGATTGCAGGCATAACCATCACTTTAACAAGGTAATTACCGATAAATAACCCTTGCTTGAGTTTGTTTTTACCAAACATCGCCAGCATTTGTTTTAAAGCATCGGGTTGATGCATCCATTCGGTGTTGAATAAGGTAGCCTGCCCAATCCTGCCGAACCGGGCGAACATTTGCTTTTCATAATGGGCGATAGCTTGCCGGGTATCGCTGAATTTGGCATCGGTAAGGGCTTCGCTCAGTTGCAGTGCATCCAGCATGGCCATATTAACGCCTTCGCCTGCAAAGGGCGGCATCCAATGGGCCGCATCGCCCAGTAGCGTAATGTTGGGTTTGGCGTCCCATTTTTGGTCAAGTGGCATACAGTACTGGGGGCGGGGGATAAACAGCGTATCGGCACTTTCAAACAGTTCCCACCAAGCCGGGTTCCATTCTGCAAACTCCTTTTTAAACCAGGCCAGTACCTGCTGGTTGTCATTAAAGTTGACGCCGCTTTCCTTCGCCCAAAACTCATCAGATTTAAAGCTGACGGCAAAACCAAAACTTCCGTCGCCTTTTGAACTAACAATCAGCGTTTTTTGGTTTCCATAGGCAAATATTTTTCCACCCTTTAACAATTGATGAATTACCGGGGCTGTTTTTGCACCATCTTTGAGCGAGCCTTCCAACATGGTGATACCCGTCCAGTAGGGTTTAATACCGGTAACAAATGGCCTTATCTTGCTGTTCGCTCCATCGGCACCGATAACTAAATCGGCCATGATGGTGTTACCGTTTTTAAAAACCAGCCTCCAGGTATCTTGTATTTGTTCAATGGATACAATATGGCTGTCCCAAACAACTGTGCCGGGCAATAACGAATTCAATAAAATCTCCCTAAGTGGCCCCCTGTCAATTTCGGGACGATAGTTTTTGTCGCCAAATTTTTCGTTAGTTATTTCGGCGTGCTGATCGGCATAAACGGCCAGCTGGCTGTCCGTTACACGTACAAGTTCGGCTCCAGGGCGGTAGTGGGTTTTAAATTCATCCATCAAGCCTGCTTTAGTTAAAGCAGCCAGGCCCGACTCGGCGTGCAGATCAAGTGCGCCGCCCTGCACTCTTACCGCTGCATTCACGTCTCGTTCATAAACTTTCACGTTTGCTCCTTTTAGCTGCAGCAGCCGTGCAAGTGTTAAGCCGCCCGGGCCGCCGCCAATGATGGCGATGTTTTTGTGTTGAATGTTCATGTGGGCAAAACTACCCCTTAGGCAAAGCCGATAATAGTATAAATCGGTCGTTTTGATTTTTGGCTAATTCTTTCGGCACCACGCCCGAAAACTTTTTAATCTCTTTAATAAAATGTGTTTGATCGGCAAAATTCTGCTCCGGGAAAAGCTTGCCGTCCCTGATCTGCTGCAGGGATGCCCTGAACCGGAAAATATTGCAATACGCTTTTAAAGAAATGCCAAACTGCTCATTAAAATAACGATTGATTTGCCTGCTGCTCCAACCCACGCTATCGGACAATTGCTGAACAGTTAGCGACCCATTGGAAGCATAAATCAGGCGAAACAATTTTTGCTTACGGTTGTCAATACCTGTTTTAACAAGGCCAAGCATCGTTGCAGTTGTCTTTTGACAGAAGGTTTCAAAATCTCCCAGGTCATCAGCGGTGACGTTCCAAAACCCAGGCGGTAAAAGCCGCCCTTCATTTAATATAGAGGCCATTTTGATATCCAACAGGTACTCAATAGCCAATAATTTAAAACTAACGGCAAACATCACCATATGGGCGGGAATTGAGGCCTGATCGGGCTGGGTGTCAAGCCCCCGCAGTGTGGCATGAAAAGGCTGGTTGGCAGCAACAGAAAATATAATATCAAACCGCCCGTCGGGCAGTACAACAATCTCCCTGGCGTTAGCCGAATCATTCCGGATCATCCAGAAGCTTTCCACAAAGTCGGCAAGCCCGGCGGCAGGCTGGGTGGTTTTTAATTCGAAACCCTCTTTTACCATTAATTTATCGGCATTGTTAAGCGGCATCAAGTTAAGCATTATTCAACTCGGGGCAAATGCATCTAATTGGGTTAACATAACTTAACACATTTCAGAAAAAAAGTTTATAAATATTTGATAATCAATATTTTATATTTTATCATGGTTAACATGCTATTCAATTATACCAAGCTAAGGCTAATTAAAGGGAAATCGAAAATATTTTCAGCGATTAAGATCCTTCTGTTCAATTGCATTGATCAAACTGGCATAAAAGGTTTGTGATACGGCCGGAGCACTTAAAGTAAGTTGGCATCTCAACAGGCTATTATTCTAATATATGGCATTCAAAGCCAAGGTCGGCCAGTAGCTGAATGATATTTATGGGGCAAAATTTGTCACCCTTCACCCTCAGTATGCTATCGCAATCATCCAAGTCGAAGTTTATTTCGGCAAAAGGCAAATAATGTTGCAGCACTACAACCAGTGCATTTGCGTGCGCCGGGTTTTTGACATTAGTTTTAAAAATTTCAAACATGGCCGTTTTTCTTGCGACGAAGCGATTAAAATTAATTTTTTATGAATTGCCCGGTGATGTTAAAGCGGCTGCTAACCACGCATTCACAGGCACCAAAGTTGCACTATACATGCACAGTTTAATAACAAAAGGAGGCCGAAACGGACAAATTAAAGCCGGAAGCGGGAGATGCCGGGCACAAAAAAGTTGAAAAAGTATCGAAAGTTTAATTGGGAAACTGTAGCCGGCTAACAATGCGTATCAGCCTTTTGCAAGCCAGCTCAAAAATTGCGGGGCCTTGCCTTTGCTAACAATAACCTTTTCGGCAAATGGCACGTTGAGGTTTATGGAAAGTTTTCGCGAAAAAAAATTAGATACATCTTTTATAGCCTTCCGGCAAATCAGGTATTGCCTGTTTGCCCTGAAGAAGTAATTTCCGGAGATGCGCTCCAACTCATCAAGATTTTTATTGGGATAAAACGTTTTCCCCGAAAATGTAAGCAGGTGGGTAATTTCGTTGGCCAGGTAAAACATAGCAATATCGTCCAGGCTAACCGGGATGATCTTATCCTGGTGATAAACCAGCACCGAGGCGGCCTTTTGCTTCTCTTTTCCCGCCAGCATCTGTATCAGAGCTTCATACTGTGGTGTTTGGTCTGTGGAGAACAGCTCTTTTAACCGCCTGTATTTTTGAAGGGCATCGTTCAGCGTTTTACTGGTAAATGGCTTCAGAATATAATCTATCCCATTGGCCTTAAAAGCGTCTAAGGCATATTCGTCATAAGCGGTGCAAAAAACTACGGGAACGGCTACCAATCCGGCAACAAAAATTTCAAAGCTAAGCCCATCACCTAATTGGATATCGCTAAAAATCAGGTCCGGCGCATCGGCTGTTTTAAAATACGCGAGGCCCTCTTTTACCGACTTGATTTGTACAATATCAACAGGCTCATCCATCAGTTTCCTAATGTTCAGTTCCAGGTCATCGGCAACCAGGCCTTCATCTTCAATAATTACGATGTTCATTTTTTAAAAATTTTATAGATACCGAAAACGAGTTCTGTTCTTCTTTAATGATAATATCATCCCCCGACCATATGTGGTACCTTTCGGCCAGGTTGGCCAGGCCGTAATTGGTTGATGCAACTTTAATATTTTTTACCTGCCTGTTATTGCTGATAACCAGCCAGTCGTCCTGCTGGCTAATGGTTACACAAAGCGGATCTTCGCGGGTAAAATTATTGTGCTTAATGGCATTCTCTAATAATGGCTGCAACGAAAACGATGGCAGATAGTACTCTTTTAAAGTTTCTTCGGGCAGCGTTATGGTGCAATTGAGCGCGGCACCAAACCTTATCCGCTGCATTTCCAGGTAATCCAACAAAAGGCTCACTTCATCTTCCAGTTTTGCTACGTTTGATGTATGATGAAATATAGATGCCCTTAAAAAGTTGGCCATGTGCACAATATAGGTATCGGCAGTTTGCACATCTTTATGATATAACGCTTTCAATGTATTTAACGCATTGAACAAAAAATGAGGTTGTATCTGCTGTTTTAGCAGCAGGTTGGTAGCTTCGGCATTGGCTGCCTTTAGCCTGGAAAGCTCCAGCTCGCTATATAGTTTATGCTCATATAGCAAAACAGAATCGTGCAAAATCATGATCATGGTGTTAATTACGATGCCGGAGCCAACAAAGGCAAAAAACAAACCAACATCCCCAAAGGACCATTTTTTATGTGCCACATAGGCAAATACGGGCCATAGCGCCAGGTAAATAAATACACTTGCAGGGTAGGTTAACAGGCGGCGGTATATGGTGAATTTTTTTGACCGCAACTGAAACCAGGGTAGTAAAAGGAGCATAAGGCCAACATCTGCATAACCAACCACTAAAATTCCCGACATGGTTAGCAATGTATAGGGAAACACCGGCTCGGCAGAACCGCTGCGGGAAATGATAAGATAAAAGATAACGCCGATAATTACCGATAGCAACCAGCTTAAGCGATTTAAACGTTTTACGGGCAAACTTTCCTGCATATAAACAAATGTAGCTAATAGATTACACGTATGCATTTATCATGAGCCGAAGCGGGCAAAACCAGCCCCCAACTGCCCGGGCGACAGGCTAAAAGGGCAATTGAATAGCCGGCGCCTGCAATTCAGGTACCCTTACCGGCAACTTTAAAATTAGCATTCCATCAACGCTGCCTGAATAAGACAAACTATACCGTCAATGAGGCGACTATCAACATAAGGCGACGTTTCATTCAGATTCATGAGCTTAACCTTCGGGTGCAATTATGCCCGTTTCGATGTGTTTTTGATAACCAGCTATAGGCGGTACCAATACCTTCGCCTTCAAATAATGTTAAAATTAAATTTTACAACTATGAAAAAAACAACTGTATTATGCCTTAACACGCTTGCGGGCTTGCTGTTTATCTTCCTTACTTCTTATACACAAGTACGGGAAACACCGGTAAAAGTCACTGGTATCAGGTCCCCTAAGGGCAAAATCATTCTCAATGTTTTTAAGGATAATGAAAGTTACAACAATGAGCAGCCTTACAAAAAACTCACATTCGATAAAAAGGCACTAAATAACGGCACGCTCACGGTAATGGTAGGGCTGGAGTCGGGAACTTATGGTATAACTCTCATCGACGATGAAAACGAAAACGGGAAAATCGACAAGAATTTGATAAGAATGCCCAAAGAGGGCTTCGGCTTCTCCAACTTCTTTATGGAAAAGCTCAAAAAGCCAACCTTCGACGACTTTAAAGTTGATTTAAAAGCAACGGCCAAAGTTGACATCAAAGTAAAATATATGTAAGCCCTGCCGGGTAAACGAAATCACAGAAACTATCATCCTACATGAAAAAAGCATTAAAAATCAACATGAAAACATCAGCAATTTATAAGAAAGTGTTAACGGGCATAGCCCTGCTTACAACCGCCGTATCTTTTTCGTCCTGCAAAAAAAACACTATCGATCCTTCGGGGCAATTCAACATCAAAGTAGTTAATGCGGCATCTACCTCGGGGCCGCAGAGTTTTACAATTGCCAACTCGGTATTGGTAAACGGCGGACTTAAATATACCGATGCTTCGCCCTACATTACCACCGCCTCCGGAAAAAGGCTGGTTATGGAATTCAAAGATGAAGGATCAAGCAATGTTTACGCATCCGGCGAACTTTATACTACTAACGGCGTAAGCTTTACGGTATATATGGCGGGCAAAGGTTCATCGGCCAGGGTTAAATCTTTTGAAGATGACCTGGCCACGCCTAACAATGGCAAGGTAAAAATTAAGTTTATCCATTTAAGCGATAACGCGCCGTCGGATATCAATATCAAAGATGCGTCGGGTGATGACCTTGTAACCAATATCAGCAGGAACATTGCAAGTGGTTACAAATATGTCGATCCGGGAACACTATCTGTACAATTGTACGGAACCGCCTCCAGGAAAAACATAGGCAACTTTAATATAGCAGATCTTCAAGCCGGTAAAATATATTCCTTGTACTTCAGCGATGCAAGCGATGGCAGTCTTAACATAAATAAGGTACTGCACAATTAATACATTCAATTACCTCAGTAAAAGCCGGATTGTTATCACAATCCGGCTTATTTTTTGTAAACGGGTTATCTGGCATAAATTCATCCCAACCTGTCATTTAAGCCCGAAATTAATATCGATTTAGCAGGTTAAGCTGATTCTTTTGCATCCGGTTGTAATAGGTTAAAAAGCCCCAAAAGACTGTTTTCTTACTCCATTATTGTTTAAACAACACTTAATATTTGTAATTTTTAAATAATTACTCGCCGTTTTTTTACAACAATATCACCCCAATCCTTCGTGCCTGCCAATTATATTTTGTTAGCAAAAGTGCTTGCAAAACGCTGCATTCTCAGTAGTATTTATCTTAAAATTCGCAGGAATGCCACGTGTTTATATTATTGATATTATTCAGTCCTCCCGATTCAGGTATTTGTTAACACTACCACGCAGATATTCCCCCAATTGGCAGGCAACAATAAATTATTTTCATGATTTTATTTTTAATTGTGTTTTTGACAATAATATTATACCTTAGCTTTCAATAGACGCCTGTCTGTTGATTTTTAACCAGTTAAAACCGTTTCATGAAAATCCTGAATGATACTCAAATTATGGAGTTGTTAATAGTGGGCAACAAGGAGGCCCTGGAACTGCTATTCAAAAAATATTATAAACTCCTCATCGTATCGGCCTTTTATATTTTAAAAGATGAAATGGAAGCAGAGGATATGGTTCAGGCTTTTTTTGTCGACTTTTGGGAGAGGAAATTATTTAACAACATCAATTCATCCTTAAAAGCGTATTTAACAACAGCCATCCGGAACCGTTGCCTGAAGGCAATTGAGAAGGAAACGCAGCGACAAAAAAAATTAGCCGATTATCAATATACCGTTTCGGAAATAGAAGAGGAACAGGAAGTTACAGTGTGCGAAATTAATGTAGACGAGATAATGGCCGATCTGTCGGTACAACGATTCCAGGCCGTAACTTTGGTACATTATCAAAATAAGAAGTATAAAGAAGCTGCCTATGAAATGGGAATCAGCATTAATTCGTTGAAAACACACCTGAAGCTTGCCATTAAAACAATGCGCGATGGTATAAAAACCATCAGGTAGTTCACCCTTTTATTCATAATCTGGTCTTATATATAATGACATATAATAAAACATATATTCAGGAGCTAATAATTGACAAAATTGCAGGGGCGATAAGTGAAGAGGACAACCATATACTTCAGCAGGCAATACTTACAGACCCCGGGGTTGCAAAACTCTGGAACGAAATGCAAGAGGAATTGGCTACTGATAAAGCCCAATCCTTTTTTGATAATATTAACGAAAATGCAGCCTGGGATAAAATTGAGCCACAAATTGAGCAGATAAAATCAATTCAACCCAAACAAAAAGGGTTTATCAGCTGGATCTCTATAGCTGCTTTGTTGTGCATAACGCTTTCGGCCATTTATTTTTGGCAGGCTAAACCGGTTACCAACCCAGTAGCTGTAAAACAAAGAAAAAAGCCAGCGATTGAACTACGTATGGCCAACGGGCAGCAAATTAACTTATCAGATACAGCTAAAAACGTAATCAATACCCCCTTTGCCAATTTAAAAAAAGGCGCCAATGGTTTAAGTTATACAACTGGTGACGACAAAACCCAAAATTGGAATACCCTTACCATCCCGGCGGAATTAGACTACCAGATAACTTTATCAGATGGCACACTGGTTTGGCTTAATTCGGCCTCAAGCCTGCGTTTCCCATTTTCATTTACTGGTACCAACCGCGAAGTTTACTTAACCGGCGAAGCATTTTTTAAAGTTGCAAAAAACGCCGCACACCCTTTTATTGTTCATACGGCCCAAACAAACGTACAGGTGCTTGGCACCGAATTTAACGTAAATAGTTACCCGTCAAATATCACCACCACCTCGCTGGTTGAAGGCAGTGTAGCTACAAGTGGCCAGCATAATGAGAAACTTTTACTTAAGCCAGGATACCAGGCTATTTACACACCCATAACCGGCTTTTTAAGGCAGCCCTTTGATGCAGCCACAGAACTGGCCTGGATGCACGGCCAGTATTATTTTCATAACCAAAAGCTGCGCGATATAAGCGAAGTACTACAGCGTTGGTTTAATTTGCCGGTTGTTTTTGACGATGCCGCCCGGGCCGACAACTCGCTTAGCGGTGCTATCGAAAAAAATAAACCGGTGCAGGTTTTTATCCAGAACCTGAAATCATCTGCCGGTGTAGATGCTGTTATTAAAGACGGGGTTTTACACATAAAATAATAGCGCACAAGGTAATCAAAGTGTTTTTAGCCCGGTAGATAATCTACCCGCTTATTAATCAGTACCAGCCCGGCCTTCTGTTAAGCCCGGTTTTGTTGGTTAATTCAGGCTAATAAATTCCATTTTTCACCTGAAAGCATTTAGCAAAAATATTTTTTAATTTTTCGTTCACCCGTTTTTCCCGGAACCGGTCTTTAGTACAAACCCAATTTATAAACCGATAAACTATGGAGAAAATTTTATTTTACCGGCGGCTGCTACTGCCTGTTTTTATTTTTTTATGGGGCGCCCAGCTTTGCCATGCGCAAACGCAAAATACGGGCTCTATAACACTCAAAAAGGCTAATATCAGCTTAGCCGATGTATTTCAATCTGTTAAAAAGCAAACCGGGCTAACCGTTTTTTACAGTAACAATTTATTAAACGACCGGGAACTTGTTACCGTTGATTTCCAGAACGCCAGCGTGCAGGATGTTTTCACTTTTCTTTTAAAAGGCAAAAGCCTGCGCTATGTACTGCGCGACCAGCTTATTGTGATTGAAAAAGCCCCGGTGGAAAAACCGGCCCCCGCGCCGCCCAAAAAAGAGCAGGCACAGGCCCCGTTGCCCGATGTTTTGAGGGGTACCATTACCGACGAGAAGGGCCTTACCCTACCTGGCGTAAGTGTCAAAATAAAGGGCACCGGCTTTGGTACCCAATCAGATATTAATGGTAAGTATACGCTTAATTTAAAGGGCACCGATAAAACCATCATCACGTTTTCATTTGTAGGATCTAAAACACAGGAATTTGATTTAAAAAACTACCAGCCATCAAATGGTGCTTATGTATTGGATGTAACTATTGGTACCGATAAAACCGCATTGGAAGAGGTTGCCGTTGTTGCATATGGTACCCAGAAAAAGTCGAGCTTAGTGAGTTCTATCACCACCATAAGCCCAAAACAACTTAAAGGCCCTTCAAGTAACCTTACTACTATGCTTGCCGGTGTGGTACCGGGGATGATATCGTACCAGCGAAGCGGCGAACCGGGTGCCGATAATGCCCAGTTTTTTATCAGGGGCGTAGGCACATTTGGCGCCGGTAAAGTTGACCCATTGATTTTGATTGACGGTATCGAATCGACACCAACAGACCTGGCTCGTTTGCAGCCGGATGATATTGCGGGTTTTTCGGTGTTAAAGGATGCCACCGCCTCATCATTATATGGTGCCCGTGGTGCAAATGGTGTAATCCTGGTAACCACCAAACGGGGCGACATTGGTCCGTTGAGGTTTAACGTACGTGCCGAGAATTCAACATCGTCCAATAACAAAAACATCGACCTGGCCGATAACATAAGTTACATGACGCTTGCCAACGAAGCCGTGCTTACCCGTAACCCGCTGGGTGCCCTGCCTTACTCGCAAAATAAAATTGACCACACGGCCAACGGCGATGACCCATTACTATATCCCAGCAATAACTGGATAAAGCAGTTGATAAAAACCAAAACCAGTAACCAAAGGTTCAACATGAATGCCAATGGCGGGTCAGAAAAAGCCAAGTACTACCTGGCCATGACCTATAATATTGACAACGGTAACCTGGCCGAAAATA
Source organism: Mucilaginibacter ginsenosidivorax (assembly GCF_007971525.1). Classification (NCBI taxonomy): domain Bacteria; kingdom Pseudomonadati; phylum Bacteroidota; class Sphingobacteriia; order Sphingobacteriales; family Sphingobacteriaceae; genus Mucilaginibacter; species Mucilaginibacter ginsenosidivorax. Next base: position 3,070,773 of record NZ_CP042437.1, read on the forward strand.
GCCTGAACAGTTTTAGCAATAACATTAAGCTGCAATCGTATTCCATTTTATCAAATACCACCATAAACCTCACCAAAACTACCGAAGCCGTAGTAAGTTTAAAAGGTCAGTTTGATAGCTATCACGGACCGATAGGCGGGGGAGGCTACACTTTTTTAAATGCGTTATGGAGTAACCCGGTGGCATTTCCGGCCATTTACCCCAGTAATTTATTGCCGTATGCCAACCACCCGCTTTTTGGTAATGCTATTATACCGGGCGGCGGCTTGTACATGAACCCATACGCGCAATCACTGTCGGGCTTTCAAAACACAACCACCAGTACCCTGACAGCGCAGTTAAATTTAAACCAGAAGTTTGATTTTCTTACCAAGGGCTTATCGGCAAGGGTAATGGCATATACAACGCGTTATTCATCCTTTGCAGTTTCGCGGCAATATAGCCCTTATTACTATCAATCAAACGTGCTCAACGGGCAATTTAATGGTTTAACATTAATTAATAACGGGCAGGCCGGCAGTATAGGTAACATTCCAACCGAGTATTTAACATACAGCCCGGGTGGAAGCACAAACAACGCCATTACCTATATCGAAACTGCTGTAAACTATAACCGCACATTTGCCGAAAAGCATGCCATCAGTGGTTTGTTAATCGGTACTATGCGTAATTATCTTACTGCCAACGCGCCAACGTTACAATTATCGTTGCCCTCGCGCAACCAGGGTGTATCGGGCAGGTTTACTTACGGATATGACAATCGCTACCTGCTTGAATTTAACTTTGGGTACAACGGGTCGGAGCGTTTTGCAAGTAATCACCGGTTCGGGTTCTTCCCGTCTGTGGGTGCGGGCTGGGTAATATCAAACGAAAAGTTTTTTGAACCGATGCTATCAATCATCGACAACCTAAAATTCAGGGCTACGTATGGTTTAGTGGGTAACGATCAGATTGGATCGGCAAATGACAGGTTTTTTTACCTGTCGGATGTTAATTTAAACAATGGCAGCCTCGGCCAGTTTGGTACCAATTATACTTACAGCAGGCCTGGTGTGGTTACCAACCGGTATGAAAACCAAAATATTACCTGGGAGCAATCAAGGCAAACCAATTTAGGTATGGATTTAACCATTGCAAAAACCTTTACTTTAGTTGTAGACGCCTATCAAAACAAACGCGATAATATTTTAATGGTAAGGAGTACTATCCCCACCTCTATGGGTTTGCAGGCTGATATCTCATCAAATGCCGGTAAATCATCAAGCAAGGGCGTTGATATCGCTATGGATTATAAGAAAAACTTCAGCAACTCTTTTTGGGTTCAATCGCGCGGTACGCTTACTTATGCAAAAAGTAAATTGTTAAAAAACGAAGAACCTGTTTACCCTGCCAACCTGCAATATCTGAGCAAGGTAGGCAATTCATTAAGCCAGATATACGGCCTTGTAGCCGAACGCTTATTTATTGACGATGTAGATGTAGCCAACTCGCCTGTACAAAGTTTTGGCAGTTACAAAGCCGGTGATATTAAATACCGCGATATGAATGGCGATGGCAAAATATCAAGCTCGGATATAGTACCAATTGGTTATCCCCAGGTGCCTGAAATAATTTACGGTTTTGGCTTTTCTGTTGGCTACAAAAACTTTGATATCAGTGCGTTCTTCCAGGGATCGGCCAGGTCGTCGTTTGTTATCAATTCGGCAGATATCTCACCTTTTTACCTGGTAAACGGGCAGCAGTCAAACGGTCTTAACACCGGCAATCAAAGTGGCCTGCTTAGTTCAATAGCAAATGATCACTGGTCAGAAGATAGCCGTAACCCTTACGCGTTTTGGCCCCGCTTAAGCAACACCATTCAGCCCAACAATAGTCAAACGATAACATCGCCTACATCAACATGGTGGTTACGGGATGGTTCGTTTCTACGTTTAAAATCGGCCGAGATCGGTTATAACTTCACCAAAAAGCAGCTTAAAAGTATCCACTTAAACAGCGCCCGCCTTTATCTGAACGGCCTGAATTTGTTAACCGTGAGCGGCTTTAAGCTGTGGGACCCGGAAATGGGGACATCTGGCCTGGGATACCCAATTCAAAAGGTGTTTAATTTAGGCTTAAGGGTAGAATTTTAAAAGCTTTCAAATCAATTATATGAAAAGTAATTTTATACAAAAAATTAAGCATACAGTATTAAGCCCCGCACCTAAAGGGTACATCGCCCTGCTATCGGTGGCTTTAATGATAATTTTGCCTGTATCATCCTGCAAAAAATCATTCCTGGATGTTGTTCCTGATAACGTATCAACAATAGCCAACGCTTTTGTTTCAAAAACCGAGGCGGAAAAATACCTGTTTACCTGTTACTCATACCTGCCTACAGAAACCGACCCTACCTATAACGTAGGCCTTACTGCCGGCGATGAGGTTTGGGTAGAAGACCCGGCCGGACACATCCGCCCGACAAACGTACTGCAGTTGCCGCGAGGCTTCCAAAACTCATCAGATCCTATTGCCAATTATATGAACGGCACCCGCGACGCAGCCGCAAACTACAAGGCCATACGCGATTGCAACGTTTTTATTGAAAACGTAAGTGATGTAACAAAAGTGCGCGACCTGGATATTGACACCCGCGAACGCTGGATTGCCGAAGCCCAGTTTCTGAAAGCGTTTTATCATTTCCAGTTGTTCAGGGCTTATGGTCCTATCCCTATTATCGACAAAAACCTGCCTATTGATGCATCGATAGATGATGTAAGGGTAAAACGCCGCCCGGTTGACGAAGTTGTAAATTATATAGCCGGTTTATATGACCTGGCCGCAGCCAAATTGCCCCTAAGCATCAGGAACGAAGGCAGCGAACTGGGCCGTGTTACCAAAGGAGCAGCGCTGAGCATGAAAGCAAAGTTGCTGGTTACTGCTGCAAGCCCGCTGTTTAATGGTAATCCCGATTACAATTCGTTCAAGAATAAAGATGGCGAGCAGCTATTTAACCCTACCTACAGTGCCCAAAAATGGCAGCTGGCAGCTGATGCGAGTAAAGCGGCAATTGATTTTTGCGAAGCTCAAAACATACAGTTATATACTTTCCCGGCGCCAACTACCCCGCTTAGCCAAACAACCATGACGCAAATGAGCATCAGGAATGCCATGAGCGAAAAATGGAATGATGAGCTGATATGGGGCTTAACAGCAAATAACAACATCGGCTATAATTCATTCTTCCAGTCGATGTGTGCTGGTCAGTATGATTTTAATAATGCTGATGCTGCAAAATCGGCAAACCGCCCGTTAATGGGGCCTACTATAAAAATGGCCAAAATGTTTTATACTAAAAACGGGGTGCCTATTAATGAAGATAAAACGCTTGATTTTACCAATATAGCGCAACTGCGTGTGGGCACTCATGATGAGCGGTTTAACATCAAAGAAGGCGAAACCACGGCCCGGTTGAATTTTGACCGCGAGCCACGTTATTATGCCGACCTTGGATTTGACCGTGGTGTATGGTATATGGCCAACAGCCCTACCAAAACCGACGAAAATACCTGGTGGATGAAAGCACGCGGTGCCGAAGTAGGCCAGTCGTCGCCAATACCCATTGCAGGGTTTTACATGAAAAAGGCGCTTAACTGGCACTATGAGTGGGCCACAGTTACCTACATCAATTACCCATGGCCCGAAATGCGCCTTTCTGATTTGTATTTGCTGTATGCCGAAGCGCTGAACGAAGCGCAGGGGCCTGTTGCCGATGTATACACTTACATTAACCGAATAAGGGCGAGGGCCGGTTTGCCTACCGTTCAGGATTCATGGTCAAACTATAGCATTAATCCAACCAAGTACACTACCAAAGATGGTATGCGGTCAATCATTCAGCGCGAACGCGCCGTTGAACTTTGTTTTGAAGGGCACCGCTTTTGGGACCTTCTGCGCTGGAAAACCGCGGGTGTCGAGCTTAATGGCAACGTAACAGGATGGTCGATAAGCGAAAATTCGCCCGAATTGTATTACCGCGAAAGATCTATCTATTCAAGGCATTTTGTGATCCCGCGTGATTATTTATGGCCAATACAGGAAAGCGACCTGCTGGTTAATCAAAACCTGGTGCAAAACCCTAACTGGTAAATGTATAGCAATAATATGTTTAACAATAAAAACATTAAAATGGAAACAATGAAATTACGGGTTGCCTTTTACGTGGGCCTATTAGCAATAATAGTAACCGGCTGTAAGCAGGAAACCCTCAATAAACCCACAGTAACCAACAACAACGCCCCCGGCGTAGTTAGCAACGTACAGGTACAAAACCAAAACGGCGAAGCCAGTTTAACCTATACGCTGCCCACCGATGCCGATCTTTTTTACGTAAAGGCAGTTTATGAAACCTCGCCGGGTAAAACACGCGAAGTAATTGCATCGCACTATACAAACACGTTAACTGTGGATGGCTTTGGCGATACCCTGGCACACGTAGTAAAACTATATGCCGTAAACTCAAGCGAAAAGGCCTCGGCACCAGTTACTGTTACCGTAAACCCATTAACCCCGCCATTCATACTTGCGTTCCGGTCGCTTAAGGTTACGGCCACTTTTGGTGGTTTTAACGTAACGTGCGATAACCCTAATAAAGACAACCTTGCTATTGTACCTATGGTTGATACGGCCAATAACAACCAATTTGTGCAGCCTACCGGAATGGATAATATTTACAGTAACAGTGTTTTAATTAAGGCGGCTGTAAGAGGCCAGCCCGCTGTTGAACGGAAGTACGCTTTTTTTGTAAGAGATAGATTTTTAAATCGTTCCGATACCCTATTTCTAAAACTTACTCCGTTTTACGAAGAGCAATTTTCAAAATCCGATTGGTCGCCTTATGTGTTGCCCGGTGATGCCACCAACCTGTATTCATATACCGACCTTACCAAAATTTGGGATGGCAACTTTACAGGCGGCTGGCCAAATTGCTTATTTACTGTTGAAAGCGCAGGCAGCCCGCAAATGGTAACGTTTGATTTAGGTAAGCAACGGATATTGAGCCGCTTTATCATGAACCCGTTCTTGGAGATTGGTAATGTATACTACGTAAGGGGTAACTTAAAAGATTTTGAAATATGGGGATCAAACGCGCCTAATGTAAACGGTGCCTTAGATGGTTCATGGACCAAACTGCTAACCTGTAATATTATAAAACCATCCGGATCGCCATCGGGTACAGAAACAGCTGCCGATTACAAATACGCGCATGATGGCTGGGGTTTTGATTTCCCGGCAGGGATAAGCGCTTACCGGTATATCAGGATCAGGAGCTTGCACAACTGGACAGGATCATACTTTATGAGTATCAGCGAATTTACCCTATTTGGAAAGTAGTAAATGTTTGCAAACATTTTTTCAATTAAATTTTGATTATGAAACATTATAAAATAGCATCATACTTCCTTTTAGTGTTAGCGGCATTTGTTATGGGCGCCTGCACTAAAATGGATGATTACAAAAACAAATACGAGCCCAACGGCCCGATCATATACCCGGGCAAGCTCGACTCGGTACAGGTTTTCTCGGGTAAAAACCGGGTATTATTAACCGGGCTTTTTACATCCGATCCAAAAATTGTTAAGTACACCGTATATTGGAACAGCAAACAGGATTCGATAGTTACACCGGTAACCCGTACATCGGGCGTTGATACGGCAAGGCTATATATCCCCGGTTTACCCGAAGGTGTTATGACCTTCGAGGTCCGTACGTATGATAACGCCGGGCATATATCTATCCCGGTTACCTTAGCCGGCAATGTATATGGCAGCCTGTACCAAAGCTCGCTTATTAACCGTGGTATAGCCAAAGCCGAATTACAAACAGATGGATCGGCTTTAATTAACTGGGCCGATGTTAATGCCGATGACGGTTTAATTTCCATGGAGATTAAGTATACCGACGCAGCCAACAAGCAGCATGATACCTTAATAACATCGGTACCAACAGGCTTAAGCACATCCCTGCCTAAATTTAAAGCAGGTAGCTCTATCAGTTATCGTACAGCTTTTAAACCTAATAAAACGGCCATTGATACCTTTTATGTAGATTACCAAACCCACAGCGTAAAAGCCGAGGTAACCAGCATATATTTATCAAATACATCAAGCTCTTTTCAAAGAGCCACCTTTGATGGAAGATGGGGAACACTTGCGGCACCATGGATTACCAATGCAGCCGCCAAAAATAAAGACAATGGCGTTAACGGCGGCTATAGCTCAGATGCAGGCGGTGTTATTAACTGGGAAACCTGGAATAATACGCCTGTTGTAAACGGCATCATTTATCAGCCTACATCTTCGGCGTTGCCCGCTGGCGATTACATTGTTACATTTGATGCCTATTCAGAAGTCCAATCCAATTCTTCTGTTTATTGTATAGCCGCTGCAGGCGGAAATGGACTCCCGGTACTTGCCAACCTTTCTACGGCCTTAGGGTATGTTGGCATGTACAATAGCGCCAACGTAGGCGGAACGAGCCCAAATTCAAGGGAAGTAAGAAGCTTTACGTTTACCCTTACTACCCCGCAGGTGGTATCTATCGGGTTTTTAGGAAACATTGTTGGCAATGGCAACCCAGGCAGCTATTTCCAGGTGTTTTACATCAAACTATACAAAAACTAAGCTCCCTTGTTCCTCCTAATAAAAAGCCGTCTCATAAGTAATTATGGGGCGGCTTCTTTTTTTCAAAACGCCGTCTCAGCTGGAAAAACAGTGATGACATGGTTGTTATGAGCATCTTTCGGATATCCATTAAATTGACGGCTTGCGGAAAACGCCCTTTCCCGTAGTAAAATAGGAAAACAAACTTGTGTTGATCCAGTGGGTCCAGCCGGGTGCGCAATCCTTGTAGCACTCCATTTCTGGCGTAAGGCCTTCATGCGTAAAATTCAGCTCTGTTAGGCCATTATTCTCCGTTACATCAAAAATCAACCGGGTGTTGGCCCACTCCTTTTTGTCGGCATACCAGGGCATATAGCAATCTGTAATTAACCAAACAACTCTTTTACCCGGAATTAATTCACTTACGGTAAAGTTGAAGAAAGAATCGCCCCCCATCTTTATTATAAACTGGTCGTTTTGCTTTTCGGCGCTTCCGGTAAAGGTTACTCCCCACCACTCCACCACATTGCTTATTTTTTTGATCGCCTCGCCTGCGCTGATTTTTGCCGAAATACTGCTGTTGAAATCCTTCGTTTCCATTTCATTTATTTTTAAACAAAGATGAGACGCCGGGCGCTTTAAGTATTGTACAAATCGGAAGTCAGCTGGTATAATGTTTGGTAGCAAGTTCGTTCATGCTGTTCTGAAGGTCGGTCGGCGTGGTTCCGGTAAACCTTTTAAAAGCCCTGATAAAATGGGATTGGTCGTGGTAATAATGGTAAATCTGCTCTTTCAGGCTTTGATGGCTGGTGCCGGCAGAAAACGCCTGGTAAAATTGTTTAAACCGCACTATTTCGGAAAGGTTTTTAGGCCCGGTGCCCAGGTGGTCCGAAAATTTATTATGAAGCCATCGCGAACTGTAACCGGTTTCCTTTTCAAGCTGCGCCACACTTACCAGGCCTTTGGAGCCCGATATGCGTTTGATGCAATAATCATATATTGGGTCTGGTGCTGATTTTTCCAGCTGTTTGATCAGGAAACTCTGCAAAAGCTGCAATTTTTGGTTTAAAGCGCTTGAATCGGTAAGCTGCGATTTAAGCTCTGCTACGCTGTTACCCACCAGGTCGGCCAGGTCAGCAATTTGATTTTTAACCTCGGTGTACGATAAATGAAATAACCGATAGGCGCCAAGCGGATTAAATTCGATAACTATTGTACCTGTTTGTGCATCGTCCTGCGGATTAAGGTTGACCGGAGTATCAACCAGGCCTGTTAATGTTAACTGATTTTCGCTTTGAACAAATGCTTTGCCGGCAATATTAGCCACCAGCCCGTTACGGTAGCTAAGCGCCAATTTAAAATTTGCATTCGGGACAATCAGTTTTCTATCCATATCCGGAAGCCGGCCGCTGCTTTCAAACACCCACATTTTTGCAACGTATGGGCTTAGTAAAGGATGTGGCGTTACCGGAACAAACTGAAAGTGTGCCATTTGTGTACCCGTTAAAAGTATTACATTAATTAAAGATAATGCTAAAAATCACATTATTAGGTACAGCGTTTTAAACCAGGCTATAAACTATTGCAATACCCAACTACAATTCACGCACCGCAGGCAAAGGCCACAGCAATTTTATTCCGACGAAAAATCATCTATCATGTTAAATGTCGGCACAAAATACAAACTACCTGTTTTAGGGGTACTGAAATCTAATATCCTGTCGTAGTTTCCAACAGGCAAGCCAATAAACATGTTATTCAGCATTTTTTGAACGGTGCTGAATGTGCTTGCATAGGCTATAAAATAAGTGCCCATTTCATTGGCCGACATATTGCCAAAAGGCATATTATCACGAACAATTTTCAGTTCATCGCCAACATTGGCCAAAGCTATATGCGAATTTGAAGGTTTTACATCGTCATCCATCTCAATATCATTTGCTTTGGACCGGCCAATTACCTTTTCCTGCTGCTCGGTCGACAGCCCTTTCCAGGCTGCTAAATCGTGAATGTATTTTTGTACAAAAAGGTAGCTCCCTGCTTTATAAGCAGGGTCTTCATCCCCTATCATACTAAAAAGCTCCCTATCCGGCCCCTGGGGGTTTTCGGTACCGTCAACAAAACCCAAAATGGAACGGCTGTCCCAATACCTGAAACCATGAATTTCGTCCGTACTGACGGCTACGGGGCTTAAAACATCTGTTATTGCCGATGCCATATCATAACATATGCTTGTAGTATCGGCCCTGATATGAAAATGCAAATCTCCTTTGGTAGAAACCGCTGTGTGTTTTGCGCCAACAATGGGAGCAAAAGCAGCCAGTTCTTTAGGTAAGGGAACCGGCAGCTGAAGCCGGAGCCAGGCTTCATACCCAATACCCATTACACAGCTTGCCCTGGAAACCGGGAAACGCACATTGGCAGAATTGTTGAGATTAATAAGCAACTTGCAAAGCTTTTTAAAAGCATCGCCAACCACCGGGTTATCCTTAAACTCCCAAACCATAAATATGGTATTTTCATTGGTGTAGTCTGTTACATTCTGCGAATCTGGCTTCATCGGCTTTTAATATATTGCAATTGTGAATCACGAAAATAAAAAATACAGGTTGTATTAATACAGGTGGAGATTACATTTTTTATAGGACGAGAAAACCTTTAATTGATCTGTTGAAAATCTTCTTTTTTCGTAAAATATGCCAGCCCTAAAATTAGGGCTATTGTAGTGGCAAAATTAATTTTCTGCATTATTGGTAAATACTTAAGACTACCAGAGCCATAAAGGTATAGTGTATAATAAAACACAAGGAGACAAACAATACATAGCCATTTAAATAAATGCAGCCTTGACTTTAAAACAAAAACAGTGATATAAAACATACCTATAAGAAACATTGTACTGGCTACAATAATCATAATATCGTGCAATGGGGTTGCTATTAAAAAAGTAAAAAACATACCACCGGCCCCCACATATTTTATTACTTTGGAGGCGCCCTTTACCGGTATTTTCTTTGAAAATTCAACAAAGAATATAGCAAAGCTGGCCGAAAAGAAAATCATTCCTCCTATAGCCCAAAAACGGGCTGAATTGTCTGATCCATTAACAGCATTTTTACCGAAAAGATTACTTATATAATTATTTTTCCAGTCATATCCAACGGAGTTTTTGTCCACTTGCGACCCACCGGGATAGTTCCATGTTGCTATAAATAGCAACAATAACGAAATAATTATTCCCAATAGAATTGAATGTTTTTTTAGCATACAATATTGATTTAGAAATATTAAACTCTTGTGCAAAAGTATTTCAATATCGCATTAAGATTTACAACGGACAAATTATCGAACTGTTCTTTAAGAAAAAAGCCTTCAGATTTTCATCTAAAGGCTTTTCAATTTTACTCCCATGCTCCGCATACGGTGGGGCATTTTGTGGTCCCGACGAGAATCGAACTCATATCTAGAGTTTAGGAAACTCCTATTCTATCCGTTGAACTACGGGACCTGTTATGGCGGATAAAAGGCCAGAACTTTTAATCAGCTTGCAAAGGTGCAAATTATACCTGAAAAATCACATGCCTTATTGGCAAATTTTTATCGGCACAGAAATGCTGCTCCATCTGCACATCTGAAACGGCGAAGCCCTCAACGAAGTTAATCTATAGTCTGCTACCTAATCACCGCCCCAGTATGAAAATCTTCCACCGGTGCAACAAAACTTAATTTGCCTTCGCTGTTTTCGGCCATCAGGATCATCCCCTGCGATACGATGCCTTTTATTTCACGCGGCTCTAAATTTACCAGGATACTCACTTTTTGCCCGATGATGTTTTCCGGCTCGTAATATTCGGCAATACCTGATACCACTGTGCGCTCGTCAATGCCGGTATCAATGGTCAGCTTAAGCAGCTTTTTGGTTTTGGCCACTTTTTCGGCAGCCAGGATAGTTCCGGTTCGGATATCCATTGCGGCAAACCCTTCAAAATTAATATTCTCCTTGGCGGGTGCCACAGTTACTGTTTTTACCGGCGTGGCCGCCTCTTTTTTGTCGTTTAGCTTTTTCAATTGGTATTCAATCGCATCATCCTCAATTTTATTAAATAATAAAGGGGCTGCGTTCAACTGATGGCCATTATCAAAAGAGATTTCCTGATCGTAATTAATAACCTGGTTTGGCAGGTTTAACATAGCAATGATTTTTTTGGCGGTTGTAGGCAAAAATGGTTGCGCAGCAGTAGCCAGGTGCCCCATGATGAGCAAACAGTTGTGTAACGCCTCCCTTGTGCCTTCAGGATCGGTTTTAATAGCCTTCCATGGTTCTTTCTCGGTAAGATAGCCATTACCTAAGCGGGCAATATCCATAACCGACTGTAATGCCTGCCGATAGCGGTATGCCTCCAGGTTTTTCTCTATCTCGTCATAGCAAACACCAATTTTTTCATTTAGATATTCGTCATTTAACTCAATTTTACCTGCGGCGCTTTCAACTTTACCATCGTAAAATTTGTGCATCAATGTCATTACCCGGTTTACAAAGTTACCCAGTATGGCTACCAGTTCGTTATTAACACGGGATTGGTAATCTTTCCAGGTAAATTCACTATCGCTGGTTTCGGGTAAAATCGAGGTTAATACATAGCGCAACTCATCCTGCCTACCCGGAAACTCTTCCAGGTATTCATGTAGCCAAACTGCGTGGTTACGCGAGGTGGATAGCTTATCGCCTTCCAGGTTTAAAAACTCGTTGGCGGGTACGTTTTGTGGTAAAATGTATTCGCCATGCGCGTGCAGTATGGATGGGAAAATAATACAGTGGAAAACAATATTATCCTTACCTATAAAATGCAGCAAACAGGCATCGTCCTGCTCATCGGCTTGTTTTTTCCAGTATAATTTCCAGTCTTTATTGTTATCAATAGCCCATTGTTTGGTGGCCGAGATATAGCCTATCGGCGCATCCATCCAAACATATAGTTTTTTGCCTTTAGCTTCTTCCAAAGGCACATCAATACCCCAATCCAAATCGCGGGTCATGGAACGGGGTTGCAGGCCCGATTTTAGCCACGATTTACACTGGCCGAATACGTTGGTTTTCCAATCGCCTTCTTTGGTATCTATCCATTGCTCCAGCCAGGGCTGGTATTTATCCAAAGGCAGGTACCAATGTTTAGTTGGTTTTAAAACCGGCGCTTTGCCACTCAGGGTTGATACCGGGTTTATCAGGTCGGTTGGGTTTAATGATGTGCCGCAACGCTCGCACTGATCGCCGTAGGCATTTTCATTATGGCAGTTGGGACAGGTGCCGGTGATATACCTATCTGCCAAAAATTGCTGGTAATCCTCGTCATAATATTGTTCGCTGAATTTTTCGATAAACTCGTCCTTTTCGTAAAGGTTCAGGAAAAACTCCTGCGATAAATCATGATGTATAGGCGACGATGTACGGTGATAAATGTCAAATGCAATCCCAAATTCCTCAAAGCTTTCTTTTATCTGGGTGTGGTACTTATCAATAATAGCCTGGGGGGTAGTGCCTTCTTTTTTTGCCTTAATGGTAATGGCGGCACCATGCTCGTCAGATCCGCAAACGTATAGCACATCCTTTTTTTTGAGCCTCAGGTGCCTTACAAAAATATCGGCTGGCAGGTAAGCACCCGCCAGGTGGCCAATGTGTAAAGGACCATTGGCGTAAGGCAATGCAGAAGTAACCGTATATCTTTTATATTTGTTGAGTTGTGACATGAATAAAGCGACGTTATAAATAATTTGCAAAGATAGGTTTTTAGTCGGAAAGTCGGGGGAGGAGTCGGAAAGTCCGAAAGTCCGAAAGGCGGGAAGACAGAACATTTTTAGTATATATATGGAATCACCTGCCAATCCCGGGCTTTCGCCCATCCCAACTTCCGGACTTCCCGACTTTCCAACTTCCGGACTTCCTCAGTACTTAAAAAAAGGCGATAAAATTGCCATTGTATGCCCGGCAAAAAAACTGTCCAACCCAATGACAGATGCGGTTGCGCTGTTACAATCATGGGGATTGGAAGTTATATTAGGTGAAACCGTAGCAGCATCCTACCATCAATTTGCAGGCGATGATGAATTGCGGGCGAAAGATATGCAACGTTTTATTGATGACGACAGTGTAAAAGCCATTATAGCCGCTCGCGGCGGTTATGGTACAGTTAGGATGATTGACAAAGTAGATTTTACCTATTTTGCTAAAAACCCAAAATGGCTTGTTGGCTTTAGCGATATTACGGTATTACATACACATTTGTTTGCTAATTATGGCATGCAAACCATTCACGGGCAAATGCCGGTTAACATTCCCGATGCCTCCGCACGGTCATTAAATACGCTCCGAAAGGCCCTATTCGGCGAAGAGTTGACTTACGAATTTACATCGCATACGGCTAATCGCACCGGCGATAGCAACGGCCTGCTCATCGGTGGCAATTTGTCGTTGCTTGTAGCAGTCTCGGGCTCGGTATCTGATATTAACTATACAGGCAAAGTGTTATTCATTGAGGATGTAGGCGAATATCTTTACAGTATCGACCGTATGCTGCGATGCCTTGACAGGGCAGGTAAGCTCAAAAACCTGGCGGGCCTGGTAGTTGGTGGTTTTACCGATGTGAAGGATAACGACATTCCCTTTGGCCAAACCGTGCCCGAAATTATTATGGATATTGTACAGCAATATAATTATCCGGTATGCTTTAATTTTCCGGCAGGGCATATACCCGATAACTGTAGCCTCATATTGGGCCGCAACGTAACCCTTAGTGTAGGGGAACAGCACAGCCTTTTGAAATTTATATAACGCCCGGGCATTAAAAATACAGGCTTCGGGCAAACAAAACTAAAACATCAATTTACTCATTATTACATGGCATTATTTAGCAATTTAGGCAACTACAAAAACTTTGGCCTTTTAATTATCCGCGTGGGTTTGGGCATTATGTTTATTTATCACGGCTACCCTAAGCTGATGGGAGGCGCTAAGGAATGGACCGAGCTTGGCGGGTCGATGAAATATGTTGGCATTCACTTTTTACCCATGGTGTGGGGCCTGCTTGCTGCCGTTACGGAACTACTGGGTGGGTTCCTGCTAATTATAGGCCTTGCGTTCCGCCCGGTATGTATTTTACTATTTATCAACCTGGTTATCGCAGCGTTAATGCACTTACGCACAGGCGGTGGCCTGGGCGAAGCGGCTCATGCTATTGAAGACGCCATCGTGTTTGCCGGCTTAATATTTATAGGGCCGGGTAAATATAGCGTGGATAAAAAGTAAGATTTACAATAGGTGTTTTCACCTATTGTGGGTATAAGAATATTAGCGAATATTTATGAAAATTAAATATTCACTAATATGAAAAAACACCTCCTGCTATTTGGTGCACTTGCGCTCTTTGTTAACTTAACATCCTGTAAAAAAGAAGGGAGCCCCGCAACCAATTCTAAAGTTTCCGAAAAGGAAACAAAGCTAAAAGTAAACACGCTGCCTGCTCCAACCTACGTAGACTTGGCGCTTATTGCACGTAAACCAGGTGAGAATTTTGACACTTATTACGCGTCTTTCCACGGGTCAGGAGTATACGTAATTGCGCCTTTTTCTTATGACGCCGCAAAATACCCTGGACTTGTGAACGGAGTTCCATGTTTCGGCCAATCAATGTATGCAGATAATGGGGCATCGATTGATTATCAAAATACGGGTATCGACGGAAATGTTTTCCAGGTTACACAAACGCTATTTTCGTATACAGACTACAGTTCTATCCATTCAGACATGGACAAGTACTTCAAAGCAGCAGACGCATTCCGAAAATCCGGCGCCACCGGTACCGGACCAAATATTTTTGACTATGTAAAAAACAACTACACATCTACCAATGGCAGCGTTATAATTTCTGTGGGTAAACTAATTAGGGTAACCACTGGGTCGCATTGGGCGCTTGCAGAAATTAACTATCCATTACCAGGACAAACGCCCTACACAATTCCATCCACGTTCATTAACGTACCCGATCCCAATAATGCGTCAATCCATTATTTTTTACAAGGAGACAAAGGCTTAATTACAAGCGGCAACATTGAATATCTTTCAAATGGAAGTTACACAAATGGCCCCGCAATAAGCGTATCAGGACGTTACTTCCCCGTTACAGCGGGAAGTAGCAATTATCACTCAATAGGCACGGTAATTAGAACAGATTATTCAACCTTAGCGTTTGACCAAACAGACAATACAAATTAATTAAAAAAGACCGTTTTAAATTAAAATCACAAACGGTCTTTTTTTTACAAAATACAAACTTTAACTTATTGATTCAAGTAATTGCCGAGGCCAGCTAAAAACACTTCGTTAATATCGTCGTCTTTGTGATCGGTGAAGAATGTTTTTACCTTTTCTGCATCTGCGGCAAAAGCTTGCTTAATCACTTTATTTTTTAAGCCAATTTTTTGTGGTTCCGGTGTTTTGGCATCAACTACGTAATAAGCCGGATCATCAACATACTCATCATATTTATTACCGCTTGATGATATCCCGTCGTTCTTATAATCGGCCTTGATAAACCTGGTTTTTGTAAGCTTATATATTTTATACTTACTCCCGGCTGCCAATACTTCACAATAATGTGTGGCATCAATTGCAGGCACATATTCAAAAGCCATTGCCTTATCCGCCTTGTTGTAAACAACAAAGTTTTTTACATGTTCTTTATCAACAGCAATGGCGGTTTGTTTATCCTGGCTCAATAGCAATGCGCCACCTATTTTATCATAATTAAATGTATAATTCTCGCTGTTTACGGCATTGCCTTTGGCGTCGGTAACGTAACCTTTAACCCAGGCGTCAAATAAATACCGGCTACCTTTGGTATCTTCGTTATTAACCAGGTTATAAGCCATCCCCGTACCGGAGGTTATCCCGGTTGATGAAATGCTGTTTGTACCTGTTTGCGCTTTTAAAACGCCACCTGTTATCATAAAAACAGCAAGCGTTACTATATATCTTTTTCCCATTTTTAAACCAATAAATTTTTCTCTTAAATTACAATAAAAAAGACCGTCAGGTTTTATGCTAACGGTCTTTTTTACGATATAGTCTTATCTGTCTTCTTAATTCAACGAATCGGCAAGGTTACTCAGAAAGGTATCGTTGATATCATCATCAGCATGGTCGTTAAAATAAGTTTTCACTTTATCAGCATCGGCAGCAAACACCTGTTTGATGGCCTTTGCCTTTAACGAGATCTTTTGCAAAGCCGCGGTTTTAACATTAAGTACATAATAAGTTGGCTCGTCAACATATTCGTCATAGTGGTTTCCGGTTGATGTCATACCATCGGTTTTAAAATCCGACTTTACAAATGTTGTTTTGGTAAACTTATAAACCTTGTATTTGCTGCCATCTGATAATACCTGGCTGTAATGTGTTGGATTTATCGCAGCAACCAATTGGTATGTTTCAGGCTGATCGAGTTTATTATAAATCGTAAAGCTTTTTATCTGGTCGCGGTCTACGTCAACGGCTGCACGTTTATCTTGGGTTAACAACAGGGAGCCATTAATCTTGTCGTAGTTATAGGCAAAATTATCATTTTTAACTGTGGCACCAGTTTTGTCAACTACATAACCTTTAGCCCAGCCATCGCCGATTAAATAACGGCTACCTTTGGTATCTTCTTTATGGCTTATATTAAATAAGCTTCCGCTTGCAGCAGAAACGTTAAAAAATGTCGATCCCTGGTTTTTATTTTCAAGGACAGGACTAGCTGCCGCTTTGTTAGGATCTTCCGGTGTTAATTCTTTAGCCGACGATTTGCCGTGCTTAAGCACTACCACCAGATTATCTTTAGCACTCACTTTTTCGTCTTTATAACCTTTGGCGCTTACCAGCAATGCGGTATTACCAGTTAGCGGCAGGGTAAAAAAGCCCGCCGAATCGGTATAAGTTGCTGTTTTTGTATTGGCCTCCTGCACAAGGGCCGAAACAACTGCTTGCCCATTCTCATTTTTAACTGTACCCGAAGCGGTTGTTTGTGCCATTGCAAAATGAGTAGCTGCAACACACAATAAGGTAGGTAGGATTTGTTTTTTCATTTTCAATTATAATAAGTATTAAAGTTAACTATAAATATAAACAGATTCAAAATCAAACATTTATTTATTTTTAAGTAATATCTGTATATCAAAAAATTTACACCCGTTTGTTAAATCGCTTGATAAATACAACAATGCGTTGATTGCTAATTAGATAACGCAATTATCCTTTTGTTTGATACACCTGCTTTTAATTAAATTTTATGATGATAATAGCGCCGGCCTGTTAAAACGATTGCTTATCAAGTTAAAAAAAAAATAAGAAAAATGGCCGGTTCAAATGAATGAACCGGCCATTAAATACGCTATATTTTCTTTTAAGATTACTTAGTGTACTCGTCAATAATTCCTCTTGAAGCCGTAGTGAAGAAAAATCTGAACAACTTCAATGATTGTGCGTAAGTATATACGCCATTTGGATCAAATGGGTTAGTATGGTAATCTGCCGGTAAAAAGAACGGACCGGTAGCTAATACTACACCACCAGGTGTAAATAAGTCAGCTATATCCGTTCCGTAAAATTTAATTACAAATTTCGAATAGGTTGCTGTAGCTCCGTTACCGGTTTTAACAAAGGTTACATCATAGCGTGGCGCGGTGTAATAAGAGGTTGTTACCGTAAACTCGGTAGGACTTATCGGGTTAAAAACCGAGGTACCTTTATTCACACGTTTGCTTGAAGGGGCACTTGCAGTTGTATCTGCCTGCTCCCACCTGGTGTAAAAGTGGTTGTATGTTCCTGCAAAGTCGTTACCAATAAAGTGGTAATATTTAACTGTGAAGTTACCACTTAATGCTATAGTTGAGCTAACTATCTTGATAGGTAACATATAGCTTTTTGATGGATCAAGCTGCTTTTTGTAAAAAGTTACAGGAATGTTAGCTAACCGTGAACCAGCTTTTATGGTTACAGATGTTGCCCCAATTTTGAACGAACCTGCTGGAGGTGCTTCATAAACAATTGCCGTGTTTGCAGCGTTGTAGGCTGTAAGCAAAGCATTATCTACCCCTATTGTTACTGTTACATCTTTTGTTGGCGGGTATTGGCCGGTAATGTTTACCTGCAGCGTTTTTACAATGGTATCTGCAGCATCGGTAATTGCAGCCTCGTTAAAGTAAGGTGCACCGCTGTGTACCAGCTCCGTGAAAGCGCCGATATTTGAAAAATCCACGTTTGGCTTATCCTTTAAACAAGATGTAAGCGAGACGGTAAGGACTCCTAATAGTATGATTAATTTTTTCATTTCTTTCGTTTTTTAATTGTTCTTAAATATAAGCACAGATGCTTATTTCATCCAGAATATTTTAGATGTGAATAAATCTGTACCTGTACCGCCCGACGGCACATTAGCCCCATTTAAGGTAGTTTCATTAATAGTATAAGGGAAACGATAAGGAATGTGTGTTACCGTAACACCTGGATAATGAGAAACAGGAAGGTTGCTTGGGATATTTAATCTTCTCCAGTCGCTATATGACTCTAATGGGTCAACCGAGTTCATGGCGGCCCATTTTTGTGTAATAATGGTGGTTATTTTATCTAACGAAACTGAATAGTTGGTTAAAGCATCTGGCTGGTTTGTATAGTCGGCAGCACCAGGTGCGCCAAGGAATGTAAAATCAGCCGCTACTGCCGCATTGTAAATGGCTCCGGCATCGCCCGCAAGATACCCACGCTGAACAGCTTCCGCCTGTAAAAACAGGCTTTCAAATGCAGTAATAAGTGGTGCCGATTGCGTTGGGCCCTTTTGTTTACCGGCAGATGTAAAACCTGTACCAAGAATAGCCGAGATTACAGAATTTGACTCGCCATTACCATTGGTACTGCCGTAATCCCTGCCTTTTACTTTAGCCCTGTTTGTAGCAATTGTACCATCTAATTGGGTGGTATAAGCGATGGCCTCCTGACCCGATGGTGCGTAGATTGCATTTATACGTGGATCGTTATGATCCTGGTAAAATTTAACTGCATAGCTGTTGGCACGGTAGTAGGTAGTATTTAATCCATTTTGGCCAGTTGCATTGGCAACCAAATCATAATAAAGCGGGTTTAACTGGCCGCTTGTTGCGTTAGAGTAACCTGGGTTAACAGATGCATCTACAGTTAAGAAGTCGCCGGTTGTCATGCCTGATAAAGCGGATTTAACACCCGCACTACCTAAACCATTTTCTGTTTGACGCATTAAAAGCTTAAGTTTTAATGTTTTGGCAAACTTTACCCAGTTTGGCATATTTCCACCAAATACCACATCATAGTTGCCCGGATTTAAAGCATTGCTTGGGGCAGCGTTAATAATTGTAACCGCCGAATCGCACTTGGCAACCAGGCTTTTGTAAATAGTAGCCGGATCATCATACTTGTATGAAAATGTTGCATTTGTACTAAGCGCCTGAGAATATGGCACGCTGTTGTATAAATCAACAAGTCGCTGATACATAAAGGCTTCCATAATTGTAGCCATCGCTTTGTAGTATGACTGTGTTGGATCGTTACCGGCATTTTTTAACAACAGATTGTAATTTGATAAAATAATGTAGGCACTATCAAAGTTACCTGTATAGTTACTGCTGGTTATCTGGTAAATTACGTAAGTAGTACTTGGTGTAAAACCACCGCTTTGTGTCCAGTAACCCATCCAGTTATCCAACACATCAGAGTTACCGCCATGCATTAAACTTGCGGTAGAAGCCAATGCTGCGCTTAATAAGTATTGTGACGGAGCAGAAGTTGGTGAGTTAGGGTTCACTTTGTTAACATCAAATGTTCCCTTCTGACATCCTACAATACCCGTTAACAGCAGCGCAGAGAAAAGCAAACTCAGGTTAACTTTTCGCTTAAATATTGTTTTCGTTTTCATTTTTTCTATCAATTTCTTTGTTAAAAAGTTACAGCTAATGTACCGCTGAATATTCTGGTTGGCGGAGCCTGGTTTAGGGTTGTTCTACCAACAGCGTTGCTGGTATCATCGTTAAACTCAGGATCGGTGTATTTATTGGTCTTCGGACGTAGCATGATCAGGTTACGGCCAGAAACTGCAACGTTAACGTTTTTAATAAACTTAACATCGCGTAACCAGGCTTTAGGGAAGTTATAGTTGATAGTAGCTTCGCGTAATTTCCAGGCAGCCGCGCTGGTTACATAGTTGGCATCAACACCTAAGTAGGTAGTTGGCCAAAAGTTGTAGTTACCATCTTGCGTAAGTATGTTTGTATTATCAACATAATTTCCTTGCGCATTTTTGTAAACCGAGTTCGGGAATACAAAACGCTGACGGCCGGCAAGGGTAGAAGTGATACTGTTACCAGCGTGGTCAAGCGTATTTGAAATTTGGTTGAAGATTTTGTAGCCGCCTCTATAATCAACTGTTAAATTCAACGTGAAGCCTTTGTAGCTTACCGAAGATGTAAAACCTAATATGTCGGTTGGGTTTACATTACCTAAAGCTGTTGTGGCAGATGCTCTTACCGGCAAACCGGTGTTGGCATCAACAATTACTTTACCGGATGCGGGATCCCTTGACCAGTCATATCCTTTTAATTGCGCATAGGGCAGGTCCAGGATAGCAAAGGTATTACCACCAATAGCTAATTCTTTCAGGCTCGCTGCAATACTGTTAACTTTACTTTGTTGTTTAGTGTAGTTAACGCCCAAATTCCAGGTTACCGCTTGTGATTTGATAACGGTACCGTGTAAATCTAACTCCAAACCTTTGTTTTGAGTATTAGCGGCATTCAATATAGCCGAAGTAAAGCCGGATGCACGAGAAATTTGCGCAGGCACAATACCATCTTTAGTTACCGCTTTGTAAGCCGATGCAGTTAATGTTAACCTATCCTTAAAGAAGCCTAAATCTAAACCGATCTCATTTTCAGTAACTTTTTCTGGTTTAATGTCAGGATTGGCAATAGTACCATTTAATGCGTACCCAGATATACCTGAGGCGCTGTAAGGGAAGTTAGCAGCAGCACCTACAGTAGGTATAGTTTGATAAGCACCGTAGGCAATGTATTGAGACCCGCCGGCTAACGGAGAAGCGTTACCTGTTAATGAATGGGCAAAACGTAGTTTTACAAAGTTAACGTAATCATTCTCCGCTATGCTTTTGAAAATCTCGCTTAACACAACAGTACCGTCGATACCATAGTAAGGGATATATTTATTTTTTTCAGATAACCTTGAATCTAAATCTGTACGGTATGAACCATGGATAAATGCATAGCTTTTGTAGCCGATGGTTGCTGTACCAAAGTAACCTAATTTACGGGCCTGGAATTGCGCCTGGCCTATGCCTGGTGCACCTGTGAAGTTAGATACGTTGTAAGGCAAAAAGTTCAAAGATGTTTGGCCGATATTGGTATAGGTAATTTTGTTGTCCTGATAAGCAACACCTAAAGTACCGTCGATTTTGAAATCACTTGGAAGCTTAAAGTTAAAGTTGGCCAAGAAATCTGAGCTGAACAACAAGTTGGTAAAGTTACCGGTGCCATATGAAGGAAGCAAATTGTTGGCCGAAGCTTTTGTGCCAGCTCCATCACCAGGAACCACATCAAGTTTCCCGTCGCCATTAGTGTCAGGGTAAACCATAGTATTTGCGCTTTTTGTGAAGGCGCTGTAAGTGCGGCCCGAATCTTTGTTCTCATATCTGCTGGTGGTGTTATCCAGGGCTGTACGATATGATAAGCTTAAAAACTTAGCTACTTTTAAATTTGCCTGTAAGTTAGCTTGGATGTGGTTTTCAACGTTCAGGTACCTCACTTCGTTGATGATTTGACCTGGGCTGATGTAATAGTCATTGTAATACTGATCAATACCTCCGTATTTGCTGTTAGGATCTTTCAAATCAACAATCGGAATATTAACCGGCGACTCGATCAAATCGTTGTAAACAGCACCTGTGCTGGTTTGATTGGTAGTTTTGTAAGTGTAAGCCATAGAGTACGAAGTTGAAAAAGCTCCGTATTTCCTGTCGCCACCTACACGGAATATATCACGACGGCCTTCATCTTTAGGCATGATAGATTTACTTTTCAGATCCTGGCCCGACATGAAGAAGCTGCCGTTTTCGTCGCCTGAATTAAAGCTAAAGTTATGCTGGGTGGTGATACCTGTATCGAAGAAATCTTTTTTCTGGTTTTTAACAGCAGCATAAGGAACCAATTCTGATGAACCGTCTGCCAATGGGCGACCAATAGGAACCAACTGACCATTAAACTCAGGACCGTAGCTTTGGTTTTCATATGGAAAGTAGTAGTAATTACCATTACCATCGCCAAATTTGGTAAAGTCAAACACTTCACCCTCACCACCGTTTGCACCAAAACGGGATTGGTATTCAGGGATGTAAGAAACTTTCTCAATCTGGTAGGTTGACGATACAGTTAATGCAGAAGTACCTTTTGTACCGTGTTTGGTTGTAATTACGATAACACCATTTGATGCATCTGAACCGTAAACAGCTGATGCGCTTGAGCCTTTCAGGGTGTTAATGTCCAAAATGTCCTCAGGGTTAAGTGTGCTGATATCGCTATAGAAGATAGCTCCGTCAACAACATACAAAGGCTGGTTATTACCGAGTAACGATCTGTTACCACGTAGTGTAACACGTGTAGGGGCAAACAAACCATTGTTGGTAGTGGTAACCTGCAAACCAGATACTTTACCTGTTAAACCGTTAACAACACTGATTGGTTTTGCCTGGGTAATTTCTTTACCAGAAACTTTAGCAGTAGAGTAACCTACCGAAATGGCTTGCCTTTGGATACCCAGTGCAGTAACTACAACCTCATTCAACTGGCTGTTTGCACTTGCAAGCACAACATCAATTGTGTTTTTTGTGCCAACTGCCACATCCTGGGCATTGTAACCAATAAATGAGAAGGTAAGTACAGCGCCCGGAGACACGCTAAGAGAGAATTTACCGGAAGCATTGGTTTGGGTTCCGCTCGAGGTTCCCTTTACCTTTACTGATACCCCCGGAATCGGAAGGCCATCGCCTTTGTCCGTAACCGTACCCGTTACTGTACGGTTTTGCGCATAAACCTGTGTTAGGCATAACAACAGAAAGCACAAACTTGCTAGTAGAAGTTTTTTCATTTTGTTAATAATAAGATCAGTTAATAGTTAATTAATGTTAAAAGTAATGTTACGTTGTCAAAAAGTCAAGTAAAATCTTTAAAAAGATGACTTTTTTTTAAAAAAAGCATCTTTTATAACAAATATTAATAATTTTAGTACTATGTATTGCATAATACAATCTTAAACATATATCTTTGTATTATGATCGTCGAAAACACACAAACCCAAATGAGGAAGGGCATACTGGAGTACTGCATCCTATCCATCATAGCCAAGGGCGAAACATATGCTTCAGATATAATTGCTGAGCTAAAGAAAGCCCAACTGCTTGTAGTTGAGGGTACTCTGTACCCATTATTAACCCGTTTAAAGAACAATGGACTACTCACCTACAACTGGGTCGAGTCGATTTCAGGGCCGCCGCGAAAGTATTACGTTCTATCAGACGAGGGCCGGAACGTGCTGGAACAGCTGGATAAAACCTGGCAGGAATTAGTTTATGCTGTGCAAACGGCTATTGGAGACAGAAAATAAAAAAACCTGAAATTATTACCCATCATGAACAAAACTATCATCATCAATATAAATGGCATCGTTTTTCACATCGAAGAGGATGCTTATGACGTACTTAAACTTTACATGACAGATGTAAAACGTCATTTTTCTACCTCGGCCGACAGCCTGGAGATAACAACCGACATTGAAAACCGCATTGCCGAGATGTTTAACGAAATTTTAGCAAGCCAAAGCAAACAGGTTATTGTGGAGCAGGACGTAAAGCTTGTAATTGAGCAAATGGGCTCGGTTGAGGATTTTGAATCGGCCGAAAGCGATGCAAAAGCGCCCGGAAATAATTCTTACGCTTATAATACCGAGCGTCGCCGGCTTTTTCGCGATCCGGACGATCACCTTGTGAGTGGTGTTGCAGCGGGCATTGCCAATTACTTTGATATTCCGGCTGTTTGGATCAGGCTGGCCTTTGTAATTTTCCTATGTGTGGCAGGCAGCGGTTTCTTTTTATACGTTATATTGTGGATGGTGATCCCGAAAGCCGTTAGCCGTGCCGACAGGATGGCGATGAAAGGGGAGAAGCAAGACCTGAAAGGTTTTAAAAAGAGCTTCGAGGAAGAGCTGAGCTCGGTTAAAGAAAACCTGCACAACTTTCAGCACGAGGCCAGGCCTTTTGTTTACAAGACCCGCGATTTTATAGGCGATTTTTTTGATCACCTTGGTGTATTTTTACGGGGTGCCGGCGGTTTGCTTGGTAAAATAATAGCAGGCGGTATATTATTAGGCTGCTTTGGGCTTGCTATTGCGCTTATTGTGGTGGTTATTATGTTTTTAGCGTTCGGTAAAACCGATATCTACCATATATTTCCATTTAACATAGTTAACCATAATACCAACCTTGTATTTATAGCAGGTGGCTTTTTATTACTGGCTATCCCTTTAACCGCCATCATTCTACTCATTATTGGCTTCTTATTCCGCAATGCTTCATTCAACAGGTCGGTTGGCACCACCTTATTGTGTGTATGGCTGGCCGCGCTTGGTGCGGTAGTATATTATGGCGTAAGAGCATCTGTTGATTTTAGGGAAGGCGCAAGGCTAAACACCACCATCAATCTTAAAGCCCCGGCAAACAATACCTATTACCTGCAGCTTAACGATGCCAAATACCTGAGCAACGAGGATAGCACCCGTTTACGCATAAAAGAGCGCTTTAACGGCATGGTTATTTTAGACGACGACTTTAACGGCAACGATGAGATGGACGGCCCGAACCGCGTAAGCATCGATATCGAAAAAAGCGATGTACAACAACCGGTATTAGTAGAATCATTTACCGCACGCGGCCGCGATTATGAGGATGCACTTACCAATACAAAAAACATAACCTACCGTTTTATACAAAAAGATTCGGTACTGAAATTTGACCGACACCTGGAAAGGACCGCCGGTACATTATGGCGCGGTCAAAATTTACACCTTACTTTAAAAGTGCCATTAAATTCAAAATTAATTATAGATACCAGGCTGGATGTTAACATAGGCTTTAACCCCTATGATTGTCAGCAAAGCAATAAACCAGCTAACCCGCTTGGCGCAAAATTTATCATGAAAGAAAACGGCATTGAGTGCGATATCCCACCAGTACCACAGGCAACTATCGACAGCCTGAGGAGGCAGGAGGTAGCCGATAGCCTAAAAAATGCAAATCAGCAATAAACCCACATCGTTATATAATATATAATGCGATCAGTTATAAAATACATAAGCCTGCTATTATTTAGCGGGCTTATTGTTCCTTTTTATTACGTTACGTTTACCCAGAGCCCACCCATTGCTGTTAAACTAACTCCCTTAATTTCAGCACAAACCCAACCCAACGCAGGCAAACCCATAGGCCAGGCCATTATGCTGGATATTGCCCAAAATTTATTCCCTGTGTTAAAAAGTTTAATTTCTCTGTAACCAATGCACCCTATTGTGCATCTTATACCAAAAGACACAATAATTACAGATCAGGCACCGGCGAAGACGCTTATCGCCCATCAGCCTTAAACTGACATACACTATGAATAAAAAAGCTTATATCAAATAACTACTAAACACACTTAAGGCTACCGCCAAAACAGCTAAAAACTTATTTACTAAATTTTAAAAGGAACCATTTTCCTTGATGGCATTGTATTGCCCAAACACTTTAATAACACAATGATGAAAACTAAAATCAACCATATAATATACACACTCCTGCTTGTAGCTATCAGTTGGAGTGCGTCCTTTGCTCAAACTGGCAAGGCGGCCGCAGCCAAAGTATCCGGATCGTTGGTAAACGACCAGGGTAAACCACTTGACTACGCCAGCGTAAGTATTATAAAAGCAACCGACTCCACCGTAGTTAAAGGGGCATTGAGTAATGATAATGGCATTTACTCTTTTGATAAAATACCAGCCGGTAAATACCTGGTAAAAGCCACTGTTGTAGGTTACGCAAAAGCCATCAGCAAGCCTTTTACCGTTACCGAAGGCTCGGGTACTATTGAAGTGCCTGTTATAAATATGCAGGCAGGTAATACCACTTTAAAAACGGTTACCGTAACTGCCAGCAAACCGCTTGTTGAACGCAAAATTGACCGCACCGTAATGAATGTAGAAGGCAGTGTACTTGCCGCCGGTAATACTGCCATGGAAATTTTGGCTAGGGCCCCCGGCGTAACCGTGGATAAAGACGATAACATAAGCCTTAAGGGCAAACAAGGCGTAACCGTAATGATAAATGATAAGCTTACTTATCTTACCCCTGCGCAACTGGCTACGTTGTTACGCTCAACGGATGGTAATACCATTAAATCTATCGAAATTATTACTAACCCATCCGCTAAATATGATGCCGCGGGTAATTCGGGCATCATCAACATTAAATTAAAAAAGAATGCCCAGTCGGGCACCAACGGCAGTATTACAGCCGGCGTGGCAAAAGGCAGGTATTGGAGGGATAATAGCAGCCTTAACCTTAACCACAAAGATGGTAACCTAAATGTGTTTGGCACATTTAGCCGGGGCGATAGCAAACGTGCGCATGATTTATTGCTTGACAGGGTGGTGAGTAACGGCCAGGGTGTTACCAACTATTTTAACCAGCAATCATATATGCCCGATGCCAATCATTATAATAATTACCGCATTGGCGCCGACTATGACCTTACGCCTAAGCATACCATTGGCTTTGTGGTAAGCGGCTATTCAAATACCGAAAACAACCACAACAGCACATCTACTATAATAGGTACCAAATATGGCGTTGCCGATTCGTCGCTGCGCACCAATTCGGTTTTTGAGCAAGCCTACAAAAACATAGCCGTAAACCTTAACGACAGGCTTAAAATAGACACCAACGGCCAGGAGCTAAGCTTCGACCTCGACTACTCTAAATTTAACAACGGCAACAACGCGCAATACACAACCGATTATTTTTTAGCCGATGGCAGCACGCAACGCCCATCGCAGTTATTGCGCAATCAAAGTCCGTCAACTATTACTATATATACCGCCAAGGTTGATTATACCAAGCCGCTTACCAAAACCATAAAATTGGAAGCCGGCGCCAAATACAGCAACGTTAAAACTGATAATGACTTAAGGGCCCAGATTGACAGCAGCGGCGTATATATTAACGATAAAGGCCGCAGCAACCACTTTATTTACGACGAAAAAATTGAGGCCGGCTACCTTAACCTGAACAAACAGTTCAAAAAAACATCGATACAGGTGGGCCTGCGTGCCGAGTGCACCCAATCAAACGGCAACCTGATTGGCAGCACGCCGGTAAATCGCAGCTACCTTAACTTTTTCCCAAGCGCGTTTATTAACCATACCATCAATGATAAAAACGAGGTAAGCCTGTCATACAGCCGCCGTATCGATCGCCCGGGTTATGACGCGCTTAATCCTTTCATATTTTATCTTGACCCATATACCTTTCAAAAAGGCAATGCCTTCCTTAATCCACAGTACACACAAAATTTCGAATTTAACTATACCTATAATAAAACCATTAATGTTAGCCTGGGCTACAGCCGCACCACCGATGCTATTACCGAGCTGATTTTAACCGAAGGCGAAAAAACATTTCAAACCAATAAAAACCTGCAAACACAAACAGGCTATAATGCCAACATTAACACCCCCTTCACCATTACCAAATGGTGGGAAGGAAATGTCAACGTAACCGCATTTTACCTCGGCTTTAAATCCGATTCGCTTGCAGGCTTCAACTTTAACGATGGCCAATGGGCATACCAGGCACGTACAACCCAAACATTTAAGTTTGCCGGTGCCCGTTTAGAGGTTATGGGAGATTATCAATCGAAGTTAACCTACGGTATTTATAAAATAAGGCCACGTTACTCTGTTGATTTGGGTATCAGCAAATCCTTCTTCGATAAAAAACTGAATGTTAAAGTGGCCTGCGATGATGTGTTTAACATTCGTCGTAATAACTTAAGCAGCAACGAACTTGGCAACAACTTCGATATAAGACAACGAAACGACTCACGGGTAGGCAGGCTGACCCTCACCTATAACTTTGGCAACAACTCCATCAAAGTACGCCAGCACCGCAGTGGCGCCGACGACGAAAAGGGCAGGGTGAAAGGGAACAATTAATCAGATATGCAGATTTCAGATGTGCAGATATGCAAATGATTTTTAAATGAATCGATTTGCAAAAAACATCAGTCATTAATTAAAAGAGGCCGATCATACAAACGTACGATCGGCCTCTTTTTCATCTGCACATCTGATATCTGCACATTTGCACATCTGTGGCCTACTGCCCCACCATAAACACGGCGTTGCTAAACAGCAGTTTACCATTTTCCCAGAAACTGCGGAACAGTGGATCGTCTGCCATATATATAACCGAGCCGCGGCCCAGGGATTGTACACCAAGCAACAGGCCGTTATTGATTTTCTGTTTGGCTTTAGCACCGGCAAAGCCCGATACATAACTGTCTTTTTTAATAGTGCCCACATTCCAGACATCACCATCGCCAAACAGCTCGTAGATATCGTCGTTCAGTTTAAGTGAGTAGTAATAGTCTGGTAAACCGAAACCAAGCGGATGGGTATTGTCCAGGTTCAGCTTGAAGATAGCACCCGGAATTTGCTCGCGGATGGCATCACGATCGCGCTCACCATAAATTTTAACGGTTTTATCTTTGTCCTTATCATCCTTTTTAGCTTCTTTCTTTTTCAGCAGGATGCCTTTTTTATCAACCAGTGTTGCCACGGCATTATCAATAGCAATTAAACGCCCGCCATCGCGCACCCAGCTTTGCAACCTTTCGGATGGAAAATCATCGTAGCGTCCGTCCGGAAAAATAGCCACATCAAAATCGGCCAGGCGGGTGCGTGGAACATCCTGGTACCTGATCAGCGTGATAGGGTAGCCCAGCTGTGCTTCAAACAAATGCCAAACTTCGCCCATGGCTTCGGAGTTTACGCCATCGCCGGCAACCAGCATTACTTTAGGCTGGCGGATGTATTTAACTGCATCTGATCCCAAATCCGATCCTTTATCCACAAAGCCCGACGAAAGCGGCGTAACCTCCTGGTTAAGTTCGGCAGCGGTTTGGGTAACCACCTGGTCAAAATCGGCACGATCATTACCCGCGCGGGTTATTAATAATGAGCCCGGCGCAAAAGTTTTACCGGCAGCATCGAATGATTTTTCGGCGTAGCGCACTTTTATTTTCTTTTTAAACAAAGCTGCCAGGAATTTTACATCCGCTACAGACTGCCATGATGATACATAGGCATAAGCATGGGTATTCACCAGCGGCTTGGGCGCGGTAATACTCCACTCTGCACTTGCCGGTTTTAACGACTCTTTTACCCCATAAGCCTTCAACCCAAATGCATACGGGAGCGACCACGCCGTAATATCATACGTATTTGAATCGGGGATAATAGTTTTTGGCTCCAGCAGTACATGCAGCAATACCGCTTTAGGCTGATAGGCGTTTACCACCAGATCATTAGGCCCTACAGCGTAAGCTTCGGTTTTGCCATTGATATAATCATACCCCGTAACCGATTTATTGGCCAAACCAAAACCATACTGAATACCGTTGCGGGCAAGCAGTTTGGCCATAGCGTTTATTTTATTGTTGTTATCGTTTTTAATAACATAGGTTTTGTACTCGCCCGGCGGGTTGGTACGGCTGTTATCATAAAACTTTTTAAATTCATCCTTAAATTTTTGCGCATTGGCCGATGCCGTTTCAACCGTGCTTAAACTGGTAGAGTGATGGTGCGCCACCCGTTGTACCAACGTAAGCGTATCGCCGCTGCGGGTGGTAACCGCCAGGCCCCCGCTTATCCCGCCCTGCTCATAAGTCATCCCTATCGATCCGTTGTATAACGGATAGGTATCGCCATAAGATGGATAAAGCAAATCAAACTCGTACTTGGTAAAGTACATCCAGCCACTTTGGTCAAAGTACTTGGCATTGTTTTTACCAATCATCACCTGTGCATCGCGCTGCCATTGGGTAAGGTCTTTATGATAAGGTTCGGCAGCTGGTGCAAAGTAGTATGGGGCGTTGTAGCCTTGCTCGTGGTAATCTACATGTATTTGTGGCAGCCATTGGTTAAACAAGCCAACACGGGCCTGGGTTTCTTTTTGCTGTTGCCATGCCCAATCGCGGTTAAGGTCAAAGTAATAATGATTTACCCTGCCGCCCGGCCATGGTTCGGCATGCTCGCGCGATGTTGGGTAGGCCTCGGGGCTAATGCCGTGTACTGAGTTATAAAAATTAACATACCTGTCGCGTCCGTCCGGGTTTAGGCAAGGGTCAATAACCACCAGGGTATTTTTAAGCCAGGCCTGAGTTTGGGCGTTTGATGGGTCGACCAAATCGTACAAAGTCCACATGGCAGCTTCGCTCGATGCGGGCTCGTTGCCGTGTACGTTGTAGCTTAACCACGTAATTACGGGTACATTGGTAATAACAGGCCCGCTTTCAAGCCCTGCTACCCGCAGGTTATTGTGACGAATCTCTTCCAACCTGCCAATATTTTCATCCGATGCAATAAACATCGCCAACAGGGGCCTACCTTCGTTGGTACTGCCAAACTGCTGCAGCTTTACATTTTTTGAGGCCAGGGCAACATATTTAAAATACTCCACAATGCGATAGTGCGGGGTAAACTGAGTACCCAGCTTGTAACCCAGGAATTCATCGGGCGATTGTATTTTTTGGGCGAAGGATACCGTTGCCGAAGCAACAGCTAATAAAACAACAAGTAGCTTTTTTATCATAAAACTGATATAGATGGTAGTAAAAGCTAAATATGCAGAAAATATGTGCAGATGTGCAAATTTCAGATGTGCAGATGTGTAGATTGTTACATTAGGTAAAGTCAATTTGAAAATTTGGTAATTTGAAGATTTGAAAATGCCACCCTTCTATAAATTCTGGTAATTCTTAAATTCGATAAATTCAGGTTCAGACAAAAAATCTAAAAATATTAGCAATCTCGCTGATAATTTGTAATTTGCCCCTGAAAAAGCAAAATTATCTGCACATCTGAAATTTGCACATCTGCATATCTATGAATTCTCTACAGGCCCTGCAAAAATATTTTGGTTATAGCGCTTTCAGGCACCAGCAGGAGGCCATTATCCAACATATATTAAACGGGCAGGATGTAATGGCGCTGATGCCTACCGGCGGCGGCAAATCATTATGCTACCAGCTACCCGCGGTATTGTTAAACGGGCTAACCATTGTTATCTCGCCGCTTATTGCCCTGATGAAAGACCAGGTTGATAGCTTGAATGTAAGCGGTATACCGGCAGCCTTCCTAAACTCGGCACAAAACCCGGATGAGCAGCGCCAACTGGTAGAAAAACTAAGGAACAACCAAATCCGCCTGCTATACCTTGCGCCCGAGCGTTTGTTTGGTGCCGAAAACAAGCTGGTTCCGTTTTTAAAAACGCTGAATGTAGTACAGATAGCCATAGACGAAGCCCACTGCATCTCGTCCTGGGGGCACGATTTTCGTCCTGAGTATTTGATGCTGGCCCAGTTAAAAACCGAGTTCCCGAATGTGCCGGTCATCGCGCTTACCGCTACTGCTGATAAGCTGACGCAAAAAGATATCCTCGAGAAACTCAATCTTAACAAGCCCAAAGTATTTGTATCCTCCTTCAACAGGGCCAATATTACCTACCGGGTTATCCCCAAAAGGAACAGCTTTCAGCAACTGGTTAACTTTTTAAATGAGCGGAAGGACGAGTCGGGTATTATCTACTGCCTTTCCCGTAAATCTACCGAAGATTTGGCCGACGACCTGAAAGCCGCCGGCTTTGCTGCCGAAGCCTACAACGCAGGCCTCAGCAGCGAAATCAAAGTGCGCAACCAGGAGGCTTTTTTGCGCGACGAGGTCAAGATCATCGTGGCTACCATTGCCTTTGGCATGGGCATCAATAAATCAAATGTGCGCTACGTGGTGCATATCGATCTGCCTAAAAACATCGAGGGCTATTACCAGGAAACCGGCCGTGCAGGGCGCGACGGCCTGGCATCCGAGGCATTGCTACTGTATTCGCCGGGCGATGCCGGTAAGCTACAGCATTTTGCAAGGATCGAGGGCAACGAGGCTCAAAGCCGCATTATGCTGAATAAGCTGAACGATATGGTGCGCTACTGCCAGCTGCAAAGCTGCCGCCGCCAGTACTTGATGAACTATTTTGATGAGGCTTTCCCGCCCAATTGCGGCTCCTGCGATGTTTGCCTTACCGAGTTTAAACGCTTTGACGGTACGCTGATAGCCCAAAAGGCGCTCTCGGCCGTGGCCCGGCTTAACGAGCGTTTCGGCATTAACTATGTGATTGATTTTTTACGCGGGTCGAAATCCGAAAAAATCCGCGACGAACATAAACAGCTTAAAACCTATGGCATAGGCGCCGATATCAGCAAGCCCGACTGGCAGCGCTACATTCGCGAACTGCTTACCATGGGCTACCTGCAAATGGGTGGCGACGAATACCCTATTGTTAAACTTACAGACCAAAGCGCCGCCGTGCTCAAAGGCCTGCAAAAGGTTGAGTTTATCGAAAGCGAAACCGTTGAAGAAACCCACACCCACGTACAGGCACCACCGCACGAAGCCGAACTGCTAAGCCGCATTAAACGCGTACGTAACGATATTGCCCAACATGAAAACGTGCCGGCCTACATCATTGTATCTGATGCTACCCTGGTGGAGATGGCTACCTACCTGCCCCAAAGCCTCGACGAGCTGCGCCTTATCTCGGGCTTTGGCGATGTAAAACTGGCCCGCTACGGGCGCGAGCTGTTGCAGCCCGTGAAAGATTACGCCAAAGAAAAAGGCCTCGAATCAAAAATTGCCTATAAATCGCCCAAGAAGGAACGCAAGGCAGCGTCCGTCCGTCCGGTACAACCTATTAAGGCCCGCAAAACAAACGATACCCGTACCGAGTCGCTCCGGCTTTACCAAACCGGCAAAACCGTGGCCGAAATTGCCACCGAGCGCAGCCTGTCGCCCATGACGATAGAAAGCCACCTCAGCTTTTTTGTACAATCGGGCGAGCTGGAGGTAGAAGCGCTGGTACCCGCCCAAAAAATCCCCGCCATTAAAGATGCTGTTGAAAGCTACGGCTCCCAAATGCTATCACCCCTCAAACAAGTCCTCGGCGATGACTACAGTTACGGCGAAATTAAAGCGGTGATAAGCTGGATGAACAGGGGGAATGTGTAACGGGCTTCTCCCTGTTGTATAATTAATATAGCGTCGACCTATCTCCCTGCTAAAACGCACTCGCCAAGCCGCCAACCGGCGTATTGCCACTCTTGCGGCGAGGCGGAACAGGAGGAAAGCGCCTCAATTTATTTTCTTGCCGGGGCGAGTCTTCGTCCTGTTAAATAAAATGTAAGGGCAAACGCATAAAAACATGGTTAACATAACTTAACACATTTCCGATAAAAAATTTATAAACATTTGATAATAAACATTTTATATTTTATCATGGTTAACACTAAATTGATCGCCCAAATCAGGCATTCAAATATTTGTGCCTGGTGTTAGCCAATACAAGCCCCTTGGGTATCTGGATCATTTATCCAGGATCAGCAATAAAACAGGGTGTCGGTTGATGTTTATATCTTCTCATACAATAAGCTTATTGCGGTTAACTGTTTAGCTGTGTTTGCCCGGAATAAAATGTCAAATAAATTTGACATTTGTAAAGTTTGTTTTACATTTGGTAAATCAAACTTTACAGCAATGAAACCTTTATTCTTATTTCCTTACTGGGGGCGTTATTTGGGCTATTTCCTAGTAGTTGTGCATATTCCTATTGTGTTATATAAAAAACAATTGATGGGAATGCATGGAGATGGCACGGCCGATGGCATTTTTAATGGCAGGCACCTGTTTTTTATGTCGACAACCTTATTGATGGCCATTGGCTTATTTATCGCCGCTTTCTCGAAAGAAAAAATTGAGGACGAGCAGATAGTGCGGCTCCGGCTCGATTCGCTACAATGGTCGGTTTATGTTAACTTTTTGTTTTTGATCGTCAGCCTCATTTTTTCTACAGATACCGAACATATTTTATTTTTAAATTTACTGGTGCCCCTTGTATTCTTTATTATCCGTTTCAGGTGGAAGATTTTCCAGAATAACCGTTTAATTAAAGAATAGCTATGAAAAACAACATACGAGTTGAGCGCGCTATCAAAAACATAACCCAGGCCGACTTGGCCCAGGTAATCGGGGTATCGCGGCAAACTATTAATACAATCGAAAGCAACCGCTACGTACCATCTACTGTGCTGGCCCTAAAAATAGCCCGGGTATTTGGCAAGCCTGTTGAGGCAATATTTATATTAGATGATGAAGATTAATTAAACCTGATAACGATGAAAGACAAACCTGTTTTTGCCCCCGAACTGGCCATACCCAATGGCTTAAAAGACATTAGCTTTTATATTGATGCTTTTGGCGCAGAAGAACTCCGGCGTTTCAGCAACGATGACGGAACTATACATGTGTCCGAATTATCCATCAACGGAGCCATGTTTCATCTGCACGAACAAACGTTACACTCGGGCCTTCATAGCCTTGCGGGCGGCACGCATTCTGTCGTTATTGGGCTATTTGTGGCCGATGTGCATGCCGTTATTGAGCAGGCTGTTGCTGCCGGCGCAAAAATCACCTCGCCCGTGCAGGATTATGATTATGGCTACCGCCAGGGCAGCATTGAAGATCCATTTGGACACCGGTGGCAGATACAGAAGTCGATATAGCGTCAAGACATTAGAATCAAGATTCAAGACAGAACTCATTCACGATCTTAAAATTAAATAACCATGGCAAACCAACCCACTTTTGGTAATGGCAAAATCTGTTACATCGAGATCCCTGCAGATGATATCGCGGTATCCGCGGCTTTTTTTCAAAAAACATTTGACTGGCATATCCGGCAGGATAACCAGGGGAACGCCTCTTTTGATGACGGCGTGGGCCAGGTAAGCGGCATGTGGGTAACCGGGCGCAAGCCCCAGGCAGAACCGGGCCTTATCATATCTATTATGGTTGATGATGCCGAAGCCACCGTAGAAGCAATTGCCACCAATGGCGGCACGATAGTACAACCAATAGGTAAAGATTTTCCGGAGATAACGGCACTATTTACAGACCCGGCCGGTAATTTATGGAGCATTTATCAGCACAGGGGGTAGAGGAGAGTCAAGAAATTAGAGTCAGGAATCAAGACAGAGCATGGTTGGTTAATAAGATTTTTAAGTTTACATCGTTATTTGTATATTAGATTAAACCTAATCATCATGAAACCAACCTTATTGCTTCCACACTATTTTAAAATAATAGGGGTTGTAATGGCTATCCCTGGCTTCATTTTGGGTACTTTATTTCAGTTTGGCCATTATGTTATCCCTTTTCTAAGCTATGGTCCTGTTCGGCGTTCGGGATTTTTTTTAGCAACAGGGCATGACAACTTCACGGATGAAGTCGCAACAACCTTATTGATCGGAGGCCTGTTATTTATCGGATTTTCGAAGTTTAAAGATGAAAGCGCTCAAATTTATAAGTTAAGGTTGAATGCTTTATATTGGGCGGTATTGGTACACCTTTTTTTGATGATGACACTGATAATCATATTTTTATCAGGAATTTTCAGATGGCATAACAGTGTTGTTTCAGATATCGTTATTAACTATAACCTACTTTTTCTGCTGATCATATTTATTGCAAGGCTATATTATTTACGTACCAAAGGAGTAATGGGGCAACCATTTTACCTGCCTTATCTGCCATTTAATATAGTAGGAAAATGGCTTACTTTAATTTTTTTAATTGGCGCAATAACCCTGATTGCTTTATCACGATGGAATATAAAAGTTCCGGAGATTACGCGGTATCTGATATTTCCATTTACCTTGATATGGATAGCTTCGAAGGGGAAAAACGAAGATAATATCAAAGAATCTATCAGGCTTAAAGCGATGCTCATAAGCGTTTACATTGTTTATGGTTTACTTATTGTGTTAACCTGGGTACTATATAGCGTTGATTACTGGGTAGCATTATTATTGGGGCTGGTGGCTTTACAACTTGTTTTCATTGTTACTTTTGAATTAATGCGGTTTAAAGCGCCCAGGTCTATCCAGCATCTGCACATTTGAAATCTGAAATCTGCACATCTGAAATCAATAATCCGCATATTTGCACATGCGTTTTGATATCATTTCTGTTTTACCGGGTTTGCTGGAAAGCCCTTTTGCACATTCTATTTTACAACGCGCCCAAAAAAAGGGCATCGCCGAAATTCATGTGCATAACCTGCGCGATTACTCAACCAGCAAACAAAAAAGTGTGGATGATTATCCCTACGGTGGCGGCAGCGGCATGGTAATGACCATCCCGCCTTTTGCAGCCTGTATTGAAAAGCTTAAAGCCGAACGGGAATATGACGAGGTGATCTTCATGTCGCCCGATGGCGAGCGGCTTAACCAGGCTATTGCCAACCAATTATCTATTAAAGGCAACATCATTATTTTATGCGGACATTATAAAGGGATAGACCAGCGCATCCGCGATATTTATGTTACCCGCGAGATCAGCATAGGCGATTATGTACTATCTGGCGGCGAACTGCCGGCAGCTGTTTTGGTGGATGCTGTTGTGCGCCTTATCCCCGGCGTACTTAGCGACGAAACATCGGCCCTCAGCGACTCGTTCCAGGACGATATGCTGGATGCCCCCGTATATACCCGCCCCGCCGACTGGAATGGGCACAAAGTACCCGATATCCTTTTAAGCGGCAATACCCCCGAAATTGAAAAATGGCGCTTTGAGCAGGCGCTGGAGCGTACAAAACAACGGAGGCCGGATTTGTTGGAGTGATGGGGTGATTCCTATGTAAAAAATGTCATTTCGAACGAGGTACGAGGAGAAATCTTTGACGATTTGCATACACTTGGTTCCGTTGTATAGCATATCGTCTAAGATTTCTCTTTCGCGCCGCGCTCTTCCCTGCCCAAGCTCTATCGAAATGACAACTCCTTGTTCACTCACCAATCAACCACTCACCGATTTTCCCTAAATTAGATTGCAACCAAACCATGCCTTTTGCATTACAGGTATGTTGTAATCATGAACCCCAGCCAGGAAGCCCAGCTTATTGAACAATGCCGAACGGACGCGGCTGCTTTTGGGCAGGTGTTTGACGCCTGGTACAAACCTGTGTTTGGCTATATTATGCGCCGCACCGGCAACTATGATTTATCGAAAGATATTGCCGCTGAGACTTTTTTAAAAGCTTTTTTAAAAATCGGGGGCTTTCAGTGGCGGGGCATCCGCCTATCGTCGTGGCTGTACCGCATAGCTACCAACGAGCTTAACCAGTATTACCGCAGCAGTAAATACAAACCGCAATCGCTACAGCAACTGATGGAAAACCCACAGATGGAGAAGCTGCTGCATGAAAACGCCGACGACGAACGGGAGATGATGGAGCAGGAACTTAAAACCTATGACAATTATAACCGGATACGTCAAAACCTGTTGAAGCTGGATATAAAATACCAGGAGGTAATATCACTGCGCTATTTTGAGCAAAAAACCAATACCGAAATTGGCGAGATATTGGGCAAAAACGAAGGAACAATTAAGTCGCTGCTGTCACGCGGGTTAGAGAAATTAAGAAACATGTTGTAACACTGCAACCAAATTGAGTTAACGCATTATAAGGGTATTAACATGAAAAATAACGACGAATTTTTAAAGGAAATGGAAAATTTAAAAGTACCGGATGTAAACCCTTCGCAGCATCAAAATACGGTAAAAATGGCCATCATGAATGCCAGCCGCTCGGCCGCCCTTGGGGTATGGCTTATAGCAGTACCCTGCTATTTTTTATTATGTGTGTTTATGTTTTATTTCTTCCATGCCCGTATGGGCTGGTTCGCCGCTATGTTTAACCTGATGTCGGGATTGGCAAAAGTCCCTTTTATAGATTTCCTTGGACCGGTAGTATTATTTGTACTACCCATTGTTTGCATTATTATCAATGTGCTTTCTATACTGCACGTGGGTGTAAAAAACATCGACCCCGAGAGACGCAAGGTAAAGGAAGTGAGCATTACCATTAAAGTAAAGCTTTGGAACATCGTGCTCATCCTGATTAGCCTGGCTATTGTATTTGTTTTTATAAGTTATGTAATGACCGAAAGTATCTCCATTAAAAGTTAAGCTCATGAAATTAAACTGGTTTACCCGCAAAGGAATTTTTTATTTGCCCGCCGCTGTTGCAGGCTGGCTCATATTTGCTATAGCATTTGCCTATGCCGTTTACACATTTATTGATATCGACAAACGCTCGCACTCGGTAAGCGATACGCTCATCAATTTTGTTTTTAACCTGCTCATCATCGGTCTGATTTATACGGTGATTGCCTATTTTACCGAGAAAAGGCCTGTTGCCGACGATTTGGAAGATTAGTTTAGCAATTGCAAAAGCGATAAATAACCACTCACATAATCAGCCCAATCAACCATTCACCACCCCCAGATTGTTAACAAATTACAAATTGTGGAAATTTTTAAAATAGGTTTTTATTTATCAAAAAAAAGCCCTATAATTGCAATCCGATTTTTACGGGCTAAAAATCGCTTTAAGAGCTAAAAATCATGGATTTAGTAAAATTTGTTGAAGAGCAATCAATAGAAAAAAGACAGTTTCCTTCCTTCAAGGCCGGTGATACTGTAAGTGTGCATTATAAAATCAGAGAAGGAAACAAAGAACGTATCCAGCTTTACCAGGGTGTTGTTATACAACGTAACAGCGCAGGTAACTCGGAAACATTCACTGTTCGTAAAGTTTCTAACGGTATAGGTGTTGAGCGTATCTTCCCTATTAACTCTCCAAACATTGACAAAATAGAGGTGAACAGCGTTGGTAAAGTGCGTCGCTCTAAATTATACTACCTGCGTGCCCTTACCGGTAAGGCAGCTCGTATCAAATCAAAAAGAGTTTAATTATCCTACCTCTTTTTTAAGAGGCATACAACAAAGCTTTCAAAAAAGGCCTTTTCTGATTCGTTGGGAAAGGCCTTTTTTATGGAAAAAATCGAGATTTACCCGGTGCGCGCCTATGATGCCGGGTTGTAAAAGGCTGCTAAATTCCGAAAGCGGAATGACATCTTGAAAAGGACTGTCATGGTGAGCCTGTCGAACCATTGCGGGCAAAGGCCTCTCCGCGCGTCCCTTCGACAGGCTGCCATTAACACATTTGTAACTATTTGATTATCAATTGGAAAAAAGTGTCATTTGCAATGCGATCATTTGTGTGCAAATAAAGGTTACTCAGGGTGACAAGCCTACGCACCCTCGAAAGTACGACATGTCATGGGTAAGTACGAAGAATCTATCAGCTGTGCATTACCGATAGAAAAGTTCGCGAATAGATGCTTCGTTCCTACCCATGACATGTTTCTTTTTCTGTCATCCTGAGCGATAGCGAAGGATCTATTTTACGCCATGCATAACCGCCAAAAAAGTTCGCGAATAGATCCTTCGTTCCTCAGGATGACAGTCGTTTTTTTTATTGTCATTCTCCCTTCAGAATTTCGCGAAATTTTACCACTCAGCATGACAGTCTTTATTTATGATATCATTGCCTCTTCCAGAATCTGTGGATTTTAGTGCCAAGATGACAAAAAAAGAATGCTTCATGAGTAGCCCCATACCGAAAGTGCATAAAAAAGGCCCCGGTAAACCGAAGCCCTCAAAATCATAATATCTATCTAATGGTTTAGTTAAGATACTTGGTAATATCGTCAGATAACGGAGTTGTTGCCGACCTGAAACGGTGTACCAGTTTGCCATTTTCGTCTATCAAAAACTTTTCAAAGTTCCATTTGATGTCGCCTGTAAAATCAGGATTTGGTGCGGTTGTAAGATATTGAAATAAAGGATCGATATCTAAACCTAAAACGCTAACTTTTCCGCTCATCGGGAAGGTTACGTTAAAATTGTCATGACAAAAGGTCTTTATGTCCTGATTAGTGCCCGGTTCCTGGCCACCAAAGTTGTTAGCAGGAAACCCTACTACAACCAGTTTGCCTTTGTATTTTTCGGCCAATGCTTCTAAATCTTTGTATTGTTTGGTAAAGCCGCATTTTGAGGCTGTGTTTACAATCAATACCTTTTTGCCTTTGTATTTGGCCAGCGAAAAGTTGTCGCCATCGATAGTTTTCAGCTTAAAATCATAAACCGAAGACGGGGCGGCCGTCATTAAAACAAAGCCTAATATTAAAGAAAGTAATTTCATGGTTTTAAATAATTGATGGTTAAACAAATATGCAGGTAAAATTAGCCAATAAAACTTCGCTTAGCTAAATACTCATCCTCTTTTTGTGTCATTTTTTTCTTTGTAACAACACTTTTATCTGTGTAGCCTACCAGGTGCAGCGCACCATGAATGATAACACGATGAAGCTCTTCTGTTTCCGAATGGCCAAATTTGATGGCATTTTCGCGGATGCGTTCTATCGATATAAAAATATCGCCTACAATATTGCCTTCAACCTCACTGTTATCAAAAGTAATGATATCTGTATAGGTATCATGGTCAAGATATTGCTGGTTAAGGGTAAGCAGATAAGCATCTGAGCAAAAAATGTAGTTCAGCTCTTTTAATTTGAAGCCCTCGGCAACAATGGTGTCTTTAATCCACTGGCGCACAAGGGCTTTGTTTTTTAGCTTATAGTTTATATCTTCTTCAAAAAAGCTGATAGCGGGCATTATATCTTAAAATGTAGTTCAATTTCGTTGCCTTTTGCATTAAAAATGCATTGGTCGGCCAGGTGTTTAATAATAAAAACGCCACGGCCGGTAAGGCTTTCCAGGTTTTCTGGCGCTGTTGGGTCGGCCAGGTGATTGTAATCAAAACCATCGCCCTCGTCGGTAACAGTCCATATTACACGCTTAGGGGCAACATCGGCATTAATAATTACCTTTTTTGCGGCATCAAGTTTATTGCCATGAATAATAGCATTTATAGCGGCCTCGTTTAAGCAGGTCATCATGTTGGCAAATGTATCATCTGCAACATGGTATTTATCAGCAATCTCTTCTATCAGCGCTTCAAGCTGCGTTATGCTCTCCGGGTTCGACGGTAGCTGTAACGTGAATAATTCGCCGGTTTGAACATTTGCCTGTTCCATATTATTTGGCATTAAGTTGATCAAAGTAAGATTTAATTTTTTGCTTGTAATACAAATTAAGTGCCGGAGATACTGTCTTTACCTGTTCTGTCTGCTTTGCCCGTTGTTGCTGGTAACCCTGCAACGCTTTTATGTATCCCGGAGGTATATTTTTGCCGGCCTGGCTTTCCCGCTGCTGATCCTGCTCACGCTCCTGTTGCGCTTTTTCAGCTTCCAATAACCGGCTCTGTATTTGTTGTTGCCTCTTTAGCGCCTCGTCTGTAATCTTCCTGTTTACGAGATCACGCTCAGTTTGTTCCATTTCTTGCGAAATTTTATCTAAATTACCTAATTTACCCGTACCATTCTTATTTTCTTCGCGATTTATCTGCTCCAGCTGTTGCCTTATCTGCTGTTGCTGGCGTGCCATACGGGCCAGCTGTTCGCTCATGTTACCTTGCCCGGGCTGGCTTTGCCCTGGTTTATTGCCTTGCTGCTGCATTTGCTCCCGCGCTTTTTGCATGTTTTTGTTTAGCTGCTGCTGCATTTTATTTAGCTGCGATATGGATTGCGGCTTGCCTTTACCACCCTTGCTTTTATTCATCATTTTTTGCAGCTGATCTAACGCTTCGCTCAACATCAGGGCCAGGTTGTTCATGGATGTCATGGCAAGTTGCTGGTTGCGGTTGGCTTCCGCCGTTCGCCTATCGCCCAGGTTATCCAGGGCCTGGTCTATGCGGGAATTTATACTGCCAATTTCGGCATTAACGGTTGATTGAATTTGCGGGATTCGCCTGCTGAGCGCATACAAACTATCTTCGGCTGTTTTAAGGTTGTCTTTAATATCCTTTTGGCTTTGCGACAGCGTAATGTAAGCAGGATCGGTAGGGCTGGTACTCTTTAGTGTTTGCATCAGCTTTTCCTGGCTAAAGGAACTGTTCACCAGGTTTTTTAACAACTCGCGTAGTTGCTGTGCATCAACCGCGTTTTCTTTGCTTTCGCCTTCCTGGTCTTGTTGCTGTAGCTTGCCGGCCAAATCCCTCATTTCATCGGCCGCCTGCTTTTGCGATTTACTGGCTTTGTTTTTATCGTTTTTTTGTAAATCGCCGGCGCTTTGTTCCATTTTTTGCGCTATGCTTTGTGTT
Source organism: Mucilaginibacter ginsenosidivorax (assembly GCF_007971525.1). Classification (NCBI taxonomy): domain Bacteria; kingdom Pseudomonadati; phylum Bacteroidota; class Sphingobacteriia; order Sphingobacteriales; family Sphingobacteriaceae; genus Mucilaginibacter; species Mucilaginibacter ginsenosidivorax. The sequence goes on from NZ_CP042437.1 coordinate 3,113,017, forward strand.
TCTTTTTCGGGATTCTGGAAATCGCTTTTGTGCTCGGCTTGTTCATTTGTTTTTTGCAAATCGTCAAATCCTTTTTTTACATCGTCAAATTCCTTTTTCAAACCGTCCTGCTCCTGTTGCAATTGTTTTTTATCGGCACCCTGTTTTTGTGTTTGTTCAGATAGCTTTTGCTGTTTATCGGCAAGCTTATTTAGCTCATCAATCTGCTGGTTTAGCTTCTGATCAAATTCAAGTTTTTTGTATAACTCCAGCATGCGGTCAAGCTCCTTTTTTAGCGACTTGTTGTCCATCTGCATTTTGGAAAGTTCATCGCGGGTGGCGTCCTTTTGTTGCTCGTTTAGCAATTGCTGCAGATTTTGTAATAGTTCCTTTGTTTTTTGGTCAAGCACGTTGTTAAACAAGTCTTCAATTTGCTTCTGTTTGGCCAGGATCTCTTCATTTTGCTGTTGGTTTTCCTGCCTGCTGTATAGGTTTTTTTTGTTATCGTCTTTTATTTCCTTAACCAAATCTTCCAGGTCTTTCCTTTTTTGCAGCAGGTCTTCTATCTGTTTTTTTTCATCAAACGAAAGACTGTTTTTGTTCAACAGCATTTGGTTTAGTTTCTGCGATTCTTTTTCAACCTGCCCGGCCAGTTTAATGGCCGATTGCATTTTTTGTTTGATGGCTTCGGTGCCGGCATTCAATTGCTGGTTTACTTCTTTGGCATCGGGCACGTGAAGTGTACGCTCAGGAGTACGGGCTTTTTTGGGTCCGTTTATACCATCGTTATCTGCCACTTCAAAAAAGTAGGTCACCTGGTCGCCCGGGTTAATGCCCATATCTTTTAAGTTCCAGAAATAAAAGAAATCTGCCTGTGTTTGTCCCATATCCGCCTCCACACGCTTTACAAACGCCTTTGTATTGCCCTTATTGCCGGATGATTGTACATTATAATGGAAATTCAAGGCCGAAAAACCATGGTCGTCCTGGATTTTTCCATTAAAATATAGTGATTTCATGCTTACCGAATCAGGTTTTTCATCAACACTGATCACCGGTGGTTCATCCAAAATTACGTTGATATGGTAGGTAGCCGAGTCGCTGTGGTTTACCTGGTTGTTTACCGGGTAAAGCCTGTAAACCGCGTTTTTGTAAACCTTTTCGTTATGTACAAATAAACCGGGGCCATTTGCCACTGCCTGGCGTGGTTCATTATTCATAAAAAACTGCAGCCCGGTTGCATATTGTGTATGTAACAGCCATTTGACTGCTGTTCCAGCTGGTATCACCAAATCGCCCGCATTTGTAAGGATTTCATTTTTTTTATGCAGATAGGCCGGGTAATTTAATGCTACATCAAAATGAAGTAAAGCCGGTTTCTGGTTTACCTTAATCTCGTACGGGGCCGATGTAAAACCGTTGCCGATAAGCCTGAATTTGGTGTTTTGCTGCAAATTTGTAAACTGATAATGAAAACGGCTGATGTTCTCTTTATCAAGCTTAAATGTATTGTTGGCGGTTTCTACATATACGTCGGCAGGTAATTTATCGCCATCCAGCTTCAAATCAAGCTTTAGGTCATCGCCTTGAACTACTGAAAGGGTTTGGTTGAGTATATTGAATTTGAAAGGGGCAGCGGGCACAAAGAACTCGTTATGCCTGATTAACCTTTTTGTGCTTTCGGTTAAAACAGATGGGGCTGCCAGGCCGATGACCAGGATAATGGCAGCCGGTACCAGGATATACTTAAGGTATTTGACATTCTCGCGGATGTTGATAGCCGATGGAAAGCTTACCGGCTTTAACGACTCAATTTTTTGATCGATACTGGCTTCGATGAGGGCGCGGTGTTTTTCGTCGTCGGCAGCCAGTTTTTTTAGTTGCAGGGTGTTCAACAATTTGTCGTTTACATCCTGAAAGTGTTTACCAATAATTGCAGCTGCCTCATCGTGTGTTAATGACCTACCTAATTTAAGCCATGACAACAGGGGGGGTAATATGAGCCAACACACCAGGGCAGCGTTGAGCAGAATAAAAAAATAAAAAAGAATAGTACGGAAGAGAATATTAAAATTACCAAAATATTCGCTCAATGTAATTATTACATAAGCGGAGAATAAACCCGCGCCTAAAAATATCAGGCCACGCAAAAAATTATTAAAATAATACTTCCTTATAAAGATATTTATCTTTTCAATGAGTAATTCATAATTTTCGGCAGAAGTCATAGTTCAGCGCTAAAATATCAAATACATAATTAAACGAAAAATATTCGTAAATTATATTTACCAGGGTGTTAAGATAAAAAATCAAACCACAATAAAAGCCATTGTTATAACATTTAATAATATAATGGCCGAAGCCCCTTACTCAAAACGGTTAAATAGGTTAAAAGTATTTTTGCACTCACAAAAAGGGTGGTGATTTGATTTACAGTTTTGAATTAAATCTGCAAGTTATATATTTGCAATCCCTACATTATTTCGGGATGTAGCGTAGCCCGGTATCGCGCCAGCATGGGGTGCTGGAGGTCGGAAGTTCGAATCTTCTCATCCCGACTTATTAAGCCTTGTTGAATTTTCAGCAAGGCTTTTTGTTTTAAATCTAGAAAGCAAAAAGCCGCAAGTTGAGATCTTATCGTAATGTGAAAAGGCTGTATTTTTTTTGACTATATGCCAGTAATTTTGCGTTCTGTTTTTCAGATATTTATGCAACTCTTAACTTGTAGCTGATGATCAATTCCGAAATATCCCCGGCAAACAGCGCGCGTATCCGATCAGTAGATTTTTTACGCGGGGCCATCATGGTACTGATGGCTATTGACCATGTTCGCGTTTATTCCGGCATGCCATCTGGTGGCGCCGATCCTGCTATTTTTTTCACCCGCTGGGTTACCCATTTTTGTGTTTCCGGCTTTGTATTTTTCGCGGGCGCAGCTGCTTTTTTATATGGGCATAAAATCAATAACCCCAATAAGCTCTCCCGCTATTTGTTTACCCGCGGTTTATTACTGGTGATTCTGGAACTTACGCTAATCCGTTTTTGCTGGTCTTTTAACCTGGATTTTAAGACTTTTATGCTGGCCGGGGTAATATGGATGCTTGGCTGGTGCATGGTGCTGTTGTCGGGAATTATCCGGTTGTCTTTTCGCGCGGTTTGGATCAGCGGATTGGTGATTATTGCCGCACAACAACTATTTGGCTTGATTCCGGCGAGTTGGACCTGGTGGGATTTTTTATATCCAAGGAGCGAAGAAGGGCCCGGTTGGATTCACGTGCTGTATGTATTGGTGCCCTGGATAGGTGTTATGATGGCGGGGTATGGTTTTGGTAAGCTATTGATTTTTGAACCGGACCGGCGCAACAAACTGTGCCTGCAAATAGGGCTTTCGGCGATAGGTTTGTTTTTAGTAGCAGGCAGTATAATTGCGGCATCGGGCCATAAAAATAATTTACCTTTTATTCTCCGGTTGCTTAGCCAGCAAAAATATCCGCCATCGCAGCTTTTTTTGCTGATGACGTTAGGGCCGCTCATAACGTTGGTACCGCTGGCAGAAAAAGCGCAAGGAGTGCTTGCACGTGTCCTGAACACTTTTGGCCGGGTACCTTTATTTTATTATATCCTGCACATCGCACTCATCCACCTGCTGGCACTGGGCCTCAATGGTATCCTTTATGGCAGTGGCCACCAGGAGTGGTATAATACCGCGCCGTTTACAAATGTACCCGAAGACTATCGCTGGGGTTTGCCATTACTTTACGCTATCTTTATTACTGCCGAGGTGGTGTTGTATTTTGCCTGTAGGCAATACAGTGTTTACAAAGCTAAACATCCCGAAAAGTTATGGCTTAAATATCTTTAAAGGGCATTGAAGTAGCAGGCAAACAATGGTTAGATAACAACAGCAACCGATGATACAACCTTATGAAATGAGCCTTGGCCTGCCCATGGAAGTGGCCAATAAAGTGATATCTACAACCGATAAAGTGTGGCAAATTTTAACGGCCAGCCGTGAAGGTAACCTGGAAGCGGTAAAACGACTGGTGGATGAGTGCCCCGAATTGATATATGCGCAATATAATTACACCCCGCCCATACATTTTGCGGCACGCGAGGGGCATACCGAATTGGTGAGGTACCTGCTTAAGCAAGGTGCCCACGACAGCAATTATAAAACTTACCCTTTTTTGGAACGCCTTGAACTTATGGCCGACAGAGGGCATGATGAGATTGTAGATTTGCTAAACGACTATGCAACACATCCCGAACGCCAAAAATATTTTGGCGATAATGGTAAGATATTTTTTAACAGGACACCATTACAACTTGAGTTTGAAAAAGCAGTTTATGACGGGGATATTGAACACACCGCCCGTATATTGAAGGATAACCCCGAGTTTGCACCGGATGAAACTTATTTTTGGGGTGAAGGAATATTAACTTTTGCAGCCAAGGTAAACAACCGGCCCATGGCAGATGTGCTCCTGAGCTATGGAGCGAAAGTTCCTGATATTTTAAAATGGACACAAAAATATTACTTCGAGCGCATAGATGGAGCAACGTATATGATGGAGAATGGGATGAGTCCCAATACCATGAGTTGGCACCATGTTACCATATTACACGATATGGCTCAAAAAGGAGATTTGGCTAAGGCCGAACTGCTGTTAAAACACGGCGCTAATATCAATGCGCTTGATGAAGAGTACCAATCAACACCACTGGGGATGGCGGCAAGGTGGGGGCATTTTGATATGGCCGGCTATTTGCTAAAACAAGGGGCCGATCCCAACAAATCCGGCGCGCCATGGTCTGCGCCGCTGGCTTGGGCCATACGTAAGGGGCATTCCGAAATAGAAGGTTTGTTAAGGCAGTACGGGGCAATTGATATATAAAATATATCCAGTTGAACTTGTAATCTGCGTCTTTGGAAAACCTTACCGGCTTACTAAAGCTTTAGTCGACTTGAAATTATCCTTGAACAACGGGCGACAGCAGATTAAAAAACGGGATCATTTTCCTTTTTGAATAACTGGATAGTCGGCCCTTGTTGTTTTATCTGTGATATTTTTAATCAGTTCGTCCAGCTCATTGGCCGAGGACATGAGATATTCAAACATCTTTTCTCTTTCGTCGTTATGTCCCGATAATTCTTTAACCAGCGGCAATAGCCCCATAATCCTGGCCAAAGGGGCGCGGACCACGTGCGACTGGATCCGTGAGATCAATTATGCACCGCCCTTTTATCAACAACCTATTTTGACTATTGGGATTGCTTAGTATGTAAAAAAACGTTAAGAAATAGTCAATTAAAGAGGCCTCTTTTTAACCAAAACGGCCTCCGCTAAACCTATGGGCAAGTTATTGCGTACAAGATAAGCAATAGTGGCTTTTTTTACAGTTTCTGAAAAAAGCCATTATAGTGATTTAACCCAACGTGTTTATTATCAATGAGTTTTTTAAACGACCCGCTATTCAAAGCTTTATTTTTTACGGATACGCCCCGGATAATATTAAAGGCCGATGCACCAAATTTCACCATATTAACCTATAACGAGGCTTATATGAAAGCAACCTATACGCATTACCGCAATATTGTCGGGTGGTATTTATGGGAGGCCTTTGACCCAAAACATGCAGGCAGCGATGGGGATAAATTTTTGCTCGATACACTTACGCGCGCAGTTGTAAACAATGAAACTATTGTAACACCGCCCTTCCACTATAATATTCCATCGGCTAATCCCGATATAATAGTTGAAAGCTGGTGGCAACTGGATATAATTCCTATTGCAGGAAAAAACAAGAAGCCTGCATTTTTATTATTAACAACAAATAACATTACCGATAAAATAATAACCTAATAAAGTAAGCCCAGGCTTAGATTACTGAATAAATAACCGCGATAAAAGGCCCGTTAGCAGTATCCGTCGATAGATTCGGGCTGTTCATCGATGCTTTTATTTATTTAATGATGGTTGTTGTATGTTAGCAGTGCAAATCGGGGCGCACGCCCTATTGTGATAAGGTTTAGGTAAAGGCCTCTGAGCTGCGAGAGCAAAGAGGCTTTTTTTATGCCTTCATTTCCCTGGTTAAAAGCCGGCCCCGATATCTTTAAATAAAGTAATTTTATCGCCATGAAGCTATATATAAAAAATATGGTGTGCAGCAGGTGCAAAATGGTTGTAAGAAGTGAGCTTGAAAAAGCAGGCCTGCAGGTACTTGGTGTTGAACTGGGCGAAGTTGAAATTAAAAACCCGCCAACAAACCTGCAGCAAATGAAACTGACAGCGTCGTTAAAGCAACTGGGGTTTGAATTAATTGACGATCAGAAAAGTCGCCTGATTGAACAAATTAAAACGACCATCATCGGGCAAGTGCATTATGCAGATGCGCCTGCGCCTTTAAAACTTTCGGCTATACTGGCAGATAAGCTTAATTACGACTATGGATATCTTAGTAACCTTTTTTCGGAAGTAGAGGGTTCAACTATCGAGAAATATTATATCAACCAAAGGACCGAAAAAGTTAAAGAGCTGTTGGTTTATAACGAGCTTAGCCTTTCGCAAATTGCTTTCCAACTGGGTTATAGCAGCGTGGCGTATTTATCGAGCCAGTTTAAACAGGTTACCGGGATGACACCATCGGCATTTAAAAAACTGCAGGGTAACAAACGAAAAAATATCGAAGACCTGTAAATATCATAAAACATAGCTATAATACCGTAAGTGCATAAACTGTCGGTGGCGGTAAATTTGTGTCAGTTAATTTATTAGCAATTATCATGACACATACCTATAATATTACCGGCATGACCTGTACCGGCTGCCGGGCTAAAGTTCAAAGCCTGTTATCGCAGGTAAATCATATTCAAAAAGTGGATATTTCCCTTGCCGAAGGAACGGCTGATATTACCATGAACCGACACGTTGCCACCGCTGATTTGCAAGAAGCACTTGCCGCCTATCCAAAATATCAGATAACGGATACTGCGCCGCATCACCCGGATACGTTAGCCATTGTTGACAATACCGGGAATAAAACCTGGCTGCAAACATACAAACCCATCCTGCTCATTTTTGGATACATTACTGTGGTCGCTTTTATAGCTGGTTATCATGCAAAAAGCTTTGATATAATGACTGCGATGCGCATTTTTATGAGCGGCTTTTTCCTGGTGTTTTCTTTTTTTAAATTACTGGATGTTGAAGGCTTTGCCGATAGTTATGCCATGTATGATGTTGTTGCCCGTAAATGGCACGGCTGGGGGCGCTTGTATGTTTTTATTGAACTGGGATTAGGCCTGGCATTCGCGTTTAATTTTACGCCATATATAGTTAATATCGTTACTATCGTAATAATGTCTATAAGTTTGATTGGCGTGTTAAAAAGCGTGGTCAGTAAGCAGCAAATCAGGTGTGCATGCCTTGGCGCGGTATTTAACCTGCCTATGAGCACGGTTACCATTATTGAAGATGGATTGATGATAGCAATGGGGGTTACTATGCTTTTGATTTTATAACTTAATAGTAAATTAAATACCGATGAAATAATGCATGGGGATAACCGGGTTAACAATATCAAGTGCGGCAGTTTTTTGTTACAAGACTACTTCCGGATTACGGGCCGGGGGCTTGTAGTTGCCGGGGAACTTGTTGACGGCACCATAAGTCCGGGCAACCTTATTTGTATTTGCCACCTGATTATTAAAGTTAAAAGCGTAGAATTCGTTAGGCGGTCAGGCGGAGAGCTTATCGGCTTGATGTTGGATATAGCCGACGATAAAGGGATAGAAATCCTGGTGGATAAACTAAAAGATGAGCTTGCTCATGAAAAACATCCTGCTTATTTAATATTAGCTTAAAATCAATCGTTTTTAATATTAATAATAGTATTTTCACGCTAATAAATCGATTTTATTGGTCGTTACCCAGGTAACGCACTTACCGGATATTAAAACCCAGGCCTTTGTTGTCATGTTTACGGGGTGACAATAATTACACGTTTAATCGCTTAAGCGATAATTAATTAAATCACCCATTATTAACCGCTATATGCATAGAGGGACAACCGATGAGCTTATCATCGCCAACAAAGAACTGGCATACCAAAATACCGAGAAAGAGAAACGCGCCGGTGAATTACTCGTGGCAAACAACGAATTAGCCTATCAAAACTCCGAAAAAGAGAAACGTGCGGCCGAACTTGCCATCGCAAATAACGAGTTAGCCTATCAAAACGCCGAAAAAGAGAAACGTGCAAACGAGTTGATTATCGCCAATAAGGAGCTGGCCTACCAAAATTCCGAGAAAGAACAAAGGGCTGCTGAATTGGTGATTGCCAACAACGAGCTCAAATTCCAAAACCAGGAAAAACAAAACCGGGCGGAGGAGTTAAATATTGCCAACCTTGAACTGGCTTTTCAAAATTCCGAGAAGGAGAACCGGGCGGCTGAATTGATCATAGCCAACGATGAACTGAAATTTCAGAACCAGGAAAAACAAAACCGCGCCGAGGAGCTGGAAACGGCGTATAACAAAATAAAAAAAACTGAAGAGTTTTTAAAAGAATACATCTTTGCGCTGGAGAAAATGATGTTTTTGACCCATCATAAAGTACGCCAACCGGTTGCCAACATTTTAGGCATTTCCCAAATTCTTAACCAGTTCTTGCGTTCGCCCGCTACCTTAAAAAAAAATGGTTGGATATATGGAGACTTCAGCCATCGCACTCGATGATTTTACAAAAGAACTAACCGTTTTTGTGAGTGAACTGGAAAAGAAGGGAAAAAGCAACGGGGGTTAAGTTATCTGTTTTACAAAACCACATTAAAAAATCCGGCGAAATAAAACTATAGCCTTTTATAAGGCGTTAATGTGCGTGCCCGCGGTAATAGCCGATAGCTCAAGCTAATGGGTGTTACATCCTAAATCTTAAGGAAACCGATCTGCCTAAAGCTTGCGCCAGTTCAGGATCAATCAGCGGGCCATTCCCCTGCTGTATCCATACACTTCGTTCATCTTTTTGAAGGGTGATTGTTTCGCCGTTAAGTAAAATTTCAAGTTCGCTGGTAGTCTTGTTTATTGGCGATGTGTTGACCTGGTAAACAAGGTCGGTATCGTTGTACGTTATTCTTAGTGGCAGTCCCATCTGTGTCTTCTCTCCGGGTAAATATACAAATCCAATAGTCCAAAAAGGCAAAAAGATGATACAATGATGGCAATCTTATGGTAAGTACCTAAGGTATAGTTCATTAAAAAATAACATAAAAATGTTGCTTGTTAAGCTGCCAGCTGGTATTCTACCTTTTCAATCAGGTTGTTGATGCCAAATGGTTTCAATAGCACATCATCGGGTGCGCCTTTTTGGTTTAGCGCTGTGCCAACATCTTCACCTGGCAGGCAGATGATTACCGGCAGGTTTTTAGTGTTCCGGTTAAGCTTTATTAACTTGCAAATCTCCAGGCTATCCAAACCCGGTAACAATACGTCCAGAATTACCAGGTCTGGATGGGAGGTCTTAATTTCGGCAAAAATATTACCGGCATCATGAAACGATACCACATCATATCCGTTGGCGGTTAAAATATAGGTCATTACCTCTATCATTAACTCGTTGTTATCAACTATCAATATTTTCTTTGCCATACTCATTTCAATCCCCTTCGGCTTAACAAGTGCAAAGCGCATGCCATTGATTAACTTACAGTTAAACCCGACTTTCGATAAGTGAAAGGTGTATAGATTATGATATAATTTTAACATATTTTACAATAATTGCCCGCAGTTTTTCGGGGCTTAATAAATGAGTTTTGTTACATTTGGCTGGATAAAAGATTTACGAGATAATAAATGGATATTGTTAATATAAAGAAACTGGCGAAGGAGCTTAATATTTCTACGTCAACTATCTCAAGGGCATTTAACGGCAGCCCTGATATTAATAAGGATACCAAAGAACGTATACTTGCCTTTGCCAAAGAGCATAATTTTTTACCCAACCATTATGCCAGTAATTTAAGGGATAAAAAAACTAAAACACTGGCCGTTATCATCCCCGAGATAGCCAACGATTTTTTTTCGCAAGCCATAAACGGGATTGAAGAGGTGGCCCGTAAAAAAGGCTTTTATATTTTACTTTACCGTACAGATGATGTTTTTGAAAAGGAAGTATCGTTTGTAAATTACCTCAATAATGGCAAGGTTGATGGCATCATCATGTCGGTATCCGGCGAGGCAAACGACCATAATTATCTGCGCCAGCTGGAGTCGAAAAATGTTCCGGTTGTGTTTTTTGATAGGGTATATGAAGATATTGATGCAGCCAAAGTAACCACCAACGACTACGATAGTAGCTTTGATGCCACAGAGCATTTGCTGCAAACCGGTTGCCGAAGGATAGCCTACCTGGTGGTAAACAAAAGTATTTCTATTGGGCAGGTGCGTATGCAGGGTTATATGGATGCACTTAAAAAGCACAATGTAGTCTTTGACGATGAACTGGTTATTGATTGCAGTAATGACGAGAAAGTAAACTACAAGATATTGACCAAGGTGTTACAGGAAATAAAGCCCGATGGGATTTTTAGCTCGGTAGAGCGTTTGGCATTTGCCACATATTACGTTTGCAATGACCTGGCGATTGACATTCCGAAGCAATTGAAAATAGTTAGTTTTTCCAGTTTGGGGATTGCCCCTTTGCTAAGCCCAGCACTATCAACCATTACCCAGCCCGCCTACGAAATGGGCATTAAGGCCGCCAACCTGCTATTTGAAGCATTGGAGCACAAGGCCGCCACAAACCATAAGCGGCATGTGGTTTTAAAATCCAAATTGTTTATCAGGAGGAGTTCTGGTGAGTAGTTGATTGGGTTAAGTGGTGAGCGGTTGATTGAGTTGGATTAAGTTGATTGAGTTAGATTAAGTTAATCGGATTAAGTCATAAACTTCATCAAGCTTTCCAAACCCTGTCACCCACTTAACCCAATCAACTTAATCAACCACTCACCAACTTAAACATGTATAAACAACTCGCTTTTAGGCCTGCGTACTTTAATCATTTTGCTGTAAACATCATCATCAGCACGGTGCCCCACAGCGGCAATAACCGATGTGGTTAAACCTAACTCTTTCAAGCCTAAAATCTCATCAAATTTGGCGGCGTCAAAACCTTCCATTGGCGCTGCATCAATACCTAATTCGGAAGCTTGGGATACTAATACGCCTAAAGCAATATACGTTTGCTTATGCGACCAGGCTAATTTTTGCTCATCTGTAAGACTGCTCAATTTACCTAAAATCATTTGCTCATAACCCGCAAGGCTTTCACGTTCAACGTTGCGGACATTGGCAACCAGGTCGATGAATTTTTTGCCAAAAGCCTCGTCCAATGACGTTAGTGAAGCAAAAACGAATAATGCAGATGAATCTGTGATTTGAGGTTGATTATAACCAGCAGCACGAAGCTTTTGCCGTGTTTCGGCATCCTGAACAACAATCACCTTGAATGACTGTAGGCCTAATGATGATGGTGCCAGTTGTATTGCGCTTTGCAATTGATCTAATTGTTCGGCTGATATTTTTTTCGAAGGGTCGAATTTTTTTACTGCAGCCCTTTTTTGTAATTGATCTATTAGTGACATGACGATTTCTAATTTTGTTACAACAAAAATAGATGTTTAAACACTTAAATGCGTCATGCTACCGTAAACTATAAATTGGCTTTGGCTTTCAGTTCGTCTTCCTTATCGCTTTCTTCTTTTTTAAGCCGCCGTTTTTCCTGGCGGATGTCTTTACGGGTTTTGCCGGCTGTATCAATATTGTCAATCCGGTTTTTATAATCCTGTTTTAGCGCTTCAATTTGCTCTTTAAGTTTTTCTTTAGCGGTTTTTTCTTTTTGTTTTTCTACCTGCTCTTTCTTTTGCTCCACGCTATCCTTTTTACCAAACAGGCGTTGAAAAAAATTGGGCTTTTTCACAGGTTCCTCAATAACAGGTAATGTTTCATTATCATCATTTCCACCCTGTTTCATCAGGCTATCTGCCTTGGCAGTATCTATAGGCGCAATTTTTTCTCTTAAGCTTTCTTTTAACCTTACGTTGTAAAAGCCATAGGCACTGGTATCGCGTGCGGTTAGGCCCTTTTCGGCCATCAGCTTACCTATCAGGTTAAAATAGCCGTGCAGGCCGGGCCTCAGGCTACCATCGGGCTGAAACGCGTATAAGCCACCTTTGGGATACGGCACTATACTAGCAAGATAAATACTCTCGCCCAGGGTAAGCTCCGATGGCGACTTGCCGAAGTAAAAGTGTGACGCCTCGTCAATTCCATATATGTTGCGGCCCCATTCAATAATATTCAGGTAAACTTCCAGCATCCGGTTTTTCGTCATGATGCGGTTGTTTTCGATGATCCAAACAATCAATATCTCCTCAATTTTACGGGCCAGGTTTTTATCCCTGTTTAAAAACGAATTTTTAACCAGCTGCATAGATATACCACTGGCGCCGCGTTTAAATTTTTTGGTTTTAAAATCAGTTGCCAATGATTTACGGAATGCTTCTTCTACAAAGCCGTGGTTTGTATAAAATGAAGGGTCTTCGGCAGTCATAACTGCGTTGCGCAGGTTAGGGGCTATTTGTTCTAATGGAGTAAACTCAGGGTTATCCGGGCCTATAAGGTGCGGCGCCTGCGGCTTGCCTTTTTCATAAGGGGTGTAAACAAACGGGCTGTTCAACTTTCCCAGGTCGGTTTTACCATACTTAATTATCCGGAAGCCATCCTTATCCAGGCGCGAATCAAATTGCAAGTCGTCTATTTTAGTTGCATCCATGTAAAAATGCATGCTATATTTTAGTTTACCGGCAACCTTAATGCCATCCAGGGCATCAAACATTCCTTGTGGAAAGGAGTCAAAAACATCTGTGGCGTTAAGCCAGTCGGTGTTCATTTTTAACTCATATATTTTGGTTGGATTGAGCGTGTATTTGATATATGGCCTGGCCACCAGGTTTTTTATATGAATTGTTGACGAACTATCGATAGATACATAATTGCTGCCCACAAACAGGTTTGCATCAATAGACGCCCTTGGAAAAATAATATCACCCGGCGATAAGCCGGGATGATTGATGAGCAGGTTACTTACCCCCCATGATCCGTAAATGCGGGTTTCGCCGCCACTATGTTCAACTTTGGTTAATTTGGTTGATATGGTATCGGCATTTATTTTAAGGTGAAGCTTTTCCTGTATAATAGGCAATTCTATTTTTTTGCCATCGGCATAAAGTTTTACATCGATGTTTTTATCCGACGGATGCATTTTACCCACAAAATGCCAGGTCGATTCGCCATTATCAACATCAATGGTTGATGTAAGGTTGCCGTCTTTTATCTGTGCAGTTTTTGCAAGTAGTTTTAGTTTAGTACTATCGTCCTTAAAACTCACCACAAAATTGCTCAATGTAAGGTTATCCGGAATTTTATATAATACCTCGTTAACCAGGTTGTTGGCCAGCACAGCTAGATCAGCTTTGGTTGTTGATGTGGTGTCGCGTTTCTTTTTAAACAAAAAATCAAAGTTTTTAACCCCTTTGATATTGGTGAGGTTAATAAAGCCATCCTGTAATAAAACGTCAGATAATTTAATATTGCCCACAATAAGTGGCAACAGCTTAACGCTCACTACAAAGTTTTTTATTCGCAGCAGGCTGTCGCGCTGCTCAGGTACTATAGTAACGTCCGAAAAAGAAACTGTTGCGGCACCGGTAAAATGAGCCGATCCGATTTTTACATCTAAATTATAATCGCGCTTTGCTTTTGCAGTAGCTTTGACAATAGCTTTTTGAAGCAGGGCTTCGCGTTTTGAATAGGCAATATAACCACCTATTAACAATATGAGGAACAGCGGGATAAGGACAAATGCGGCTATGCGTATATATTTAGGGTTAAGGCGCTTCATAAGTAAATTTTTCCAAAACTAAACTAATTCTTATCCCCTGCAAACGGTTGTTTCTGTAATTTGTTTCCTGCTTAAACACAAATCAACCACTCGTTTTCATAAATTTGCCATAATATTATGATAATCACTAAAGAACAAGTTTTACAAGCACTGGGCAATGTTGAAGAGCCAGACCTGAAAAAAGACCTGGTTACCCTCAACATGATACAGGATATACATATTGATGGCAACAAGCTTAGCTTTTCGGTAATTTTAACCACGCCGGCTTGCCCGTTAAAGGCTATGATTGAAAATGCCTGCCGCAATGCCATCAGCTATTTCGTCAGCAAAGATGTTGTGGTTGATATCAACATGACATCGCGCGTTACCACGCAAAAAAATACAGGCGTGCCAGGCGTTAAAAACATCATCGCGGTAGCATCGGGTAAAGGCGGCGTTGGTAAATCAACCGTTGCTGCAAACCTGGCCTTAGGGCTGGCAAAATCCGGCGCCAAAGTAGGATTGATTGATGCTGATATTTACGGCCCATCTGTACCTATTATGTTTGGGCTTGAAGGCGCACGCCCCCAGGCAGGCGTTGTTGACGGTAAAACCCGTATTGAACCGATTGAGAAGTATGGTATAAAGCTACTCTCAATAGGTTTTTTTACCGATCCAAACCAACCTGTGCCATGGCGCGGACCAATGGTGTCAACAGCTGTAAAACAACTGTTTAATGATGCCGACTGGGGCGAACTGGATTACCTGGTTGTAGATTTGCCGCCGGGTACGGGCGATATTCATATTACTATCACGCAAACCTTCCCGGTTACCGGAGCTGTTATAGTAACTACACCGCAAAATGTAGCTTTAGCCGATGCCCGAAAGGGGGTAGGTATGTTTATGATGCCTGCCATTAATGTGCCTATACTGGGTGTGGTAGAAAACATGTCGTACTTTACGCCGGCCGAGCTTCCGGATAATAAATATTATATTTTTGGCAAAGGCGGCGGCCAGAAGCTGGCTGCGCAACTGGATGTACCCTTTTTAGGCGAGATTCCGCTGGTAAAAAGTATCAGCGACTCGGGCGACGCAGGCACCCCGGCAATTTTGGAGGCTGATGGCGTAATGACCAAGGCATTTATTGATATGGCCCAGCGCGTAGCGCAGCAAGTAGCTATATCAAACGCGAAGGCTTTTGAAGCGAGGCTTGAGTCAGAAGCCTAAAGTTCTAAGTCTTGAGTCGGAAGTCGCAGGTCAAAAGTGTCAAACCCATACTTTTTGACTTAGAACTTAAGACTTTGGACTAACCATTTTAAGTATAAAATATATTGCAAATTATTAATAACTTTACTTTAGTTATAAATTGGTAAAAATGAGTTTATTAAGTCAGGTTGAAGCAGCTTTAGATACCATTCGTCCGTATCTGGAGGCTGATGGCGGGAATGTTTCAGTTGAAGAGATTACGCCCGAGGGTGTTGTTAAATTAAAATTATTGGGCTCATGTGGTTCATGCCCTATGAGCATCATGACCCTAAAGGCGGGCATTGAGCAAGCCATAAAAAAAGCAGTACCCGAAATTACCGGTGTTGAGGCATTAAACCTTACCGACATTGATGATCCGAACGCTGTGCTGCCCGAGAATTTGAGATAGTGTTAAGTATTGTTAAATCCTGTTTAATAATTTACTGTAATAACTATTTTTGAGCAACTTTTTGAAACCATTTGGCGTTATTAAGGTAACATACAGCAAATAGGTGTTTAGGTATATGAAGTACTTGGTTGTTATATTTTTATTATTTGCATCGGTTGCGGCATTTGCGCAAAAACACGATGACAGGCCGCTTGTGCAATTTACCGGGGTAGTGCATAATGCCGATAGTACAGATGTTATTGTGCCTTATGTATCAATTACCAATACATCGTTTCATAACCAGGTATATTTAAGTAACTACAAAGGTTATTTTTCATTTGTAGCGCATGAGCAGGATACCCTGCGCTTTACCTGCGTTGGGTATGGGCAAATACTGGTGGTTATACCATCAAACCTGAATACCAAAAGCTATACTTTGCAGGTAAATATTAAGCCGCAAATTATTAACCTGCCTACATTTCACGTATTTCCGTGGGCCACTACAGACGAGTTTAAGAAAGATTTTTTAGCTATAAAACTTGCTGATGACGATCTCGAAATCGCGCGTAAAAATATCAGCAAGGCATCATTATCAGCCTTGTATAATACCTTGCCCAGAGATGCACAGGAAATACAATCGGCAAACGCGCAATCAATGCACAATACCATCCTCAACACGCATTCACTTACCCCCAACCCATTGCTTAACCCATTAGCCTGGGGCAGCCTGATTAAGCAGATATCAGACGCGGATAGCAAGTAAGTCGTAAGTCCCGGAGTATAATGTCAAAAGGCTGCTTTGGTGCAATAAAAAAAGCCTACTGATGCAGGCTTGGTTTTATAAGATGTGTTAACTTCAGACTGAAGACTTAAAACTTCAGACTTATCTCCCCTTTTTTACAGCCGGGAATTTCATTTTGTATTCCACATTCACGGCACCTTTCGAAATATCGTTCAGTTTTTTCTCAATCAGGCGTTTGCGTAGCGGGCTTAGTTTATCAGTAAATAGTTTACCTTCAATGTGGTCATATTCATGCTGGATAACGCGGGCGGCCATGCCTTTAAAGGTTTCTTCGTAGTGTTTCCAGTTTTCATCGTAATAGGATATCTTAATAACCGGTTTACGGTAAACATCTTCGCGTATATCCGGGATGCTCAGGCAGCCTTCGTTAAAACCCCACTCTTCGCCGGTTTCTTCTATTATAGTTGCGTTTATAAATGCTTTCTTAAAGTCCTTAAGTTCAGGTTCATCATCATCAAAGGGGGTGGCATCAACTACAAACAAACGCATAGACATGCCTACCTGCGGAGCTGCCAGGCCAACGCCGCGGGCACCGTACATGGTCTCAAACATGTTATTAACCAATTCTTTAATATGTGGATATTCATCCGGCTCAATGGCTGTTGCTTTCTTTCTTAAAACAGGGTCTCCGTAAGCGATGATAGGGTACTTCATTTTGCAAAAATACAGGTTTATTATTTAGGCTCAAACTTCAATGTAATAAGCCTGTCATTATCAAATATTTCGTTGCCTATTTCCAGCAATTGTTCGGCGGTAACGGCATTTATTTTATCAAAAATATCTTCCAGCGTATCAATATGGTTAAAATCAAGCAGGCTTTTGGCCATTGATATAATCAGGCTCATCCGGTTCTCTTCGGCAAGGGCTATTTGCCCAATAAACTTTTGCTTGGCCTGGTGCAGCTGCAGGGTGCCCAGTTTTTGATCGCGCAATTTTTTAAGCTCCTTGTGTACCAGGCGTGATGCCTTCTCGGCCTTTTCGCTATCGGTACCGAAATAAACTGAGAAAATGCCGGTATCGCTAAACGGGGTGTAGTTTGATTCGATGGTATAAGCGATGCCGTATTTTTCGCGGATCTCGAGGTTTAAACGGCTACTCATGCCCATGCCGCCCAACAGGTTATTAAGCAGTAATAACCCGTATTTGTGCTGATGTGATGAAGGGTAAGCCTGCCCGCCAATTATGCAATGCGTTTGCGATATAGGCTTTTTAACAACTACAATACCGCTGTTATTGGCCTTTGGCGCTATCCGGTTCTTTTTGGGGTGATGGGCCTGTATTCCGCCGAAGTATTTTTCGCACAGCTTAACAACTTTCTTAAAATCGTAATTACCATGTACGGCAAATATCATTTCGGAGGTGCTGTAGTTAGCTTTGATAAAGGCGCGCATGTCGTCGCTGTTCATACGGCCAACAGTTTCTGGCGTACCCAAAATGTTTTTACCGAACGGATCATCCTTAAACAGCAATTCCTCAAAATCATCCTGGATAGCTTCTTCGGGCTGGTCAAGGTACGAGGCTATCTCATCCAATATTACGCCACGTTCCTTTTCCTGTTCATCTTCGGGAAACGTGGAGTGAAACAGGATATCCTCAAACAAATCAATAGCACGTTCCAGGTGCTGGTTAAGCAACGAAGCGTGTATGCACGTATACTCTTTGGTAGTATAAGCGTTTAAATCAGCGCCAACAAGCTCCAGCCGGTTCAGGATCTGGTTGGTATTGCGTCTTTCTGTTTCTTTAAATAACAGGTGCTCAATAAAATGGGCAAGCCCCTCCTGCTGGTTGGCTTCATCGCGCGAGCCTGCGTTTACAATAAAGCAGCAATGCGTTATGGCAAATGGCGATTGCTTGTATAAAATACGGATGCCATTTGGTAAGGTGTGGGCCTGGTAGTCGATCATATAAGAGTGCAAAGATAACGTTATATATGTTACAATTATTTTACGTGTAATTTGCAAGCGATTTTACTATTTTAGTAGATTGATACCATACCGGCGAAAGCACCTATAGTGATGCGATTATAGCCGGTAGTACCCCTTGTAAAAACGCACCAATGAAAATTAAAATTGCAGACCTTGAGTTTGAGCCCCTTATTAATGCCGAAACGATTGAAGAACGTGTAAAAGCTATTGGCCTACAGTTAAATGAAGATTTTAAACAGAGTGTTCCGGTATTTGTGGGAGTACTTAACGGAAGCTTCTTATTTATAGCCGACCTGATAAAGCAAATCTCTATCCCCTGCGAAATCTCGTTTACAAAGCTGGCTTCCTATTACGGCGGCACAACCAGTAAACTAAAAATCCGGGATGATATTGATTTGATTGTGGATATTAAAGGTCGCGACGTGTTAATTATTGAAGATATTGTTGATACCGGTAACACAGTGCACTACCTCATAGACAAACTAAAACAACGCGGCCCGGCCTCTATTAAAGTATGTTCGTTGTTACTAAAACCGACCGCCCTTCAAAAGAAAATTGACGAACTAAAATATGTTGGTTTTGAAATTGAAAATGAGTTTGTGGTAGGCTATGGACTGGATTATAAGGAAATGGGCCGGAACCTTGATGCCATTTATAAGAAGGTATAACTTCCTTTTGGAGTAGAGGGATCGATTTCGGATTGATTTATGTTGCAAGATATAATAAACAATGCCCATGAAAAGAGCATTAACAATTGCCGGTGGAATTATTATCCTCGCGGCAATTTTTCTTTCGGAAAAAGGGTATAATATTGTTGTTCCCGTTTCTCAAAACGGCGATATCCTTCCCGTTCTTAAGCAGAAGAGCGGCGATACTATAAATGTTTTTTCACAATTCGATTTTACAAAGGACGATTGGGTTGCTTATATTGTAATACCGTCGTCAGACTTTGTCGATCTTAACTCCCAAATTCCTCATCGCACCTGCCTGAAAACAACCGACAGGAATCTTATGCAAAAAATGAAGCGCGAGTGGCGGTTTAAAATAACACAAGGAGATGTTGCAACTGTTGAAAGCGTTTTTTACCTGTTAAAGAACGGAAAGACCGTGTTTCGATCGGGTATAGTTTTAGATGCCCATAACCAGGTATTACAAAACTCGGTATATGGCGAGATGATGCCTGTTGATAAGAATGCGATGATAAATACCTGCCGGGAATTTAGAAATGTATATTGGCCGGTTGTTGTTTTTTAATGTAGAGATCGCTTACGCTCCAACCAGCCCCGCCATCTCATTCAAAAACACCAGTGCCTGGTCAATATTCTGCACGTTTTCGACGCTCAGCCGCAAGGTATTTTTAACTTCTTTTAAATTAGTGCGCCTTGGGTTGGCCTGCACAAAAGCAAGCACATTGTGGAATGCTTCGGTTTCAAAGTACGATGATTGCTGGTTGGTAATGAAATAACCACGCAGCACATTCTTTTTCAACGAGATTTTTTCAAAACCAATGGCCTTGCCCATCCATTGCAGGCGCATAGTATTCAACAGGTCATGCACCTGCGGCGGTATTGGCCCAAAACGGTCATGCAGTTGCTGTTGAAAAGCCGATAGTTCAACCTCCCGCTCCAGTTTAGATAGCTCGGTGTATAGGTTATAACGTTCGGATAGGTTGGTTACATATTCATCCGGGATCAATATCTCCTGATCGGTATCTATCTGGGTAAAGGAAATATAAGGCCTTGGTTTATCATCGGGGAATACGCCTTTAAACTCGTCGTCTTTAAGCTCCTGGATGGCTTCGTCCAAAATTTTATGGTACATCTCGAAGCCTATTTCGGCAATAAAGCCACTTTGCTCGGCACCTAACAAGTTTCCGCTACCGCGGATGTCAAGGTCGCGCATGGCTACGTTAAAGCCGCTGCCCAGGTCGCTAAACTCCTCAATGGCGCTAAGGCGCTTGCGGGCTTCGTTGGTGAGCGTTGATAACGGCGGGCTCAGCAGGTAGCAGTAAGCTTTTTTGTTGCTCCTGCCCACGCGGCCGCGCATCTGGTGCAAATCGCTCAGGCCAAACATGTGGGCGTAATTTATAATAATTGTGTTCGCGTTCGGGATATCCAGGCCGGCCTCAATAATTGTTGTGGCCACCAGTACATCGTACTCGTGGTTTACAAATTTCAGCATTACATCTTCAAGCGCATCACCTTCCAACTGGCCATGGGCGATGCCTATGCGGGCTTTAGGTACCAGTTTGTGAATCATGCCACCTAATTGCGGCAAATCGGCTACACGATTGTGGATAAAGAAAACCTGGCCGTCGCGCTCAATTTCAAACTCAACAGCTTCTTTTATCAGTTTATCGTTAAATACATGCAGTTCGGTAACCACTGGCTGCCTGTTTGGCGGTGGTGTGGATATGATAGATAGATCGCGCGCGCCCATCAGCGAAAAATGCAGGGTACGGGGTATCGGCGTAGCGGTCAATGTAAGCGTATCTACATTGGCGCGCATTTGCTTTAGCTTCTCTTTGGTACTTACGCCAAATTTTTGCTCCTCGTCAATGATCATCAGCCCCAGGTCTTTAAACTTCACATCCTTGCTTACCAGGCGGTGGGTACCTATAATGATATCTACTTTGCCTTCCTTCAGCTTCTCTAACGTATCCTTTATCTGTTTGCTGGTTTTAAAGCGATTTATGTAATCTATATTGGCCGGGAAGCCTTTCAGTCTATCGGTAAATGTTTTGTAGTGCTGCGCCGCTAAAATGGTGGTTGGCACCAATATGGCCACCTGTTTACTATCGGCAACGGCTTTAAACGCGGCGCGAACGGCCACTTCGGTTTTGCCGAAGCCCACATCGCCACAGATAAGTCTGTCCATAGGATGCGGCGATTCCATATCCTTTTTAAAGTCGGCAGTGGCCTTTTCCTGGTCGGGAGTATCCTCGTACAAAAACGAGGCCTCCAGCTCGGTTTGCAGGTAGCTATCGGGCGAAAAGGCATTCCCATGCTGGGCTTTACGCAGGGCATAAAGCTTAATCAGGTCGCGGGCTATGTCTTTAACTTTTTTTTTTGTTGTTTTTTTCAGGCGTTCCCAGGTGTCGGTGCCCAACTTGTTCATGCGTGGAACGGTGCCTTCTTTGCCGCTATATTTAGATATGCGGTTAAGCGAGTTAATGTTTACATAAAGCAAGTCGTTATCCGCATAAATCAGGCGGATCATTTCCTGCTGTTTGCCGTTTACCTCTACTTTTTCCAGGCCTGCATATTTGCCTATACCGTGGTCAATATGGGTAACGTAATCACCTGGTTTCAGGTCGCGCAGTTCTTTTAGGGTAATGGCTTGCGAGCGCTGATAACCTTTTTTAAGCTTGTATTTATAATAACGATCAAAAATCTGGTGATCTGTATAGCAGGCCAGTTTTTGCTCGTGGTCAACAAAACCTTCGCGGATTGATATACTTATTGGCGTAAATTTTACCGTTTTATCCAAATCATCCAATATAGCGTACAAACGCTCCACCTGGCGCGATGAATCGGTAAGGATAAAGTTTTCTATCTTTTCCGCCTCGTTATTTTTGAAGTTATGGATCAGCAGCGTAAAATCCTTATTGAAAGATGGCTGCGGGCGCATGTCAAAGTTGATTGACGCGCTTGGCTGATAAAAAAATTGTTTGCCAAACTCCACCACGGGGAAATCAAACAGCTGGTCGGCAATCAGTTTCTCGTCGGTAAAGCCAAATTTAGGATCAATCCAGTCCGGGTTTTGGTTTTTTTCGTCTGCAGACAATGCTTTCCATAAATTGGTGGCCTTTTTAAAGCCACTTTGGATGATATCCAACGTAAACTGTACATCTTTAATCCAAACCTGGGTACCCGGCTCTACATATTCCAACAACGAAATATTGCTCTCTGTTAAAAATTTAGATTGTACATTGGGCACAATGGTAATGGTTTTTACCTGCTCGACGGACAACTGGCTCTCGATCTCGAATGTGCGGATAGATTCAATAAAATCACCGAAAAACTCCACCCGGTAAGGCAGGTTGTGCGAGAACGAAAAGATATCTACAATGCCGCCGCGAACAGAAAACTGCCCCGGCTCGTACACAAACTCAACGCGCTCAAAATCGTACTCAATTAAAAACTCGTTGATGAACTCGATGCTGAGTTTATTGCTTACTGCAATTTCAAGCGTGTTTTTTTCAAGGGACGCCCGGTCAATTACCTTTTCGGCCAGGGCCTCGGGGTAGGTAACTATCAGTTGGCCAAATTCCGAAGCGTGGTTAAGTTCGTTCAATACTTCGGCGCGCGCTAATACATTGCTGCTGTCGGGCTGTGTAAATTCAAATGGCTTGCGGTATGATGAGGGAAAAAGCAGTACTTCTTTCCCCGTAAGGTTTTCCAGGTCTGCCTGGAAATAGCCGGCTTCTTCTCGCTCGGGCAATACAAACACCATGTGCTTGTGCTGCAAAAAATATAATGCTACCGCCATGGCCGCATCACTCGATCCGACTAAACCACGCAGCTGTACCCTTGGATTTTTTGAAGCATTAAGCGCAAGGGCTAATGCTTTAATCCGGTCATCAGCTTTATACCTATCTAATATATCACGGATGTTCAAACTGCTGCAAATGTACGCAAAAAAGCCTTTTTAAATAAACAGGTATAAATACTATAAAACAATGCAAACAATATGATGGCTTATTTACTTTTTAATGATAAATTAGGGTATTATTTCCCCCCGGAGCTGAACCTAATTTTTAAACCAAAATGTTATTATTATGAAGAATGCGATTATTTGGGGCGTTATTATTGGCGTATTGAGCGGAATCTGGATGTTTGTGATGCACAGTTCGGGCATTGTGCCCACCAGCGACAAAGTAGCCACGCTTGAATACTTTTCGTTTATTATACCGGCCATAGGATTGCTTATTGGCATTTACAGTTATAGGCAAAACGAATGCAAGGGGCAGATGGGTTTTTTAGAGGCCCTGATACAAAGCTTTAAAATTTTAATTGCCGGCGGAATTGTAACCGTTTTTGCAAGTATATTATATTTTAGTTATGTATCGTCTGCAAATACGTTGCGCGATTTTTCGGGCCGCATCTTCGGTGCCTTGTTAGTTGGCGTTTTATTGGCGTTTGCAGTATCTTTACTGTTTACCAATAAATCCAATAAGGTTGATTAAACGGCTATTTCGCAACTATTTTGAACTCACTTTCTGGATCACCGCGATGTTGTGCCTGGCGTTTACGTCGCCGCAGGCCACATCGCATTTTACGTTGTGCCCTTTAAAACTGATGGGGATAACCTGGTGCCCCGGCTGCGGTTTGGGGCACGCTATCATTTACCTGTTTCACGGGCAAATCTCCAATTCATTTCATGCGCATTGGCTGGGTGTACCGGCCGTACTGGTTATTTTTCACCGGATATATATTTTGACCCGGCAGCGCTTTGACTTATTCCCGTGACGGAATATTTTGTGTCTATTACAGGCCTCTGCAAAATAGTATACTAATGCGTACAATTAATATACTTTTGGTATACTTATTATCACTATTTACACACCTTTCATGCACTTTTGCATGCTTTTTTAAACATACAATTTCCTTATTACCAATAACTTAAATGGTGTTTTTGCAAAAACAACGTCTTTGCGTTTTATAGAAAACCGACTGGTTGCTATTTGCCCGGCACGGTAAACAAGGCTGTACACAAAAGTACAAAAAACTGAAAGCATATCCTACAATACAGGCGTTTTTATTACCACCAGCCGGCTTTTTAAAACCCTCTTTTTTGGAGAGGATTTAGGTTAGGTACTTTTCACCGCTAAAACTCATGGTTTCACCGACTTGTTAGCCCTGCTAACCTATATCCTGTAGGTGTTTTTGGGGTGCCGGTGTACCTTTATGTCATCAAAACAAACACAAAATTAAACATTACTAAAATGAGCACTTACCCAAATTCATATATGATGTTCGACGGAATGACTCCCGAAGAATTTTCTTTTGTACAACAGGCCACCGCCGCTTTGACCGAAAATCAACAACGTTATTTTATGGGTGTTTACGCCAGCAAACGCCGCAATCCCCAGGATATTTTACTGGCCACGCTTGCGGGTTTCCTGGGCGTATCAGGTATTCAACGTTTTTTGACCGACCAGATTGGAATGGGCATTGTATACTTTTTTACCGCAGGCTTTTGCTTTATCGGTACCATCGTCGACTTGATTAATTATAAGGGCATTGCCAACGAGTACAATCAAAAAATGGCCTTCGAAAGCTTCAATATTGCTAAAATGACCAACTAAGTTTCCCGGTTACGGGCAAAGTTTCAACATATATACATCAAAAAAATCCACCTTCTGTTACGGGGTGGATTTTTTAGCTTAATGGTTTTAGCACCCGGCAAAAAACCGAAACTCGTGTAAATTATGCGATTTATCGGCTTTGCACTTTATGCTTAATTGTTTTAGCTACTCTTCTCCCAAATGCTTGTTGTCAATTTGTTTATCGGCTTTTGCGCCCAGTTTTTTGATTTTTTCGGCTGTGGTGGTCAGGTTTCCGCGGCCGTCTGATAGTTTATTTACCGCGCTGTTATAGGCATTTTGAGTATAGGTAATATTTTTGCCAATGTTATCCATATCGCCTAAAAAGCCCACAAATTTATCGTACATATCGCCGCTTAGGCGGGCTATCTCCAGTACGTTCCGGTTTTGGCGCTCCTGTTTCCACATGCTGGCAATGGTGCGCAGGGTAGCCAGCAGGGTAGATGGGCTTACTATTACCACCTTTTTATCCCAGGCGTAGTTAAACAGCTCGCCATCCAGTTGTACAGCTATGCTGAACGACGATTCTATCGGCACAAAAAGCAGTACGAAATCGGGCGAGTTTATTTTATACAGATCGTGATATTTTTTGGCCGATAAACCACCAATATGGTTTTTAATCGACTCGACATGCGCTTTGGCAAAAAGCTTACGGTCTTCTTCAGTTTCGGCGCTTATCAGCCTTTCGTAAGCTATCAGCGAAACCTTTGAGTCGATAACCAGGTGTTTTTCATCCGGCAGGTCGATAATCACATCGGGCTGATAGCGGGTGCCGTCGTTGGCCTGCATGGCAGCCTGTATCCGGTACTCCTGGTCTTTCACCAGGCCCGACCGTTCCAACACCCGTTCCAGGATCACCTCGCCCCAGTTGCCTTGCTTTTTGTTATCCCCTTTAAGCGCCCGGGTCAAATTTTGTGCCTCGTCGCTTATCTGTTTGTTCAGGTCCATCAGTTGGGTTATTACGCCTTTCAGGGTGTTGCGCTCGGCAGCTTCCATATTGTAAACTTTCTCTACCTTATCTTCAAAAGCTTTCAGGTTTTCTTTAAGCGGATTCAAAATCTGATCAAGATTGTTGCGGTTTACATCAATAAACTCTTTTGATTTTTCTTTCAGCAGTTTTTCGGCCACGTTCTCAAACTCGCGCTGAAACTGCGTGCGTATCTGTTCTATCTCCACCTTTTGCTCCTGCATTTTTTCCTGCTGCGATGTATAGTAGGCGCGTGCATTCTCCAACGATTTATTGGCAGCAGCCAACTGGGTGCGTTCATATAGCAACTCATCCAGCAGCCGGTTTTTCTCGTCTTTTAAAAATTGGGTAATGTTTTCTTTTTCGCCCGCCAGGCCGCTGGCTTTTTCTTCGGCTTTGGCCAAAGCAATTTTAAGCTGATCACTCTCTGAGCGCAGCTTGTTTAAATCGTTTGCCGAGATCAACTCAATGGCTTTGGGCTTTTTAATAAACAGCAAAACGGCTATCAGCAGTATAACAACCGAGGCAATAATAAGTATCTCTGCATTCATTTTGATAAAAATATTAGCAAATTTAGGTTAATATTTTTAGTAATCATAAAGGCGTTAGCTTAATCGCATGGCGGAGACGACTCACCCCGACGAGGCTACGCCCGTCACCCCTCTCTCCGACTGCGTCGCATAGAGGGGCAAGAAAGAGTAAAAAAATGAGGTTCACCCTCTTTGCGGCGCAGCCGGAGAGAGGGCGGCCAGCGCAGCGTAGCCGGGGTGAGTGGTGACCGGCGTTCAAACCGATGGTTTCCGTTTCAGTATTCCGACATCAGGAAGCCTACACCCTCGCCAAATCCCCCATTTTTTCCTTTCGCTCAATAACTGTATTTTTGCCGCCTATGCCATCCCGTAACAAACTTTATTTTGCTTCTGATTTTCATTTGGGCGCCGGGGCGCTCGGCAGTAGCCGCGCCCGTGAAGACAGGATAATACGATGGCTGGATACCATTAAAGCCGATGCTGCCGAACTTTTTTTAATGGGCGATGTATTTGACTTTTGGTTTGAATACAAAACCGTTGTCCCTAAAGGATATATCCGTTTTTTGGGCAAACTGGCCGAACTTACCGATGCCGGTGTAAAGCTTTACCTGTTTAAAGGCAACCATGATATGTGGATGTTTGATTATTTTGAAAAGGAACTTGGCGCCACCATCATCAGCAATGAATTGAAAATTGAGCGCGGCGGCAAAAAATTCTTCCTGCATCATGGCGATGGCCTGGGGCCCGGCGATAACTTTTATAAGCTGCTCAAAAACTTTTTTCGCAGCCGGTTTTGCCAGTGGCTGTTTGCCCGTTTGCATCCTAACTTTGGTGTTGGCATAGCCAATTACTGGTCGACCAACAGCCGCATTGCCAATTCAAAAAAAGAAGATCACAAACCCGGCGAACAGGAGTGGCTGGTTACGTTTTGCCGCGAAGAACTGCAATCAAATTTTTATGATTACCTGGTGTTTGGCCATCGCCACCTGCCTTTAGATATACAAATGACACCCGGGAGCCGTTATATTAACCTTGGCGAATGGGTTAATTTTTTTAGCTACGCAGTATTTGACGGGGAGGAGCTGAAGCTGGAGTATTTTGAAAAACTTGATATGATGAGTGCTGATCGGTAGTATATTAGTCAGCAATGTTCACCTAATTTTAAACCCGCAAACAACTTATGAAGCAATTAAAACTAATAGCGATTTCCATCCTCTGCATTTTGACTGCATCATGCTCAAAGAAGAATAATACGGTTACGCCGGCCCTGCATACTGTTAAAATTACCATTAGCGGCAGCGCCGACTTTAATTTAACGGTAACAACCTCTACAACCGCCGGCGCAGCAGAAAAATTAGTGGCAAATTCGTTAGCTGTAGCCAAGGGAACAACCTATACTTATTCCGAACAATTACAATCAACGGGCTTCCTTTCATTTAGCCTGCTGTCTGATGTTTCCAATACCATCTCCTACACCATTTACAATGATGATAAAGTAGTACTACAGGATACAAACGGGCAGGCCTATACGCATACGATATTTGGCGTGGGCTATATAGTTCCGTAGTCAATTGTAAGTAAGAGAAGGATCTGGTCAATCGCCTTTAAAAGTTGATCCTGAAGAGGTAGCTCCTATGGAGCAAAAAGTGTATTATCTTGAAAAGGTTAACCGTTGGTAGCTGAAAAGGATAAATACGATTGCCTGAGGTGAGTTACCGAACACCGATACTTTCCTTCATGTCTTCATTGTTCGATTAATTACGGAAGCCTGGCTGGCAATTACCTCACCTTCTCCACCCGTATCCCCACATCACTCACTTCGTGCAGGGGGTTGTCGCGCATGTTTTGCTCAATCTCAAAATGGTAGATGCCTTTAGCAGGGAATTTAAAACCGCTTTGAAAAGGCACCTGGTAGCTATATAAATTGCCCGATCCTTTGCCCAGCCACTGGCCATCCTTACTGGCCAGTTTCAATTCGTAACGGGTGGTTTTAATGTAGCCGTTGGGGCTTTTTTGATGGATAAGTACAAACAGGTTGGAGTATTTGTAGGCATCGGTTACCCGCAGGTTAAAGTACAGGTTGTAGGCCGCCTTTTCGTCATCTATCTTACAATCAAACTTAGCCCGGTTTACGTACGACCAGTTATGATCGGCAATTTGTGTGTTGGTATCTACAATTGCGGCGGGATCGGTACAGCTACCCAACAGCATGGTGATTAGCACACATGTTGCCGGGTAAAGTATTTTGATAAACCGTTTCATTTTATTGTGGCGTATTATCCTGTGGCGGGTTATTGTTGTTCCGGTTTTGATTATTGGGGCGGTTTGGCCTGTGGCGCCTGTTGTTGCCGCTGCCTTCGGGTCTGCTGCCGCCTTCCAGCGGCGGGCGGTTGCCTTGCTGCTGTGGCTTTGGGCCCTGCTGCGGGCCGTGTTGCTGTTGCGGCCTTGGGCCTTGTTGCGGGCCATGCTGCTGCTGGGGTTTTTGCCCCTGCTGCTGTGGTGTACGGTTGCCCTGGTTTTGAGGCGGCTTGTTGCCCTGCTGCTGCGGCCTGTTGCCCTTTGGCGGGCGGTTACCTTCGGGGGCACCGGCCGGGCGCTCGGCTACCGGGGCTGCGCCTTGAGGACGGGGCTGGTTTGCAGGCCTGCCATCGGCACCGCCAGTTTTTTGCTGCTGGTTGCGGTTTTTATTGTTGTTGTTTTTCTTTTGATTTTTGGCGCGGTTACGGTCGTCTAAACGGGTAAGGCTATCCTGCCCAACTACGTTTTCGTAGTCAAGGGCTTTTATTACCTCGGTTTCTTCCATCTCCAGCTCGCCCAGGTCGGCAGGTATAATACCTTCACGGTTTTGCTGCTGAATTTCTTTAACTTTGGCTATGGGCATGGGTATCCACGCTTCTTCGCGCGGGTAACTAAACCACATGATCTTTTTAAATATGTCGGTTTTTTGCAAACGGGCATCGCCTTTTTCGGTTTTAAGCACGTTTACATTATCAGGGATGTGCTTTAGCGCATCCATGTAGGTATCCAGCTCGTAATTTAAACAGCACTTAAGCTTACCACACTGGCCTGCCAGCTTCAGGGTATTTAACGACAGGTTTTGGTAACGTGCTGCCGATGTAGATACTGTTTTAAAATCGGTTAACCAGGTTGAGCAGCAAAGCTCGCGGCCGCAGGAGCCAATACCGCCTAAACGGCTTGCTTCCTGGCGCATACCTATCTGGCGCATCTCGATACGGATGCGGAAGGTTTCGGCCATTTTTTTGATCAGCTCCCTGAAATCAACACGGCCTTCGGCAGTGTAATAAAAAGTAGCTTTGGTTTTATCGCCCTGGTAATCCACGTCGCTCAGCTTCATGTTCAGGTTTAAATCAAGGGCCAGCTTGCGCGATTTGTGCATGGTTTCCCACTCCAGGTCCTTGGCCATTTTCCATTTATCCACATCGGCAACGGTAGCACGGCGATAGATTTTTTTAACTACATCGGCCTCCTTTACATGGCGCTTGGTCATTTGCATGCGCACCAGTTCGCCGGTGATAGATACGTGGCCAATATCATAGCCACCGGTGGTAGCTTCCACGGCAACCAAATCACCTGCTTCCAGGTAAATATTATCGTTATTGAGGTAAAATTCCTTGCGCGAGCCTTTAAATTTTACTTCGATAACAGGAAAAGGCTTATAATTTGTTGGCATATCCATGTGGGACAGCCAATCGTAAACATCTAATTTGCTGCAACCGTTGGTAAGGCATGAGCCATTACTTTTGCAGCCCGCAGGTGAGCATCCGCCCCCTGTTGAGCAACTTCCACATCCCATAATTAACTTGGTATATATTGACTCCCCGAGGGGATGGTTTTTAAATTTAATATTTTTATAATCTGTAAAGATACATCTAAAAATAAAATTTTAGGGTTTGCATTTCTCTCTACATGATAGTGTGCTTTTTCAAGCTCGGTACTTATATATTGAGCCTTGTTAATATCAAGGACGTTGGTCATTTTTTGGGCGGTTTCCAACTCTTTTGCGGGCAGGTGCACCAGGTTGCCGGCACCGGCCATCAGCAGGCAGCACTCGCGGATAAAGCTGATACCATAGCGTAAAAAATTCTTCTGGTTTTCGCGCCCCATTTTGGCAAAGCTATCTACAAAAGTTAAAACCTCCAGCCCTTTGTTGCTGAAACACAGGCGCAGCCATTGTACAAAAAGTTCATGATAGCTCTTGGTATCCTGCTGCAGCATGGTAAGCGCCT
The DNA here is from genome assembly GCF_007971525.1 of Mucilaginibacter ginsenosidivorax. Taxonomy (NCBI): domain Bacteria; kingdom Pseudomonadati; phylum Bacteroidota; class Sphingobacteriia; order Sphingobacteriales; family Sphingobacteriaceae; genus Mucilaginibacter; species Mucilaginibacter ginsenosidivorax. The sequence continues at coordinate 3,143,366 of NZ_CP042437.1, forward strand.
CGGTTAAGTTACCATTGGTTAGGTAAGCAATTTCGCCGGCGGCATCTTCGGTTTGGTGGTGCTGGTCTATCAGGTATTCTTTTACTTCTGCCGAATGCAGGCAAGGTATTTTAATGAGCTGGGTGCGGCTCAGGATGGTATTCAGTATCTGGTCCTGGTTTTGGGCCACCAATATAAACAGCGTATTGGGCTGCGGCTCTTCGATAATTTTAAGCAGCGCGTTACCCTCTTTGTCCAAATATTCGGGCAGCCAAAGAATCAGGATCTTATAGGCCGACTCGAACGGCTTAAAGCTGAGTTTTTTAATAATCTGATGACACTCGGCTATATTAATATTAGCCTGTTTGTTTTCGGCATCAAGGTAGCCGCGCCAGGCATCCAGGTTTAAATATGGGTTGGCGCCAAAAGCCTCGCGCCACTGCTCAATAAACGTAAGGGCGGTATCGTCCTTATGTTTGGCGAAAAAGGGGTACGAAAAATGAAGATCGGGGTGCATCAGTTTGTTGTACTTGCGGCATGACGAGCATACGCCGCAGGAATCATCGGGCTGCTTATCTTCGCAACTCAGGTACTGGGCGTAGGCCACGGCAAGCGCCAGGCTGCCCGAACCCTCGGGGCCTAAAAACAATTGCGCATGACTTACCCGGTTCTCTGCCACCGAGTTAAGCAACCTTTGCTTTGTTGCCGCTTGTCCAACTATTTCCTTAAACTGCATTTGGTGCAAAATAGTAAATAGATTTGAGATGTGAGATATGAGATTTGAGACAGGAGCCGCGCTTCTGGCTAATTTGCACCGTGCTTTTTGTAAGAAAAAACCATTTTACCCAAAAGCAAAAAATCTAAGATCATTTACGCAATGAAATCTCACGTCTCATATCTCACATCTAAAATCTAAAATCTAAAGATAGATATGAGATTTGAGACAGAGCCGCGCTTCTGGCCGATCTCCACTACATCTTTTTGTTAAGAAAAACTCATTTTACCCAAAAGTAAAAAATCTAACATCTCATATGTCTCATCTCCTATCTTTACGAAATGAAATCTCATATCTCACATCTCATATCTCATATCTAAAAATGAGAATCATGGCTTTCGATTACGGTACCAAACGCATTGGTATAGCGGTTACTGATCCTTTGCAGATTATAGCCACTGGGCTGGATACCGTGCACCCGATGTACATTGTTGATTACCTGAAAACTTATTTAAAAACCGAGCAGGTGGAGCGCTTTATTGTTGGCGAGCCCAAGCAGATGGATAATACACCATCGCAATCGGCCATACATGTTAAAGGTTTTGTGGGGCTGCTTAAAAAAACTTTTCCTGAGGTCCCTATCGAAATGCTGGATGAGCGGTTTACCTCCAAAATGGCATCGGCCACCATTGCCCAAAGCGGCATGAATAAAAAAGGACGCCAAAATAAAGAGCTGGTAGATACCATATCGGCCGTAATATTGTTACAAAGCTGGATGGCTAAAGCTTATTAGAAACTATCTGAAAATAAAAAAACTACGGTCATTGCGAGGTACGAAGCAATCCCCTACATGCTAAGTCCCACATAGTTAGGGATTGCTTCGTCCCTCGCAATGACGGTAGTTTAGAACATTCGTTTAACGATATTCGTTGCGCGGCCCAATTTATAGCTCAGTAGGCGTAAGTTTTTTCGCCACGGGCAATAAGGTTTAAAACATCATCCTCGGTGCCGGTAAACGGGCCGGATGATTCAATTTTAAAACTTGCCATTGCTGCGGCAAACTCACCGGCCTGCTGAAAAGATTCGCCTTTAATGCGCTGGTAAAGGTAGCCGGCCATATAGGTATCGCCGCAACCGGTTGCATCTACAACGGCAGATGGCTTGTAGGCCGGGATATTGTAAAAAACGCCACCTGTATAAATTACAGATCCCATGCTGCCCAGGGTAAGTACAACTTCTTTAACACCCCAGTCGGCCAAAATGCGGGCACCTTCGTGGATGTCTTTACTGCCGGTAAGCACTTCTGTTTCGTGTTCGTTGGCTTTCAGGATATCAATGTATTGCAAGGCTTCGCGCTTATCGGCCCAATCTATGGCCACAACGTTTTTATCTTCAACCTTGCGCAGGTAACCCTGCACGTCAAGCGATACTTTGCCGCGGCTATTTAATTCCTTAATCAGTTCAACCGGCATGTCATCGGCAAGCAATGGGCCTAAATGAAAAATTTGGGCGTCAATTTCCTGTAATTGCTCAACAGTAAAAGGATTGGCTTTTTGCAGCACACGCTGGGTGCGGTGGTCCTGGTTTTCGGAGTAAATATTTTCAAAATAAACAGAAAGGCCGCAGGCGCAGGCATTTACGTTAATGCCCTTGGCGCGTAGTTTTTCAACAACAACCATTTCGCTTTCGGCAAGTGTTGTTACCAGCGTGTAGCTAACATCCATATTGCGGATGGCATTTGAAAAGTAAAAAGAGGTGCCACCGGCCATGTGGGCAGTTACACGCGGCGTTACCACCTTATCTAACGTTATATGCCCAACGCAACAAATATCGTACATGCTGTTATTTTATTATTGTCAATTACCCCTCCAGTCAGGATCGAGCCGCAAAGGTATATAATATCAATGTTTAATTAATGTAAGGTTTTTATTACCCATGATATAAAGCCAGTAATTGCCCAATTGTTTGTATATTTTAGTTGATTTACTCTAAAAACACCGCTAATGGTGTTTGAAATGCAGCCTACATTAATCTTTAAACGATATGATAAAGGTGGCTCCTTCGTTAGGTTTGCTTTCGATGGCAATCTGTCCGCCCAGGCTGGTAATATGGTTATAAACCAAGTATAGCCCGATGCCTTTGCTATCATGGTGATGATGAAACGTTTGGTGAAATCCGAATATTTTATCCTTAACGCGGTCCATATCAAAACCTAAACCGTTATCGGCAAACAATATTTGTTTTAACCCCTTATGAACCCTGAAGCTGATATCTATAACCGGGGAAATTTCGGGACGGGCGTACTTTATTGAATTGGTGATGAGGTTTAAAAATACGCTTTCGAGGTACGATTTATTAAAATTAATAATACAATCGCCGGTAAAGCTAAGGTTGATGGTAACACCGGAATCTTGCACCAGGGAACTAACGGAATGCAGAACGGTGTTTAAGGTTTCGTTAATGTTGATGTTTTCCCGGTGAACGGTCAGGCTGTCTTTCTGGCTCAAAACATCTACATAGTTATTAAGTGTTTCTTTCAGGCTCTCTGAAGCCGACCTAAGCATGCCGATAAACTCAATGGTTTCAGGGTCCTGTATTTTTGAAACATCAATAAAATTAAAAACCGACAGCAGGTTACTTACCGGCGAACGCAGGTCATGCGATGTGGTGTAGGTAAGCTGTTTCAGGTCGTCGTTTATTTGTGTGAGGTGGGTTATCAGGTCGTTACGCTCAGCTTCCTGCTTTTTTTTGTGGGTAATGTTTTTGGCAATGGCAAAAACAAGCTGATCTTTATCAACGGGCATCGATGTCCAGGCAAGCCAAACTACCTCTCCGCTTTTAGTTATATAGCGGTTTTCAAAATTTAAAAGCGGTACATCGTGCCTGATGTTATCGCGTTTTCTTTCGGTTATAATCTGGTCGTCCGGGTGTACAAAAGAGTTTATCGGGCTCGAAAAAAGTTCTTCGTTGGTATATCCTAAAGTTTTTGAAACAGCGGCGTTAATTCTTTTAAAGTAGCCATCGTAGCCTGCAATGCAGAAAAGATCGGCCGATAACTCGAAAAAACGTTCGAAATTAAAATCTGCCCCGGTGTTTGTTTCAAAACGATTTATCATGTAGTATACAATTGGCATAGCTATCAAGGGGAGTGAGCTATTATTGTGTTTTGGTTATACGGTAAGGCGGATGAAATAGTTTACCTGCGAAAATTAAGAATTTGCGTTGGTTTTTGGGGTTGATGTTTTCACGATGACGGATTCCATGTAAAAAATAAAAGCCGCCCAGACCTTGCGTCGGGCGACTTTCAACCTAAACCTTATCACAATTAAACCGGTAAGGATTACCAGTTCATATATACCTACACAATTACTATACCAAAAATTAAAACTTCGTAAATTTTTTTAGCAAGTTGCCATTATATGCCTATATGAGTTAAAAATGGCGGTTAAAAAATAAATATCAATTAAAAAAAAGCCGGTGTTAGTTAATTGTAAACTTTTGCGTACTACATGGTAAACACTTTAGGCCTGTTTTGTCGTTTTTTTTCTACGCAAATAACTGTCTGATAAAAATAAGGCCAATACCACATCAAACATGATAAACCATTTAAATACCGGGCTGGTAAAAATATTGGCAACATTTGGCAGTTTTACAGCAGCCGGCAATTTAACTTTTACATCAAATGCCGACAGTTGCGAATGAGTGTTTGCAAAAGCGAACACCAGCAACGCAAGTATGGTAAAAATAAAGAAAACAGCTATGCCTATAATAATACGTTTATCAATAGCCGCTTTAAGCGGCTGGCGCGCGTTTTCGGTGCGGATGGTTTCCATCACGTTATAGGTAAATGCCATTGATGGTTCGTCGAGCTCCATGGCTGCAAATTCCTGGTTTAGCTGCAGCAGTTCCTGGTATTTTTTGCTGTAGGCCTCATCCTGCTCAATAAGCCTGGCAATGGCAGCCTGCTCTGCAGGCGTGCAGTTGCCGTCAATATAGTTCCAGAGTTCTTCTTCTATGGTATTCATATCAGTTCTTTAACCTCATGTTTTAAATTACGCTCCAGCTTATCTTTCAAACGCTGGCGCGCCCTGAATAGTTTTACCTTAACCGTATTGGCTTCCATCCCCAAAGTTTGGGCAATTTCTTCCAGTGATTGCTCGCCTTTATAAAACAAGGTTATAATGGTGGCATCATCGGGCAGTAACTGCGCTATGGCCTGGTTAACATAAAACGATCGCGATTTATTTTCAACGTTGTAGGCATCATAAGCCGACTCGTTGTTTTCAACCTGTATAAAGGTAGCTTCGTCATCTATCGAATCGGTTGCTACTCTTTTTTTTCGTAAAAATGTCATGGCTGTATTATACACAATAGTGTACAGCCATGTACTGAATTTTGATTGCCCGCCGTATGTTGCCAGCGCGCGGTACGCCTTTATAAAACAGTCCTGTGCAATCTCTTCGGCATCCTCGCGGTTTTTTGAAAAACGCAAAGCAAGTGTAAACACAAACCGCTGGTGCCGCTTCACCAGGTCGGCATACGCCGATTGGTTGCCCGCCAGTGTTTGTTCAATAAGATCGATATCTGAAAGCTTGCTTTGCATGTGTTACAACCTCTCTGACAACAGGGCTTTTACTTAGGTTACACCGAAATGTAAATAAAGCCCCCTAACCCCCTGAAGGGGGAACTTTAATGTATAAAGATAGCCAATGTTTATATGTAAAAGAAAACCCGGCAAAAAACCAGGTTTAACTATGCAATTCAAAAAACTCCCCCTTCAGGGGGCTGGGGGGCTACTCAATTCCGCCTGTTAAATAAAAATGATGCGTAATAAAGCAAAGTTGCCAATGAGCTAAGGGCGGCTACCACGTAGGTCATGGCGGCCCACCAAAGGGCGTCTTTGGCTTGTTCGTGCTCTTCGGTTGTTTGCATAATGCTATAGTTGTTATTGAGCCAAACCAATGCGCGATGGCTGGCATCAAACTCAACCGGTAGCGTTATAAAACTAAAAAATGTAACCAATGCCAGCGCTGCTACGCCAACAGCCAACACAAAAGGATTATGCGAAAAGATGAGCAACATTACACCAATAAGCAATGTCCACTGCGTTAGTGTTGATGCTATATTAATAACAGGAACCATGGCCGACCGGAAGCTGAGCCATGCATAAGCCTGTGCATGTTGTACAGCGTGGCCGCACTCATGAGCGGCAACTGCCGCCGCGGCAACACTGCGGCTATAAAAAACATCCTGGCTCAGGTTAACGGTCTTGGTTTCGGGGTTATAGTGATCGCTAAGCTGGCCATCTACGCATATTACCTGTACATCAAATATGCCATGGGCGCGCAGCATTTTAACCGCTACCTCCTGGCCCGACAGGCCTGATAGCAAACCAACTTCTGAGTAGTGTTTAAATTTACTCTTAAAACGCCATTGTACTATAAAGCTAACAATGGCAACCAGGATCATCAGGAACCAGGCAGAGTTATATCCAATATAGGCTGTTATAAATGATAAGTGATTCATTTGTTAAGTCAAAATTAAAAATTCAAAAATGATTGGCATGCAGCAAGCCGCTTAAGCTTAATGTATATACGTACATTCACATGCATTTATAACTTATCACATTCAAAAACCATTCCGTACCAAATACGCATGTTAAAAAGTAATGCCCACAGAGATAGGTTTTGATTTTTGAATTTTTAATTTTGACTTAAAAAAAATGTTTTCCTACTGGGAGCAAACTTCTTTTATTGATAACGCCGATGTAATTATCATTGGCAGCGGCCTGGTGGGCCTAAGTGCCGCCCTGCATTTAAAAAAACAACAGCCATTGCTTAAAGTACTGGTACTTGAGCGGGGCTTTTTACCAAGCGGTGCCAGTACTAAAAACGCTGGTTTTGCCTGTTTTGGTACAATTAGCGAGCAAATTGAGGTAATAAACCGATCATCAGAAGCCGAGGCCATGCATTTGGTTGATTATAAGTGGCGCGGCCTGCAGCGCCTGCGGCAAAACCTTGGGGATAAGAATATTGATTACCATCAACATGGCGGGCACGAATTGTTTATGAATGATGAAGCCCAGGCCGCAGGCATCGCGTTGGACCAGGTTGATCATCTTAATAAATTATTACAGCCCATTATCGGGACCACTGACATTTATGCAGTTGCGAATGAAAAAATTGCAGATTTTGGCTTCAATAATGTAACCAGCATAATTTACAACCGCTTTGAGGGACAGATTGACACCGGTAAAATGATGCGGGCTTTATTGTATAAAGTGTATGAGCTGGGAGTGTTGGTTTTAAATAACGTACAGGTATCGGCAATTGAGCACGAGGCTGCTTGCGTTAGGCTGCAAACTACACAGGGTACTTTTAAGGCAGGCAAAGTAATACTGGCAACAAATGCATTTGCAAGCCAGTTGTACCCGGAATTGGATGTGGTGCCCGGCAGGGGACAGGTACTGGTTACAAAACCTGTTGATGGTTTAAAACTGAAGGGCACCTATCATTTTAACGAAGGGTACTATTATTTCAGGAACATTGATAACCGTGTGCTATTTGGCGGCGGCCGCAACCTGAATTACAAGGCCGAAGAAACCTGGGAGTTTGGGCATACAGATGAGGTTAAGGAAAAACTCTTAACCTATTTAGACCAGGTTATCCTCCCCGATCAAAAAACAGAGATTGATTACTGGTGGAGCGGCATCATGGGCTTCGGCGAACAACTAAGCCCGATAGTGAAAGCGGTACAGCCCCATGTTTTCTGCGCGGTACGCTGTAACGGCATGGGTGTAGCTATGGGAAGTTTGGTAGGCGAGGAAGTGGCAGAAATGGTATTATGCGATATTTAACAATAGTAAATGCCAATCCAATTACGTTGTAAACGACACACCAATGACCAATAACGCGTCAGCAAATGACCGCGCAGCGCAATGACTAATTAGCCAGAAAAGCGTACCTGTCATCGGCAAACGTGTTCCCTTGTTTTACATCGCCTGTTTCGTAGCCTTTTTTAAACCAGTAAACACGCTGGGCGCTGGTGCCATGGGTAAAGCTGTCGGGTTCCACATGGCCCTGGCTTTGTTTTTGTAAACGGTCGTCGCCAATGGCGTTGGCTGCATTCAAGGCATCTTCTATATCTTTTTCGTTAATTGCCTTATTAATGCTTTGCTCGTAATGAGCCCAAACACCAGCGTAAAAATCGGCTTGTAATTCAAGCTTTACCGATAGTTTGTTGTATTCGCGTTCACTCATCCGGCTGCGGGCCTGGTCCATTTTTGCACTTACCCCCAGCAGGTTTTGCACATGGTGCCCCACTTCGTGCGCTATAACGTAGGCATTGGCAAAGTCGCCGCCGGCACCAAAACGCGTTTTAAGTTCGTCGTAAAAACTCAAATCTATATATACTTTGGCGTCGCCGGGGCAATAAAACGGCCCCGTGGCCGAGCTGGCGTTACCGCAGGCCGATTGCACATAATCGGTAAATAAAACCAACTTAGGGTCCTGGTACTGCCTGCCCATATCGTTAAATAGTTTGGCCCAAATGTCCTCGGTATCCTTAAGTACTACACGCACAAATTTTTTGCCGTTGTCTTCGGGTGCATTGGGGTTTTGTTGCTCGGTTTGTTGTTGCTGGTCGCCGCCACCCTGGTTAAGTAGCTGCGAGGGGTTAATCCCCGTAAACATATAAATTACAGCCCCAATAAGGCCCAGTATTCCGCCGCCAATTGCTATACCGCGACCACCGCCGCTGCCACGCTGATCTTCTACATTATCGCTTTCGCCCCTGCCAAACCATTGCATAATTCCGTGATTTTTTAGGGGTAACAGGAAAAACGGTCAGAATGTTTGAGAAGCCCCTTCTAAACCTCCCCTGGCAGGGGAGACTTTTGAAAGGGCATGTTTTTAAACCCCTCCCATCGGAGCTACTGTGTGTACCCATCTTTTTAATAAAAGAAAATGTCATTTCGATAGAGCAGTAGGGGCAGGAGTGAGGGGGCGAAAGAGAAATCTTAGACAATTTACATCCCAAAAAGCCTGTCGGAATGTAGGACGTATAAGATTTCTCCTCACCCCACCACTTAAATCCACCTCTGATTCGTTCGAAATGACATCAGTTTTGTTTAGTGATGCGATTCTAAACAGATGTGTAAACACAGTAGCCTGCCTGGGAGGATTTAGGAGGTCCGGGGGCCTACTTTATCTCAAACACTGCGTTTATCTGCAGGCTGATCTTGATCTTTTTAAAGTCGATGTCGGATTGAGGGGCATCGGCAACGGCAGCTTTATACATCATGGTGTTGTACTGGCGTGGCTGGGGGAAGCTGCTGTTATCACTTTCGGTAATGTTAAGCACATCGCCCAGTTTGTTGCCAAGTCCGTTCAATAAAAATGAAGCCTTATCGCGTGCCGAAAGCAGCGCTTTAAGTTTCAGTTCGTTTTTCAGCTCGTTTATTTTTGAATAGTCGTAGCTGTCAATATTGGTCGACTGAATACCTTTAGGATCTATTTTAGATACAATCTGGTTAAACTTGTTCAGGTCTTTTATCCGCAGCCCGTATTGTTTGCCGGCTAAAAAATCAGGCTGTTTCTTTTTCTGGAAGGTATTGTTCCAGGCCGATACATTATTTACGGTAAAATCAGCGGCAGGTATACCTGCATCCTTAACAGCTTTTTCAAGCTGGTCTTCCAGGTCCGAGATCTGGATGTGCTTTTTACCATCCATATATTCCTGCAGCGATATGGTAACGTTGATGATATCGGGAGTAACTTCCTGCTCGGCGGTGCCGGTAACTTCTATTTTGCGGCGCAAATCAACAGCCTGCGCAAAGGCTCCGTAAGTAAATGTTAGCAGGGTGGCAATGATGAATAGCTTCTTCATGATGTAATGTGTATGGTTATTTTTTGTTTGTATGACTGTAATGACGGGCAGATAGTTTAATATGTAACAGGTATAATGAACTATTGTTGGGGCCTTGAATACCGGGGTAATGAAAAACCAGGGGGATTTGTTTTGTTTTTTCTCCGTATGCCTGTAAGTCAATTATTTAAAAACCGTTTGGGTTTATCGTGGTTACATCATGTAGTAACAGGCAAACGATAAATATTTTGATATGAGGTCTATCTGGAAAGGTTCAATTGGTTTTGGATTGGTTAGCATCCCGGTTAAACTGTATTCGGCAGTGCAAACAAGTTCGCTTGATTTGGATATGCTTGATAGCCGCGATCATTCACGCATCAGGTATCAGCGGGTAAACGAGAAAACGCATAAGCAGGTACCCTACGATAAAATTGTGAAGGGTTACAAACTGGCCAATGACGATTATGTGATTGTAGAGGACCAGGATTTTGAGGATGCCGCACCCGAAAAAAGTAAGATCATCGAGATTGAAAGCTTTGTGGATATTGCCGACGTAAACCCTATGTTTTACGAAACATCCTACTATACCGAGCCCGATACTAAAAGCAACAAGGCCTATGCACTTTTGCTGAAAGCCCTCATCCAGTCAAAAAAAGCGGGGCTGGCACGCTTTGTACTGCGCAGTACCGAAAGCCTGTGTATTGTGCACCCTGTTGATCATGCGCTGGTAGTTACCCGAATTCGTTTTGCACAGGAAATACGTAGTGCCGAAGATCTGGATATAGCCAAAGATGTAACTGTAAGTAAAAAAGAACTTGACGTTGGCCTTGCCCTTATTAACCAATATGCCGAGGATTTTGACGTATCTAAATTCAAAGATGAATACAACGACGAGTTGCTAAAAATTATCAAGGCCAAATCAAAAGGCAAACGGGCTACGGTTAAGAAACTTAAACCACGTGAAACCGATAGCGATGACCTGTATGATCAATTGATGAGCAGTTTGAAAAAGAAAGCCTGACAAGTATTTAAGGGAAGCAAAGCAGGAAGACGCTTTGCTATAATGACCGGATTTTCGGTTTTTAAATATATAGAGACACAACAATTTGTGCCTCTATATAAATAATATGTTTGTTTCAGTAAAATTACATCGATAAAATCTCAACCAGCTTCAATAGGTTGGGATTAATCTCCACATGGTGTTTAATGGCGTGCTCAAACGGTGTATAGGCAATTTCGTTGTGGATGATACCAATCATCTCGTTGCGGTGGCCGTCTCTTAAAGCTTCAACAGCGGCTGCGCCTACCCGGCTGGCCAAAACCCTATCCATACAGCTTGGGGCGCCACCACGCTGGATGTGGCCCAGTATAGATATGCGGGTATCATAATTAGGGAAACGCTCCTGTACCAGGCGCCCTACCTCAAATGCACCACCGGCTTCTTCGCCTTCGGCAACAATTACAATACGCGATGTTTTATCTTTACGGCCGTGCTCAAGGCGGTTAAATAAGCCTTCCATGCCGCCTTTATGTTCGGGGATAAGTATAGCTTCGGCTCCTGCGGCAATGCCTGTACGTAAGGCGATCAGGCCCGAGTCGCGCCCCATTACCTCAACTATAAACAGGCGGTCATGTGATTCTGCTGTGTCGCGAATTTTATCTACAGCCTCAACAACCGTATTAATGGCGGTATCATAACCTATAGTAAAATCGGTGCCCATTAAATCGTTATCAATAGTACCTGGCAGGCCAATGATAGGCATATCATATTCGGCACCAAAAACTTTGGCCCCGGTAAATGTACCATCGCCACCAATACCTACAAGGGCATCAATGTTATTTTTTTTAAGATGGTCATATGCCTGCTGGCGGCCTTCGGGCGTGCGGAAGTTATCGCAGCGTGCGGTTTTTAGTATAGTACCGCCGCGTTGAATAATGTTTGAAACCGATTTGCGGTTCATGGGTACAAAATCGCCCTTAGTCATGCCTTCATAACCACGGCGAATGCCCATCACCTCGATACCATAATATATAGCCGTACGTACAACCGCCCTGATGGCAGCGTTCATGCCCGGCGAATCTCCGCCCGAAGTATAAAGTCCTATTTTTTTAATCTGCGTCATTTTTTATCCTGATATGGCTTGTTAAACCCTACCTTAAAAAATTGAATAATTTAATTAGTGGCTTTTAAACAACCCCGTAACCAAAAAACGCGGCAAACTTTTAAAAGTTGCCGCGAATTTACACTTAATTTTTTAACGCTGTATCACTTTTTATAAGCGGCTATACCGCTATCTAAAAATTTGATGTAACGGTCAATATGGTAGTCGGCATTATAGTGTGGCAAAACAGTTCCGTTTTTATCGGTCATTTCCCTGCCATCGCTATCAAGCATCACATATAATGGCTGCGAATTTGAGTTGAAGCGGCTTGCTTCCAACTCGCTCCACTTATCGCCAATGTTAGTTATCTTTTTAAAACTGTAGGTTGATGTGTACTGATCTTTAATATCTAAGGCCGCTTTATCATCTACCACAAGTTGTAAAAGTACAAAGTCGTTCTGTAGTTTACTAAATACCACCGGGTCCGACCATACGTTGGCTTCCATGTTTCGGCAGTTAACGCAGGCAAAGCCTGTAAAATCAATCAGTATTGGTTTATGCAGTTCTTTTGAAACCTGCAAAGCCTGGTCGTAATCAAACCATGGGGCCAGGCCTTTTATGGTAAGGGCCGAATAATTTGCAGCATATTTTCGCGCTCTGCCATCTTGTTTTGCTGTGGTGGCAATAGCGCCTCCCGGCACCGGCGAAAGGTCAAAGTCCTGTGTGCCTATTGGTGGTAAAAAGGCTCCGATAGATTTGAGCGGAGCGCCCCACAGGCCCGGAATCATATAAACTACGAATGCAAATACAATTATGGACAGAAACACCCTTGGGATAGATAGATAGGGCGCATCGCTATCATGTGAAAACTTAATTTTGCCTAAAAGATACAGCCCTACCATTATACCAATGGCTATCCAAAGCGATAAAAACACTTCCCTGTCAAACCAATGCCAATGATAGGCCAGGTCAACATTCGATAAGAACTTCAGGGCGAAAGCCAATTCAAGGAAGCCCAAAACCACCTTTACACTGTTTAGCCATCCGCCCGATTTTGGTAAGCTTTTTAAGGCAGAGGGGAACAAAGCAAAAATAGTAAACGGCAATGCCAGCGCTAAAGAAAAGCCAAACATGCCCATTGCCGGCCCAAGCCTGTCGCCTTTTGAGGCGGCATCTACCAGCAATGTGCCTATAATAGGCCCGGTACATGAAAACGAAACAACCACCAGGGTTGATGCCATAAAAAAGATGCCTGCAAGGCCTCCTTTGTCAGCATTTTCGTCGAGCTTGTTGGCCAGTGAACTTGGCAATGTAATTTCAAATGCCCCCAGGAACGATATACCAAAAACAATAAGCAGCAGGAAGAAAAACATATTGAATATGCCATTTGTAGCCAGCTGGTTAAGCGCGCTTGAACCAAAAATTATAGAGATTAATAATCCAAGCGTTACGTATATTACAATGATTGATACCCCGTAAATAGAGGATTGCATAATTGCTTTACTGCGGCTGCCGCTCTTTTTGGTAAAAAAGCTAACGGTTAATGGCAATAAAGGGTAAATACAAGGGAGTATTACCGCGGTAAAGCCCCCAATAAGGCCCTCTATAAATATTTGCCAAAGTGTTTTTGGTACCTCGGGTTTTGAATGAGCCGCTTGTTTGGCAGCAACTACCGATTGTTTTGCCGCTGCTGCTGCTTGTTGCGAAAGTTTTTCTGCATCCTGCATTGCCGCCTTTTTACGTATGGCAATACTATCGGCCGCGGTAGGGATACTGGTAAACTGTATATCGGCAGGCGCCGCTGTTGTATCCTTACCGCTTTTTTGCGCCGCGTAAACCGGTTTTGGCGCGTTTAAGCCAAATATAATAAGCAGGGTTACTACAGCTATTGACGTTGGTAACCAGTTGATCTTTTTAAATAGGTTCATCTTTTTATTCCCTGGTAATTATTTGCCTAAAGGAATGGTGAAATCTACATCATCTGGTGGAAGACATTTTTTATCGTTACAGGTCATATAAGTAAGCTTACCTGTTACACTGCCGGCCGTTGCCGACTTTAAGCTTATTTTTTGCGAAAAAACAACCTCTTTTTCAAAATAAGTAACATTCATTTTGAATGATTCCTCGTATTTAGACAGTGGTTTTGGCTCGGTGGTTTTGCCAACCGGCGCGTAAAGTTTTGACGGTGTAAATTCAAAGGATGTTTTTATCGGGCCGCCATCGCCAACATTAAGCGAGTAAATGTGCCAGCCGGGTTGTATGGTTGCCTTTAAATATACAACGGCCTCTTTACTGTTCAGTTTTTTTGCCGCGTATGCCCAGCGTACCGGTGTTTCAATTTGTGCATAGGCCCCGGCGCAAATAACCAGCGCTACCATCAATAACAATAACTTTTTCATGTATTATTTATTTAAAAATTCAATTTGTTTTAAGCTAAACTCACGGGTGCCCAAATTATTATGTTCAACTACCAGCACCCCTTCATCTTTCACCCCAACAATGGTCCCCGTAAACGTTTCACCGTCTGACCGGAAATTTCTTGCTTCGTTTAACCAGTATAGTCGGTTTAAATAAGCGTTCCTTACAAACAAAGATTTACCGGCTTTAAGCTTAAGATAGTATCCTTCAATATGCCCGCAAATTTCTAATAATAAAGCTCGTAAATCATAATCCTTTTGTAATATCTGCTTTACAGATATGGCATTGCCGGCACCCTCCTCAAAATGCTCCTGGTTTATATTAAGCCCAATACCAATAATGGCATCTTTTATCCTGTCGCCCTGCAGGTGTGTTTCAATCAAAATACCGCCAAGTTTGTGGTCGTCATAATAAATATCGTTTGGCCATTTTATTTTTAAGCGGTCGCCCAGCAGCGGATTAAGCGCCTCAATTACGCCCAGGCTTATAGCCCGCGTAAGGTCAAATTGTTGTAAAACAGGTAAAAATGAGGGGGTTAGCAAAATACTAAAAGTTAGGTTTTTGCCCGGCTCGCTATGCCATTTGTTTTGCTGCTGGCCCCGCCCGGCAAATTGGCTTTCTGCCATAATGGCTGTACCTTCGGGCAATGGCTTGGAATTTGACAGTAATGTTTTAAGGTAAGTGTTGGTTGAATCAACTTCTTTAATTGTTACTAAATTTTGACCAACAAATAATGCCGAAAATATGTTATTTTGCAAAGTGTAATAATTTTTAACCAAAAAACGTTCAAAACTAATTCTTTTTGATGGTAAAAAATAAAAAGGTAGGGCAATCAACCTATATTTCTGAACTTGCGATACATGGTATCCAGGAAAAAAAAGGTAATGAAATTGTAAGGTTAGACCTTCGTAACCTAAATAGTTCGGTAACAGATTACTTTGTAGTTTGCCATGCCGATTCAAGCACGCAGGTAAAAGCGATAGCCAACAGCATTGAAGATGAAATTTTTAAAGCAACCCAAACCGAGCCCTGGCGTAAAGAAGGTTTGGAATATGGCGAGTGGATACTACTTGATTACGTGGATGTTGTGATCCACGTTTTCCGGACAGACAAGCGTGAATTTTATGGCGTAGAAGAATTGTGGGGTGATGCCGAAATAAAATATTACAAAAGCGCTTAAGCTATAGTCACATAAAGGCTTGCAATAGCGTCATGGTAATAACCTTGTTTTTTAAATTATAGATAGTAAGTTTGAGCTCGTAACAAAGAGATGAAAGATAACGATAATAAATCAGAAAGTCCGAAACCGATCAGGAAGATCCTGAATAAAAAAACGCCGCCTAAGCCACCTAAGTTTAATATTATGTGGATATATGGCATCATTGTATTAGCATTCCTGCTTGCAACAACACTGTTAAGCAATGATACCGGTAAACGGATAACCTACCAGGATTTTGAAACCAAGATGCTTAAGCAGCATGATGTTGAAAAAATTATAGCTTATAAAAGCGGCGATTTGATCATTGGTGAAGTATATATTAAAAAGCAAAGCCTTGATACCAAGCCAGAATATACTGCCCTTGGTAAAGAGCAGCACATGTTTGCAGGAAGCAGCGGCCCCCAGTATACTTTTACCGACGACTCTTTTGAGAGCCTTAAAAAATCAATTGCTGCAGCACAAGCTGCCGACCCATCTTTAAGTGATGTTTCGCTTGAATTGCAACAGGGCCGCGAAAGCTTTTTATCAAACTGGCTTGTACAGGGTGTAATTATGGTGATATTATTTGCAGCAGTGTGGATATTTATCATGCGCCGTATGAGTGGTGGTTCGGGCGGTGGCCCGGGTGGCCAGATATTCAATATCGGCAAATCAAAAGCAACCTTGTTTGATAAAGAGGCACAGGTAACCGTTACATTTAATGATGTTGCCGGTTTAGAAGAGGCCAAGCAAGAGGTTATGGAAATTGTTGATTTCCTGAAAAACCCTAAAAAATACACCAACCTGGGTGGTAAAATTCCTAAAGGCGCATTGCTTGTAGGTTCGCCGGGTACAGGTAAAACCTTATTGGCAAAAGCCGTTGCCGGCGAAGCCCACGTTCCGTTCTTCTCCCTCTCAGGATCTGATTTTGTGGAGATGTTTGTGGGTGTAGGTGCATCACGTGTGCGCGACTTGTTCCGCCAGGCAAAAGATAAAGCGCCATGTATTATATTTATTGACGAGATTGATGCCATTGGCCGTGCCCGTGGTAAAAACAATATTGTTGGTGGTAACGATGAGCGCGAAAACACATTGAACCAGCTGTTGGTAGAGATGGATGGTTTTGGTACCGATTCGGGTATCATTATCCTTGCCGCAACCAACCGCCCCGATGTATTGGATTCGGCCTTATTACGTCCCGGACGTTTTGACAGGCAGGTATCTATTGATAAACCCGATTTGAATGGCCGTGAGCAGATCTTCAAGGTTCACTTAAAACCGCTTAAATTAGCTGATGATGTTGATGCCAAAAAATTATCGGCGCAAACCCCTGGTTTTGCAGGTGCCGAAATTGCCAACGTTTGTAACGAGGCTGCCCTTATAGCGGCCCGTAAAAACAAAGAGGCGGTTGACATGTCGGATTTTCAGGATGCGGTTGACCGTGTAATTGGTGGGTTGGAGAAAAAAAACACCCTGATTTCGCCCGAAGAAAAACGCGTTGTAGCTTACCACGAAGCCGGCCATGCTATAGCCGGATGGTTTTTAGAACATACCGATCCGCTGGTTAAAGTTTCTATTGTACCGCGTGGCGTTGCCGCTTTAGGATATGCCCAGTACCTGCCAAACGAAAGGTTCCTGGTTGCTAAAGAAGAGTTGATTGATGATATGATATTATCAATGGGTGGTCGTGTTGCCGAAGATATTACTTTCGGCAAAATTACCACCGGTGCCCTGAGCGATCTGGAACGCATTACCCGCCTGGCTTATGGCATGGTAAAAATATATGGCATGAACGGTAAAGTTGGTAACGTATCGTTTTACGATCCGCAAGGCGAAAACCAGTTTAGCAAACCATACTCTGATGTCACCGCAAACCTTATCGACTCGGAAGTAAGAAGCCTGGTTGAAGATGTGTATGCCAAAACAAAAGAATTGCTGATTAAACACCGCGACGGATTAGAAAAAGTTGCGAAAAAGTTATTGGAGAAAGAAGTATTGTTCCAGGCCGACCTGGAAGAACTTTTGGGCAAACGCCCTTTTGAGCACCGTACTGCTTATGATAAGTTTGTAAACGGCGAACCAACTTTAGTACCTGATAACAATGCGATACCCGAGAATGTGATCAATCCTGAGTTATCAAGGATGGATGAGCCCGATCCGAAGTTTTAATTAGATACTTTATAAAAAAGCCATCAGCTTAGCTGGTGGCTTTCCTTTTTGTACCATGAGGGATATTACCACATCAAAAGAAAAACTGCTTAAAAAGATACGCAAGGCGCTATTGGAGAAAAGGGACAACCCATATCCCCAACTGGAAGACCTGCCGCTTTATGCAACCGATGATGAAATACCCGAGGTTGTTTTTGCCGAGCAATTTACTGCCGTTAACGGCCAGTTTATTTTTTGCGAAGACGAGGTGCAATTTATAGAAACCCTGCTTACCCTGGCCGAAGAACGTAACTGGCATAAAATATATTGCTGGGAGCCCGGCCTGCAGGAGGTACTCGCCCGTTTTGAATACCCCTTTTACGAAACCGATAAAGACTTTGAACTGGCCGAAGTAGGATTTACCCTGTGCGAAGCTTTGATAGCCCGTAATGGCAGCATTTTGCTATCCAATGGCAATATGGCCGGCCGGCGCTTAAGCATTTATCCGCCGGTACATATTGTGCTGGCTTATACATCGCAAATGGTGATGGATATTAAGGATGGGTTTAAACTCCTAAAAAATAAATATGGCAATCGCCTGCCATCAATGATCACCAACGTAACCGGCCCCAGTCGCACTGCCGATATTGAAAAAACCCTGGTGCTTGGCGCCCATGGCCCCAAAGAGCTGTTTGTTTTTTTATTAGATGACTCGCACGAGGCATAATATCCAAGATATTTTTTTGAATTCATATTCCGGCCATGCGGCATGGCTACTTCGCCTGTATCTGTCGCTGAATATTAGCTAACAATTCTTGCACGCTTTGGTAGTGGTAGCACAGTAAACGGCCAAAAAATATTATTAAAATATCAGATGGTGTGGATTTATAGTTAAAATAAATTATACTTGTTTTTAATAACTCAATGCAGTTTAAACACGTATAACCCTAATTAAAACCCCCTTATTAACATGAAAAAAATTGATTTAACCGAAGCAAAAAAAATGGTAGACCACTACCACGCCACCCGTAAAACAGTTATCGACAAAACACATGGTATTAATGATACCAAGTCTGTTTGGTTTGATATCGACGCATTTAAAGATTTTGTAAACAAGCTGCCGGCACATGCTACCGGTGTGCGGGTTCATTTGGCCAGTTATGATGAAACGCACCCTACAACACCGGGCCAAACAACCGTGATGCTTGCCGGGACCGTTAGTAAAGACAGTAACCATACTGACGCGTTATCAGATAATAGTTTACTGGCCGAAGGATTGGATCCGGTAAATCAAGGGAAAAACTGCCCACCTGATTGTACCGCATAGATTTAAAATAAATTTACATCCGATAAGTAAGATAGTAACGATTGCTGACCGTTAACAAAGTCAAATCCTCTTTCTTTACTTATCGGGTTTTTAATTTATTTTTGTTAATCTTTCACAAAATTCAGACCGTTGCCGCAGTTTATAGTTAGCGTTTCTCATGTTATTTTGCATCGTCTATATTATGGTTAATTGATTGTAATAGAAACCTTCTGCTTAGTAAGACTATAAATATCTCGATGCAAATTTTCGTTTTTGACATATAAAAATCTTAGGGCTTATCGCACATCGATATAAATAATGTCGAATATTTCTGTTCTGATAATCAGTGTCTTATTGTTATGTACTTTTTTTCTGTTCATATAAATCCGCAAAGCTATCTTTACACTTTACGACAGCCGATAAGGTGCTGTGCTAATTTTGTAAGAGGCTAAAACTTAATGTACATAAATATTGAATGTTATATAATTTATACCTGGTATCGCTCCCTATAACCTTTGCTTTTTGCCTTTACGCTTACAAGCATCTTGACAGGAATTTTAAATGGTTTCTGCCATATTTTGCGTTCGTAATTATTTATGAATTGGTTAATTATTTTAATCTAATGCTATTGGAAAAAAGCAACGCCTGGTGCAATAATCTTGAGGGCTTGCTGGAACTTGCCCTATTTACATGGTTTTTAGCGTCGCTTGTTAAAAATGAACGATACAGGAAATCGGTTTATAAATTTGCTGCAATACCAATATTGCTTTCTTTGGTTGATATTGTATATATACAGGGATTTTTTAAACGTGCTACAATTGCAATAGTACTACAGGGCATATTTTTGGTAGTATTAATTTGTATTTATTATCGCTCGCTATTTGAAGAGGCAGATGAGCGGTTGGCTCTTTTAAAACATCCACCGTTTTTAGCTGCAACTGGGCTGCTTTTTTTCTTCTTGTCAAACACGCTGTTTTATGCTTGTTTTAGTTATATGATATATAAAAATAATTATCATTTTTATATTGTTGCGACGAGTATCCCGGGAATTTCAAATCTATTGTTAAATGGTCTATTGGCGTATGCTTTCCTATGTTCTTATAACAATAAACGTATTGCTGAATAGCGACTATTTGCTGCACCCGAAACATTTTGATTCCTCCCCAACGTAGTTTTGAATAATACATCGTATGAAAATAGCCGCTATTTTCTTATCCTTGCAATTGAGCAGTCGGGAATTTCAAGCCTATTACTAAACCCACTTTTAATATCTGCCTTTTTATGCTTTTCAAAGACGAACAAGTTATTCTTATAATTATAGCCGGTACAGCTTTACTGCTGTTGCTGGGGTTTTTTATGGTTGGTTTTTTATTGATGTTTCAAAAAAAACAAAATAAAAATGCCATGGAGAAGGCCGAGTTGAAATCGTCGTTTAAACAGGAGTTGTTAAAAACCCGGATAGAGATACAGGAAGAAACCCTGAACTATGTAAGCCGCGAGATGCACGATAACATTACCCAGGTATTATCATTTGTAAAACTCAATATGGGCCTGCTGGCCAACAAGCTTACCGACGAACAAAAGGTAAAGTTGAATGACAGCCGTGAACTTATAGCGCAAACCATTACAGATTTGCGTAACCTTTCAAAAAGTTTAAGTTTTGAACATATCAACGCGTTAGGCCTGGTGAAAACGCTGGAACTGGAGGCGATAAGGGTGAACAAGAGCGGCCTTATTAATATGGATTTAAACGTTGAGGGCGAAATGTACTCCCTTGGCGAGCAGCGCGAACTGGTATTGTTCAGGATATTCCAGGAGGCGCTAAATAACGCGTTGAAACATGCGGATGCAGCAAACATTAAAATCGGTTTGTATTATAATGCACAAATGTTTAATTTGACCATCGAAGATGATGGCGCAGGTTTCCAACCCGAATTGCTGACCGACAAAAGCGGATCGGGGTTGCGTAACATGAAAAATAGGGCGGGTTTGATTGGGGCTGAGGCTGTTATAACCAGTTCGCTCAAACAAGGCTGTACTATTAAGCTGTCACTTAACCCCCTGGTTGAAGAAAATTATGCTAACGAAACCCATTCAAATAGCCCTGGTAGATGATCATCGCCTTTTCAGGAGTGGCATTGCAGCGCTCATTGATAGCTTTGGTGGCTATAATATACTATTTGAAGCCACGCACGGGCAGGAATTAATAGGAAGTATTAGCGCAGGGCTTGTGCCTGATATTATTTTGCTTGATATTAATATGCCGGTAATGGATGGCATATCTACCGCGCAATGGCTTCGCAAATATCATCCGTCTATCCGTATCATTATCCTATCCATGTTTGAAGATGCCGAGAAGGTATTATTAATGGTAAGGGCTGGCGTAAAAGGATATTTACTAAAAGATGCCGAGCCCGACGAATTTGAACGCGCACTGATTAAAGTAAGTGAAGGCGACCTGTTTTACCCGGATTTTGTTACCCGCCACCTATTAAATAATTTTAACATCGATAAGGAAGCCCAGGTGCAGCTAAACCCCCGCGAAATTGAATTCCTGCGCCTTACAAGTACCGAACTTACCTACAAGGAGATTGCCGACACCATGAATATCAGCGTGCGTACGGTTGATAGTTTCCGCGATCATCTTTTTGAAAAGCTACAGATAAAAAGCCGGGTAGGACTGGTTTTATATAGTATTAAAAACAAGCTGATAGATTTGTAATTTGCTAATTAATTTAGCAAATTTGCCTTATGGCGCATGAGGACAACCCCGATTTTTTTAAGGGCAGGGGGGCACAGGTTAATACCCACAACAAATTTTTGAAAAGCAAATACGTGGCCGACCATATGGAAGGGCTTGACGAACCGTTGCTTGAAAACAGCGCCACGCAGCTTTTTGAAGAAAATCCTAAAAAAATTGTAAGCGAATCAAATAGTCCCGATTTAAGCCACATGTACTCCATAAACCCCTACCAGGGCTGCGAGCATGGTTGTATTTACTGCTATGCCCGCAACACGCATGAGTATTATGGCTTTAGCGCCGGCCTTGATTTTGAACGCAAGATTATTGTAAAGCGCAACGCTCCTGAATTGCTGGAACAATATTTTAACAAAAAAAATTATAAACCGGTATGCATCCTGCTATCGGGCAATACCGATTGTTATCAGCCCATTGAACGCGATTTGCAAATTACCCGACGGCTGCTGGAGGTTTTCCTGAAATATAAAAACCCGGTAGCCATCATCACCAAAAACAACCTGGTACTGCGCGACCTGGATATTTTGACCGAACTGGCCGCCATGAACCTGGTTCATGTTAACGTATCAATTACTTCCCTTGACGAACAACTTCGGCAAAAACTGGAGCCAAGAACGGTTACCGCCACCGGCAGGCTGGCTGTTGTTCAAAGGCTCTCAGAAAAAGGCATTCCGGTAAGGGTAATGGCAGCACCTATAATTCCGGGTTTGAACAGTAACGAAGTGCCCAACATTATCAAGGCTGCAGCCGATAGGGGCGCTTTAGCTGCCGGCTTTACTATAGTGCGCCTTAATGGGAGTATTGCCGAATTATTTAGCGACTGGATCTATAAAGCTTTCCCCAACCGTGCCGAAAAGGTGTTGAACATGATCCGGTCCTGCCACGATGGTAACCTGAATGATAGCGACTTTGGCAGGCGCATGAGTGGTGAAGGAAAGGTGGCCGAATCTATCCACCAGATGTTCAGGATGGCCTGTAACCGCTTTTTGGATGGCCGGCAGATGCCGGAGTATGACTATAGCTTATTTGTGCCGAGGAGGGGCAGGCAGACGAGTATGTTTTAGGCTATTTTGGGCCTTTTTTAAGTATGTAAAAGTCAATAATACAACCTATCCCCACACCAACCACATAACACAGCAAATCGCTCCATAAAAAGCCTTCGCCTAAAACAAGCCTGCCAAACAGGGTATGCCTCAAATTATTTATCCAGGGCGCTTTATAAAGCTGGCTGAACTCTATCGCGAAGCAAAACAATAAACTTGCAACAACTACGAATTTTATAGGCTTATTGATAAACAGGAAGCGCGCGATAAAATAAACCATCAGCGCCCAAAGAATATCGCCAACAAACAATGGTATGCTTTTAAAATGCCGGGAAAGCAGGCCAGTAATTATGGTAGCTGTAATGAGCATAAAATAAAGGAACCTTGATCTTCTCATAAAAACTCAGTCAACAAAAAAAGGCACCCTGAAGATGCCTTTTATATTAATTTTATAAGTGGTTTGCTTATACCGTTTCGGCTTCCAAAGCCATCTGCTCATCAACCAGGATACGTCCGCAATGTTCGCAAACGATGATCTTTTTGCGTTGACGGATATCCGACTGGCGCTGAGGCGGGATCTGGTTAAAACAGCCAGAGCATGAATCGCGTTGAATGGTTACTACTGCTAAACCATTTTTTGCATTTTGGCGCAAACGGGTATAAGCTGTAAATAAACGCTCTTCAATATTCGGGATAGCTTTTTCTGCCTGGGCAACAAGGTCGTTCTCTTCTTTTTCAGTTTCGGCGGTAATAACACCTAACTCATCTTTTTTGGCATCAAGATCGTTCTTACGTGCTTCCAGATCGGCAAGGGCTTTTTCGTACACCTGGGTTTTTGAAGTTATCTCGAAACCATATTCCCTTATCTTCTTTTCACTTACCTGTATATCTAATCCTTGTATCTCAATTTCTTTTGATATCGCATCATACTCGCGGTTGTTCTTAACTTCGTTAAGTTGCGCTTCGTATTTTTTGATGTTGGCCTGAGCATCTTTGATCAGGTTTTTGCGGGTTACAATCTCATCCTCTACATCATCCAGCTCATATTTGATTTTCTGTATGCGGGTTTCAAGGCCTGCAACATCATCTTCCAGATCGGCAACTTCCATTGGCAGCTCGCCACGTACCTGGCGTATTCTGTCAATTTTAGTGTGGATGGTTTGGAGTTCGTATAAAGCTTTAAGCTTCTGTTCTACGGTTTGTTCCATTAAATAAAATATTTGACGGGGTTTGTATTTACTTCTGTTAAACGGACGGCAAAGATAGGGAATTTTTTTCTAATTATTTCATACAATAATTGCACCGTAAATTGTTCACTCTCAAAGTGTCCGATATCGGCAATCACTATCTTTCCTTCGGCATCAAAAAACTCGTGATACTTGTAGTCGGAGGTGATGAAAATGTCGGCCCCGGCGGCTATGGCATGCTTCAGTAAAAAGCCTCCCGAGCCTCCGCAAACAGCCACTTTTTTGATGGGTTTGTGGGTAAAAGCGGTATGCCTTATCACGTGCGTGCGCATCTTATCTTTTACATGAAACAAAAACGATTCCTGGTTGGTGGGTACTTCCAGCTCGCCAATCATACCCGATCCTACCTGTTGGTTTTGGTTGGTTAAGCTGTACAGGTCGTAAGCTACCTCTTCGTAAGGGTGGGCCAGTATCAGGGCCATTATTATTTTACTCTCCAGGTTGGCCGGGTAAACGGTTTGGATGCAAACTTCGCTTTCGCGGTGACGTTTGCCCGGCTCGCCTACATGAGGTACCGTTAGTTCATTCCCTTTAAATGTGCCGGTTCCCTCGGCGTTAAAGCTAACTTCGCTGTAGTTGCCAATATTACCCGCCCCGGCGGCAAACAATGCTTCGCGCACGGCATCGGCATGGCTGTGGGGTACAAAGGTAACCAGCTTTTTAATCAGGTTATGTTTAGGCAGTAGTATGCGGCAGTTTTTAAGGCCAAGGGTATCGCATATGCGGCTGTTAACCCCGTGCATGACATTATCAAGATTGGTGTGAATGGCGTACAGGGCTATACCCTTGCGAATGGCTTTCTCAACCACGCGCTCCACATATGTTTTGCTGTTAAACTTCTTTAATCCCCTGAAAACTATAGGGTGATGGGATATAATTAACTGGCAGCCTGTAGCAATGGCTTCGTCAACAACCGCTTCGGTACAATCTAAAGAAAGCAGCGCCTGGGATATTTCCTGGTCGGGGTGGCCTACAATAAGGCCTGCATTATCATAATCTTCCTGGTAAACAAGCGGCGCAAGGCTTTCAAGGTAAGCAGTAAGTGCGGATAGTTTCATGAACAAATATAGAAATAAGTATGGCCTTGGTTTAAGGCGTCATTAACGCCATCCGGTGACTATCGTAAGCCATCTCTTTATTATACTTTAATACAAGCGATTTATTGTTCACCAAATCAACAATTGTTCCTATCAGGCAAAAACCACCGGTAAAAAGGTAAAGCAAACCCATTCCTATTTGTCCCAAAGCAAAACGCTGCACGCCTGCAACCACTATAAAGCCAAGCAGGGTAAAAATCAGTATTTCCTGTGCCGATTTCCTTTTGCTGCTATAAACCATATAAAAATAGTCGGTTTGGCTTTCGGTGAGGTTTGCGGTAGCTTGTTGTAAAAAGGCCATCTCTTCGGGAGTCATATCCGTAAAGTTCATGTAGTTGCCTTGCTTCATGTTCATGTTGGGTGTAGGGTTTGATGTTAGCGGTTTTTCAAATTTAATGTTTTTCTGCTAAAAACAATAGAAGCCCCTCTAAATAACGCCGCTTTCATGAACGCCTTAAAAAAATCAAATCGTGAATAATCTCCCTTGAAGGGGAGACTTTTGATTAGCATACTGCTCGTCAGCGCATCAAGATGCCGCGTTCTTTCAAAAGTTCCCCCTTTAGGGGGCGGAGGGGGCTTTTTTTTATTATTTTTGCCCTCATGAGCGAAGAAAGATCACTGAACTTTATAGAAGAAATTGTTGAAGAAGATATAGCCAACGGCAAGCACGGCGGCCGGGTATTAACCCGTTTCCCGCCCGAGCCCAATGGTTACCTGCATATTGGCCACGCCAAATCTATTTGCCTTAACTTTGGTTTGGCCCAAAAGTACAACGGTAAAACCAACCTGCGTTTTGATGACACCAACCCTGTTAAGGAGGATGTGGAATATGTTGACAGCATTAAAGAAGATGTTAAATGGCTGGGCTTTAACTGGGCCGAAGAACTGTACGCTTCTGACTATTTCGACCAGCTATATGAGTTTGCGGTAACGCTTATTAAAGCCAACCTGGCTTATGTTGACGATAGCACAGCCGAAGAGATAGCCCATCAAAAAGGCACCCCTACCGAGCCGGGCGTACCCAACCAGTACCGCAGCCGCTCTGTTGAGGAAAACCTGGAGTTGTTTGCCGATATGAAAGCCGGCAAATACCCCGATGGCGCTAAAGTACTGCGTGCCAAGGTTGACCTGGCTGCACCCAACATGCACCTGCGCGACCCTTTGATGTACCGCATTAAACATGCCCATCACCACCGTACCGGCGATGCCTGGTGCATATATCCCATGTACGATTTTGCCCACGGCCAATCGGATGCTATTGAGCAGATAACCCACTCTATTTGTACGCTGGAGTTTATTCCCCACCGGGCATTGTATGATTGGTTTATTGAGCAGTTAAGCATCTTCCCATCCAAACAATACGAGTTTGCCCGTCTTAACCTCAACTACACCGTAATGAGCAAGCGCAAGCTGCTGCAACTGGTGGTTGAAAAACATGTTGACGGCTGGGACGACCCGCGCATGCCTACCATTAGCGGCCTGCGTAGGCGGGGGTATACGCCTGCCAGTATCCGCGAGTTTTGCGAACGCATCGGCGTAGCCAAACGCGAAAACATGATTGACGTTGGCCTGCTGGAGTTCTGCATCCGCGAAGACCTGAACAAAACCGCATGGCGCCGTATGGCTGTGCTCGACCCTATAAAATGCATCCTGACCAACTACCCTGAAGGCGAGGTGGAGATTATGCATGGCGAAAATAACCCCGAAGCCGAGGATGGCGACGGCAGCCGCGAGTTTCCGTTTAGCCGCGAACTTTGGATTGAACGGGAAGACTTTATGGAGGTACCGCCAAAAAAATTCTTTCGCCTGGGTGTGGGGCTGATGGTGAGGCTTAAAAATGCCTACATCATCCGTTGCGACGACTTTGTGAAAGATGCCGATGGCAACGTAACCGAAATTCATTGCAGCTACCTGCCCGAATCAAAATCGGGTAACGATACCAGCGGCATTAACGTGAAGGGTACCATTCACTGGGTGAGCGTACCGCACGCCAAAACCGCCGAAGTAAGGCTGTACGACCGCCTTTTCCAGGTAGAGAACCCGCAAAGCGAAGAAGGCGACTTTAAAGATTATATCAACCCCAACAGCCTGCATATTATCCCAACCGCCTATATTGAACCCGACCTGGCCAACGCCATACCCGGCACCGCCGTACAGTTCATGCGCAAAGGATATTTTACGTTGGATAAATACTCAACCGATGATAAGCTGATCTTCAACAGAACAGTAACGCTGAAGGATGGGTGGGTGAAGAAATAGCAGCCCCCCAGCCCCCTAAAGGGGGAGCCTTTTATTTGCGGCTTTAACCAAAAAGGCCATTCGCTAAAAGCGAATGGCCTTTTTTATTCCGTTATAGTTCCCCCTTCAGGGGGTTAGGGGGCATACTTCCTATACACATTATAAAGTACATTTAAATCCAGCTGGCCCATGGTGGGGCTGTCTTCAATTTGTACAAAATGGCGTTTAAAGGCGGTTATGGCGGCGGGCAGGTTGCTGGTATCGTAGCCTATGAGGCGCAGGGCGGTGGCGTAGTCAAAGTTATCGGGGGGCAGTTCAAGCAGTTCGTCGGGCCAGTAGCCGAAGCCTTTGGCGGCCAGTAGTTTCCAGGGGAATAGCGGGCCCGGATCGGGCTTGCGGGCGGGGGCAATATCCTGGTGACCGATGAAGTTGGCTGTGGGGATGTTATAGGCCTTTTTAAGCTGAGCCAGCAGCGCCAGCAGGCTGCGTACCTGCGGGTCGGTAAAAGGCTCGTGGCCGTTGTTATCAATCTCGATACCTATCGAGCAGCTGTTCATATCGGTAATGCTGCCCCACTTGCTGATGCCGGCCTGCCAGGCGCGCAGGTAATCGTTAAGCATGTGTACCACTTTGCCATCCTTGCCCACCACGTAATGGGCGCTCACCTGCGGTTTTACCAGCGTAAAGGTTTTAATGGTTTGCGCCAGCGAATCCTGCGCGGTATAATGGATAATTACATAATTGGGCTTGCGGGCGTTAAAGTTAACGGTGCCAATCCATTCGCTGGGGATGGGCATGCCCAGGCTATCAACCAACATGGCAGGCTGCTCGCGGGCAAACACTTCCAGCAGCGAATCGGTTTGGTGGTTGTATACCTTGTTGGTGGCTGCGTAGGGCAGTACCTTGGGCGAGCATGATGCCACGGTTAACAAAATAGCCAGGGGCAGTATATAATAAGCGGTATTTTTCATAGGCACAAAGTAAGCTTAAAGCTAAAGTAAGCAATTAACCACCGAAGCCGAAAATAGTTGTGCCCATGTACAGGTGTTCGGTTTTGGGAGGGGATGAGTGGGGTGTTCGGGGGCGAACACTTAATTGGTTGTTAATTAATGGGTTAGGTGTTTTGGCTTGTTAGGCAGTTTGTTTTATTAGTGTTGATTATCAGCGACTTATGTTTTTTAAGGTGTTCGGGGTGGAATTTGGAGGGGGGCGCTTGCACGGTGAGCGGTGGTCCGTGCGGACATGCGGCAAAAATGCCTCTTTATAGGTACCGCCGGGCGCCGCCCGACAACCGTTCGGGCACCGGCTACTTACCTGGTAGCCACCTTAGGGGCACCATTTTAGGGATGACTGGATTTGGGTGGCTGGAGTTTACCGTTTGCGGATATAATAGCACAAAAAACATCAAATAATTTATACTTATATCCAATTTTTGGGTGGGGAAATTAAAAGGAAATGAAATTAATGGGATATAATTTTACACTTTTTTTCGGAGGTGGCGAGAGGAAGGCAGGGCGAGGGCATTAGGGTTTTCGATGGGCTCCGGACCTCAGGTTCTCTCGTAGAGGAACCTGAGGAGACGGCAACAATTGTATTACCACCATCAATTTACCGGTATCGGCAATATGGTCTGCCTCCCCGCAACCCCGTTTTTCCTGTCCTATCGGTGTTACCCGTTTGTAGCAACAATGTACCACCACGTTTTTGCCCCGTAGCGGGCTACCTTTCTAACATGCGGGTAACTTACAGGGCAACGCAGGTAGCACCTACGGCGCACAAATCATTTTTGTTATCAAGGGCTACAAATGGGTAGCGCCTATGGCGCAGGCTGCGAATGAAGGGCATAACCCATGACCAACGGTGCCCGACCGCCCAACAACCCTACCCCAACAAAGCCATAAAACCGGCCAGCGTGATAGCCATATCCGGCGACCGGCTGGTGCAGGCCACATTTTCGAACTCGTGCCAGGTGGGGTCAATGGTGGTATCGAACGTTGGGGGGCGCAAATCGGGCAGGTGCCAATGGTGGTGGACATCCCTTTTGATTTAGACCAGCGGCTAATTGGCATTGGATTTACTGGAGAGTCAATAAAACTAAAGGCTGCTTTACTAAATAAATTGTGGAAAAAAATAGTTGATCGCTATAATAGTAATGGCCAAAATCTAAACCTTTTTGACGGAGCGGTAAAGAAGTTAATAAAAAAGTTCCTAAACTACCTTAATTCACTTTTAGGCAGTATTCTATCTGGAATCCCTGGGGGAGAGGCAATAAAGGAAATAAAAGAATTTTTAGAAGAGTACGCCGACGAAGAAGAATAGATATTATTTCTGTATCCCCGAGGTTTCCCTGAAAAAGAACCTTGTGGGTTATAAGGCGACGACTTCGGGGCTCCTGATGCCCTGATGGACTCTGAACCTCGGGTTCGCTCATAGAAGAGCCTGAGGAGACGGCAACAATTGTATTAACACCATCAATTTACCGGTATCGGCAAATTGATCCCCCATCCGCAACTCCAGTTTTTATGCACCATCGGTGCTACCCGTTTGTAGCAACAACGCACCACCACGTTTTTGCCCCGTAGCGGGCTACCTTTCTAACATGCGGGTAATCCACAGAAGGGTACAGGTAGCACCTACGGCGCACAAAACATTTTTGTTATCGGGGGCTACAAACGGGTAGCGCCTATGGCGCAGGCTGCAAATGAAGGGTATAACATTTGGTCAACGGTGCCCGACGGCCCAACAACCTTATCCCAGCAAAGCCATAAAACCGGCAAGTGTGATGGGCATATCCGGCGACCGGCTGGTGCAGGCCACATTTTCGAACTCGTGCCAGGTGGGGTCAATGGTGGTATCGAACGTTGGGGCGCGCAAATCGGGCAGGTGCCAGTGGTGGTGGTAAAACCAGGTTTGGTCAATAAGTTTGGATTGGATGAGGGCGGCGAGTTCCTGAACCCCCACATTGCCCGGGTTGGCAAACACTATCGAACCATATTTTTTATAGTTGCCGCCATCGCGGTACAGGTAGTTGAATTGGATGTTGGCCATGTGGCAATTTAGGCGGATGGCTTGGATTGGGCAATCGGAGATAAGTGAACTTGTAGGCCAGAACCCGGTTTCTGTACCCTCGGGGTCTCCTTGAAAAGATACGGCGAAAGCATTTGGGTTTTCGATGGGCTCCATCTCCTCAGGTTCCTCGACGAGAGAACCTGAGGAGACGGCAACAACTGTATTACCGCCACCATTTTACCGGTATTGTCAATATGGAATGCCCATCCGCAACTCCGGTTTTCATGCACCATCGGTGCTACCCGTTTGTAGCAACAATGTACCACCACGTTTTTGCCCCGTAGCGGGCTACCTTTCTAACATTCGGGTAATCTACAGAAGGGCACAGGTAGCACCTACGGCGCACAAATCATTTTTGTTATCGGGGCTACAAATGGGTAGCGCCTATGGCGCAGGCTGCATATGAGAGGCATAACACTTAGCAACAGTACCCAAATAGTTATTACCCAATCGCCAACTTCCCGCTTTCTTTCCAAATATAGGCTGGCATAGGCTCGTGCAATTGCCATTCTATGTTCATGGGTTTGGCGCCGCTCGATTTGATGTAGTTGGCTTCGCCTAAGAAAACGTAAGGCATTGTAAAACCAAATTCATCATCGTTTTGCTCGCGGACAAAAAGCAAAATTCTTTTGTGCTGCGAATTGTGGTTAATGTACGATAAACCCTTGGCCGATTCGGGCGTGGTGGCGTTTTGCGATTGCCAATGAAACAAGGTTTCATTGATGGCATAATCATCATATAAGGTAGATGGCGAATATTCTTTCTCCGACTTTTTAAGGGTGACAAACAGCGATTCGATATTCAACTCCTTGTTGGCTGCAACGCCCTCCCGGTTTGATGATGCTTTATCAAACTGGTGCAAACCTGTTGCTACCAATATCTGGCTTCGGTTGTACCTGCTGTGCACTTTAAGGGGCGACGGAAAATTCAGGTCGATATCTTTTTCGATAAAGTCGACTTTCGAGATCAGATAATTAACCACCTCCAATAATTCTGATACCATCACGGGATTTTGGGCAATCTGTTTAATGCTATCCTGTATCGACTTAAAACCCAATTGCGGTCCGGCCTTTTGCCAAACATCGTAATGGAACATTAACAACATCAAATCCTGCCCGACCGATAAATTGCCTGCGTTAAATCCGCTTTCAATTAGTTCACGCAAAAACTTAAGGTAGCTTATAGAGTTACACCTCAACAAGCGTTTAATACAGCTTGTGATTTCGGTTTCGTTGGGTTCGATGAAATTTGGTAATACACCAGCTTCTACACATAGCCGTTTCCAGTTATCTTTTTTGTAGATGAGTTGTAGTTCGATATGCTGAAACTCGATGAAGTTTTTCAGGGAAAGTGACAGCGTGGATTGATGTTTAAAGTTTTGAATTTTAATCACCAATTGCCTGCGGTTAAAGCCAATGGCGGCTCGGATGTTTTTCAGGATCACCTCCTTGGCTTTCTTCTCCAACACAATGGAGCAACCTAAGGGCAAATGCGGAAATTCATCTTCAATCTCCTTAATTATCGAAGTTTGGGTTTTGCCCACCAGCGCTCTGAATTTGTGTTCAAAGTCGTACTCCGGTCGGGCGTTGCCTACAAAGTCTAAAACGGTCAAACAGTCTTTATTTGGGGCAAGGCGTAAACCACGACCTAACTGTTGCAGAAATATGGTTAAGCTTTCGGTCGGCCGTAAAAACAATACGGTATCAATTTCGGGAATGTCGACACCCTCGTTAAAAATATCGCGTACAAAAAGGTAATTGATCTCTTTATTCCGTAACCGCTCCCTGATGGTTTCCCTGTTTTCCGAGTTTTCGCTTGTCAGGTAATCCGCTTTAAGCCCTTCCATGTTAAATTTCTCGGCCATGTAGCGGGCATGTTCCATGCTTACGCAAAAGCCCAAGGCCCTTACATCGTGCAAGTCGGTAAGGTATTTATCGCAGTTGGCTAAAATATCGCCCACCCTGCGGTCGCTTTCGGTATAAAGTTTGGTTAGCTCATTAATTTCGTACCGGCCATTTTTCCAGGATAGTTTTGATAAATCAACACTATCCGATAAGGCAAAATATTGAAACGGCGATAGTAGTTTTCTGTTGAGCGCTTCGGGTAATCGTATTTCGGCAGCTATTACGCCGCAAAAACCTTTCAAAATATCTTCGCTGTCGCCACGCTCGGGTGTGGCTGTTAGCCCCAATAAAACCTGCGGTTCAAACTGTGCCAAAATGGGGCGATAGCTTGATGCCGCTATGTGGTGTACCTCGTCGATGATAATAAAATCATAAAAGCCGGGTGATAGCGCCAGTTTACTGATCTGGTTGGCCAGGGTTTGTACCGATGCAAATACAAACTCGTAATTGCCGGGCTCCTGCCCATCCACCCACAACTCGCCAAAGTTGGCGTTTTTTAATATGTGCTGAAACGTGTTTTGGGCTTGCTCCAAAATCTCTTTACGATGCGCTACAAATAACAGCCGCGCCCGCGGGTTATTGTTTTTAAAGTTGCGATAATCAAAAGCCGATATTACCGTTTTACCCGTACCTGTAGCCGCAACCACTAAGTTTTTATAACGGTTGTGTACAATCCGTTCCGATTGTAGCTTCTCTAAAATTTCGTCCTGGTACGGAAAAGGCTTTAAATCAAAAAAGCTGGTGATGCTTTGTTTATCGTACGATTTTTGTTGTTTTAGCGCAGCTCTTAATTTCTGTTTGTCTTTGCCAAACTCATAGGGCTCAAAATCCTTATCAACCCAGTACGTTTCAAAAGTCTTTTTAAACTTATCAATAATGTGGTTAATCTCTTTGGAGGTTACTTTCAAGTTCCACTCTAAGCCGTTGGTTAAAGCCGACCGGGATATGTTGGATGAACCAATATAGCCCGTTGTAAAGCCCGTATTCCTGACAAATAAATACGCTTTGGCATGCAACCGTTCATGGTCCGAATTATAGGATACCTTAATCTCGGTGTTTTTTAAGTTCGATAAAAACTCAATTGCCTTTACATCGGTTGCACCCATGTACGATGTGGTGATGATGCGCAACTTTTTACCGCTGTTGGTAAATTCTTCCAGTTCCTCCTTAAATATGCGGATGCCCGAATATTTAATAAACGATACCAGCCAGCAAATTTCATCCGAAGAAAGAATCTCTTTTTTAATCTCGCTCTCTAACGAAATCCCTACGTTATTACCTGTAAATAATTCGCTTTGGCTTAGCCGTGTGTAAGGCGTAATTTCTTTTATCCGGTTATTAAAATCAGCAAAGGGCGAATCCAGTTTAGAGAAAACAGCATCCAATATTTTGCCTTCATTATCAATCAGGTTTTCCGAAAGGCTAACGCCCGGCAATTCTGTTATTAATAACTGAATGATTTTGTTGGAGAGTTCAATTTGTTTGAGTGTTTTATGCTCGTCCTTAATTTCATTTAAGGCGAATTTAATGGTCTCGGATAAATACAAACTTAAATACCTTGCCGCTTCCTCTTTATCCAGTTGGGTGCTTTTAATAAAAAAGGCTTCGTTACTCAACAGGTTTAGCTTGTTGGCAATCAGTTTATTAATCAATTGCTCGTACAAGCCTAATTCAACTGCTGGCATTTTAAAGGTTTAAGTAATGTTTTACAATGGGCACATCGGCATCTGCCCAATCCAAAGCTAACAATTCATTTTTATGCAGCCACTTATATTGCGCATGTTCCTTCAATATTATTTCCCCGCTGGTATGCTCGCAAATAAAAGGGATCAGTTCGATGGTGATTTTAGGGTAGGTATGGGTGTTGGATGGTAACGCTTGTATAATGCTGATTTCGATATTTAATTCTTCTTTGATTTCTCTCATCAAGCAATCTTCAGCGGTTTCTCCCGGTTCAATTTTACCGCCGGGGAACTCCCATTTTAAAGGCAGGCTCATGGCTTGGCCGCGTTGGGCGGCCAGGATTTGGTTTTGAGCGTTTATTATAAGGGCGCAGGTTACTTGGAGCATGTTATTCGTCTTCTACCTCGAAAAATACGTGTTTACATTGGGTATTTAAACATGCCTGAATAGATAGTTGAATGGTATACAAAGTCGGCAACAACATCCGTTCGGGTTCCGCAGATAGGGCAGGTGGTGGGCTGGTCGGTTATTAAATACTTTGGG
Source organism: Mucilaginibacter ginsenosidivorax (assembly GCF_007971525.1). NCBI lineage: Bacteria > Pseudomonadati > Bacteroidota > Sphingobacteriia > Sphingobacteriales > Sphingobacteriaceae > Mucilaginibacter > Mucilaginibacter ginsenosidivorax. The sequence goes on from NZ_CP042437.1 coordinate 3,177,679, forward strand.
AGCATGTGTAAAGGTATTTAGCGGCGCTGGGGTTTACAATTGGACATAAGTTAACTTAGTTGTTTATAGCTTTGTAGACGTTTAAATCATTAAAAATATCGAAAACAGACAAGGAAACACGAGGGGCGCTTGCTTTGGTGTTAATATGTGCTATTTTTCCACATTATATCCGCAAGAGGATGTATCCACTATTTTAACTTTATATTTGAATTAAACAAAAAAGGAGCTAAATGCTCCTTTGATGTTTGTCTAAAAAGTAAGTCCGATAGAGATGAAACAGTATTGAGAACGGACTCAATATCCGACGGTAAAATTCCGTCCGGACGATTAAAGCCTCGAGAATTTGCCCTCTCGGGGCTTTTTTGTTTTCCTCTAAACAAAGAACGTGAAATGAATTCTCAATGTGAAATTTTGTGAAGTGTTGTTATCCACAACTTGAATAAAAAATCAACATTTGACCTATTTTGTGGAGCAGGTGGAATATAATTAGCGCTCAAAACGATAATAGGTGGTCTACACTGTCAATGTCTTTCGGCATGTACATGGCTTTAACCCCATTAAGTGCTTTCTTATTCGATTAACTTTGGCTTGTTGGAGACAACTCCAAAAAGGGCGAGAGGGGGAGCGAATATCAAGAACAAAGTACTTTAAATGTATATAGTATAGCAACTAATAATACTTATCTACAACTATATAATTATAATTTAAATGAATTTAATTATTAAGATTATACTAGTGGCGTAATTTTTGATATTTCTGTTATGATTATTTGAATTGTTAATAATTAATTATTAAGTTGCATAATTAACTATTAACAACCAACTTAAAACAGTTTAGAATTTAAACGGCTATTAAACACTTACCAACTATGCAAGCGGCACAAGCACAACCAGAACTGACTTTGACTGGTATTATGATTTCAGACGCTGAAAAAACGGAGATAACTGCTTATTTTGCAGAGTTTCCAGAAGTAATCGCCCAAGGATCAAATACCCAAGAGGCAAAAAAAAACTTACTTGAGGCATTTAGAATAATGCTTGAGTTTAAACAAAGTGAATTAGAGGATGATGAACACGAGGAAGGCGATTTACTTATTACTAAAGAGTCATTTAATTTATCTATTTCATGAACCGGGACGCATTCATTAAATACCTTACTGACAATGGATGTGTTGTAGTAAGAAACGCTAATCAAGGATATTCAGTTGTCAGAAACGTAATGAATGGCAAAATTTCCGGTGTGCCGAAAGAAGAGGAGGTCTACAATATCACGGCATGTCGAATATGTAAAACACTAGAAGTTGATCCTCCTAAAGAGTCAGAAGATGGGCAAGGCATCGTTGATCTCGCCCATAAAAATCACGGATCAAAAGAGTAATACACATAAAATAAAAGCTCCACGCTAATTGGAGTTTTTATTTTAATATTAATTTATAAAACCTTCTAAGCCTAACTGCACTTTGTTGGCGTTGTCAACAACAAATTCTGTATGTACACGGATTTAGCTTCTCACCCATGGCTTTCTTGATCGATTAACTTTGGCTTGTTGGAGACAACTCTAACAAGCGCGAGTTATTAGAATTGTAGCAACAGTATTCCTGGGCATATCAAAAGTATTTACTACAAGATCTATAATTTCATTAATCATTGTCTTTTTCTGTTAAAGGTTGTAGTCTCTACGATCATTATAATAAAGGATAGAAACTCGTCATCTATTATTTTGAAGCTGGTATTATACCTAATTTTACCGCCATAACACCAGCGATAAAACCTATAATAGCGGTGATCAAAGATGCAGCGACATTTGAAAAAATGTCATCTTTAGTGCGTTGAAATATATTCTTATGATCTTGCTTTCGTGATAGTATTATTTTCGAAGTAGGTAAAGCATAACGGCCCGATATATTTCCTAATAAAATACAAGCAAAGCCTGTAAGACCTTTAATAGTCTTCTCAAAATGCAGAAAGTTGAAAGGATCAAACATTACGTAAAACCCTAATAAGGTATAAATAAATGTAGTGGGGGTAGAAAGAAAAAAATATTTCTTTTTTACGTTCTCTGATAGAATTCTGTCCAAGTAAATGAATACATGAGCTCCTATTTCGCTGTCTGAGCCAACGGTGTTTAAACTGGCGCTATATTTACTGATTTTAAGCTGGACATTGACCCTCTTTTCTGAAAAGTCATAAATACTGAATTCCAAGTCGCAGTCGCCTTTGTAATTGTGAATGAAGTCATCAAAGTTGTCATATCGATATTGACTGTCATTTAAGGTCAGTTTATTAGATTTACTCAGCAAGAAATCGCAAATATTCTTTAAGTCATCTTTATATAATATAACTGCCGAATAACGTTTGGAATTAGATTTTTCGATTAATTTCATTTGACAAGGTTTTTATAAATTTACTGATTATAATCTATGTTCAAAATGTTAAAGTGTTAACGCCCGCCCGTCCGCTCCCCCAACCTCACCCCCACAGCCCCCTCTTGACATCGCCTCAAAGAATATTCTTTATTTTACAGAACTATTGTGTGGTTGTAGTGAAAATAATCCTCGCGGTTTAGTGGCCGTTTTGCGCCATCAGTAATGTGTCCGTTTACACATGGGCACGACACCCAACAATCATTGAACTAACAGGCAGCTTTTACAGGCTAATGGTAGCGGTATTTATCCCGTATTCAATACAAATTTGTAAACACACCCCTCCGCCCCTCTCGAGAGGGGAAATCGCGCGGGCCCCTGCTTTTACATTGGGAATTGTTGAGCTTTATGGTAAGGGATGTGTTGTGTTTACCGCAGCTCAGCGTTAGGGATTGAAATGGGTACCGGCCCGCGCCTAATGCCTCGTGCGCGTATGAATGTAAAGCCCGGCGACGCTTCTACCAGCGGCGAACGCACGGAATAGAGTTAAGAGCCAAGAATCAAGAGTTAAGACTTTTTTTGGGGGAGGATGGGGATTACTATAGCATTGTTGGTATAGATTCAGGATGAGAGTTGTTTTTTTTCCTGTCATCCTGACGAAGGAAGGAGCTGTCTGCTGTGCATGATCGTTAGAAAAGTTGGCGAATAGATGCTTCGTACGTACCTATGACAAGTTTAAAAACGGAAGTCATCCCGAACTTGTTTCGGGATCCCAGAGGACAGGTGACCCGCATGAAGTACACTTAGCATGTGGGGTGCTGAAACAAGTTCAGCATGACATTGGGGATTAAGTCGCTGTCATTCCCCCTTCAGAATTTCGCTAAATTTAACCACTCAGGATGACAGTTGTGTATTTTCCTATCATTCTCTTCCTTCACCCTTGTTAAAACAACTCCACCAGCCGCTCCAGGGCCATACCGCGCGATCCTTTGATGAGGATGGTTGAATGGGTGATGGGGCTGGCCTTTAATGCAGCAATGGCATCCTCGGCTGTGGCGTAACAGGTGTTTTGGCCCATGGTCCATAGTCCATGGTCGATGGACTGAGCGGCAGCGGCAAAGTCTTTCCCGATAAAAATGCGTTCGTCAACCGGGGTATCCAGTGCTTTTTGGATCACGGAGGCATGCTCGGCGGCCGACTCGGGGCCCATCTCGAACATGTCGCCCAGGATGAGTACTTTGCGTGGGGCCTGCAGCTTGCCAACGTTTTCTATAGCTACAAACATGCTGCTGGGGTTGGCGTTATAGTAATCGCAAATAAGGGTATTGCTTGCCGTTTTCACAATTTGCGAGCGATTGTTTTTGGGCTGATAGCCTTCGATACCGGCGTTTATTTGCTCGGCAGGGATATTAAAATAGCTGCCTATGGCTATGGCCGCCAAAATGTTATGCAGGTTATATGCGCCGGTGAGCTGGGTTTTTACGGTGTAGCTTTGCCCGGTTTTATTGTTGGTGTATTCCAAAGCAAGCAGGGGCGAGTTTTCTATTAGTTGCCCGCTCACCAAATCATCAATAGTATTGGTGCCATAATATACCACGTTGCTCAGCTTACGGGCGGCAGCCATATCAAGCAATGTTTGGTCGTCGCTATTAATAAAGGTAACGCCACCTGGGCTGCTCACTCCCCCTTCAGGGGGCCGGGGGGCCAAATAATCATATAATTCCCCTTTGCCTTTCTTCACGCCCTCTACCCCGCCAAAACCTTCCAGGTGCGCCTTGCCTACGTTGGTTATTAAGCCGTGCGATGGCTGGGCGATGGTGCAAAGCAGTTCGATTTCTTTTTGGTGATTGGCCCCCATTTCGATAACGGCCATCTGGTGGCTGGCGTCGATGGTTAAAATAGTGAGGGGTACGCCTATATGGTTGTTTAAATTGCCCTGAGTGGCCTGGGTTTTAAAGTGTTGGGATAGCACGGCGTTGATAAGCTCTTTAGTGGTGGTTTTGCCGTTGGTGCCGGTAAGGCCTATAACGGGAATGCTTAACTGGCGACGGTGGTGGCGGGCCAGATCCTGCAGGGCGGTAAGCACATCGGCCACCAGCAAATAATTATCGCCCAGCTGGTAGGCGGGATTATCAATTACGGCGTAGGCTGCGCCTGCTGCAATGGCCTGTTGGGCAAAGGTGTTGGCATCAAATTTATCGCCTTTAAGGGCAAAAAACAGGCTGCCGGCGGCAATTTTGCGGGTGTCGGTACTGATAACAGGGTGCTGCAGGTATAGCTGGTAAAGTTGCTGGGTAGTAATCATACGTGATGCATTGGCGAAGTAAAGGTAATAAAAAGCCTCTTTTGAATGATAGTTACGAAATGTATACGTTAATAAAGTGTTATTTCGAACGAACCGGCAGTGGGATTGCGCAGAGGAGGTGAGGAGAAATCTTATGCGATTTGCATCGCGAGGGGATATGTTGATGCAGGGCGTATAGGATTTTTCGCTACGCTCAAGAGGTAGTTTCTCCTCGTACCTCGTTCGAAATGACAATTTTCTTATCAATAACCCTTTGTCAATCATCATCACACACTTCCTTATTCAAGAAAGTCCAGTTTGGGTTTGTGGTGGCTATTAAGGCGTCTTTCTTTTCTCTGCGCCATTTCTTAATTTCCTTTTCCCTTTCAATCGCATGTTCGATGTGCGTAAAATGTTCGTAGTAAACTAAATTGTAGCAATAAAACTGACCGGTAAAGGATTTTTTAGTTCCTTTGTTTTCCCGATGTTGAAGCAATCTAACACATAAGTCATTGGTAACCCCAATATACAGTACCGTTTTGGCAGGATTGGTGGTAATGTATATATAGTAATTATGATTCCACATGGGTTGAAAATAAAAAAATTATTCATAACCTGTTGTCATTTCGAACGAACCGGCGGTGGATTGTGTGGGCAGGGGTGAGGAGAAATCTTATGCGATTTGCATCACGAGGGGATATGTTGATGCAGGGCGTATAGGATTTCTCCTCGTACCTCGTTCGAAATGACATTTTCTTTTATTGAAAAGAAGTGTACACACAATGCCTTAAGGAAGACAAAAAGGTGGTTATTACTATCCCTCCAAGTAAACATCAAGCAGCCCTTCGGGCAAATCGATGTAAATTTCGCAGGCTTCAATATCAATCCCCTTAATGATCTCTATATTGAGTGGGAAAAGCACTTCTTTGCCTTTAAACGTCACCGTGGCTATCAGTTGTTGCGGATATTCCTGCACCTGGGTTATTTCGCCAAGCTCGCCGTGGGTTTCGTCGATAGCCATAAACCCTTCTACATCGTTCAGGGTAAATTCGGCTTTTTTCTTTTTGGGTTTCAGTTTGTTGGGCAGGTACAGGTCGCGTTTTACCAGCAGGCTTGCTTTCTCGATGGTATCCACATCTTCCAAAAACAAGTAGGCATTGCTTTTTTGCAGGTACTTGATAGATTGTACAAAATAAGGGATCATTTTGCCGGCCATATCAATAAAAAGGGCATCAAATTTAATAGCGTCCAGGCTATCAAAATCAACATATATCTGCATTTCGCCCTTAAGGCCCTTGGTTTTCAGTATGCTGCCAACCCTGAAACAATCTTCGGTTTTCATAAAAAACAGTGTTAAATAACAATGGCGAAGTTTTCGCTTCGCCATTGTTTTGTAGAATCAAGAGTTAAGAGTCGAGAATCAAGACAGAAGAATTTTATTTCTTGACTCTTGATTCTAATTTCCTGGCTCTGGGTTAAATTATTCTGCGTCTTCAGCCGGAGCTTCTTCAGCAGCAACTTCTTCGGCAACAGGAGCATTTTTAGCAGCTATTGCAGCAGCTTTTTCTTCCTTCTTTTTAGCTTCGGCAGCCAAAGCCAGTTTACGGGCTTCGTCTTTTGCAGTTACCAGGCTGGTTTTTTTGCCGGTGATTTTGCCTTCTTTAGCATCAGTCCAGGCAGCAAATTTCTCTGCAGCTTGTTCTTCGGTTAAAGCGCCTTTTTTTACACCACCTTCTAAGTGTTTTTTGTACAGCACACCTTTGTAAGAAAGGATAGCACGACAAGTATCGGTAGGCTGGGCACCAGTGTTAACCCACTCTAAAGTTTTGTCGAAGTTAATTTCGATAGTTGCAGGGTTGGTGTTTGGGTTGTATGAACCTAAACGCTCAATAAAACGACCGTCGCGAGGTGCGCGGGCATCTGCTACTACGATGTAGTAAAAAGGTTTTCCTTTTTTACCGTGTCTTTGCAGTCTGATTTTAGTTGCCATTTCTTTATTTTATGTATTCAACATGTCCCCGGAGTTCTTTCTGCGGGGATGCAAAGGTATAAATTATTATTAACAATTTAAAGGGGTTGTAATTATTATTGGTGAGTGGTTAAGTGGTTGATTAGGTGAGTGGTTGGATTAAGGCCACCCGATAAGCAACAGAATGCTTTATTGGGTAGGGCGCATTGACTATACAATTGATAGCCAACACATTCTGATTGGTTGTAATATGCGCCTTTTAATTATACTTTAAATTTTGCAAATTACCGGCATGAGCATCACCCGCAAACCCCGCATTGCCATTGATATGGATGAGGTATTGGCAGATACCATTGATAAATTTATTGAACTGTATAAACAGCGCCACAGCCATGAAGTAATATTGGCCGATATGCACGGCATGGAAATTGGACAGGCCCTGCCGCCGCACCTGAGCAGCACGGTAAGGGCCTATGTTAACGAGCGTGGTTTTTTCAGGGATATTAAAGTAATGCCCGGCAGCCAGCAGGTGGTAAAAGCGCTTATGGAGCGATATGATGTATACATAGCATCGGCAGCTATGGAGTTTAAGTACTCGCTGGAGGATAAGCAGGCTTGGCTGGAGGAGCACTTTCCCTTTATATCATGGACGAACATTATTTTTTGCGGGCACAAAATACTGGATGTTGATATTATGATTGACGACCGCATTAAAAACTTTGTAACTTTTAAAGGTCGCAAACTGTTGTATACATCGCCTCATAACGTGCTGATTGACGGTTTTGAAAGGGTAAATAACTGGCAGGATGTTGCCGATAAATTATTGACCGAATAGCTAATTACTTTAATATAAATATTTTAACTTTATACAATAAGCCGGGACCAAATCAAGCATGCCAATTAACACCATCGCTCCCACAACCGATTGTATAATTATTTTTGATACCGATGAACAGAGATACCTTTTCATTAGCCCTGCTATAATTAATATTTTAGGCATTACCGCTGCACAGCTGCTTAGCAACAACAGTTTGTGGTTTGATATGATAAGCGAAACCCAGCGCGGAGGCATAGAAACTGCGGTTGCCAGCCTGGATATAAATGAGTCGGTTGAACTTAATTACCTTATAAACACCCCGCAAAACACAACCAGGGCCATTATCGATAAAAAAAACCTGGTAATTGATGAGGCTACCAATCATAAAGTTTTAGTAAGCACTATTAGTGTACAAACGCAGCCTACCGCCGGCAATGCCACAGAGGATAGCCTTTTTAGCGATTTGTTTTACAAAAACGCAAACCCGGTATGGATAGTTGATAAACAAACACTCTGTTTTTTAAAGGTTAATCATGCGGCTACGGTGCATTATGGCTACACCGAAGATGAGTTTTTATTATTAACACTTAGTGATATCCGCCCGCCGGAAGAAATCGGGAGCTTAAAAACATATTTAAGCGAAAATGAAAACTTTGAAATAAGCGCCGACGATTTTAACCGTGCCGGTATATGGAAGCATTCGAGCAAAAGCGGCCAAATTATTTACGCCGATGTTAACTGGTTTGGTATAAAGTACAAGGGGCGCAATTGTATTTTATCAATTGCTACCGATGTTACCGCCAAGCTGCAATACCAGGACGAAGCCAGGCGGCGCGAACAGTTTTTAAACTCGCTGATTGATTCGCAAACCAATTTTTTGATTAGGATAGATATTAAGGGGCGTTTTAGTTTTGTTAACAAACAGTTTTTGAAAACCTTTGGTTACAACGCCACCGAACTGATAGGGCAGCATTTTGCAATTACCACTATACCCCAGGAACTGCATTTGTGCGAAGAAGCCTTTGTTAACTGTGTAAGCAACCCCGGCAAAATTGTAAAACTACTGCACAAAAAACCAGATGTATGGGGCGGGCTTCATGATACCGATTGGGAGTTTATATCCATTACCAACGATAGCGGCCAGGTTTGCGAGGTACAGGGAATAGGCCAGGATATTACCGCCAAACTTAAAATTGAACGGGAAATAAAAGAGGCCGCCGAAAAGCTGGATGCTTTTATTGAAAGTATAACCGATTCGTTTTTTATTATAGATAATGAATGGCGGTTTGTGAAGGTAAACTCGGCATTCGAAAAAATGACCAACACCCCGCGGGAGGAAATGCTGGGCAATGTGCTTTGGGATGTATACCCCGAAATTATGGATTCGGGCTTTGGCAGGGCATATTATGAGATGATTGAAAAGCGCGAAAGCGTAAAGTTTACCGAATACTTTGAACCTATTGACAGGTGGCTAAGCACATCGGCCTACCCATCTGCCGAAGGCATTACCATATACGTTAAAGATATTAGCGATGAGCGCCGGGCCCAGGAAGAAGCCCACTGGACAAAAACAAGCCTGGAGGCCCTGATAAACAATACGCATGACCACATTTGGTCGGTTGATAGGGAAATGCGCTATGTATATATGAATGATGCCTACATCAGGGAAACCACACATTTAACCGGTGTTGAACCTATAGCCGGGGCGCATTCATACCTGCATAAAGGATATAGCGAAGAGATACACAACGAGTGGGTGGCTTACTATTCGCGGGCGCTCCTTGGCGAACAATACACCATTATTAATGAAAGCATTGACCGGCAAACAAAAACCCCATTATATTTTGAGGTTAGTTTTAACCCCATTTATACGCAGCAGGGCGATATCATTGGCGTTGGTTGTTTTGCCCGTGATATTACGCGGCGCCTTAAAATTGAACAGGAGCTGATTGATCAAAACGAGCGCTTACGGAATATCGCCTCGCTCAGCTCGCATGAAATAAGGCGGCCCGTTGCCAGTATGATGGGCCTGATCAGCATCATGGATAAGGAAAACTTTTTTAACCCGGAAAACGAACAGATCATCCAGCACCTGTTCACCGTAAGTGCCGAAATTGACGATGTTATCCGCTTAATTGTAGATAGCACTTTTACCAGCCACGGCTAAGGTAAACAGGATTGATTATTGGTAAACAATAGCATTTTCGTCATCCGGGAATAATCCATTTGTAAACCTTTGTATCGGCAGTACAGGGTAAACGGACATTTTGCCACCCATGACAAGTTGAAAAACGGAAGTCATCCCGAACTTGTTTCGGGATCCCACAGGACAGGCGACCCGCATGAAGTAGACTTAGCATGTGGGGTGCTGAAACAAGTTCAGCATGACATTGGGAATTAAACTATTGTCACTCTTCTTTCAGATTTTCGCAAATTTTATTACCCTGGATAACAAAAAAAAGACTGATTTACTTAAACTTATTTTTTAATGCCGCCAGTTTTATAGCAATGTCTGTCTCTGGTGCTTCCTGTGGTTTCCTGTTGAAATTAGGTTTGTTATTTCCGGCGGCCGGCCTTCTGTCATCATTCCTCCTGGCCGCGGGCTCACTTTTATCGTTTTCTTTCATCGATAAGGCAATCCGCTTGCGGTTAACATCAACCTCGGTTACGGTTACCTCAACTTTCTGGTGAACTTTCAACACCTCGTTAGGATCTTTAATAAACCGGTTGGTAATCTGGCTTAGGTGTACCAATCCGTCCTGGTGCACGCCGATATCAACAAAGGCGCCAAAGTTGGTTATGTTGGTGACGATGCCGGGCAGCTTCATGCCCACTTTAAGGTCGCCAATTGCATTTACACCATCGGTAAAGCTAAAGGCTTCAAACTGTTCGCGCGGGTCGCGGCCCGGCTTGGCCAGTTCGGCCATAATATCGTTCAGCGTGGGTAGTCCTACTGTTTCCGACGTATATTTTTGCAGCGGAATGCTCCTGCGGATAGCGGCATCGCCCATCAAATCTTTCACCGTGCACTTCATGTCCTTAGCAATTTGCTCCAGCAAGCTATAACGCTCAGGGTGTACCGCGCTCGAATCCAGCGGATTTTCGGCATGGTGGATGCGGAGGAATCCTGCCGCCTGTTCAAACGCTTTTTCGCCCAGGCGGGGTACTTTTTTGAGTTGATCTCGGCGTTTAAAAGCCCCGTTCTGGTCGCGGTAATCCACAATGTTTTGTGCCAGCTGCGGCCCCAGGCCCGATACATAGGCCAAAATTTGCTTTGATGCCGTGTTCAACTCTACACCAACCGCGTTCACGCAACTCATTACGGTATCGTCCAACGAAGTTTGCAGCTTGTTTTGATCCACATCGTGCTGGTATTGGCCTACGCCAATTGATTTTGGGTCGATTTTTACCAGCTCGGCCAACGGATCCATCAAACGGCGACCGATAGATACGGCGCCCCTTACGGTAATATCTTTATCAGGAAACTCTTCCCTGGCTACATCGGATGCGGAGTAGATAGAAGCACCACTTTCGTTCACCATTACAATAGCAACGCCGGGCAGGTTAAGGTTACGCACAAATAATTCGGTTTCACGACCGGCAGTACCGTTGCCTATGGCAATGGCCTCAATCTTATACCTATCAAATAAATGCTGAACCGTTTTTTCCGCCTCGCGCGCCTGTCCGGCGCCGGTGTGTGGGTAAATGGCGGTATTCTCCAATAACTTACCTTGTTCATCCAAACAAACCAGCTTACAGCCGGTGCGGAAACCAGGGTCGATGGCCATAACCCGCTTTTGGCCAAGCGGGGCGCTTAAAAGCAGCTGACGTGCATTTTCGGCAAATACGCGGATAGCTTCTTCATCGGCTTTCTTTTTGGTAAACAGGCGTACCTCTGTTTCCATCGATGGCTTCAGCAGGCGTTTGTAGCCATCGGCAATGGCTTGTTTCACCTGGTCGGCAGATGGGTTGTTAGCCTTTACAAAGCTGTCTTCCAGCGCAGCAATGGCTTCTTCTTCATCCGGTTTTATATCCAGCCAAAGAATTTCCTCCTTCTCGCCGCGGCGCATGGCCAATATGCGGTGCGATGGAGCCGACTTTACAGGTTCGGTCCAGTCAAAATAATCTTTATACTTAATACCTTCTATCTCTTTACCATCAATTACTTTTGATTGGAAAGTACCTTTCTCTATAAAAAGCTCGCGGATGCGGGTACGTACTTCGGCATTTTCGCTAATGGTTTCGGCAATAATATCCCTTGCGCCGGCCAATGCCTCCTCAATGCTATTAACGCCTTTTTCGGCATCAATAAAAACAGCGGCTTCTGTTTGCAGGTCGGCTTTGCGTTGTTCCAGCAGCAAATCGGCCAGGGGCTGTAAACCTTTCTCGCGGGCCGCGGTAGCGCGGGTTTTGCGTTTAGGGCGATAGGGCAGGTAGATATCCTCCAGCGAAACCATGGTTTCGGCTTCGTTTATTTGTTTTTCCAGTTCGGGTGTTAGTTTCCCCATATCGGTAAGCGATTTCAGGATCGCTTCGCGGCGTTTATCCAGGTCACGAAGTTGTTGGGCGCGGTCGCGTATCTCGGCCACCTGCACCTCGTCGAGCGTGCCGGTAACCTCTTTACGGTAACGGGAAATAAACGGGACTGTTGCTCCTTCATCAAGTAATGCTATTGTTGCACTTACCTGTTTTTCGGATATGGAAAGCTCAGAGGCTATTTTTTTAGAATGCGATATCATACATCAAATTTCGGACTGCGAAGTTGAGAGAATAGCCTTACAATTCAAAAAAAGATTGTTAACAAATGGGGGGAGTAGTGAGTGGTCAGTTGTGAGTGGAGAGTTGAATTAAAGTACGCATAGTGTTGATATGATTTTCGGCCGGTGAAGTAAAAAAAAGTATTACCAGCCTGATACCAACAAATTGGTTGCTGCATTCACGCTGCATTTTTGATATTTCACGTAGGCAGATACCGCCCTTGTCCTGATCTTTTCTCCCGGTTCATTTTTAATGTAACCGGCAATAGCATCGTGTAAAGTGTAGGCCTCGGGGCACATCAGGCCGGTTGTCCAAACCAGGGGGTTAGCTTTGGCCTGCGTAATAAAGCCGCTAAAGTATTTTTTGCTGATGCAAGCCAGTATAATACAATCCCGGGTTTTGCCATCGGCGTTTTTAAACTTATTGGGCAGCCCGAAATCCATCAGCCCATCATGTCCTATATAAGCCAGTAACTGGGCATTGCCATCAATCCCTATCACCTGTTTTTGATAATGAATGGTATCCTTTAACTGCCCGGCACAGCTGTACAAAAAGTCCTCGGTTGTTTTTTCGATGGCCTGCCCGTCCCAGGCGTCGGCAACAAGGAAAACGTTCTGGGTGCGGTGTTTAAATATCAGCCGCTCGATAATCATCTTTTTGCCCTTTTGTTTTTTAACCAGCTGCCAATCCTTGCTTCGTTTAAAATAGGTGCGCACTCCGTTATAGCATCCCCAGTATAAATTGGTTTCAGGATCTTGTCCGTTGCCTATTTTGGGCGGTACAGGTACTATACCCTGGTATTTATTATCGCACAAGGCAACAAAAACATGAATTACTTTGCAGGAAAGATTTGTATAAGCGATGTTTTTAGATTGCGGAACCGACGACTTTAAGGCCGACGGCAATGCTTTACCTGCCGGGTTTGCCTTACACCCAAAAACCGGTAAACATATGGCAACAATATAAAACACATTTTTCCAACACCTCATGGCCGCATCGGTTTAAAGCAAGTTAGTTAGATTTTCAGCAAGTCTCCCATTAACCTTCAGTCTGCGTTGAATATTTATCGTGGTATATCGTTTTTCAAAAAGCGCTTCCGCGAAACTTTTTTTATCATACCTATTCCTCAAAGTTTTTCCGTACTACTTTCTCAATTGCCTTGCCCCAAAATTCGCCCAAAACAATGGCTCCCGCTTTATTGGGATGCAGGTAAAATAAACCTTGCTTTCCATTCTCGGGGACCTGGAGCGTAAGGTGATGTTTCTTAAAATATTTGAAAGCTTTTTTATCGCCTATAAATAGGTGTTTGGAGTTGGTAGCCGCAAGGCTATCCAGTTTCGGAATATAGCTTTGCAACCTTGACAAGCCTTCCTGCAGATATTTAGCGCCGTTTTGGGTATTGGGGCTGTACCAGATAGGGTGCTGTAATATTACAATGGCATTCGGAAAATCGGCCAGTAATTTGCCGGTAATGGCCTCCACGTTCCGGATATAATCACCTGGCGACACCGGCGCGCCGTGCGGGCCCTCAATAGCGCTGTCATTTGTACCCAGTTTTATCGAAAATATAAGCAATGCGTTTTTATCCGCAAATGCGTTAGCCGCTTCTTCTATCCTGCTAAAAGTGCCGGTGCCGGGCAAAAAATCAAGCGTGGTATAACCGCTATGTCCCTGGTTGCTGAATTCAACCGTGCCTAAGTCTTTCTGCCGGTGCAGATACGCGACAGCAGTAGCCGGAGGTGCATCACTTGCAGCATCGGGCAATTGCACGCCTTGCGTTATGCTGTTGCCAATAAAAACAATATTGAGGTTTGGTTTTTTATCCTGGGCAACAGCAGATAAAACACTCAATAACAGCACAATTACACATAAAATAAATTGTTTCATATTGCCTCTTGTTACTTCACCACGTTATATTTTTTCAATACCCTTATTACGGCATCGTGCGGCAGGCCGTAAGCCTTGTTGCCGTTAATACCTTCCATGGTATCTGCGGCAACCATAGCGTTGATGATAGCCTCTTCAACAGATTGCACGGTTGCCTCGTACAGTGGGTTCATCTGGTCGTTAGCCAGCATTTCGGCCTGGGTATTATCTTTCCTGCTAAAAACCGCAGGGTTAGCAGTGGAGAACGCCAGGAATATATCGCCCGAACCGTTTTCGCCGCGCCCGCCAACCTTTCCAACCCCTAAGGCAACCCGTTCAGCTAATCTTTTTAACTGGTGCGGCAACAGGGGTGCATCTGTAGCCAATATCACAATAATGCTGCCATCGCCCTCCTGGTGTTTAGATTGCGGGGCTGCCTTTAGCTCGTAGTTCAGCGTGTCTTTCAATTCACGCCCTATGGGAACGCCGGCTATGGTCAGGTTCTTTTTCCGTCCAAAATTTGATTGAACCAGTACACCCAGGGTATAGGACTTGCCGTTAATACTAATCACCCTTGATGATGTACCGGTACCGCCTTTAAACCCCAGGCACATCATGCCTGTACCACCGCCAACATTGCCTTCTTTTAACGGCCCACCGGTGGCGTTGTTGAGTGCTTCAAAGGCATTGCTTTCCTTTACCTGGAAACCATAAATATCATTTAACCCGCCATCGTAGGTTTCGGCTACTACAGGGTAGGTATACCAATATTCTTCATTGCCATACCAGTTTTTATCAACAAACCATTTCAAAACAGCATCACGCACCACACCCACGCTATTGGTGTTAGTGATCATTACCGGCGTTTCCAGGAAGCCCGATTCGGTTAGCCAGGTAGTCCCCGTCATTTCGCCGTTGCCGTTAAGAGTATACCAGTTGGCAAACACCGGGTGATGGTTTACCTTCCCATTAGGAAAAATAGCCGTTACACCGGTACGCACCGGCCCCTTGCCAATAACGTTTTTTCCCGAGCCCGAAATAATAGTGCTGTAACCAACCTCAACCCCCGCCACATCGGTAATGGCATTGTTTTTACCGGTTGTGCCTTCAAAAGGGATCCCTATATCGCGCGCCCTGGGCTTTTGGGCGAAAGAACCGATGGTTACGAAAGTTAATGTTATTGCAGCAAAGTAACGGGAATAGCGGCTTGTCATAATTATCGATTTAGGTTGATAAATATGCGATAAATTTCGAAATATCAGCCCCCAAAATTCTAATATTCAAGCACATTACTCACCACTTCGCCCCCAAATTCCAAAACATAAAGGCCCATTTATCAACCTGTCCGCTTATCACCTGGGCGGTTGATTGGCCTGCGCCATGACCGGCATTGGTTTCAATGCGAATAAGTACCGGCCCGGCCCCTTTTTGGTACTCCTGTAGCCGCGAGCCAAACTTAAAGGAGTGAGCAGGAACCACGCGATCGTCATGGTCGGCTGTGGTAACCATTGTTGCAGGATATTCCCGGGGTGTAAGGGCATGGTAGGGCGAGTATTTGTACAGGTATTCAAACATCTCTTTCGAATCTTCTGCCGTGCCATAATCATAGCTCCAGCCCGCGCCGGCAGTAAATTTATTGTAACGCAGCATATCCATAACGCCAACCGCCGGGAAGGCTACTTTAAACAATTCTGGCCGCTGGGTAAGCATTGCCCCGATGAGCAGGCCGCCGTTTGAACCGCCGGATACCGCCAGGTGCTCTTTAGACGTGTATTTGTTTTTGATAAGGTATTCGGCAGCGGCAATAAAATCGTCAAAAACGTTTTGTTTTTTCATTTTGATGCCCTTTTTATGCCAGGTTTCGCCGTACTCGCCGCCGCCGCGCAAATTTGGCACAGCGTAAATACCGCCATGCTCTAACAGTATAATGTTCGATGTGCTGAACGCAGGTGTTAAACTCACGCCGAAACCGCCGTAGGCATATAACATTAAAGGATTCTGGCCATTTAGCACCGTACCTTTTTTATAGGTGATGATCATCGGGATTTTGGTTTTATCCTTCGACGCGTAAAACACCTGTTTCGATTCGTACTGTTCGGGATCAAACTGCACGCCCGATTTTTTATAGATACTCGATTGCCCGGTAGCTATATCCAGCTTAAAAATGGTAGGAGGGTATATGTAGCTGGTAAAAGTATAATAGGTTTCCTTTTCTTCTTTTTTGGCTGCAAAGCCACCCGCAGTTCCAACTGATGGCAGGGTGATGGTTCGTTCCAACTTGCCATCCATGCTGTACTGTTGCACAAAAGAGGTGGCATCTTTCAGGTATTCGGCAAAAATTTTGCCCCCGGCGGTACTGGCCGTTAAAACATTTTTTGTTTCGGGTATCAAATCTTTCCAATGGGTTATGCCGGGCGTTGCGGCATCAACGGTAACTATTTTAAAATTTGGCGAATAAATGTTGGTTAGGATATACAGCTTGCTGCCCACATTGTCCAATACATTATGCTGGTTGTCAAAATTATCAACCACGGTAACTATAGGGCTATCGGCCTTGCTCAAATCCTGTATGTACAACTCATTGCCGGTGGTTGATGTGGCAGCGGTTATCACCAAAAAACGTTCGTCTTCGGTAAGGTAAGCGCCAATGTACCGGCGTTTGGTTTTCTCGCCGCCAAATATCAGCCTATCGGTGCTTTGCGGCGTACCCAGTTTGTGGTAAAACAATTTGTGGTATTGCGTTAAGCCCGACAGCTGGCTGCCGGCTTTAGGTTTATCGTAGCTGCTGTAATAAAAGCCATCGGTGCCTTTCCAGGCCAGGCCGCTAAATTTTACATCGATAAGGGTATCGCCAACCACACTTTTGTCGCTGGTTTTTATCACGATAACCTTGCGCCAGTCCGATCCGCCTTCCGAGATCTGGTAGGCGGCCAGGTCGCCGTTTTTTGTAAAATCGATGCCCTGTAAAGAGGTAGTACCATCGGCCGAAAATTTATTGGGGTCTAAAAACACTTCGGGTTTACCGCTATCGCCAATTTGCCTGTATAAAACCGATTGACTTTGCAACCCGTCGTTTTTATAAAAATAAGTGTACTGCCCCTCTTTAAAAGGAGCGCTGTATTTCTCGTAATTCCACAATGTTTCCAACCGTTTGCGGATGTCTTCGCGATAGGGTATCTGTTTCAGGTAATCCTGGGTAACCTTATTTTCTTCTTTTACCCAGGCCTTTGTATCTGGCGCCTGGTCGTTTTCCAGCCAGCGGTAAGGGTCGGGCACCTGGGTACCAAAGTATGTATCAACGGTATCAACCTTTTTTGTTTTGGGGTATGGCAGTGTTTTAATAGTCATTTGTTGCGCGTGGGAATAGCTGTAAAATAAAACAGCTAATGCAAGTAAGCAGGGTGTTCTTTTCATCTCCATTTAAATTACAGGGAACTAAAGATAGTGATTTGCACAACACGGGCACAAATGATTTAGGCCATTAAAGGTTAAAAGTTGTTAATTTTGCCCTTTGCTGCTGTTTAATTGACCGGGGCAAGCTATATTAGCGCCCTGTAACTAAAAGCGGCTGTAGCTGTTGCCTTAACTGCGTTTGCGCGGATTCGGCGTGTATATTATCTGCTTAGGCCTGTTTTTTTAACTTAGGCGCCATTAGCGATAATAATGCATTTTTTTAGGCGTTTGCTAAACCAAATAAGCAGGGTTTTAGCAAACCAGATTTATTTTATTAGGACTATTACAACATGAAACAAACTTTTACATTATTGGCTGCAGCTTTTTTTATGCTGATGGCATTTAAATCAAAGGCGCAGGATGTGCAGGATGACGAAACGGTTTCCGAAAAATCTAAAAGTTATTTAAGTTTGGGATTTGGCCAGTCAAGGCCTTATGGCGATTTTAAATCAACTGATTACAGCAACAACAAATCGGGTTTTGCCAAAAAAGGCCTGGTATATTCTTTAGATGGTGCACATTACTTTTTTAAGCGCGCAGCATTAGGATATAGCGTGACCTACCAGGACCAGGGTAATCTTGTTTATGATGATGATCAAAAGATTTCGCAGGGGTATACAGATAGCTATAAAGCCGATGGATCGATAGTTACTGCCAACAAACGCTACCGCAGCCTTAATATATTATTGGGCCCGCAATATACCGTTGTATGGCACGCTTTTTCGTTCGATTTCAGGGCATCTGCCGGCGCCATTAAAAGCTTTGCCACACCTACCGTTGCTGTGCAAATACAGGGCGTTGATGCACAAAGCGGCGAGTTTTTGCAACACAGTTCAACTAAATTTGCTTTTGCTTACGGAGGCAGTGCGGCTATCCGCTTAAATACTGGCGCAGGATGGGGCTTGTTCCTGAAAGCTAATTATATTAACTCTGCCGGACCAAAAATTACCTATACTGACCGTACACTGGTACTTGGCCGCACGGTTACCAACCAGGCTATGACGGAGGGACAGGCCATTTTTGGTTTATATAAAGAGTTTTAAAAATAGAATCAAGAGATTAGAGTCAAGAATCAAGACGGAATTTAAAAAGAGTCAAGAATTAAGAGTCAAGAATCAAGACAGGATAAAAAGGGGATGTTTCATTAGTTTGAGACATCCCTTTTTTTATTTAAAAATTCATATTTGCTTGCGGCCTGTCCTTTGGCGCAAAGTACCCGGCGATTAGTAAAAAAACGTTTCGGTTATTATCTTATCGTCTTTTACACCAAAAACGGCTACTTCTGCTACTTGTAGCCTTTGGCCATTTTTTAGCGTCATGTCCCGGCCCATGGCTACGCTAAAATAGTTGCCGCCTACCACCGGCTGGCTGCAAAAAAAGCTGTGCACTTCGGCTATGAGTTCCTGCCTGGCTTTTGATTTTGCTAAAACCGCCTCAATACCTTTTGTAACAGTGGGCACGCCCATGGCCAAGGCATGTTCCGGTTCGGTACAAACTATGTCGGCACTATACAGCTGTTCATAAATTTCTGTTACTTTCCGTTGTTGAAAAAGTTCATTGTAGCTATCAGCTAATTCCTGTGTTGTCATTTTTTTCTGATTTTGATATCACAAAATTAATCGGTCTTATAACACTAAAAGCATCAAATAGTGCTATATATTTGCTTGATCGTATCAATTTACAATGGACGCTTTAAGTACAATATTAGATGCAACCAGCCTGCGGAGTGTTGTTTACAGCAAAATCCCGCTTTCGGCCCCCTGGGGGCTGGATATTGTTAAAGATGATAATTCGCAATTCTGGCGGTTGGTGAGCGGCAGTTGTGCCATTGGCACACCCGACGGCCGTATCATAGAAATGGAGGAAGGCGACCTTGTATTTGTGCCTCACGGCAGCGCCCATTGGATAGCCGATAAACCTACAAGCCTGCGTATGCCATCGCCGGAATTTGTGAAAGCCCGCAGGGCGGGAATACCCGTTTTTAATAGCGGGGGCAATGTAACCACGCTGATAGCGGGCCATTTTGAATTTGATTACCAGGCCTTACATCCCTTTTTAAAAGATTTGCCCGCAGTTATCCATATCAGGCAATATGTAACCGAAAATCAGCTGCTGGTAAAGCAGGTTGCACAGTTAATGCTGAACGAACTCAATAACGAAAAACCGGGGAGCAGGGTAATGCTGAAGTGTTTATCCGAAATTATGTTTGTGAATATCATCAGGGCATATTTAGAACAGGATGCGCCCCAAAGTGGTTTTCTCTCGGCATTAAATAACCCGAGGATCAGCAAGGCGCTGACACTGATGCAAGACTCGCCCCAAAAGAATTGGACGCTTGATTCTCTTGCACTGGAGGTTGGGATGTCGCGGTCTGTTTTCTTTAACCAGTTTAAACAATTAGTATACGAAACGCCATTAAGCTACCTTACCAACTGGCGCATACGGCAAGCTCAAAAGTTGTTACTGATGGATAAGAACAATGTGGCCGAAATAGCGGCAAACGTGGGTTATCAATCAGAAGCGGCTTTTAACCGTGTATTTAAATTAAAAACCGGGCAAACGCCCGCGGCTTACCGAAGAAGTAAGCTTAACCGGTAATTTTTCCCGCCACGCTTTTTTCTTAACTCTTGATTCTAATTTCTTGATTCTTGCACTAATGCACTTCAATTTGCTCAGCGCGGCTGGCTACTACTTCGGGCTGATCTTTAAACATTTCGAAAACGCCGGTAACGCAAATTGCTTTGCGTTTAATATTAGGGAGGTCTAACGTTACCTTATTCCCCTTTATTGCGATGGTATATTTTTGATGCGGATAAACACCGCCCATGTTAAGCAATGTAAGTGTATCGCTCACTATTTTGAGCGAGTAAACGGTATCGCATAACGTGCCGGTTTTGCCCAGGCCAGCCTTAAAATCGGCAGCGTTGAATTTATTTTGCGCTTTTACCGTGCCTGCTAACGCAGTTGCCATCAAAGCGGTTAATATCAGTTTTTTCATATAAATCCCCATTATATAAACACGAATTTCATCAACACGAATTTCACGAATGGCTTCGAATTACACAAACAAAGCCTGATTGATCCTTCAAAATTCAGATTATCAATGCAGCTGCTGCAATAATCCGCATGCCAATCAATTCGTGAAATTCGATACAATTGCTAAACGCCATGCAAGTATTCGTGTGTATTGAAATTCGATACAATTGCTAAACACCCTGCCAGTATTCGTGTGTTAATCTTCGTCCTCATCAACATCGGGCGTTAAGCCGTCTTCTACATTTAAGGTAAATGCCGATTCGGAGGCGCGGGTGGCAGCTTCTAAAGCGGCAATATCTGCAACGTCAGTATCCAAACGTTCGTTACCAGTGTCCTGGCCTTCGTTTTGTTCGTATTCGTTGCCTGGGTCTTTTTCGTCCTGGTTATCGTCAAGATTGGGGTTTTCTGGAAGTGGCATAATATGGTTGTTTTTTATTGAGTAACAGCATTAACGCTTATTAGGTTTTAAATTAAAGTTACATAAATAGCGGCCAAAACAACTTACAATCCGCTGAAATAATATATCCCCGAAAATACGTATTTTTGTGCGTTTTTTGAAGCAAGCCTGTAAACCGACCGAAACGTAACGCCTTTTGTAGCCGGACCATCATCAAGCAAAGCTGCTTTGATTAGCTTTTGAATATACCGAGTATGTTAGAGAAATTAGAACTGATATTTCAACGCTGGAAAACCGTTGAAGGCGAATTGAGCAATCCTGAAGTAATGCAGGATATGAAACGCTATGCCCAGCTGAATAAAGAATATAAAGACCTTGCTAAAATTGTTGACGAGTATAACATATACCGCAACATTATGAGCAATATTGATAGCAATAAAGAAATTCTGGCTACCGAAAAAGACGAAGAGTTTCGTGAAATGGCCAAAATGGAACTGGATGAGTTATTGGGCAAACAGGAAGAGATGGAAGAAGCCATCCGCCTGATGCTGATTCCGAAAGACCCTGAAGATACAAAAAACGCGATGGTAGAAATTCGTGGCGGTACAGGTGGCGACGAAGCCGCTTTATTTGCCGGCGACCTTTACCGCATGTACATGCGCTATTGCGAAAAACGCGGCTGGAAAACCGAACTGGTTGATTATACCGAAGGCACCAGCGGCGGCTACAAGGAAATTGTATTTAACGTAATAGCCGAAGACGCTTACGGTACCTTAAAATATGAATCGGGCGTACATCGCGTTCAACGCGTTCCTGATACCGAAACCCAGGGCCGGGTACATACCTCGGCCGCATCGGTTGTAGTATTGCCCGAGGTGGATGAGTTTGATATCGACCTGCAGGTTAGCGATATCCGCAAGGATTTGTTCTGCGCATCGGGCCCGGGCGGTCAATCGGTAAATACTACCTACTCGGCAGTAAGGTTAACCCACTTGCCTACAGGTATTGTGGCGCAGTGCCAGGACCAAAAATCGCAATTAAAAAACTACGATAAGGCATTACAGGTATTACGCTCACGCGTGTACGAAATGGAGCTGCAAAAGCACCTGGAAGAAACATCCAAAAAGCGCAAAACCATGGTATCAACCGGCGACAGGTCGGCCAAGGTACGTACCTACAACTATCCGCAGGGGCGCTTAACAGAGCACCGCATCGGCCTTACCATATACAACCTGCCCGGCGTGTTAAACGGCGATTTACAGGAAATAATGGAAGCTTTACAGTTTGCAGAAAATGCAGAGAAACTGAAAGAAGGAACCGTAGTTTAAAGGTAAGGTGAAAGGCAAAAGGAGAAAGGTAAAAGGTTTGCCGGCCTGCTTTTTAGGCCTTTATAACACCTGAATAATATTGAAGGCTTTTAGCAATATGCTGAAGGCCTTTCTTTTTTGCTGAATCTTTTTAGGGTTTTAGCTATCTTTAGTAAACACTACAACTATGGACGAACCAGAAAAACTCGATCGTATTATTGAGGCCCGCATGAAACTTAAAGCCCGGTTTGAGGAAAAGATGAAGCTTACACCATCAGTAGCCGACGACAAACCCCGCGGTACCGGCGCACCAAACAGGCATGGCATGCCGGCTATCCCCATAGGTCAAACGGCTACTGTTAAATGGCCTGTGCTTGATTTGGGCTACCAGCCCAATATACCAACCGAAAAATGGAGGCTGACCATTGATGGAGCAGTTGACAACCCGGTTAAGCTTACCTGGAAACAATTTTTAGATTTACCCCAAACCAAAGACACCTCCGATTTTCATTGCGTAACCACCTGGTCTAAATTAAATATGCCCTGGAAGGGTGTAAGCCTGCTTGATATTGCGGCATTGGTGCACCCTAAAGAAAACGCCACTCATATTATGTGCTACGGATACGATACGTATAGCACCAATATATCGTTAGAAGAAGCCCTTAAACCCGATGTTTTATTGGTGCATACTTTTGAGGGGCAGCCTTTGCCAATAGAACACGGCGGCCCGGTACGCATGATTACACCCCAGCTTTATGCCTGGAAAGGTTCAAAATGGATAAAACGGATTGAGTTTTTAACCGAAAACAAATTAGGTTTCTGGGAAGATCGCGGCTATTCAAACACGGCCTATCCCTGGCGAAACGACAGGTATAGTGATTAGCAGAAAGCTAACGTTTTACCAAAAACAGCTTCCTGCTATAGGCGTTTTTCTTTAAGCGCCTTTACGGTTTCGCTGTGATTTTTGCCGATTGCTCCAGCTCGCTGCTTACCGAATCGTCAAAATACAGGCGGTAAATTACCCATTCGTTTTTAGGCTTGTAAAACATAAATGTAAACCGCAGGGGTTGGTTTTGATGTTTTACAAGATAACTGTACAATATCAGGCTATTAGATGCCCTGCGCTGAACGATAAGATCTTTACCTGTATAAGCGCCGATAATGCTCCGCGTAGTATCTATTTTTGAAATAAGCTTCACCAGGCTGTTGGAATCAATAAGCGGATTGGTTTTAAATATATCAATCATCGCTTTTGTGGTGCTCTCTTTATCGTAACTCCTGAAAAACTTTTCTATAAGGGTTGTAGGCGCTATAATTCCTGCAGCTGTTGGCGTTTTCGCGGCGGCTTCGGGTTTTGCTGTTGTAGCTGGGGTTTTGGTTTGTGCTGATAAATTGCTGCCGATAGCACCTGCAAACACAATTAAAACTATAAGCCTTGTGGCTTTAAAACGGGAGTTGAGCATACTGTTGGTATTTGTGTGCCTAAAATAGGGAATTTAAATAAAAAGCCACTTATCTGCTTACTATAAATACGCTTGATGGCAATTTATCAGCACCTATCAGGGTAACTGAAATAAGATTTTAAGCTTACCATTCATATCAGTAAGTTCATTCGCCGAAAGTCTGCCCAAGAGTCCCTTTGCTAACGACCTGTCAAGGGTAGCAATTTTGCTTGTTCTGATAAGAGATTGCTTCTTTAATCCATTTAATGGATTTGGCATCAGCATAGTATCGGTCGGTTCCTGCCAGCTGGTTTGTGTCGTAATAAAGCAAACAGTCAGATCAAGACTGGTGTTAGCGAGTACCACAGCAGGCCTTAATTTGCTACCGCTCAGGTCTGTAAAAGGAAAAGTAATAAGCACAATGTCACCTTTAGCCATTGTAAACCTCTTTTAAATCTACTACAGAATATAGCTCTTCCTCGTTATTTAAAAAGTCAAAAGTGTTACTGTCAGAGGCAAGCTTTTGTATGCCCTGAGTTAATTGATGTTCCTCATAACGTTTACTTACAAAGTCTGCAAAGTCAGAAATTTCTTCTGCTTTGTCTTCCGGCAGTTGGTTAATTGCTTTAACTGTGCGCTCAATGATTGCCTGTCTTGTCATGTCCAAAGGGTTTATATTCAAATATAAGAATATATATAAGGATGCTACGCTATAACGAGGCTACGCTACTATGAATTAACCCGGCATATTGGCGCAGCAGGTGTCAAAAACACACTTCATCGCAGCGAAAAAGCTAAAATACTAACAATCAAGCCCAAAAATTCAAAATAAATTCATTTTACGTTCAATAAAATACAAAATCATTTGAAAAAAGAATAATTATGTGCTAAATTCGCAATGATGGCACTCACAAAAAAAATATTCTTTGTATTATTTTTTTTCCAGCTTTCTGTAGCTGTTGCTGCCAATGCGGATACAATTTTAAAACATTATAACCGATGGGGTTCAACAGCCGACGATATCTCCAGGCTGCACCACAACCTCATTAACATTGCACAGCAGCAGGAACTAAGCGACGATTCGCCGGAATCCGGCGGCAGCCAAAACAGCCATGCCTGTGTTTATGTAAGGTTTGTTCATGTCCGCACAAATTATTCCGCAATTCTACAACCGGCCAATCAATCGTTGTCCGGCATTGTTACAAGCTTTATAAAGCAGGAACCCAAGCAAAATATTGTCAGGGAAGCCTTTCTTCCGGCATATTACAGCTTCCTGTTCCGGCTAAGCCCTTTCTGATCTTTTTTCTGATACGATGCCCCGCCCCGGTGCATTATACCTCCTGTTTAACGAAATATTAACATAGCCATTTTGGTACGTGAATGCTACCACTATGCTTATAACGCTATCAGAAAAATGAAAACATTTAAAGCAATGCTGCCTTTACTGGCGGTTATAACATCTATATATGTCACGGGTTGCGCCTCAAAAGCACAAAGCACGCAGGAAGAAACAGCCGACACCCTGCAACTACCTGTATTTACATTAACCACACGCGATACGGTTATCCAAAAGCCTTACGTAGCCGATATCCAGGCCTTAAAAAACATTGATATCCGTTCGCGGGTGCGTGGTTTTTTAGAAAAAGTATTTATCGACGAAGGTGCGTCGGTACAAAAAGGCCAGCTCCTTTTTAAACTTAACGACCAGGAGTTTAAGGTAAACCTTACCAAGGCCAAAGCTGCCTTAAGTAACGCCGTGGCCGATGCCAAGGCGACAGCGCTGGAGGTTGACCGCGTTAAATTGCTGGTTGATAAAAAAGTGATCTCCAAATCGGAACTGGATGTGGCCGAATCAAAGCTGAGTGCTGATAAAGCCACCATTGAAGAGGCCCGTTCCATGGTGCAAAGCGCCGAAGACCAGCTGGCCTATACCTACATCCACGCGCCGTTTGATGGCATTGTGGATAGAATCCCCCTTAAATCGGGCAGTTTAATTGATGAGGGCACCTTACTTACCAGCCTGTCGGATATCAGCTCGATGTACGCGTACTTCAGCTTCCCCGAAAACGAATACCTCCAATACGTTCGGAAACGCAAAACCGCGCCCGGCAAAACAAGCGACAAGGTGCGGCTGGTATTGGCCGATGGCCTCGACTTTCCGTATGAGGGTGATATTGAAACCGTTGAAGCGGAAATTGAACAAAAAACCGGATCTATTAATTTCAGGGCACGCTTTCCCAATCCGCAAAAACTTTTGAGGCATGGGGCCACCGGCAAGCTGTTTATATCAACCAGGGCCGATAACGTGGTGATGGTGCCGCAACAATCGGTATTTGATATCCAGGATAAAAGCTACGTTTATTTAGTTGATAAAAACAACCAGCTGCACATGCGTGCCTTTGTACCGCAAACCCGTTTTTCTAACTATTACATTGTAAAAGACGGCTTAAAGCCCGGCGACAAAATATTGCTGGAAGGCACCCAGAATGTACGCGACGGAATGATCATTAAACCAAGAAAACTCAGCAGGGATTCATTATTAGCCATGAAGTAGTTTTTTAAGTCTTTAGTCTAAAGTAATAAGCCTAAAGTCGCAAGCCTGATGTTTTATACTCGAAGTTTTCTGCCTGAAGCTATGGCTATTGGCTCTTTTGACTCAAAACCCGGGACTTAGAACTCAAGACTTAGTTTATTGTATACAAACCCCAACACGCTATGTTCGAAACATTTATAAAGCGGCCGGTGCTGTCGCTTGTGATATCTTTAATAATAACCCTGCTGGGCGTACTGGCGTTAATAACACTGCCGGTTACCCAGTTCCCTGATATTGTGCCGCCATCGGTAACCGTTACCGCCAACTATACCGGTGCGAACGCCGAGGTTTGCGCCAAGGCCGTGGCAACCCCGCTTGAACGCGCCATTAACGGCGTACCCGGCATGACCTATATGACCACCGTTTGCAGTAACGACGGGCTTACGGTGATACAAATTTATTTTAACGTTGGGGTTGACCCCGACCAGGCTGCTGTAAATGTACAGGGCCGTGTTGCCACTATTATTGACGAGATGCCCGAAGAGGTGATAAAAGCCGGGGTAACCACCGAAAAAGAGGTAAACAGTATGCTGATGTACCTGAATATCATCAGCGAAGACCCCGGCATGGACGAGAAATTCATCTACAACTTTACCGACATCAACGTACTGCAGGAATTAAAGCGTATTGACGGCGTTGGCCGTGCCGAAATTATGGGTGCCAAAGAATACTCTATGCGGGTTTGGTTGAAGCCCGATAGGATGATGGCCTACAAGGTATCTACTGATGATGTCATTGATGCTATCCGCGCGCAAAACGTGGAAGCTGCGCCGGGTAAAACCGGGCAAAGCTCAGATAAATCGCCGCAAATGCTGCAATATGTTTTGCGCTATCCGGGCAAGTTTTTTGAGCCCAAACAATATGAAAACATTGTTATCCGCGCCGAAGAAGGCGGATCTGTATTAAAACTGAAAGAAATTGCCGATGTTGAATTTGGCTCGCTTACTTACAGCATGGTATCCAATACCGATGGTAAGCCATCAGCATCTATCATGATAAAACAACGCCCCGGCTCAAACGCCCGGGATGTTATCAACAACATTAAAACCCGCATGGCCGAGCTCAAAAAAAGCTCGTTCCCGGCCGGCATGAGTTTTAATGTAAATTATGATGTATCGCGCTTTTTGGATGCATCTATCCACGAAGTGTTGCGCACTTTGGTAGAGGCCTTTATACTGGTATTTATTGTAGTGTTCATTTTCCTGCAGGATTTCCGCTCAACATTAATACCTGCTTTGGCTGTACCCGTGGCGCTTATTGGTTCGCTGTTTTTTATGCAGCTTCTGGGTTTTTCCATCAACCTGCTTACATTATTCGCGTTGGTACTGGCTATTGGTATTGTGGTTGATAACGCCATTGTGGTGGTTGAGGCCGTGCACGTAAAAATGACCGAAGAGCACATGAACGCTATGGATGCAACCATACAGGCCATGAAAGAGATTAGCGGGGCTATAGTGGCCATTACTTTGGTAATGTCGGCAGTATTTGTGCCGGTGGCTTTTATGTCGGGCCCTGTAGGGGTATTTTACCGGCAGTTTTCATTAACGCTGGCCATATCAATTGTGATATCAGGTGTAAACGCATTAACCCTTACCCCTGCACTTTGCGCCATAATGCTAAAGCATAACCCCGAGCCTAAAAAGAAAAGCGTCACCCAACGCTTTTTCACGGGCTTTAATAAACGTTATGACGGCCTGCAAAACAAGTATTCGGGCTTCATGACGTTCCTGTCGCCGCGTAAAGGAATAACAATTGCCTTACTGGTGGGCTTTTTTGTGCTTACCTGGGGCACCAGCGCCATATTACCAACAGGCTTTATCCCTACCGAAGACCAGGGGATGATTTACGTAAACGTAACCACGCCAGCCGGTGCAACAGTTGAGCGTACCGAACAGGTTTTAAAAGAGATAGCCAGCAAAACCAAAAGCATCAAGGCAATTGAGTCGATATCCACTTTATCGGGCTATAGTTTGGTAAACGAAATTGCAGGCGCATCTTACGGCATGGCCATGATTAACCTGAAACCATGGGATGAGCGTAAGGAATCGTTAGAGGATATTATTGCCACACTGACAGCAAAAACCAAAAACATAGGTGATGCATCTATCCAGTATTTTCCGCCGCCAACGGTGCCGGGCTTTGGTAACTCCAGCGGTTTCGAGATCAGGGTACTTGACCGTACCGGCCAGGGCGATCTGCAAAAAGCCGCCAAAGTAACCAAAGATTTTGTGGATGCGCTAAATGCATCACCCGAAATTTCGGGCGCGTTTACCAGCTTCGATCCTAATTTTCCACAGTACATGATCTCTGTCGATCAGCAAACGGCGGCCCAAAAGGGAATTACGGTTGATAAAGCGATGTCGACCCTGCAAACCTTAATGGGTAGTTTTTATGCATCCAACTTTATCCGCTTTGGGCAAATGTACAAGGTGATGGTGCAGGCCGCGCCCGAGTACCGCGCCCGGCCCGAGGATGTTTTAAACCTGCAGGTTAAAAACGATAAGGGCGAAATGGTGCCATTTTCCACTTTTATTAAAATGGAGAAAGTTTTCGGCCCCGAGCAGCTTACCCGCTACAACATGTACACATCGGCCATGGTTACCGGCGATGCGGCCAAAGGTTTCAGCAGCGGCGATGCCAACGCCGCTATTGAACGCATAGCCAAACAAAAGCTACCCAAAGGCTATACCTTTGAATGGTCGGGCATGACACGGGAACAGATCTTATCGGGCAACCAGGCTATTTACATTTTTATCATCTGTTTAATATTTGTTTACCTGCTGCTGGCTGCGCAGTACGAAAGCTTTTTGCTCCCGCTTCCCGTTATCCTATCATTACCTACCGGTATTTTCGGTGCATTTTTCTTTTTAAAGATCACCGGGCTCGAAAACAATATTTACGCACAGGTAGCCCTGGTAATGCTCATTGGCTTGCTGGGCAAAAACGCCATCCTGATAGTGGAATTTGCCATCCAGCGGCAAAAAGAGGGGCTATCGATAGTTAAAGCCGCTATTGAAGGCGCGGTATCCCGTTTACGGCCCATCCTGATGACATCGCTGGCATTTATTGCCGGCTTAATTCCATTATGTATTGCCGATGGCGCGGGGGCAATGGGTAACCGGTCGATAGGTACCGCGGCGGCGGGAGGGATGCTGATGGGCACCATCTTCGGTGTAATATTAATACCGGGCCTGTATGTAATATTTGCCGGAATGGCCGCACGTAAACACAAAAAGCCCGAAGAGCCGCTTACCGAAATGCACCATGAAATGAAAATTGTTAACTAATGAAAAAGCTACTCATGCTAAAAAAAGCAAATTTATATATCCTGACTACCGCGTTTTTATTGATTTTAACAGCAGGCTGCAAAACGTACAAGCCCGTTAAGGGCCCGGATGCGGCCGCAAATTTACCCGGCACCTTTGGGAGTAGCACGGATACTACAACCATAGCAGCCTTACCCATCAGCCAGTTTTTTGCCGATCAAAAACTCATCAGCCTTATTGATACCGCGCTAAAGGCCAACCCGGATATACTGACGGCATTGCAGCGGGTAGAAGCATCGCGTGCCAACCTCAGGTTCAGCACATCAAAACTATTACCAACCCTTAACATCGCCGCCAATGCCGGGCTGGAAAAATATGGTGATTATACGCAAAACGGCGTTGGTAATTACGATACCAACTTTTCGCAAAACATCAGCAGCAACCAGCACATCCCCAACCCAACGCCCAATTATTTTCTGGGTTTTCAAAGTTCATGGGAGGTTGATTTATGGGGCAAACTAAGCAATCAAAAAAAAGCTGCCTTTGCCCGTTTCCTGGCCAGCCAAAGCGGGCACCGGCTAATTACAACCCAGCTTACGGCACAAATAGCCGGGCTATATTACCAATTGCTGGCGCTTGATGCCGAGTTGGCCATCATCAAAAAAAACATAGCGCTACAGGATAACGCGCTGGAAATTGTAAAAATTCAAAAACTGGGCGGCCGGGCTACCGAGCTTGCCGTACAGCAGTTTGAGGCCCAATTGGCGCGCACCAAAGGCCTGCAATACACAACGTTGCAGCAAATAACCGAAACTGAAAACCAGCTTAATTTTTTATCGGGCAGTTTTAATGGAAAAATTACAAGGGATACGGCTATCATGAAAATTGCATTGCCGGTAATTATCGGGGCGGGTGTACCGTCACAGCTATTACTTAACCGCCCCGACATCCGCGCTGCCGAGCTGGAACTTACGGCCATGAATGCCGATATTAAAGCGGCCAGGGCAAACTTTTTTCCCACACTTACCTTAACGCCTTACGCCGGTTATAACAGCTTTAACGCGGGCTTGCTGTTTAACCCCGGCTCGTTTACCTATGGGTTGATTGGCGGGCTTACAGCGCCTGTATTTAACCGCAAGGGCATAAAGGCCGAATATGAACGTACCATTGCCGAAGAAAAGATAGCGGTTTATAATTACCAGAAAACTATCCTATCGGGTTTCCAGGAGGTTAACAATAACCTGAGCGGCATCGGCAATTATAAACAGGCCTTTGAATTTAAACAACAGGAGCTGCAGGCGCTCAACAACGCGCTATCGGTAGCTAATGATCTTTACCTGGTTGGCCGCGCCAATTACCTCGAGATCATCACCGCCCAACGCAGCGTACTGGATGCCGAACTGGAACTAACCAGCATTAAGCGAAATATATTCTTAAGCTCGGTGAATTTGTACCAGGCGGTAGGAGGGGGGTGGCGGTAGGTTGATAGGTTGCGTACGTTGTTTTGAGGTAAAAACTACCATATCGTAGACCTATAATACGATGCATGGGACATATCCAATTTTCCTGTCATCCTGAGGTACGAAGGATCTATCAGTTATGCATGACCGCTAGAAAAGTTCGCGAATAGATCCTTCATACCTACCCATGAAATGTTGTAAACACCTCCCTTTATCATTCTGAGTAACCACCAGCTTAGGCTGGAAAAAACAGTTATGACATCGTTGCAAATGGGGCTGTTGTAGACGCAATAATATTTTGTGGATCCATTTAAAAAAAGCGGAGGAAATGTGCGATTCCCCTCTCGAGAGGGGCGGAGGGGTGTGTTTATGTACGCGCGATAAAACGCGGAAAAACACACCCCTGCTAACGCGCTTCCCATCCCGCCCCCTCTCGAGAGGGGAATAAAACATAGGATACGCCTAATTGCATTTCATACATTAGAAGCTAAAAAATATATTTGATAATCAACAACTTAAAAACACGTCATTATAAACGGAGTGAAGAGTCTGTTAACCGACATGCATCACCGACGGAAAAGTTCGCGAATAGATCCTTCACTACGTTCAGGATGACAGTTCTCTTATTGTATGTCATTCCCCCTTAAGAATTTCACGAAATTTTACAACTCAAGATGACAGTCGTTTATTTTTAAATGTCGCTTTCTCTTTGGAATCCGCGAATTTTACTACCCGACAGGTTATTGAAACCTAAAGCCAACACGCAGTCCCATTTTTTAGTTTTACCTGATGGGCACCCAATGGTAATTTTGGCTTTCTCCGGTTATCAGCAATTATCTTTTCTTCAAAAATTCCGTTTTAAGCACAATACTCATACCGTCAATTTTGCAGTCAACTTCTTTGTCTTCATCCGTAGAGCGAGTTTTTTTTACCGGCGTACCTTGTTTAAGCGCTACGCCGCCTTTAACTTTTAAACTTTGATGTGTGTTACCGAATCGCCATCGTTCAGGATGTTTCCGTTGCTGTCTTTTACGTTTGATACGCTATTATGCATTTGTATTAAAGTAAAAAGCCCGATACAAATACCGGGCTTTTTGATATTATTTAGATTTTAAAAATGACAAGAAAAATCCTGTCAATCCTGTATAATCCTTAAATCGTGTTATTATTTAGTAACGTACATTACCTCTTTAACGGCTTTAACAACCCTTTCAGGGTTTGGCAGGTATTCCTGTATTAAAGTTGGCGCATAAGGCAACGGAACATCGCCACCCATAATACGCAGAATAGGCGCATCAAGGTAATCAAAAGCATCTTTTTGTACTTTAAAAGCAACCTCGGTAGCAATTGAACCTAAAGGCCAGCTTTCTTCGATAATTACCAAACGGTTTGTTTTTTTAACCGAGTTGATTACTGTTTCGTAATCAATAGGGCGTACAGTACGCAAATCTATCACTTCGGCGTTGATGCCTTCTTTTGCCAACTCGGCAGCGGCAGCAATAACCACTTTCATGATCTTGCCGAAACCAACCAAAGTTACATCGGTACCTTCTGTTACCACTTTGGCTTTACCCAATGGGATATAGTAAGTTTCTTCAGGAACTTCGCCCTTATCGCCATACATTAATTCCGACTCCATGAAAATAACCGGATCCGGATCCAATATTGCAGATTTTAATAAGCCTTTTGCATCGTAAGGGTTTGATGGAACAACAACCTTTAAACCCGGGCAGTTGGCATACCAGTTTTCAAAGCACTGTGAGTGCTGCGAACTAAGCATACCTGCATTACCGGTTGGCCCACGGAAAACGATTGGCACAGAAAACTGGCCACCGCTCATCGACATGATTTTGGCCGCACCGTTGATGATCTGATCGATAGCCACTAACGAAAAGTTAAAGGTCATGAACTCGATGATCGGGCGTAAGCCATTCATAGCCGAACCGATACCAATACCGGCAAAGCCTAATTCAGAGATGGGCGTATCAATAACGCGTTTAGCACCAAATTCATCCAGCATACCCTGGCTTACTTTGTAGGCACCATTATATTCGGCAACCTCTTCACCCATCAGGTATATATTTCCGTCGTTGCGCATTTCTTCGACCATAGCCTCACGTAGCGCTTCTCTGAATTGTATTTCTCTCATTATATTGTATAAATGATGTTTTTTGCGACCGCAAATATAATCACTAATGTGTTAAATGCAATTGCCACCCATGCACTTTACATTTTTAGTACACATATTTTACAAATTGTACTTACATTGCCTGTATAAACCCTGCCACAATGAAATTCCCATCCATAAAAACGCTTGCCGAAGGTTTTTTAATTACTATAAAACGTTACCCATTCGAGCTATTCTTTGCCCTTATTGGCACTTTGGCGGGCACTACCGAGGTTGAATTACGGCATTTGAACCGGGTACATGAAGGCTGGCTGATGCGCGGTGTGATGACGGCCAACCTGGGTTTGCTTTTAAGCCTGTCGGCAACGCTTTTTACGCAAAGCCGGCAGTTTAGCAAACAAAGTAAATTCATTATAAAAATCATAACTGCACTTTTTGCAGCCTCGCTTGTTTTCATTATCGATCCCACAGCCCGCGAGGCCGATTATATCCGGTTTTTCCTGCTATCGCTTTCTTTTCATTTGCTGGTTGCCTTTGCGGCATTTACGGGTAAGGGGCAGGTTAACGGGTTTTGGCAATTTAATAAAACATTGTTCCTTCGTTTTTTAACAAGTGTGTTGTACGGTGTGGTTTTGTTTTTAGGGATTGCTGCCGCCATTGCGGCCACTAACTTTTTATTCAACTTTAAGTTTGAGTGGGATACTTATGCCATACTTTGGGTTTGGATAGCAGGTTTGTTTACCACCACCTTTTTCCTGGCTGGCGTACCTGCCAATACGCAATCTCTTAACGACGATTTGACCTACCCCAAAGCATTGAAAATATTTACGCAGTTTGTATTGATCCCGCTATCAACCATATATGTGCTTATTTTATTAGCCTACGAAGTTAAGATCATTATACTTTGGAGCCTGCCAAAGGGCCTGGTATCAAATCTTATTTTAAGCTATGCGGTGTTTGGGGTGCTGTCATTATTGCTGGTATATCCCATTCGCGAACATGATGGCAATAAATGGATCAAAAATTATTCGCGCAGCTTTTATTTTTTATTGATCCCCCTGTTGGGCCTGCTGTTTGTGGCGGTTGGTGCAAGGGTTTTCATGTATGGCATTACTGAATGGCGTTATTTTTTAATAGCGCTTGCCTGCTGGCTGTTGTTTATTTGTGTTTACTTTTTAGCTTTTAAAAAGCAGAATATAAAGCTTATGCCCATCTCCTTATGTATAGTAACCATTTTATCGGTTTACGGCCCGCAAAGTGCTTTTTCGGTAAGCATGTATTCGCAAAGGCGAATTATTGTCAAATTTTTTGAAAAGCACAATGCGTTGAAAAATGGCAAATTCATCGCGGTTGATAGCACAAAGTTGAGCGAAAAGGAAGGCAGCAAAGCTGTGGCATCTTTAAATTATTTTATTTACAAATACGATATCACACCCTTGCAGCCGTATTTTAACAAGAACCTTACCGCATTGTCCGATTCGTTAGGTAAGTTGAAAAGCCGTGACTGGCGCACTACGGGAGATTATGGGCGGAGAGAGTTAAGGGAAAGCAAGTATGAGTGGGCCCGAATTTCCCTTGGCCTGCATCATTTTGAAACCTGGTACAACGAGAATGATAACGTGATGACCTGTTACTATACATTTAGCAAAAAAGAAAAAATATTAGTTGTAAAGGGCTATGATATAACCCTCGCCGCCGATGAGTATACTGATACGCTGACTAATAATTTCAACGGCATTCAAATTAAGCAAACACAAACGGCAAACGGATCATTTACCTTGAAACTCAATAGCGAAACTTTTAATTTCAGACCTTTTGATGTTGCCCGTAAATTTTTGGCGGATACAGCAACGCTTAATAAATATCACACGCCTACAGAATCTGAATATTATAAAAATTACGATCTGCCGGCTAAAGAGACTTTACTTATCAAAGAAACAGCTATGTATAAAGTAGCATTTCAGATCAACAGTATAAATTTTAATATTACCGGAAAAGAAAAGCCAGCCGACATAAAAATATTGGGCACCTATTTAATCAAAACAAAGTAGGTGCCCATAGTATCAATTCACCTGTATCACCATTGGCAAGCCTTGCATTTCCTTAACCGATTTTGCCATCCGTTTAATAAACAAGTAGTTGGTTGTTCCTCCAATAACAGCGCCAACAACCGGCACCAACCTTTCGGCAGTGCGTACGCCCAGGTTGAGGATTATTTTTTCGGCTACGCTTTCCATCATGGTTTTGCTGAGGGCAATTCCGGTTTCTACTTTAAAAGATATAGCTACAAGTTTCATAAACTCATCAAACCCCATCTGGTAGCTGCCCCTGTTATGGTACATAATAGCCATGGTAACCCTGAATTGCTGGGTTATCAGGTTAAGCACATCAACAGGCATGCCTATCACCATGGTTAAAACACCGCCGCTTCCCGATATAGCACCGCTGCCGGCAGCCATAATTGCGCACTGGTTTATAAATTTATCAAGGCCCATTTTGTCGACACCCTTTTTTACATTCAATTGGTCGATATGATCAAACACCTGCTTAAACCCATCGTGCGATAATTGTTCGGAATAGTGTTTTATATCGGTGCCTATTTGCTTTAATGATTTCATTTTAATTGATTTATGTAGTAAAGGGCAAGCCCTTGTATATTGTTACGCTATTCGCGTGCCAGTTTATAAAGCCTGTAAAAATGGCGGGAATAGGTAGTTGTTTTGTAATTAAGTTACCCCGCAGATAGTTAACCATATAAGTATCATGGTTGTTTAGTAAATTTGTGGTTCATAAAAATTTTAAGCCCAGTTGAAAAATAACATTCTTATTGTTGATGATGTACACCCCATATTTATGGATCAGGCCGAAGCCAAGGGTTATACATGCGATTACAGGCCAACCATAAAAACCGAAGAAGCTTTACAAATTATAGGCAATTACGCGGGGCTGGTTATCCGCTCAAAATTCCAGGTAAGCAGGCAAGTTTTTGATTTGGCCACAAACCTGCAATTTGTGGCCCGCGCAGGTGCCGGGATGGACAATATTGACGAGGCTTACGCCGCCCAAAAGGGAATTAAACTGATTAACGCGCCCGAAGGCAACTCCGATGCTGTTGGCGAACATGCCATAGGATTATTGCTATCATTAATGAATAATTTTAACCGGGGCGATGCCGAGATCAGGAATGGCAAATGGGAGCGGGAGGGCAACCGCGGTTACGAACTGAAAGGAAAAACTGTGGGCATTATTGGCTACGGCCATATGGGGCATAGCTTTGCCCGTAAGCTTTCGGGTTTCCAGGTTGATGTAATTGCTTACGATAAGTACAAAACCGGCTTCAGCGACCGTTATGCGC
This sequence comes from Mucilaginibacter ginsenosidivorax, assembly GCF_007971525.1. Taxonomy (NCBI): domain Bacteria; kingdom Pseudomonadati; phylum Bacteroidota; class Sphingobacteriia; order Sphingobacteriales; family Sphingobacteriaceae; genus Mucilaginibacter; species Mucilaginibacter ginsenosidivorax. Next base: position 3,214,172 of record NZ_CP042437.1, read on the forward strand.
GCGAAGTAAGCATGGAGCAAATAGTAAAACTAAGCGATGTGCTAAGCATACACGTACCGCTTACATCAGAAACCAATGGGTTGATTGATGACGAATACCTGTTTCACTTTAAAAAGCCGATATTTTTTATCAACACCTCCAGGGGAAAAACCGCAAAAGTAAGCAGCGTGCTAAAAGCCATTAAAGAAGGCAAAATATTGGGTGCAGGATTAGATGTGCTTGAAGTGGAAAAATTCCCTACCCTGGCCGAGCAGGCCTGGTACGATGAGCTGCGCCAAAGCGGCAAGGTTATTCTTAGCCCCCACGTTGCCGGCTGGACGTTTGATTCGTACCGGAAGATAAGTGAAGTGATGGCTGAAAAATTGGTTAAATTGGTTGATTAGGTGAGTGGTTGATTGAGTTAGATTAAGTTGAATAGTCTACTATGAAAGGTGCAAAAACATAATCAACCTAATCTAACTCAATCAACCACTCACCCCTCAAATAAATTTGCATATTAAAACTTAAATCACTTATCTTCGTTTAATACTAAACAAGACTATGTAGGCATGGCCCATATAGTCTTGTTTGTTTTTATAGTCGTTGCGTCCTTCTTAAAAAAGGGAGGGCGGTTTTTTTTGGACAACCAATAGGATAAACAATAATTAATTTACGTGTTATGGCAGAGGTATCATACTTTACCAAAGATGGTTTAGAAAAACTAAAAGAAGAATTACAAAGGTTAAAAACAACCGGCCGCTCGGATATATCAAAACAAATTGCTGAAGCGCGCGATAAAGGCGATTTGTCTGAAAATGCCGAATACGATGCTGCCAAGGAAGCCCAGGGCTTGCACGAGGCTAAAATAGCTCAGATGCAGGAAACACTGGCAAATGCCCGCCTGCTTGATGAATCTAAACTGGATACATCAAAAGTATTGGCACTATCTATCGTTAAAATCAAAAACCTTAAAAACGGCGCCACCATGAGTTACCAGCTGGTAGCCGAAAGCGAGGCTGATATGAAAGCCGGTAAAATTTCGGTGGCATCGCCCATAGCCAAAGGCCTTTTAGGCAAAAGAGTAGGCGAAAAAATTGAGATCACCGTACCCGCAGGTAAAATTGAATTTGAAATACTGGAAGTAAGCCGGTAGTTATTGGTTGATTAGGTGAGTGGTTGATTGAGTTAGCCGTCCGTAAACTTAATCAACCACTCACCTAATCAACATAATCAACCCCAAAATGAGCATCTTTTCAAAAATTATAGCAGGCGAGATTCCGGCACATGTTGTTGCCGAGAGTAATGAGTTTTTAGCTTTTTTAGATATCAGCCCACTGGCCGAAGGGCATGTGCTGGTGATTCCGAAAAAAGAAGTTGATTACATTTTTGACCTGGATGATGAAACTTATACCGGGTTACAAATATTTGCTAAAATTGTAGCGACCGCAATTAAAAAAGCCATACCATGCAAAAAGGTAGGGGTAGCAGTTATCGGCCTCGAGGTACCGCATGCGCACATCCACCTTATTCCCCTGAACCGGGTTGACGATCTTAATTTTTCAAGGCCCAAACTAAGTTTTAGCGCCGAAGAGTTGAGTATTACAAAAGATAAGATCAAATCAGCTTTTTAAATATTGACTGCATGATCTGAAAAAAACTTAAACGGGCATTGCTTAAAGCAATGCCCGTTTTATTTGAACCCTGAAAGCAAAAGCATCCATGATGCCCCCGGCTTTGGTTAATAAGGAAATATCAGCAATGGTATTGAAATATGCCCCGGCAGCGCTTCGGTCAAATAATCCCCAATGATTTCTTTAAAATGATAACGGTGGTTAACAAGCACCAGCACATCGTTATGCATCCCGTTAATTATCACATCAACGGCCTTGTGGATATCTTTTTCCCTGATGTTGTTAAAGCCAACCGGGTAACTATGTATATGGTTTCCAACCTGTTCGGTAAACAGCCGCTGTCCATAATTTTCCTCAATATCCGGAATTCCTTTAGCCGACAAATGCGCTACAGCTACGCTGGCCTGCATGGGTTCGGCCAGTTGAACAAGGTATTTTACAACGGCAGCGCGGCAATACCGTAAATCGGCCATATAGGTTATATGTTGTATGTTTTTTAATGTCCAGTTTTCGGGCACTATCAGCAGCGGACACTGCACTTTATTTAATACACTTTGGAGGTTTAGTAAAGGTTGTCGAGGCCCATTTTGCAACGTGGTACCGCTTCCGCTTACCATTAGCCAAATATTTCTTTTGATTATCATAGCGGCCAATTGCGTAGTATCAAATCCCACGATATCCTCAGCTGATATTTCGGGCCGGTAAGCCCCCGCATCATGGCTAAGCTCATTCAGCAATTTTACTATAGGTTCCCTGGCAATCAACAACGATTGTTCAGTATGATGCCCGGCCATCACTTTTGCCATCGTGTTAACCTTATAGGTGTTGGCCACTAAAATATTGGCTTTTACCGCCTGCGCAATTGCAAATGCCAGTTTTGATGCGTGCGCCGCAGAGGCTGAGCCATCATTAATTACAATAATTGTTTTCATGGTATCGGGGTTATAATTTTCTGTCGTAAATTTCACAAACGCTTTTCACAGGAAACATGATGCTGGTCACTCTATAAATTGCTTATGATCACTTACTTACAACCATTGTTATAATATCAACGGATAAAAAACTATTCTGGTAAAATGCAGCAAGAAAATCATCGGGAGATGGCGCCGATAACACAGATCGGGCCCTGGTAAAACGGCATCACCGATTGTCAGTTTTTTTCGAACCGGCCGGTTATTTTATCAAGGTTGATCTTGTAAATAATCAATTCAACTTTTTCACCCACATCGCTGTCGTTTTCGGTTATCCCATGCGAAGGATGATTAGCCGGGTGGTTGGCCAGGGGCATTATCCGATGTATAAGGCCCTGCATCAGGCGAGCTTTTTCGTCTATATCGGTCACTTCTTCAAAACGCCCCCAGGCGACAACGCTTTTCCAGCTGAATATGCTTTGGATGTCATCAACTTCAAAACACACCTCCGGGTTCTGTCGCATCATTTCAATCTTTTTGCCATATGCCGAATGGCTGTAGATATATGGCGCACTATAAAAGTAATTTATCGGGACAATATAAGTAGTACCGCCGGCATGGCATGCTAAACGACCGGTAACCTGCTGTTTCAGCAAACTTTCAATCTGTATGTCTGTAAGTACCCCCAACATGATTTTAAATTTAAACGTTGATTAGTAACGTCAAAAGTATGCTCCGGCTACAGGTTAAAAAATGATCATTTTATCGTTTAAAAGTGATGCTCGTCACGAAACAATGACTGAAGGCGAGGTACTGGAAAAAATATGGCTCAATCAAAATAATTGATTTAACCTGGCGCACTTTTCCACAATCCGGTTCGCTTTGGAGGGGCTTAAAACCCAAAAAGCCTTTAAATCATATGATTTAAAGGCTTTTTAACATTTTTTAAATGTTTTCAGCGGAATGGACGGGACATGAACCATGCCCTTATATTGTTGAATTTCAATGTTTTTACTTTCTAAAAACCTGGTGCTCACCAGATGCTCACCTATTTTTTGCAACTGATTGAGTGCAAATGGGTTACGTCAAAGCTATGAAAAAGTATGTTTTGATGCAATTTTATTCGCCGAATTTTTAAAACTACTGTTTAAAAACTGATTATACCCTTCTCTGATTTTAATCAGAAGTTACTCGATTTTATTAATATCTGCTTATCCGGCAGATTGCTTTTTGAGTAGATGCTCTTAATCATTTTCTGGCGACAGCGTAAACGCTTTGACACTTACATCACTCTTAATTATAAAAAGCAAAACCGTTAAAGGCACAAGTACGCCACGTCTTTGCCTACACTGCAACTGCCGCGGTTGAGGTTATAAACTCGCAATCAATTCAGAATAAAAGATTAGGAATTGATTTTTTTAAAGTAATAGCAGGTGTTTTCTTTTCAAGGTATCGTTTTACCAAACCGGCATGGGATAAGGGCTTTTCTAAGTTTTCAATTTCGATATTGGTTTCATAGTCCAGGAAAACTAAATCCTTTTGCAGAGCTAATTGTGTTAGCTTTCCTAACAATGTTTGTAGCTTATGATCTAATACCCAGGCATACGTTTTTAAATAAATTTTTTTTCTGGCCTCCTGATAGTCGAGCAGCTCTGTTCCGTAAACGCCTTTTCGATGTCCGCATACCCGCCCGTTTTTTCTAACGGAGCGTTTTATGTTCTTCATGTCTTCAATCATAAATTTAGTGGTATCAATATCCTGATCTTCAAAAACTTTCAGGCCTTGCCATATTCCTTCAACGCTTTTCGCGAACGCATCGCAAAATGGAACGGGTATGTCTCCATGGGGATAGAACGGGCTAAATTGTTTGTACTCATCTATGCCCGATGACGTAAAATCTAGTATTATCGCTTCCGGGTATTTCTGAACTAATCCCTGCATTTTTTTTCGTTTGCTTTCAATAAAGATCATCTATAAGTTTTTTATGTAAGCAATCGGGATTTTTTCGAATACAAGCACTTCAGCCTGAAAAGCATCATAATGAGACCTATCACCATATTGAGGCGTCCGTTGCGTTAATGCATAATTTATCCGGGTAAAATCTGCAACAGACTCGCCAATCATCGCGTCTTTTCGGGTTGCATTCATATTGCTGAATTTTGTACCATTCCAATAAATGATCTCAGGATCTATTTCTAAAAATACAGGATTTTTAACAGTCCCGTCCCCGATCACCCGATTTAGCATAGGGTGTTTTTGGCAAAATGAAGTTCTAACATAATTTTCGAGTTTTTTGCGACTGTCCAAATCCCTTGATAGCGAATTGCCGCCGGGTGCGGGAATTAAAATTTCGTTTTCTTCGCAATATTTCCAAGAGTAAAGATAGCCGTGTTGAAGGATGGAATCAATATTACTTCGGTCTGTAAAATGATACAACTTGTAAATGCCGTTCTTTTTAATGATGATGTTAAAGGCCTCCGCATCAGTTTTGTAAATTACCTTTTCCTTCGGCTGGGCTCGTAACAGTTCAATTTCGGCATCCTGTTGTCTCAGGAAATCAGGCAGATTGTGCTCGTTTTCCAGCACTTTTTCCAGAAATGCAGTAATGTCGGCTGCGATCTCATCTGTCAGAGCCTGAAATTGATTTAACTTCGTTTTATTACGCAGTACAAAGACAGAATCTACGCTGGAAAATAAATATCTGAAGTATTGCAGCAGTTCATCAATCCTACCAGCATAAAGATCATTCAGCCATGAAAACTCTGGGGAGGATATTTTGAGCGTCAGATGGTAGTAAGCGTTTTCCTCATTTAATTCTGCCGGGATGTAAGCGTAGGTGGATTTCGGAACGAACTTTATCTCATAGTCGATATGAGGGCTTAATGCCTGATCCTGAAATATATTATCGTAGATGCCGATAAGTTCCCGGACATTAACCTGCTTGTCTTTCTGTTCATAATTAAGTAACAGTGATTTGATTTCAGCGACGTTCCCGAGAAGCCGCTCAAGCGTTCTGATATACTCCGCGTGTGCATCGGGACCGATAACTTTTTCAGACATAATAAATAATCTCCAGCCGCCTGTTTGGCATCTTTAATATAAATTTTTCGATTTGATCAAATCTGTTAACAGTAATTTGAAAAGCATAATCAGGATCTTCCCCAGCATATTCCAACTGGTTGCCGTTTCGGCGCGATAGCCTGGCACTTTTCGCAGACAAGGTTGGTTCGATACTAATCATCGCCCTTCTTTTTTCATCTGTAAAATTGACGATTACCTTACGATCGGCAATGGAGTTGTTTACCATTAAATTGTTCTCATACCTTTCGTGGCGAACGGAATCAAAAATGCACATGTCGGATTCCACGTTATCTATCGCTCTGCCATGTGTTCTGAAAAAATACTCCCTCAGAAAATCCCACATACCAGCCCATGAGATATTTTGGACGATCATAAATGACGCTGTAGTAACATGGTTTTGAGTATAGTCCTGCGGAAAAAGCCGCGCAGTATAATTTGTAAACCACAGTGCGATATCATGAAAACGCATATTGGCGTTAACATAATTTTGTAGCTGGTTAATATCGTGATGAGATGATATTTGCTGCCTGTGATTTTCCAGGATGAGCAGACAGGCCACGTTGATGGTTTCTGTTTCTACATCCTGTAAGATCAGATTTCCTTTCTTTTGCTGCAGATCAGCTAAAGATTCATACAGCTTTTGTTCGGCTATTTGTTGTGTCAGCATTTGCGAATCAATAAGTTGATAAGTTTATATTATTTCTTCAAACTCAGGTTGTCCTTTAACGGCGTTAGGTAAATACTGCCAGTAACCAATCGGTATATCAAGTACATTTTTTACCCGTTGAAAATAAGCCGTTTCCCGTACTGATAAAAACGATGGTGCAACGATGATCAGTTTTTTTATTTTCAGGCCGCTATACCAGCAGCCATAATCGAGTAATTGACCGAGGGCCTCCCTAATATTTTTTCGGGCGAGCCCGGAGGTTTTTATCTCAAGTATCGTTATTTCTTTTGCGTGATGAATGAGTACTACATCGGCAATATTATCACCAAAGCGGGTTTTTTCAATTGATATGTTTTTGTTGCTGCGTGCAAATTGCGGTCTTAAATACTGCTCTAATGCGGTAGAAATATCACTGTGAATTCTTTGGATTACACGGACGGACGGACTAGTAACCCGCTGATGCCCTCCGCTGTTTCGGGCCACACCAGGATTAAAAACGAAATCATCTTCGGGCAACACACCATCTATGAGTAACTGCAGTTCATCATCGACGATATAAGGTAAAAAACGGTTATACTGATGGCCGTCAAGTGCGGGAGCTGGCAACATGACTTCAAAAAGTTCTTCACCGGTTAGGCGAAAACGAACGTTTGGCAGTAATCCGTAATTATCCAAACCATTTTCATCTGCATCAACGTCGTGTAATTCAACTTTCACATCCTCGAAGTGATGCCTGTATAATTTTTCAGCTATACGCATAATATCAGGCTTAGCTTTGATGACTTCCAGATCGTTGATTTGTCCGACTAAAAAACGCTCCTTGGTTTCCTGGTTTAAGCTGAATAACCATGCTTTTGGAACCAATATTACATCGGTTGCAAGATCACTTACGCCTCTTATGAATCCATATTGATACCCGTCGATGATGTAACGCGGGTTGAACAGCCATTCCTCGCCACCGAAACCATATTGATTCTCAAAGGCTATGTTGGAATTTCCCTGATTGGCTTTACGCCACTTGTGCTTAATGGGAAACTGCCATCCGGTGGTATTCCAGGTTAAGCGAAACAATCGGTCAACTTCGTTGGCTGAAGTTTTTAAAACAATACGCCCATCAATCCTTTCAAATAAATGACCGTAATTGTTCACACGTGCGCTGATTTGGCTCGGGGTTGGAAACTGGTTGTCGGATGGCCGGTGCCATATACGTTTTTTTGCAATCGCAGCCGCGATCTCGGTGGTGGTGAGCGGGCTAGCCGCATTGGTTAACAAGGAGGCTATTACATCTTGCAGATCGGGTTGTGACATGGTAAAAAAGGTTAATGGTATGCTAATTAACCTTTTAATTTTTATAAAACAAAAAAAGCAGGCAGGTACAGTCTATTTTATACTGTATCCGATATTGTTCCTGCTTCATAGCTCTTTCAATCCTCTGGCTTCTCTCTCGTATCTGCCATTCTAACTATCCTTGGCTCAAATTTGGCTAATACCTCCACCAAACGGGTTTCTCTATTTGCCTTTATTCTATATTTACATGATGATTAAGAATAATAGCTATATGTTAATAACATATAACAGTTACCCTTAATATATAAATAGTATGATGTTTTATATCCTTATTATTGTTGTAGCTTTCGATACAACTAAGAATTAGGATCAGAATCATAGCCATTAATCAACCTTTTATATTGATGTCAGCCAAGTTTTTTACTAACCGAGAGGAAAAAAGTTTATTCAAGAAGTTTAAAGGAGCCATAGATCATATGGCTGATATTTACGCGTTCCATGCTGTTGTTGGTTATTTTAGGGCTTCTGGATATTTCCCCATTCGCGAACATTTACACAAAGTACCGGAAGTTAAAATATTAGTTGGCATAGACGTAGATCAAATTAGTGCGGAAGCCAAGCGTAGGGGTCTATTATTTTTTGGAGATCCGGACCGTACTCGTGAAGAGTTTGTTAAATTAATGCGCCAGGATATTCGTGAAGCTGAATATGCTAAAGAAGTTGAAGATGGTATCCTGCAATTTATGGAGGATGTTATTGATAAAAAGATTCATATTAAAATACATAAAACTAAAAAGCTCCACGCCAAAATATATGTCTTTTTACCAAAAAAATTCAATGAATACAGTGGTGGAGAGGTGATTACTGGCTCATCTAACCTAACAGATGCCGGGTTAGGAATAAAGAATGAAGGCAATTACGAGTTTAATGTTGCATTAAGAGATTATGAAGAGGTCGCATTTGCCGAAATGGAATTTCAAAAACTATGGAGCGAAGGAGAAGAGATTCTACCAATTGACATAAATCGTATTAAAGAAGGAAGCCACATTGGACAGTTATATAAACCGTTTGAAATTTACATTAAGTTACTTATAGAATATTTTGGAAAAAACATTGAATATGATCCCGACTCAGTTGGAGATCTTCCCAAGAACTTTAAGAAATTAACTTATCAGATTGATGCTGTCAATCAGGGATATAGTATGTTGTTGGAACATAATGGTTTTATGCTGGCTGATGTGGTTGGTCTAGGCAAGACAATTATTGCAACGTTAGTTGCTAAACGCTTCCTTATTGCAAATGGGACAATAAATACAAAAATACTGATAGTATACCCACCTCATTTGGAACAGAATTGGAAAAGTACTTTTAGCCAATTTGGTCTTGATAAACATGTTCGCTATATAAGTAATGGGAGCTTACATAAAATAATTGAACATAAAAATGATGATTATTGGCCCAAAGAAGATTACGATTTAATATTGGTTGACGAGGCTCATAAATTCAGGAATCATAAAGCCCAAATGTTCCAACAGCTTCAGCTTATCTGTAAAACACCACGCTCTGTTGAAGGAAATGTATTAGGATTACGAAAAAAGGTGATCTTAATTTCGGCAACACCCTTAAATAACCGGCCCGAAGATATTTATTATCAACTTCAATTATTTACTGATGCCCGGAAGTCTACCTTGCCGGTTACAAACCTGCAAAGTTTTTTTGCGCCGCTAATTAGGAAATATAAGGAAGTATTATCGGCAGCAAAAGTAACAGGTAAACCGGATATTAATGAACTAAGGAAAATCTATGGGATCATTCGCGAAAAAGTATTGCAACCTATTACTGTGCGGCGCACCCGAAAAGATGTAGAGTCGTATGGAGATTACAAAAAGGACCTTGATGAACAGGGCATTAGATTTCCAGCAATAAATCCCCCAATTTCTATTGAGTATGAACTTGGGCCTGAGCTAGGGCCAGTATTTGTTAGCACTATTGATTACCTTGTAGATAAGATTGCTTATTACAGATACCGGGCAATAGAATATCTTTTGCCCGAGATTCAAAAGAAGTATTATACACAAGCAGAAACAGCGTCGAAAACGCTTGCATTCATTATGATGACCCAATTGGTGAAGCGGTTAGAAAGCTCTTTCGATGCTTTTAAAATATCATTGGATCGCTTCCATCTCTCCACGGTTCGTATGATAGAAATGTTTGATAAAGGGAAAATTTATGTTGCGCCTGATGCTCAAATCAATGATTTGATGAACAAGGGTTGGGATGAAGAAAGGATAGATGAATACATTCTTGAACTTTCTATAGAAAATCCTAAGAATCAAATATTTGTGCCTGAAGATTTTGATGATAAATTTTTAGTGTTTCTAAAAGAAGATCTTGTAAATATTGATGCCATATGTAAAGAATGGAAAAAGATACATCTCGATCCAAAGTTGGGTGTGTTTAAAAAATTATTAACTCAGGAACTTTTACGCAAAGACTATAATCCATCCGGTAAGCTGGTGATTTTTACAGAATCAAAAGACACTGCAAAATACTTATTTAAGGAATTTAGCCAATGGGGATATGAACAGCAAACACTGATGATTTCGGCTGAAAATCGCAAATCTATGCAAAGTCGGATTCTAAGTAATTTTGATGCTAATTTGCCAGGCAAACAAACCGATGATATTAAATACCTAATTACTACTGAAGTATTGGCAGAGGGTATTAACCTACACAGGGCAAATATTTTAGTTAATTACGATACGCCATGGAATGCCACACGGCTAATGCAGCGAATAGGTAGGGTTAATCGAATAGGTAGCACTGCGGAAGTTATTTATAACTACTCGTTTTACCCAAGCCGAGAAAGTGATGCGTTAATAAGTTTATACAACAACGCGTACATAAAATTACAGGGATTCCATTCCGCTTATGGCGAAGATGCACAAGTATACACTCGCGAGGAAGTGTTAGAACAGGTTACTTTACACATTAAGGGCTTGCCAGAAGAAGAAGATAAACGCTTAAAATATCTTGAATTTATTCGCGATTTTAGGAATAAAAACGAAAAAGAGTTTAAACGTATAGCGCGATTACCTCTGCGTGCACGGACCGCACGGGATACGCAGCAAGCTGATAGAAAAAACATGAAAGGCCAAACCTTGGTGTTTTTAAAATCGGATTATAAAATGGATTTTTTTAAGGTTGCCGATAAGAAAATTGAACCTTTAAGTTTTGTAGAAGCCGCCGAGATATTTGAAGCCAAACCTAATGAACTTGCTGCTGACGAGTTGGCATCTTATCATCACACACAGGTACAAATGGCTGTGAAAAAATTCGAAGAGGATTTGCTTACACAATCTTCCGATGCTTTATCCGGTCCACATGCCGATGCCAAAACAAACCAGGCTAAAAAGTTTATACGGGAAGAAAAGGCTAACAGTACGGATGAGAAATTCAGAAAAGCCTGCGAATTGCTTTATGCCCTACTTGAAACGGGTACTTATACTAATTTGGCGGCCGAAATAAACCAGGTGCGCCTAAAATGCGATAAAAACCAAATGCCAGTAGCAAAGGCGCATAACTTATTATTAACCTACGCGGTAAAATATGGCCATCAGGTCAATAATGACGACGACGAGCAGCCCGAATTACCTGTAACAATTACCGATAAACCTGCTATTATAATTTCAGAAACCTTCACCTTATAAGTCACATATGTTAAATACAGAACAGCTTCGGCCTATTTTAGAGAATAAATACAACCGCGATGATTGGTACAAAATTCTGAGGCAAAACTTTAATGTAGATGTATTAAGAGATAATCCTCCTCCAATAATAGCAGTTACAGGAAATGAATTTAATGCCATTGCCTATGAACTAGGCGAATTTGATACTACAGATGGATTTAAAGTTGGTATCTATGAGGTTGATGTACCTGGAGTTAAGCAGATCTATCGCAATAAAGTTGGTTTACGCAAATTGCTTCAAAACGTTTATACCACCACCGTTGACGCTGCATTAATAGTTTTCACCCAAGGCGATAAGTGGCGGTTTAGCTATGTTAGTGAAGTAACAACACGTAATCCTGATACCGGAATACGTGAAAGCATTAAAACAGATGCTAAGCGTTATACCTACCTTTTTGGAAAAAACGAAAAAGCTAAAACAGCTGCCGACCGTTTTTCAAACATTCAACAGGGAGATATTATAGGTGGTAAGGGCACAACCCTGAAAGGCCTTCAGGATACCTTTAACGTTGAAAAAATGTCAAAAGAGTTTTTTGACAAATATCGCAAACATTACGGCGCGTTCTTAAGCTATTTGATTGGTGAAAATGAGGATGGTAAAGTTTTAGGCACCCCTTCTGCTCAATTCAAAACAATTTTTAACGCTGACGATAAAAAGGCACGCGACTTTGTAAAGAAGATGCTAGGCCGTATTGTTTTTTTATATTTTTTGGAAAAGAAAGGCTGGCTGGGGGTACCGGAATATGAAAGTTGGGGCAAAGGCGATCCTGATTTTTTAAGAAATCTTTTTAACGAAAGCAAAGATCAAGCAGGGTTTTATCCATTGGTATTGGAGCCTTTGTTTCATAATACGTTGAATGAAATACGTGATGGAGATTTTTTTGCAATAGACGACTCCTTATTTTACACAACAAGATATAGTAAACTTAAAATCCCATTTTTAAATGGCGGTTTATTTGAGGCGGAAACATACAATACAGATTTTCTTGTTTTCCCGGCCGATCTATTTAAAGATTTATTCACCTTTTTCGATCGATATAACTTTACTGTTCATGAAGACAGTCCTGAAGAACATACGGTAGCTGTTGATCCGGAAATGTTAGGTCACATTTTTGAAAATCTATTAGAGGACAATAAAGACAAGGGTGCTTTTTATACCCCTAAAGAAATAGTACATTATATGTGTCAGGAAAGCCTAATTGAGTACCTCTACACTAGATGTAAAACCGACCTTGATGAAGAATTGCGTGATGGGCTTGATCGGCTTATAAAGAACCAAGAATTAAGCGGCATCGCAGGCTATGAAGAAGCAATATTGGTTGCATTACGCGATGTAAAGATATGCGACCCCGCGATAGGCTCCGGAGCTTTCCCGATGGGTATTTTATTGGAAATTTTCCACGCGATTGAAACACTGCATTATGCTATTGAAGATACAACAGAACGTGTATGGTCGCTAAAAGGTGGATGGAATCCGGCTCAAGTGAAACTTGATATTATCCAAGGAAGTATTTATGGTGTCGATATTGAACCAGGTGCTGTCGATATTGCACGTTTACGATTTTGGTTAAGTTTGGTAGTTGATGAGGAGACGCCTCAACCACTGCCGAATCTTGATTATAAGATAGTTGTTGGCAATAGTTTGATTAGCAAACTAGGAGATACCGTTATTGACATTGATTGGAATATTAATGGAGGAACACAAACGGATGTTTTTGGTAATGAAAGTGTGTTTAAACGACTTGAATTGCTAAAGGCGATATCAAACAAACAGAAAAAATATTTTCACCCTTTTAATACAAGTAAAAAGCAATTGGGTAAAGAAATACGCAATTTGAAAATAGATATTATCATTAATCAGTTAGAATTAATGATAAACACAAAAGGGATATTATCCAAGCCGCCCCAAAACAGTAAAAAGTTCGTGCAACTCACGGAGTTATATGTTCTAACTCAAAGTTGGAAAAACAATATTAATGAACTGAGAAAACTTAAAGAAAATGATGAATTACCATTAAATTTTTTTGATTGGAAATTGGACTTTCCAGAAATACTAAATCCAATGTTAAAAGAAAATGGTGGTTTAAACACAACAGGGTTTGATATTGTAATTGGAAACCCACCTTATGTAAAAGTTCAAAACATAGACTACAGGGAAATTGATCTTTACAAAGAAAGATATCAAGTTGCTTATAAACGGTTAGATATTTCGAGTTTGTTTTTTGAACTAAGTGACAGCCTTGTCTCAGTTAATGGTAATTGCTTTTATATATCTTCTAATCAATTTTTAGTGGCGGAGTATGGAAGAAACTTGAGAGATTTTTTAACTAAAAAGTTGTGGGTAAAGAGCTGTGTCGATTTTGGTGGATTATCTGTATTTGAGAGTGCCGTTACCTATGTAAGTATATTTCATCTAAGCAAACAGGAAACATCAATACTTAAGTATTGCAAAGTCAGGGACTTACCTTTTGATCAATATAGTATAAGCTATGAAAAAATTAATTATCGAAATCTTAATACAGAAAAATGGAATATGTCTTCTGGTAGAAAAGAGATAATTATCTCCAAACTCAAAAATAATTTCAAAAAACTAATAAACTATGGAAAATGTAGTTACGGGATAGTTAGTGGCGCTGATAAAGTTTTTATAATGACAAAGGATCAAATTCAAACTTTAGGTATTGAAAGCGAGTGTTTATTGCCATTAATACGAGCCAATGATTGTGACAGATATTCAATAGTAAAAAATCATCTCTACATTTTATACCCATTTGAGCTCATAGAAAAACAAACTGTTTTACTTAGTTTGAATGCTATAAAAAATAAATATCCAGCCACTTATAAATACTTGATGTCAAATGAATTTCTACTAAAGAAGCGAAAGGATTCAAGAGAAACTTTTGAACATGTTGAAAACTGGTATACGTTAACAAGATTTGGCCAATTAGAAGTTTTCTCCCAAAATGAAAAAATCATATTCCCAGGCGAACAGCGGGCTATGAAATTTGGTATTAATCAAAATCAAGCAGGATACAGCGGAGCGAGGGTATTTGGTATATCATTAAAGTCGAACGTCGTTGATTTAAAGTACATTTTAGGAATACTTAATTCTAAACTAATTGAGTTTTTTATCCATAATACCTTCCCTTTAAAACAAGGAGGATACTACTCAATGTCATCTACCATGATTGACAATCTACCGATAGCAATATCAAAAAATACAAGTAAAGTAGCCGAAATTGTGAACAATATATTTTTAAAGAAGAGTGAAAAACTAGACACTACAAAATTAGAAACAGCAATTAACAATTTAACATATAGAATCTATGATTTAACTTTCGAAGAAGTATGTTTAATTGAACCTGAATTTTCATTGACCGAAAAAGAATATTATGATTTAAATGTGGATTAATTGCAGTTAGGCATTTTCAATAATGTCTATTTCTTGATCAGATAGGCAATATAATTGATACACAAGGTTGTCGATCTCATCTTCTAGTTCAATTGTAGACTCGCCATCGATCTTATTTGTTATGATTTTTTCAACCCTTTCAGAAATTCTTCGAGACATGTCGTCAGACAATGTAGGTATACCAAATGGTTCGATATAATTAGTTTTGAAATAATAGTAGTTATTGTTGTAAGGAGTACTTGTTTTTTTAATAAAGTAATAAAATAGTTTACTATTCAAAATACCGAGATAAGATTTCAAATTTAGATTGGAACCTTTTTTGTTTAAAATCATATAACCTCCGGCGTCAGCATAAAATTTTGAATTATCTAATGTAAAAGACGGCTTGTTCTGCAATTGAGGCGTAATAATTTTCTCATTTTCAAACAAATAAGACTCTCTGCTTCTATGTAGCGAAAACCAGTAATCTGCGTTTGTTTTATACTTTATTTTTTTTTCAGTCAGTTTTACTTTGAAATTTAAGATATAAGAATATGCAAGGGGGTAAAGAGTTTTTAATTGAATTTCCTCTATTACTTTAGTCTTACCATTTTCATTAGTATAATGGGGATAAAAAATATAAATATCTGATTGGCATTGCATATATCGTTGTATGTTTTCACCCTTCAATAGAGGTTTTACTACTCCTTTCTCAATTTTTATTTCTTCTTTCAATGCATTTGAAAATCCATAAAAAAAGTCTCCTTTAATTTCGCCTTTCAGAACTTGAATATCATCTCCCATGGGAATTATTCCTTGAAAAACTCCTTGGAAGATTTCTGATACTTTTTTATGTTGAGCTATTTTATTAATAATTGGGTTGGAGTCATTATCGAGAGAAAAATTGAAGTTGAAATCTGAATTATATAATTTTTCAGAATAAACTAATGAGTTTAAATCTTTTGATTTTGGTATGGCAAAACTTAATTTGGTTGAAGATTCCTTAAATAAAAACACACCGGTGTAAGTAGTTGCAGTTTCAAATAACTGTTCGACTCCGAAATAAATAGCCTTCATTATAGCTGTCCGTTTTAGTAAAAAACTTCTTAAGCCTTCACCATATTCGGAAATTAGAAATCGATGCGGATTAATAAATATTATGCAGCCACCTTTTTTCAAAAGAGAAAATGAATTTTCAATAAAAAGAACATATAAATCATATTTACCAGTTGTTGATACAAATTTACTTTTAAACCAAGTGGTGAGATTCTTTGGTATACTTTGAACTTTTATATAAGGTGGGTTTCCAATTACAATATCGAACCCTGTTGTGTTTAAACCACCGATTGTTTTATATAATAACAGTAAGTGTAAATACTGCTTTTTTTATACATAAATTACCTACTTTATATTGACTTTTCGTTTAATTTAATCAACTTATTTGACTATTTAATTAAACGAAAAGTATATGATTTACGGTTACATTAGGGTAAGCACAGACAAACAAACAGTAGAGAACCAACGCTATGAAGTAAATAAATTTTGTGAGAAAAGCACTTTAGCTGTTGACAAATGGATTGAAGAAACCATCTCAGGAGCCAAAAAGGTTAAAGATAGAAAGCTAGGTTCGTTACTAAAGAAAATGAAAACAGGGGATATACTCATTTGTTCCGAACTATCAAGATTAGGTAGAAATCTACTTATGATTATGGGCGTCTTAAATGAGTGCATGAACAGAGATATTCAGGTTTGGACGATTAAAGATAACTATAGGTTAGGTAGTGATATTAATTCTAAAGTATTAGCATTTGCCTTTGGCCTTTCTGCTGAAATCGAAAGGAATCTCATTTCTCAAAGAACGAAAGAAGCTTTAGCAAGAAAGAAAGCAGAAGGTATAATTTTAGGACGTCCTATTGGTAGCAAATCATCTTCAACTAAACTTACCGGTCAAGAAAAGAAGATAAAAGACTTATTGGAAAAAAAGGTGTCTTATAGCGCTATAGGCCGCATTTTGGGAGTTCACAGAATAACGGTATCTTCATTCGTTAAAGAATCTAAGCAATTATCACATAATGAGTCGTTACGAACTTAAAACTCAATTTCTAGAGACATGGCCACTTAGCCGCCTTCAAAATCTGCAATTAGATGAATATACTAATCTTGACAGATCAACTTCATTTTGTTACTGGCTTGAAAAAAGAACAGAAGAATTAGGTAGCATCTGGGGTGGCTCATCATATAAGTTTGGGATATACCGAAAAAGTAGTCAAGAAACGGATACCCGTACCAATTACAAAACAGATGGCACCTATGCGTGGCATTCCAAATATGGCAATGATGCTTACAGTGCATTTCTTGAGATTAAGAAGTTAATTGTTGCAATAGCAGCAGATGCCTTACAAAACCATTTAGAATCTATAGACGAGATGGATTTGGGTTATGCTTATAAGTGGAAGATTGCCTTTTTATATAGTAATTATCAGGTCATTAACATCTTCAAGCCGGAAGCTTTATTAATAGCTGCTCGGGCCAAAGGAATGCCTGCCGGTAACGCCCCTATTTCAGTAGCCCATAAATATCTAGTAGACAATAAGCCGGTCAATCAAGATTATTTTGAATACACTGATGACTTATGGGCTTTGACTGGCGATAAACCAGACCCTCCGACTGAAACAAATAAATCACAAAATGCAATGTCATTAAATACGATTTTATATGGGCCACCCGGTACGGGTAAAACATATCACACCATTAATAGGGCTATTGCAATCACAAATCCCGATTTTGTGTTTATTGATAAAACCAGAAAAGAGATTAAAGATGAATATCAGCGATTATACGCAGATGGCCAGATAGCTTTTACAACTTTTCATCAAAGTTTGGGATATGAAGACTTTATTGAGGGCATTAAACCAATATTGGTGGAACCTGCAGATGAATTAGAAGTGCTTAATAAAACAATAAATTATAAAATTGAACCTGGGATATTTTTTGAGATTTGCAAAAAAGCGCGCTACAAACCCGATGTACAAATTAAACGTTTCCAGATTAGCAAAGAGGAATTTAATAAAACAGCCTTCTTTAAAATATCGCTAGGAAATACACTTTTATCGGAGGATGATGAAATATATGATTATTGTATAAAAAATAGCTGCATAGCTTTAGGCTGGGGAGGTAGCACCGATTACAGTAACCTGAATGAAGCAGAAACAAAGAAGAAAGCGATAGCGATTGAAAAAAGCGGCTATGCGATAACTGCTATCAATCATTTTATCAACTATTTAAAAAAAGGCAATTACGTTTTAGTATCTAACGGGAATAATAGTTGTAGAGCGATAGGAAAAGTAACTGGCGATTATTATTTCAAGGAAACTGATGAAATTGACTATTACCAATTTAGGAAAGTAGAATGGTTAGTAAAAGACGTAGATATTCCCGTATCAGAAATCTATCATAAGTCGTTCTCTCAGCAAAGCATATATAAACTAGATAATCAAAATATTAAACTCGATTTTTTCGTAAAGAGTGCAGAAGAAATAAAGAAAGAAGCGTCGGTTAAACCTAAGAATTATGTATTAATCATAGATGAAATTAACCGTGGTAATGTGTCGCAAATTTTTGGTGAACTCATCACCTTAATTGAAGATGATAAACGTGAAGGTTGTGCAGAAGCCCTAGAAGTGATGCTTCCCTACTCAAAGAAGAGCTTCTCTGTTCCTCCTAACCTCTATATTATTGGCACTATGAATACAGCAGATAGAAGCGTTGAGGCGTTGGATACTGCCTTACGCAGACGTTTTAGCTTTATAGAGATGCTGCCGCAGGAAGATAACCCAGACATAAAGGACATTAAAGACATCAACTTAAAAGATGTTTTAAAAAGCATTAATAGACGCTTGGAGACATTATTATCCCGGGATCATATGATAGGTCATTCATTTTTTTTGAATATCAATGATAGTGATAAACTTCATAATGCTTTCTACAACAAAATTATCCCTCAATTACAAGAATACTTTTTTGGAGACTACGGCAAAATTGGATTGATTTTGGGTAAAGGCTTTATCACCTCGGTTACCGATGTTCCCAAATTTGCAGATTTTGAATACGATGACAAAGATATTTTACTGGAAAAAAAAGTTTACAGGATCAACAACTTTATAGGTGAAGATCAGCAAATGGACGAAGATAGATTTTTATCAGCTGTCAAAGCAATCGTAAACTAACTTATGAAAACGCTCAAAGTTTTTGAACACCAAACGATAACTATAGGCCAACCTCTAATTTTTTATAAAGGGCAAAAACCAGAACACGAGCCATTAGACAAGAAGTATGTTGACGCCTTATGGAAACTGTATGATTCAAAGAAGAGGCCATTTTTTAAACCGACGCGTAATGGCGTTTGCTTTAATGAATACGTTGGTGTTGTAAAAGTATTAAATCTTACTATCGAAATTTTGCCGAAAGCTGATAATCGCCGAGCGAATTTTGATGATCTTCGAGCAATACAGCAAGAGGAAAATAAATGGCAAAGCATATTAATTGATATGTTGAAAGTATGCTATTTAATAAATACGCCGTCCATATCAGATGCACATCTAAAAACCCATAGTAATAGTATACTTGATCTTTATATTGAACGATTTATCATTGAAGTAAATACCTTGATAAGGCAAGGGCTAATTAAAAGGTACCGAAAAGTCGAGGGCAATTGTAATAACCTTAAAGGAAAACTTCTTATTGGAAAGCATATTCAAAAAAACTTGGTTCACCAGGAACGCTTTTATGTAGCCCAAATACAGTTTGATAAAAATCATTTATTGCATAAAATCCTTGCTAAAGCTATAGATATATTACCAAGCTTATGTAGTAGCAGGGTGTTATTATCTGAATGTTGTAGTTTAGGATTGAATTTCCCCGAGGTTGACGATATCAAAATAACAGAAAGCTTGTTTGACAAACTTAGTTTCGATCGAAAATCAGAGCCCTATCAGGTTGCTATTCAAATTGCAAAAATGTTATTGCTAAATTATCGCCCTGATTTGTGTGCTGGTACAAATAATTCTATCGCCATTCTTTTCAATATGAATCAGTTATGGGAAGAATACATATACAGAATACTACAAAAAAGCAAGCCGGATAGCGTAAAAATGATCTATAACCAAAAATCTACTTGCTTTTGGGAGGTGAATGGATCTCGGCGATATTTGAAACCTGATATCGTTATTGAATCAATGAATTCCGAAAAAATAGTGATAGATACAAAATGGAAAAATATTAATAACGATCCGTCTAAGATAAGTATGGACGATTTGAGGCAAATGTATGCCTATCATCATTTCTTTGAAGCTAAACAATGTTTTTTGCTTTATCCTGGAAGTGCCGAACCTATTAAAAATGGTGTTTTTTATAATAAATATTTCTTTGGAACAGAAGAGCCTGCATCAAAACATTGTGGCTTAATTATTTCCAAAGCATGGAATGAAAGTATGACAAATGGTAAAACATTTTTAAATACCGCCTTAGCTATTGAGGTGTATCAATCATTAGGTTTATTAAATATATAAGAACAATTTAAACTATCTCAATCTTCGCATTGAAATCGACGTACATTTGAATCATTATTTTAAGGATAATAATTCAATAAGGTTTTTAAAAAAGCATTAGCCTGTTCAAAGTTATCTACCTGACCGTCGATAAAGCGCATGTCCTTTTCGCCGTGAAACAGGTTATTACGCAGGCGGTAAACAATGATTGTTAGAGCTAAAACAATATTGGCTGTCGAGCTGGCAGGATCCTCCAGTACTTGTCTGACATATGCCTGGCGGTCATTCGGCCGGAAATTTAAATGCTCGAAGCGGTTCAGTGCTACCGCATCGCCAGTATAACGGTTGCGGAAGTAGTCGTAGCAGGTCTGGAACTCGGCTTGCTGGAATTGGTTTTGGCTCAAAGACACTTCGGCTGTATTAATAGTGAATCGCATGCCGCCGACCTGTCGCTCGAATATGTTCCAGATTAGTGAGAAGTCTTTAATGCTCTCTAGGCCGTTAGGGTCGAGATTGACATTTAATTTTTGATTGATCCAGTTAATCATCGGTATGTACTTTAAGATAATCTTACAATACTTTTGCCGTCGTTAGGTAAACGGAATATATGGTAATCTTCGTTCACTATTAATTTTGATAACAAGGCGTCTAAGTCAAGTTTATCTATTGGTTTGTCATTTTCTGTGATCAATACTTTTTGGACTGATGTTAAAATAATGACCTGTCGATTTTTGATTGCCGCAGCTTTTTCGAACAAAGTCTGCAAGTTTTGACTGCGTATCGAATGTTGCCCCGGTTCATCAAGTAATAACAAACCCGGATGATTTTTTCCGGCGACAAGCAGGCTCAGCGAATAGGCCCACATAGTCCGAACAAAATCAGATGCTGATGAATTTGTTTTGATGGATTGCGGCAGTTCACTTTCTGAGTTAAATTTAAATACAGGAAAATACTTGAAAGGTTCGTTTAACTGGATGAAAATATTATAAGCCTGGTTACTGTCGTAACCCATCGGAAAAAGGTACTGATTTTTGAAAATGGATTCAAAATCGGTCAGTGTTTTCCGATCTTCGGCCACCCTGGTTTCCAGCTTGCCTTTTTTAATTAGTAAAACTTGGTACTCAGCTGCAATTTCACCTAAGCCGAGTATGTAACGGTCAAATCGCATTTCTGCATAGCGTAGATCGTTTACTTCTTTTTCCAAACGTACCCGGTTAAGGCTGTCTACATCGGAGTAATCCCGATCATCTTCGATAAGTTCACGTAGGATTACTTTTATTTCTTCTTCTAATTTGCGCTGTTTATTAAGATAATATTTGCGCATCAGTTCCTTCTCATCGATGATCGTTCGTAAACTATTGATCGAACTTTTCATCATGCCCTGTTGCCCGCTTAGGTAGGAAATATTTTGGTCAAGTGTGTATTTTTCAATAGTTACGCCTTCTGCTTTCATGAGATCGTCCGAAACAGTTTGATGGCAAGTTGGGCACTGATCAAATACATCTGTAATCAACTTAGACTCTTCGATCACATTTTTAATACCCTTTTGCGCAACCAACTCTCTACTGACATTGCCTAAATGCTTGGTAATATTTTCATGCTGTGATTTCTGGAGATTAAGGGTGGTATCAAACTCTTCATATTGTTTCATGAAGTCAATTTGCTGCCCGTATAAAATCTCTAATTTTTCGCGAATGTGCTCTTTGTTTTCGCCAACCTTTTTTACTGGTAATTGCATCAACTCAGACAATTTGGTTTCCTGCTTTCCCAGCAGAGATTTGAGTGTTCTTTCACGTTGCTCTTCTTCATCTCTTACCATTAAGGCAACGATCTTCAGGCTGTCCTGATCTGGTGTTACATTTTCCGGTAATTCCCGGACATGACCGTTCAATTCGGCAGCCAGGCCATCTAGGCGTGCAACAGTCTGTTCCCACTTTTTTGTTAATCGTGTTTCTTCGCGCTCGATATCGTCTCTTTCGGTCGAAATGGCTAGCTCTTTAAGATTTAATAGAAACTCGATCACTTTTTCCTTTGCGCGGTTAATGCCATAAAAAGGCATTGTTGCCAAAAACTCTGACCAGCCTTTGGTTTGCTCGATCAGCAACGCTGAAAAGATGGATTGGAGGTAGAGTGGGCTTCTGCCTTTACTGTTGACTACTTCCGGCAGATCAAGCCCAATGAATTCTGCCAGCCAATGGTAAAAACCATATTCATCTGTATTATTATTATAGTTACGGATAAAAAGAGCCTGAACTTCCGTTTCATTAGTGATGTCGGCAATGGATGATCTAAACACGCGTGCCTTCTTTGTCCTCAGATCCCCGGATTTATCAAATTCACCGGAATTTATTAACCGAACAATGGTTGCTATTTCGCCACGATCGTTTTCGATTTCCAAAGCGATACGCGATCTGGATACCCGATGGGCGATGATATCGCCGGTTACCGGATCGGTCGTTTCAAATTCTGTTTTTAATGCTTTGCCAAGTGCTTTTTCGTTCATCGCACCGAGTTCCAGTAATTCCTCCATGCCCAACGCATAGTAAATGCTCGAACCAATCGTGGATTTACCTCTTGAGTTTTGCCCTGCAATGATATTCAACCCTGAATAAAAAGGGATATCAAAACCATATTTCTCTGTGTTGTCGATCGTACCCGCAGGCAGGATAACCAGTCTTAATCTTCTTAATTTGATCATCTTAGTATAACTCCCATTTTTTATTAACGGCCGCAATTAAGCTTTGTGGCACAACCCCGATATCTTTCACCCGACCTATATCTTCAGCGAAAAGTTCAAGCGCTTCAAGTTTGGTAAGGAATTCCAAACCCTTTTCTTTTATTTCGATTTGCAGATCGGCAGCCCGGATAGTGCGACTGCAAAAATCATTGATCACGGCCAATGTGATGACTTGATCCAGTGCAGGTTCAAATACCCAGGGTACTATTGAGTCCCGTGTCTTTGTTTTAATTGCGGTAAGGATTTGCTGGTTCTCATTAGAGCGTAACGCCCACATATAGAGGTGAAGTTTAAGAAATGTCGCCGCGTACGGTTTCGCGCAGCCATAACGAAGCACAGCCAGCAACATGACGATCTTATAAATTGGCTGATAACGAAGCGGTACCGGAATAGCCTTTATGTCAAGTTTTACGTCAATCATATTACTCTGTAAAATCAAATGAACAATTCATGAGCCACCAGGTAACTTTATGTCGTGCAAGTTCCAGGGTTATCTTATTGCTTTTATCGCCAACCAGATCCTTAATGTGCGCTGCAAACTCATTCTCCAATTTTAACAGCAGATCTTTTGCAGCTCCAGTGTCTGCGACCGCACGGGTATAAGCTTCCTTAACGGCCTCCTCGAATGTTTCTGCTGTTGCTTCATATTCGGTAATCAGTGTGCTCCGGTCGCTGATCTGTCTGTTTTTATAATCTTGGTCCAAAAATCGAATGAGCCGGTTACGGGCATTTTCATCAGCTTTACCCTCATTTGCAGATAATACACGGCTTTTACGGATCAGGTTATTAAAATGGTCATCATGTTGTGCAATCCAGTTTTGGACATCCTCATCGGTGATTTTCTTTTCAGCAGCCTTTTCCCATAATGAGATCTGGCCAATATCGCTAAGGTCAACCAGTTCCTTGGCCAGACAGGATTGCAAATTTTTGAGTTTGCAGCACTTGATATCGTCATTAAGCGCGATCTCGCCGATCACCTGTTTCAGGTGGCCCAGCAGGTAAACCTTATCAGCGCGAATAATATATACGCCGCTCCCCGATAAGCCTTTCGCTTTTTTTGCCCCGGCTTCGCCGAGTTGCTCAAAGCTTTTATCCTTAAGCGATATCTTAAACTCGTTGGGTGCAATATCGATGACAGTGGCCTCCCACGTACGGGGCTCATTACTGTTCACCCCCTGGTAACCCCGGAAATGCACAGGCTCGTGTGACAGGAATTCATCCCCGCAGAGAATGGCCATATAGTCACAGTCGATTTCGGGTTTTTCGATTTCCAGCAAAGCCCAATCCCCTGCTTTATCATCCCGAACTTTGCTTAATATTTTAATGGGTAAAAATTCCGAAGTATAATTATGCTGGTATTCGGCAATGATCTGTTCACAGGGCAGGCCGGCATATTCGCCCTTCTCACCATTGATACAATGTTCGGCAGTTAGGATATAATATTTGCCGTCATGGCAAACGATCACACCGCTGCCCTGGTTCACCAGCTCACCGTCAAACAAGATCTTGGTCCGGACACAGGATTTATGAAGTAAATTGTGAGGCATCTTTAAGGTAATATACAAACATCATCAAAATATTCGGCATTCGCCGCCTCCAGTTCGGCGGCGGTGAATAGTAAGCCGCTGGTCGCTGTAATTTCCGACATTGGATAGTTAAAATACAATTTGATCCGCCTGGTTTTGTCACGCTTAGGATGGTATAGTATGCGCGAGATCGTTTCCCTATCTGGGTGCTTTGCCCGACCGTTTCCACCATTCGTCGAAAAAATAAAATTGCTGCAATCGATTATATCAAGCACTTCGGTTGAAGTATTGTTCTTGCTCCCGTGATGCGAAACTTTAACATAGTCGACTTTAAGGCGGTTGTTGGTATCATTATAACCGCGCGCGTTAAGACTCGCACTGATAACTTCCGGCCGCGAATCGGCCAGCAGCAATAAACTGAGATCCGGCGTTCGCAGGACAAAGGCGATAGACATCGCGTTGAACAGGTCGCGGTTGACCGTATTTGACGGACGGAACGGCATTGCTGCCAGTTCGGTTAGTGTCCCTTTCCTGACCTGGGAGGGTGCATTGTTTGTGATCGCTATAGCCGCCAGCTTTTCTTTATACTCCTGGGAAAGTTCCGGCCAGTTCGCTGCCACGGCATCCAGGATGGCAGGTGTGGGCGACAACATTTCAAAACACAATCCGTTCATGCACTGGTAACCCAGGTCTGTGGTTACCCGTTCGCTGAACTTATGCCGGGGTACTTTACGGTCAACCAGCCATTGCTCCAACACAACACCCTGGTCATATGTTATCAGTTCACCGGCCGGGCCGACAGGCAGCAGGTTGGCACAATTGACCCATAATTTTTTGGTGTCTATCTCGTTAAAGCGCGAGTTCTCGGCAAAGCTAATCAGCCCTCCAATATGGTCGGAATCGATATGAGTAAGTATCAGGAGGTCGATTATATGAATCTCTTTAAGGGCAGTCCGCAACGCGAAATTAAAAGTAGTGGGTGGCCCGCCGTCAATAAGGATAGTAAAAGAACGTTCCTTCAGATCAAAGGTCTTTATCAGGAAGCAATCACCGTGATAGGCTTTTAAGATTTGTAATTCGGTACGCAAAAGTGAAGTAAGGTTAGTATTATTCGTCTAAGCTATAAAAAATAGTAATTGAAATAATAATATTTCTTTGACAACCTTTTTTCGAGAGTCTTTAATACATAATATAACGATTTAATAATTTGAATAGAAATTATTAAACTCTTCTACGATATTTTGGCCAGTTATTCACCTGTCCAATCAATATTGTAGACTTTAACTTCGGATAATGTACTTCCACATATTCCTTAAAAGATTTGATCGTTTCCACATTATCCCATTCCCTCATCGTAAGGCAGAGCATTGGCCATTTTTTAGTGTGCATCATAAAGCTATATAATTGCAGATATGGCGGTGCCATTTGAAATGCTTGCTCAATAAGCTTATCATATAAAGACTTTTTAAGTACTTTTTTAAAATCCATGATCAGGTCATAAGTTACCAATTGAAGGGTACCCCATTTTATCAATTCCGCCATGTGTGGCATTTTCTTGTCATCAAAGAATAAATACAAGTAAGTGATAAAATCAAATTCCGTCACATCACAAAGGTCCTTACTGAAATAAGCATAGTTTTTTTTAAATGCATCCAACGAAAATCCGTCCTTCATTTTATCAATGACAAAACTGATCACTTCGTTTTCCTTTTCGATGACCTGTTCCATCTCAGGCCCTTTTATGCTACCATCTGGCTTTGCCATACTGTACCTGGGTTTGGAGAACAACTCGAAATAATAACTCTTAAAAAATATAGTCTTTCGCTCATAAGTTACCTGCACGTATAAGGGGTAGGTTAGCTGTCCGTGGAAGTCAACCTGCTTCAAACGATCATTCAAATATGTCTTGTAACTAATTTTATTCACCTTTTTAAAATACTATTTGATGCGATTTAACTGCTTTTGATGTTTGTAGCTTTTGATTAAACCGCAATACATAATCAGACTTAAACAAAAACGCTCAATCCTAATTATGACGTTTGCTGATTGAATATGTCAAAATTAATCATTTGTTTTGTTATATTTTATTTTGTCAAAACATTATTTTATATTTGTTTTAGATAAGAACTACTGCAATTAAATCAATTGCAGATTAAAACCCGCCAATCCCATAGGTCAGCGAATGGCGCGACGAACTATTTTATTAACTAAATTAAATGCGACCAAATGAATTAGTAACAACAGAGGCTCTGGATGCCTTCGAAAAAAGAATCCTGGAAAAAATTGAAGCTCTTCTTCAGCCTGAAAAAAGACCAGGCAAGCAGTGGTTAAAGAGCAAGGATGTGAGAAAACTACTGAATATCTCACCTGGTACTTTGCAAAATTTGCGTATCAATGGTACGCTTAGCTTCACTAAAATTGGCGGCATGATGTATTACAAGCTGGAGGACATTCAAAAAGTTCTGGAAGGAGGTAAACAATGACACCCGCTATAAAAATCAATAAATTTAAGGTGTACAATGAGCGGGTTATGAAAATGAAAGAAGACCCGAGTTTATTTATAAGTCATTCAAGCCTCTATAATGCTTTATTTATCTGTTTACAGCAGAATGATGGAATTACTCCTTTTTCAGTGAGTCGTAGGATACTGATGTCCTATAGCAATATTAGGTCTACCGATACCTATCATAAATGTATTAAGAAGTTGGTTGAATTAGGTTATATTAAATATAGCCCATCTTACCATCCTATAAAAGGCAGCCTGATTTCCTGGCAGGAGGAGGTATCTTGATATCTACCGATCTTACGATCGCGAGATCGGTAGATCTTGTAATCCGTAGATCTCACGATCACATTATCGCTAAATCTTGCGACCTGCAAATCTTGCGATCACGTTATCTGTCTATCTAAGTCCAAACTGGACAAGCCGTTTTTGAGAATCTCGAAAACGGCTTTTAAAATGCTTCCGGAAATCACTCTTTCAGTTTTACGAAGCATCAAATACTTTTAAATCATTATCAAAAAACCTGTTGCTTTTGTTACTGCAAGATGTCTTTTTGTATGACAAAAAGTCTCTTGCCCTCCCGGGAGGATTTAAAAAAATTCGCAACTCATTTTTTCGTGGAAGTCTTTAAAAATTTGCAGGAAAGCCTTGCCTCTAATTGATTAGATGGGTAACTACAAATAAATTAGTATCGTGAGATTACCTTACTCACCACTATCGCAAAGGTAGTCCAATCCGGAATAAAATGTCAAGGGTATACGAGCGAGCCGTATTGTTCGCTTTTAGCGGCTGGCTCGCCCTTGACATTTTATCCGGCTTTGCTTTTAGTTGCTTACACGGTGATTAAGGCTGTATTGTTCATAGCTGTCAAAAAAGAAAAAGAATTTAATAAAGTCGATATGTGCTATAAGCGCATGTTTGCCGGATGAAAATTAAAAAAAATAACAAATCCATTGGCTTGCTTTTTCAGCAGGCGCTCGACAGAAAACTTACATCCGACATCAGTAAACTGCATAGAGATAGCCTTCGTTATGCCTACAATCAGTTCATGATCTTTTTAGGGCCAGAAGGCCGTGAAATGTCAATCAAGAAATTAAAGACGTCTACAATCGAAGAATTCCTCCAACGTTACAATTCATCTCCAACGAGCTACATGAATAAAAGGCGTGAATTGAGCTCCCTTTTTAACGCGGCTACCCGACTAATCGATGAATCTTTAATGACGGTTAAGAAAACAGAAGTACAGAAAATCAAGCCTACACTTCATTTAGCTTATGAAAAGGATCAGCTAAAACCAGTGCTCAATTTTCTAAAAGCCAGGCAAATCAATCTTTATCGCTGCTGCCTGATGACCTATGGCTGCTTATTGCGCCCTCATGAGGAGATACGGCTACTAACTAAAAAGCATTTTAAGATTAACAACACCGAGATCCATTTAGATGGTAGTGAGAATAAGGGCGGCAAGATTCGGGTTGTCTATGTCCCCGATTATGTAAGGCACGAACTGGAACCTGTTCTTGACGGGATTAAAAGAGATGACAATATATTCAGTTTAATTAACGAGCCATTTAATGATGATTACTTCAGCAAACAATGGTCACGGGAAAAGAAAATATTATTGAGCCATGGATTGATATATCCTAAACAGACATTATATTCTTTTCGGCATACCGCTGCGATAGATGTATTTCGCCGTACGAAGGATGTTTATATGGTTCAGAAAATGATGGGACATTCATCAGTGCTTATAACGATGAAATATCTACGAAGCCTGGGTGAGTTTAACATGGATGAGTTAAAATCTGCAGCGCCAGTTTTATGATCAGATTTACACGTAAAGAAATCTACCAAATGGTATGGGAGCTACCAATGACAGAGATTGCTAAGAAATATAAGATATCGGATGTTGGTTTTCGTAAAATATGTCTGCGCATGAATATTCCTGTTCCCAAAACGGGTTCCTGGGCTAAAGTTAAAGCAGGGCATCATAGGCGCCAACCTAAGTTGCCGGCAAAGTGGGACGGACAAGATTTTATTGAACTCAAAGAACGACCTCATGAACAACCTGTTAAAAAAACTTCCGAACGAATAAAACTCGTTAAGGAAATAACTCAGAAGGAATTACCATTCAAGGTACCAGGACGGTTGACAAAACCTGATCCGTTAATTATAGCTGCAAAAGAAAGTTTGGAAAAATTGACTGATATCAATTATCCTGGAATGGCTGTAACCAAAAAAGGGCAACTGGACATTCGCGTGGCACCATCCAATATTGGGCGGGCACTTCGTTTTATGGATACGTTAATTAAGTGCGTGCGTGCCAGAGGATACATTTATGAAATAACTACTGATGGGAATTATATTGTTGTTGGTGAGGTAAAACTCAGGGTCAATTTTCGAGAACGAACAACCAAATTCAAGGTGGATAAGCCCTACCAGGAATATGAGTGGCGGCCAAATGGTAAGATAGTATTTCGACTTGATGACAGGTTAAAGTCCGAGTGGGGAGATTCAAAAACCAAACTATTAGAAGACCATCTGCCCCCAATAATGGCTAAGCTGGATATATCAGCTAAGCAAGAAGAGGAGTATTTAAAAAATGCGCGTATATGGCAAGAAAACTGGGAAAAGCAACGCAAACTTCAGGCAAAACATGATGCACACCAGCATGAAGAGCGAGAGAGTTTTAAAGAGTTACTAACGCAGGTAAAGCGCTGGAAACAAGCCCAGCTTATTCGAGAGTACCTTGCCGCAATACCCAGCCCTGACACCAACTGGCTTGATTGGGCCACGCACAAAGCAGATTGGCTCGACCCGATTGTAATGGCTGAAGATGAATGGATGACTGAAGGAGATAAGGATATCTTTTAACAGGAGTCGAGTCTTTAATTATAATTTAAAGAGGCTGAATCATCTATTATGATCAGCCTCTTTTTTTAGTTATCTCGCTATCTCTTTCTTCGCAAATTTGCGGAGAATAAATGCCGCATTCTCCGCATCATTATGAAATTGCAGTCCGTATCACTCATCTTCGATACCCGCCTCTGCCTCTTCCCGTATCTTCAGAATTATCATTACCCTCTCGATTAAATCCTGGGTTGTGTTGCATCCAATCATATTCGTACACTGCACTGTTAATACTACTTTTCACAATTTCCCATGTGAGCTTTTCGTCTTTAAGAATCACAGGAACAGATAAGTCAACTTCTCCATGATAAAGTAAGGCTAAACGTGCAATAACGAGATCAGCTTTTGGATACTTGATGTGATAAAAGTCCATTATATTCTCATAAGAAAACTTCTTAAGTAAATAATGTATATCTATGAAATCCTTGACTCTGCGTCCACTATTTACAATTGCGTTTATTTTCATAGCAGCTATATCTTCTAAAGACATTATTCGAATACCTTCTTGTGGATCTATATTTCTAATCGTTGGATATTTATGACTTATTATGTCAAAGTCAACATTTAATATACTTCCGCTAATATAATTGCCACTTTGCCGTTTGATCCGGGCATCATAATGTGTTTTTAAGTGATCTGCTAATTGCGCAGAGTCAAAATCACCTGAATTAAATAGATCAATGTCTATCGATTCCCGGTGTCCCATTTGTAGTGCCATAGCCGTTCCACCGACAAGATGAAATGAATTAATTTGCTGATCTCGCATCAGCTTTTTAATTAGATCCAGTGTCCCTGGTTTAACTGTTTCTTTGTGTAACATTTGAGCTCTTTTTTGCTCAATTGAAAATATTCACAAACAAGGTCAGTTGTCATATCAGTCAGATAAGTAATTTCCTCTTTCAGTGCGTAGATAACATTATCATGGCCATAAAATCGTATCAACTCCTTCCAATCAGATTCGTCGCCTTTATCAAGCACCCGCTCCATAATCGTCAGCCTTGACCTTCTCCAATCAATTTTATCAAAATCAAAATCCCAGAATAATACAGGCGGCAGGTTAGGCCTGGTGACTTTTTGTATCAATGGCTGCCGCTCTATTTTAACATCGTCATTTTCAAATGGGATTTTTTTTTTGGAAAGGTAATTATTGAGGGTATGATAATTAAAATCAGGGTAGCTGTCGCAAAAACCTTTAAGACTTGAAAATACATCAATATCGATTCCTGCAAAGCGTTTCCAATGCACTAATACTACTCTTTTATTGATCTCTTTTATCATACCCAAAATTAACTAAAAACTATACGAACTGCCTAATATTTGTGAATATTTGTCAATTGATGGTTTTAATTAATTGCCGACAACTTAACTTTAAGTGCGGCCATATCAGAACTGATCTTATGATCCATTACCTTAGCATAGATTTGTGTGGTCTTGATGCTGGTGTGCCCCATCATCTTAGCTACACTTTCTATCGGAACGCCATTATTAAGCGTTACGGTCGTGGCAAACGTATGCCGGGCAATATGGAAAGTCAGTAGTTTGGAAATGCCGCACAAGTCGGCTATCTCCTTTAAATAGGCATTCATTTTTTGGTTACTCATCACCGGTAGCAAAAGGTCATCGACAATGCATTGCGGGTTGTCTTCATATTTTTCAATAACTTTTAATGCGGCCGGCAAAATGGGAATGCGGGATAAAGTATCTGTTTTTTGACGGTTGGTATGGATCCATAGATCGCCGTCGATTCCCTTAGTCATTTCTGAACGTTTAAGCTTTTTAACATCGACATAAGCAAGCCCGGTATAGCAGCTAAACAGGAAGATGTCCCTAACCAATCGCAGTCTGTCTACGGGAAATTGCTTTTCGGCAATAGCTGTCAATTCTTCTTTAGTCAGCACAACCCGATGAACTTTCTTTGTTTTTGGTTTATAATTGAGATAAGGATCAACAGTAAGCCAACCGTTACCCAAACAGATACGGACAATCTTGCCTAAGTTTTTGATATACTTAATCGCAGAATTGTTCGCACACTTGCGCACGCTCCGCAGATAGTATTCAAAGTCATTCAGGAATTCAAAATTGATTTTAGTAATAGGTATATCAGATACATTGTGCTGCCATTGCATAAAATCTTTGGTATGCATTAAAGCTGTTTCATAACGCTGGAACGTACTCTTTTCGAATTCCTGCCCTACCAGGCTACGCATCTTTTGATTGTGGTCTTCAAAAACAGTAATTAAAGTGCGTGCCTTTCCAGTTTTACCAATAAAACGATTTTTTAGACTTTCGGCGGTAACCATTTCATTGTTTGCAGTCATCCAGCGATGGAAATCCTGAGCTTTGGCTTGTAAGGTGTCGAGATAAGAGTTGAGGGTACGAACGTCTTCTTTGGTGCCGATAGCACGGCCCGCTTGTGTATTCCAGCGGGAAGGTTCGCAAGTTTTACCAGTTGAGGCTTCAGCTCTTTGGCCGTCAACGGTAAACCGCAGATAAATGGCCACTGGGCCATTCTTGTAGGTAGAGCGCTTCTTTAAATAAAAAAGCAAATTGATGTTAGTTCTCATTACAAATGAATTAAATAGTGAAACAAAATTGATTATTCCATCACTTGCAATCAAGATGTTCACTCGCTGAACATCTTCTAAATCAGTTACTTATGGTGTTTCTGGTGAGCATCTTTTTAGCTTTAATATGCTCACCGAATTGCTCACCTTTTTTATGCTAAAACATGCATATTTTGGTGTTTTTTGGCAAACAAAAAAGCCTGTAAATCGATGATTTACAGGCTTTTAGGCAATTTTGACATTGTTTTCAGCGGAATGGACGGGACTCGAACCCGCGACCTCCTGCGTGACAGGCAGGCATTCTAACCAGCTGAACTACCACTCCGTTTGGGTCTGCAAATATACGCACCATTTTGGTTTACACAAGTGGTTTTTTAAAAAACATTGGTTTAATCGCTTTTATTGGCTGTTTCATCTATTTCGCAATGTTAATGTCGACTTTTATACACGACATAACTATCTTAATATCAACGCAAAAAGGGACGACCTTATCGGTCATCCCTTTTAAAATTTTCTTAAAATTTATTTTTTTATTTTACTTCAAAGCTAAAATACTGCGCGCCGACGTCGCCTTCTTCGCTTATTCCCTGCACCGATACCACGTATTTTCCCTTCTGATCGGAAGTATAAAAGGATACCTGACCCTTTCCAACCGTGTTTGTATTTACATCTGGTGACCAAAATAACAAGTTCCTAAAGTCGGGCACACGACTATTAGTTGCCTTTTCGGTATCGTAAACCGGCGAATAAAACTCGCGTTTTAACTGTAAGCCTTCATAGTCTAAAACTACGGCGTGGGGGTCTATTTCTACGCCTCCAAGGTCTCCTTTGTAGGTAGTGAAGCTGAATACTCCTTCATTTACAGTGGGGCCGTAAAAATATCTGTCTCTTACTACCTCCAGTTTTCGTACCTTCAATGGGTCAATAGCCATCACCTTATCAATATTAAATACGGGCACATCATCCAGTAAAACAATAGGATCGCCGTCTAAAAACCCCTTTTCGTTTAATACTTTAATGTGGTATCTGCCCTTTGAGCGCACTATATTGTCTTCTCTCACATATTCGCGCAGTACTTCTTCCATTGTGGTAAACCGGGTGTAGTTATCCAGCAGGTAGGTTTTATAAGGCTGTGCAAAAAAACCAGAGCTATCTACACCCGGATCATAAAACCGTTTGATTTTATTAAGGGCGTATATATTTTGTACCTGCATGCCCAGGCTGTGCTGCTCTAAGGCTTTTTGCAAATCGGCAGTCAAGGTTAACTGAGGTATTGTACGTTTACTGTATTGCTCCGAAAACGGGCTCAAAACATCAATCCGGTAGGTTGAATCTTTCTCGGAATTAGTTTGAGCAACTACTTCGCCCGGACCAAATAACTGTTTTGTATTAAACACAAGATGGCCTGATGAATCGCTTCTGGATGCGTACAATTGTACCCTTTTGCCAGGCACACTCAAATACGCTACGATATCCTTTGCCGGTGCCCCCGTTAGCGTGTTGGTTATTTTCGCGTTTATCAGGTGGTCATTATACTCTGGCAAAAAGTTAAATGACGACGAGCCTCCATTTACAATATTATTCCATTGAAACCTGCGCCAGCCCTGCGACAGCATCAAATTATCCATGGCGGCATCAGTTTCGGCATTTTGATTTTTGACATAATAGCCTGCCGATTCTATATTGCCCCTCAAATCCGATCGAAGCCACAGGTAGCTAAATATATCATCGGCATCCATTTGTTGCAATGAATCTACCCGGTAAACCGAGAGCGACAAATTGGCCAACACGGAAGTTCCTTTCGCTCCTTTGGTACCCAGGTTAATATTTACTTTTTTTCGTGTAGCATATTGGGGCTGATCGGCAGCCGCATCTACTTGTAATAGCTGCTTAGGGCGTTTAAAATAGAGTCGTTCACATACCGGCTGTTTGGCGTTGTTAAAAATAGTTATATGCGATACGCCTTCGCCCAATTTGCTTTTATCTATGCTAAACGTAGCTACTCCGGAGTTAAGCGAAGCACTCAAAGCAGCTTTAACCAATTGCCTGGTGTGCGCAAAAAGGAATATTTCGCCGCCACCTGTATTGCTGTTCACGGTAACCTGTAAATCGGGTCCGTTATCCTTTAGCTGCATTACATAGCCCTGGCTGCTAACTATGGGCAATTCCTTAACCAGTTTATTACCCTGGCTGGTTTTAACAATGGCCTTATAGCTGTTATTTACTACCGGCGTAAATGTAAAACTGCCTATACCAAACTTTAGTGGCTCAAAACGCGCCACGGTATCGTTATGCTGATCAATAACAGCACCGCGGTATACCGCCACACCATTGCCATTTGGCGCTGTAACTTTAAAGGCCACCTTGCTGCTTAAACCGGCTACAAGACTTCCGCCTTCGGGGAAAAACTGCAGGTCGTAAGCAGCGGCTGTTTCTTTTACCGGGGCATCCGGCGACTTCAACGGGTTTACAATGGTGATGTTTTTTTCGAAATAATAGTCGGGGCTGAAATTTTTCATCCAGTTGGTATACGCCCGCAGCGTATAATTGCCGTTGCTTACCGATACGGGGATATATAGCGAGCCATTACCAGTGCCATAATTCGCGGCTATTTTGGCTTGCATAATGGCATTGTGGGCATTATCTATAACATCAACATAAACTACCTTGCTCAAGTTTAATAATTGATGAAAGGACGCATCAACACTATAAGTTTTAAACCAAATAATTTCGCCTGGCAGGTACACGCTTTTATCAGTGTGTACATATATTTTTTCCTGCACGCTACGCTGCCGGTATTGGTTAAAGCCGTTTTTTACCTGTTCAATTACTTGTGCAAAACCCACTGTTTGTGCAAGCAATAAAATCAAACCCGACGAGATTATAATTTTAATAGTTCTGTTATGTTTTCCCATAGCTAAAAGCTGGTTTGTTTAATAATTATGTAAGCGGCATTCCGTTGCCGTTGTTATCGTTTTTATTTGTGTGCTATGGCTTCCAGAATGGGGGAGGTAATGACTTACCTCTTATCCGGCAATCGGTACATTCAACCGTTGAATATGTATAGCCAATTAAGACATTCATATTTACAATTGACGAAACCGGTATTGCACTGCCGTCAATTATAATTAGCTGCACCTCGTGCTGCATTGTTTTAGGGTTATAAAAAAGGGCTGTATCTGCCGAGCAGTTGTATGGGTAAACGGGGTACCATTCTGCGGGTAATTGACTGTTGTTGATAAAAATCCGTTTGCGCTGGATATTGGTGATGGTTATGAACCCGATAACCGGTTCATTAGGATTGGTTATACTGTGAATATTACCCTGTAGCTGGGATGGCTGCGCATCAAAAATACTTCCAAGTTGTTCGGTATTTTTTCGGATATTTTCCCAAAACTCATATGCCTCTTTTGTTAAGCCGTACTGGTTTAATAAAATGGAGTACCGTATCGAGAGTTTCTCGGCGGTAGAGGGTATTTGTATTATAGGGGTTTGGAATATAACATCTGAACTCAGCTTAGCGGATGATGCAATAACCGTGTTACTTGAGGTATCGCCCGTATAACAATAATACATCGCTTCATTCTGCCTTCTGGTCCTTATTGCTTTAGTATCAGGATCCACAATAAAGCCCGATTCGTACCTGGCATGAAACTTCCATGCCTCGGCATAATCCCAGCGGTAATAGCGTGTATTATTGGTGGCGTCATGGGTGTTAACATAAATATTCAGGTTGCCACCTTTGGGTGCAAAGCCGACGCTGTCGATAGGAGGTGTCTTTTTCACCGCGATATAATCGGAGGCATATTCCTTACTGTTCCCCGAAATATGTAGCCTGTATTTCTTTGTTTGGTCAAGTGTTAGCACTGCCGCCGAAGCGTATTTTCCGCTTTGACCGGGTACCTCTTTCAATTCGGCAACATTTGCACCGCCTTCATCCTGAATATTAACAGTATAGCCCGCCAGTCCCGATGTTTTTACGTTATCGCCGAGGTTTACGGTCTCGCTCAGCTTAATCACCGTAACGCTATCGCCAACGTCAATTACCCCTTCTACCACCAGGTAATGATTTGGGGTGCTTATAATAGATGGATTATATGGCTTTTTACAGCCGATAACTACTATACCAGCCAAAATCAACAAACACCATATACTCGGTTTCTTTATCTTATTCATATTATTCTGTCCAAAATGGGGGGGCTTCTGTCTTTCCTCTTAACCTGCAATCAACACAATCAAGGGTTGATGCTGTATATCCAAGTACCACATAAGAATCCTTTAATATTGTTGTTATTGGTATAAGCGGTCCTTCAAGTATCAATACCTTAACATCATTTTGCTTGCTGTTAGGATTTTGAAAAAGAGCCGAGTCAAGCTCACAGCTGCCTTTATAATCGGGCTGCCATGAAGCGGGCAAGGCGCTGCTTGATATATATATCCTTTTACTTTGCATGTTGGTTACGCTTATGTACCCTATCACTGTCTCGTTAGGGTGTGTAACACTGTGTATATTACCTACCAATTGCGATGGCTGCGCGTCAAATATGCTGCCTAATTGCTCGGTGTTCTTTTTTATGTTTTCCCAAAAGTCGTATCCCGCTTTTGTAAGCGCATATTGTTTTAAAAGGATGCTGTATTTAATTCCCAGTTTCTCTGAATTAGGCGGTATCAAAATAACCGGATTTTCAAATATTACATCCTGGGTCAGCTTGGCCGACGATGCCAAAATAATAGTGCTCGATCTGTCTCCTGCATAGCAATAGTAGATGCCCTCATCGCTGCTCCGCGGAACGATAGCGCCATTTTTAACCACCAGGCCCGAGTTAAATGCCGAGTGAAAACGCCATGCTTCTTCATAGGCCCAGCGATAATATCGGGTATTATTGGCCGGGTCATGCGTGTTCGAAAAAATTTGCAATCCTTTGCTGCCTATCTTATAGTTCACACTATCAATAGGTGGGTTAACCTTTACGCCCTCATAATCAGAAACATATTCATTGCCTGGCATCACTATATGCAGACGATATTTTTTTGTTTTATCAAGATTTAATGCTGCAGCGTAATAACGCCCTGGCTGATACTGCTGTTCCTGTAGCGGCATACTAACGCCGCCTTCTGCTTCAACAGATACCTGTGCGCCGCTTTGAAACGTTGTTGTATCATGCGTGTTGAGATTCACGGTTGTGCTTAAGGTTATTATTGTCGAATCGCTGCCACTGTCAATATTCCCCTCAACCACCAGGTAGCTTTTGTTATTGGTTATCACCGGCGGAGCATACGGTTTTCTGCAGCCGGCAGCACACCAGGCCGTTAATATCAAAATCCATATATGCTTGTTTCCTTTCATATTCAGTTTTGCCAAAAACCTGGTGCGTTAACATTTCCTCTCACTCTGCAGTCGGTGCACTCTACCGTTGATGCCCGGTATCCTATTACCTGGCCCAGACTATCCAATACGCTTAATGTTGGTATTAAGCCGCCTTTTAAAATAAAAAGGGCTACATCATCCTGGCGGGTATTGGGATTAGCAAATAGGTAGGCATTATTTTCGCACCCTGTCAAATCTATATTCCACTCATCCGGTAAAACATTTTTTGATATAAAAATTCTTCGGCTTTGCATATTGGTTACACTTACATAGCCAATTACCGGTTCGGCGGGGTTGCTTATGCTATGAATATTGCCAACCAACTGTGATGGTTGCGCATCAAATATGCTGCCGAGTTGCTCTGTGTTTTTCTGAAGGTTTTCCCAAAATGCGTAGGCGCCTTTGGTTAAGGCATATTGTTTCAGGCGTATGCTATATTTTATCTCCAGCTTCCCGGAGTTTGGCGGAATCAACGTAACCGGGTTTTGGGATATTACATCCTGCAATAGCTTTTCTGAGGATGCCAAAACAATATTACTTGATCTATCACCGGCATAACAATAATAATACATCTCATTGGCGTCTCTAAAAGTTACCTTTCCGTTTTTAACAATGAGGCCGGAATTAACGGCCGCATGGAATTTCCAGGCCTCTTCGTACTCCCATCTGTAATAGCGCGCGTTATTGGTAACATCATGCGTATTTGAGTTTATTTGCAGGCCGGCACCTGTTATCTTATAACTAATGCTATCAATTGGAGGCGTTAATTTAACGGGCTCATAATCCGATGCGTATTCATCCCCCCCGGTTTTAATATGCAAACGATATTTTTTTGCCTTATCAAGGTTCAATCCAATAACCAGGTAACGGCCTTTAAATTTACTCAGCGGGTAACTCGCGCCATCCTCCCGTTCTACCGCTACTTCGGCAGCCGAATCAATTAAAAGCGATGTTTTGTTGGCGATATTTACTGTCCTGCTCAATGTTATCAGGGTCGAATCGCTACCGCTGTCAATTACACCTTCAACTACCAGGTAGCTGGCCGGAGCCAATACCGCCGGTGGTGCATACGGCTTTCTGCACCCGGCCATCATTGTTGCCGTAGTCATAAAATACCATATGTAGCTGTTTTTTACTATCATTAAAACTCCCAATAAGGTGGCGCAGTTGTTTTCCCTTTTAAAGTACAATCCGAACATTCAACTGATGCGGCTTTGTAGCCAATAATCTGCCCGGTAAACGGATTCAGTATAGCTTCCAGGGGGTTCAGATGAAGCTTAATAATAAAAAGTTCAACATCATTCTCCCCGTTATTATTTAACAAATAGCCCAGCTTTTCACACAACCCGTCGTCAGGAACGTACCAGGTATAAGGCACCCTGTCGTTATCAACAAAAATTCGTTTACGCTGTGTTGTGCTTATGCTTACAAACCCGATAACCGGTTCATCGGGGTTTGTTACGTTATGAATATTTCCCTTTAACTGCGAGGGCTGCGCATCAAATATACTGCCCAGCTGTTCGGTGTTTCTTCGTATGTTTTCCCAAAATTGATATGCTTCCTTTGTAAGCGCATATTGTTTTACCTGGATGCTGTATTTTATAGTGAGTTTTTCTGATGATGGCGGCACCACGGTAATCGGAGCATTGGCAATTACGTCCTGCGTCAGTTTTTCTGATGATGCCAAAATGGTATTAGACGATTTATCGCCCCGGTAACAATAATAAATCATCTCATCTTCCCGGCGCGGCACTATTTCGCCGTTTTTTACAATCAATCCCGAATTAAACCGTGCGTGAAACTTCCAGGCCTCCTCATAAGCCATCCTGTAATAACGCGTACTATTAGTAGCATCATGGGTGTTTGAATTGATTTGTAAACCGCTTGATGTTACTTTATAAGTTACACTATCAATAGGAGGGGTTGGTTTAACAGGCACATAGTCTGATGCGTATTCCTGCCCGCCGCTTGTTCTGATATGCAGGCGATACTTTTTTGTTTTATCAAGATTTAACCCGATAGCAAGATAGCGCCCGGCCTTAAACTCGTTTAACGAATAGCTTGCGCCTGCCTCGCTTTCAACTGTTAAACGTGCACTGGTTTCTGTTGCCAGCGAGGTGGTATCTGAAAGGTGCACCGAGTTACTCACCGTTATAATTGTCGAATCGGCGCCGGGATCAATAACACCCTCAACTACCAGGTAACTACCGGGGGCCGATACCGGGTTTGGCGCATACGGTTTACGACAGGCCGGCGTTGTTGCGGTAAGTAATATCAAATAAACCATATAGTTGCCCCCCCTGCACATATTGTTTAAAACCTGATGTTATAGTTGATAAACGGAATTGGCCTGGCAAAAATAGACAGCTTGTACCCGCTTATTACGCCTCCCTGTTCGGTAAAATAGGTAGAATATGCATTTTGCCGACCGGTTAAATTATATACCCCTATGGTGAACGAGTTATGTGTAAGCTGATGCACTTTGTGATTACCCTCAATGTTCATCGAAAAATCTGAACGGAAGTAATCAGGGATACGGTACTGGTTCCTGTCAGAATAATATACCCGTTCCGATCCGCCGTACTCATATTTGGCCACCGGTAATGTAATAGGCCTGCCGGTGCTATAAGTAAGATTTAATGACACGCTAAACCTGTGCGAAAACCGGTAGTTGCCAATGAAGTTAAAATCATGCGGTTTATCAAAATTGGCCGGGTAGTAGGCGCCGCCGTTAATGAGCTCGCCTTCGTTAGGGTTGGTTTGCCTTAAAAAAGTGCGCGAATAGGTATAGCTTATCCATCCATTGGCCTTGCCTGTAGTTTTCTTCAGCAAAAACTCAATACCATAGGCCTTGCCTTCGGTACCCAATACATCATTTTCAATATGGTGGTTTAATACCAGGTTGGCGCCGCTACGGTAATCCAGGTAATCCCTTAGTCTTTTATAATAAATTTCGACAGATGTTTCAATGGTGTTTGCTTTCATGTTGTGGTAAAGGCCAAGCGATACCTGGTCGCCGTATTGTGGTTTGATATTCGGGTCGCTCAGTTGCCAAACATCGGTAGGGGCAATGGCCGTTGTATTTGATAATAAATGGATGTATTGCCTTAACGTATTGTAACCGCCCTTTAAAGAAGTATTATCGCCCAGCTGGTAACGCGCCGACAAGCGAATCTCGGGTCCCGAATATGTTTTAATAAACTTACCGCTGCTATAATTGGTACTATCCAGCAGGTTTGAGGTTGTTTTTGGCAAATTAGGTGCATAGTTATAAACCAATTGCGGCCCCAGGAAATTATATATAGAATACCTGATGCCTCCGCTTACCGAAAAGTCTTCTGTAAAATCATACTTATCGCCCAGGTACAAGGCGCTCTCCAAAGCCTGCTGCGCCGGGATAACATCGGGCGCTACCAGTGACTTGGGGTTATTGGGCTGAAAGTTGCCGGGATGAAGCTTATAAAAAATAGAGCTTAGGCCAAAATCAATAGTGTTTTTACGATTAAGATAATAGGTAAAATCGGCTTTAAAGTTGGTTTGGTTAATGTCGAAATTAAGCTTGTAAGCATTTACCGGGTTATCATAGCTGGCAATATCATATTGATACCTGTCTACACCGGCGCCTATTACACTAAACAGCTTATCGTTAAAATTATGCTTCCATTTAATATTGGCGTTACGGTTGCTGTACCCGTAAGATGTATCGCTGTTTAACTTAAATTTATCTTTGCTCAGGTAGGTGGTTACATAAATATTATTTTTTTCATTTATCTGGTGACTGATGTCGAGGTTTAAATCGTAAAACGATGCCTGGCTGTGTTTATAAGCCTCGGGAAGCAATTTCAGCAACCAATCAGAGTAGGTGGTACGGCCACCAAACGAAAACGACGTTTTATCTTTAATAATAGGCCCCTCTACATTAAGCCGGCTGGTTATTAAACCAATGCCTGCCGAACCGGTAAACTTCTTTTTATTGCCTTCGCGGTTGGTAACATCCAATACTGACGATAGGCGCCCTCCAAATTTTTCCGGAATGCTGCTTTTATAAAGCTCAATATCTTTTACGATGTCGGGGTTAAATGATGAGAAAAAACCAAAAAAATGCGAGGGATTATAAATCGTAGCATCATTCATTAAAATAAGGTTCTGATCTGCCGATCCGCCACGTACGTTAAACCCGGTTGTAGCCTCGCCTACTGATTGTACCCCTGGCAGCGTTAATACAACCCTCAACACGTCGGCCTCGCCAAATACGGTTGGCACCTGTTTAATACTCTTGATATCAAGCCGGTTTACACCCAATTGCACATTACGTACGTTGGCAACTTTCTCGGCCGATATTTTTACTTCCTTCAGGCTGGTAACCTGCTCTTTCATTTCTATAATCAGCTTCCCATCAGAGTAAAGTACAATTTGCCTGCGGGTATCACGCATGCCAAGGCCACGGATGCTCAAAATCTGGCGGCCTTTGGGCAGGCTAATGGTAAAATAGCCAAATTGGTCTGTCGCTACCCCTGTTTTGGTATTGGTAACAAAAATGCTCCCCCCAATTACCGCCTCGCCAGATTTACTATCGCGAACATAACCCGATAGCGTTGCATTGCCGGTACCAATTGTGTTAGTTTTATTACCTATCTCATATAATTTATTTTCTGTAGTCGCCTCCGGAATAATCTTTTCTTTCTGATCGGTAAATTCTGCTACAGTTGTAGTTACGTTGTTCTTTACGGTTTCCGGACCTTGTTTAATTCCAAAAAAGCCAGCAGCAAGCGATGGTTGTATCTCGCGGCCTTTGGTTAAAAACACCTGGCCTTCAGCGGTTATTGCGTAACGAAACACCGTGTTTTTTAACGCGGCATCAAGCACGGCGTTAACCGGCTTATTATCTAACTTAACGGTTACTTTTAAACTATCAAATAAGGCTGGTTCATAATAAAAATGATAGCCGGTTTTGGCTTCAATTTCGGTAACAAACTGCTCAATAGTAGCTTGTTGTACGTTTACGCTAATTGTTTTAACTGCCGTTTGCTGGGCATTGCCAACCTTCATCAGGATCAAAAAACAAAAAGTAAAAAAGTAAATTTTTTTCATTCGCATATTTATTTCTCGCAATATCCTGAACTGGGTTAAGGTTTTAACTACTATCTATTAGTTGGATACTACAGGTATGAAAGCTTTCTTATTTTGATAATTGATCGTATTGGGCGGCTATTAAATACATCGCTTTTTCCGGGTTATCTTTAAAACTAATTTTATTTGCCTTTATATACTGCTGCAATTCTTTTTTCTTGTCTTTCAATGCATTCAGGAAAGCACCTTGTCCGCCTGTACTATAGTAATTATTGCCTTTTTTTAAATAGTAATGCTTTTTAGCTTCTGTAAAAAAAGTTTCGAGCGTAGTTTGCGTTGATATACTCTGTATACTTTTTGTCCACTTAACTAAAACCTGCAGGTTGCCGCCATATATCTCTTCATATAAGCCCGAACTTATAGACGATGCCTGGTTTGTCGAATCGGCCGCGACGTATACAAAATGATGGCTAAGCAAATCGAAACTCTGTAACCTGGAGTTTATTAATGAATATTTAGAAAAGCCGTTATATAGTAGGGTTACAACAAGGTCTTTGTTGATATCGTACATCATTGGCACGTTTGCGTAAAATATGCCATCGTAATTAACCGAACCGGTTTTGAACGCGTTTACATCTAAAAAACAAGCATTGCCTTTAATTAAAGGATCATAAAATTCATATTCGGGACCGTTATAGAGGCGCGACATTTGGCCGATAGACGTATTGTAAGCATCAACTACATGGCCAATGGCGATTTTTTGCATCGTACTGTCATCCGTTACTGTTTGTCCAAAGGCACGGCCACTTATATAAGTGAAGACGATAAAAAAGCACAGGAATGGTTTATTTATCATTTAGGTTTTATAAAAAGGAAATGTACATTACTTTTAATTAATAATCAAACCCCGCACCTGAAAAGATAATCCGATGCGCATGATGTAGTGATTATGTTACAATTGTAAGTACAACAATATAATACGCAATGATGAAACCGTTTGTAACAGTGACTGTTAAATGTTTATAATTTATAGTTATGAATGATGGTTATCATAATATCCCGGAACAAACAGAAGGCGGAATGACCGACTTTATCCACTTTGCAGACCTTGATACACGAGAGGAGGCGCATAACCTTTTCCTGCTGGCTAAAAACAGGCTGAAAGATATCTCTAACTGGCACCAGTTTGCCGGGCCGGCCTCCTCAAAGTTT
Organism: Mucilaginibacter ginsenosidivorax; assembly: GCF_007971525.1. NCBI lineage: Bacteria > Pseudomonadati > Bacteroidota > Sphingobacteriia > Sphingobacteriales > Sphingobacteriaceae > Mucilaginibacter > Mucilaginibacter ginsenosidivorax. Next base: position 3,258,301 of record NZ_CP042437.1, read on the forward strand.
TCACTTACCGACGCGCAGGGAAATGAGTTATACCGTATGGCCGAAAAAGGAGATCATTTTTATGTAGACCTGCCTGCTCCTGGCTCGATAGCAGGAGGGGGGCTTGACTGGGTAATGATTGAAAGCATCCGGGAATTTGAAAACGCGGGTTCGGAGAGTGAATTTATAGCTATTACTGTGCGACCAGTAGCAAATCCCAGGAATCCGGGTGAAGCCATTGCCAATTTTTACGATCATAGCGCCACCAATACTTTTATTGTTGAGCGGTACTTAAACCACGTTAGCGCAGCAGTACATGGACGAAACGAAGTGATCAATAACTCCGATACCAATTTATACGATAGCATCCGTAATACTATTATTGCACTTACTGCCCGCAAGGGACTATCAGGCCCACAATGGAAAGCGCTTGTAGAAGGCTTGCTAAAGGATTGAATCGGACGGGCATCGCCCGGAATGAAAATAGCTTTGTCACTGCGCTCGTGGTAAGCATTTTTACCAGCTATTGATATCAAAGAAAAAGGGCTAATCTTTAACAGATCAGCCCTTTAAATTATTAAGCTTTGCTTATTATAACTTGCGTTTTACTTCTACATTTTCGTAAGCTTCAACAATGTCGCCTACTTCAATATTGTTGAAGTTTTGGATGTTCAAACCGCACTCGTAACCAGTCAATACTTCTTTCACATCATCTTTAAAGCGTTTCAGTGAAGCAAGCTCGCCGGTGTATATAACCACGCCATCACGAACGATGCGGATTTTGCTGTTGCGGTTAATTTTACCATCAAGCACCATACAACCTGCAATGGTACCCACCTTGCTGATCTTGAAGGTTTCGCGGATCTCCACGTTTGCAACAATCTTCTCTTCAAAGGTTGGTGCAAGCATACCTTCCATCGCCGCCTTAATCTCGTTAATGGCATCGTAGATGATAGAGTATAGCCTAATGTCGATCTGCTCAGCCTCGGCCAGTTTACGGGCACTTCCCGAAGGACGAACCTGGAAACCAATGATAATTGCATCTGATGCCGAAGCCAGCAAAACGTCTGATTCGGAGATCTGACCCACCGCTTTAGATATAATATTAACCTGTATCTGCTCGGTAGATAGTTTCAGCAATGAATCTGATAACGCCTCGATAGATCCGTCCACGTCGCCCTTAACAATAATGTTAAGCTCCTTAAAGTTACCAACTGCCAAACGACGGCCAATCTCATCAAGTGTAATGTGTTTCTGCGTACGCAAACCTTGCTCGCGTTGTAGTTGCAAACGCTTGTTGGCAATTTCACGTGCTTCAACTTCACTTTCCAATACGTTGAATTTATCACCGGCTGTAGGCGCCCCCTGCATACCCAATACCTGTACAGGTGTTGAAGGCCCCGCAGAATCAACCCGTTGCCCACGCTCGTTGGTTAATGCCTTAACACGACCGCTATAGCAACCGGCCAAAATAGGATCACCTACTTTTAAACGGCCTGCCTGTACCAATATAGTGGTTACAATGCCGCGGCCTTTATCTAATGCAGCCTCAATAACAGTACCTACGGCACGTTTATTAGGATTGGCTGTCAGTTCAAGTAATTCGGCTTCAAGCAATACCTTCTCTAACAGTAGTTCGATATTTAAACCGGTTTTGGCCGATATCTCTTGTGTTTGGTATTTACCGCCCCACTCTTCAACCAAAATGTTCATGGCCGATAGTTGCTCACGGATCTTATCCGAATTAGCACCAGGCCTGTCAATTTTATTGAAAGCGAAGATGATTGGTGCACCTGCAGCCTGCGCGTGGTTTATGGCCTCGCGGGTTTGCGGCATCACGCTGTCATCAGCAGCAATTACAATGATTACAATATCTGTAACCTGTGCACCCCTTGCACGCATGGCGGTAAACGCCTCGTGACCCGGTGTATCCAGGAATGTGATCTTTCCTTTATTATCTGGCAAGGTAACTTCATAGGCACCAATGTGCTGGGTTATACCCCCGGCTTCGCCGCCTATTACGTTTGTTTTGCGGATAAAATCCAACAATGATGTTTTACCATGATCCACGTGACCCATGATGGTTACAATTGGCGCACGGGGAACTAAATCTGCCGGATCATCTGGCTGGTCAAGGTTAGCCTCTTCATCCTGTGGCTTCACAAATTCAACCTGGTAGCCAAATTCGTCGGCCACAATGGTTAATGTTTCTGCATCAAGCCTTTGGTTAATAGATACGAACATGCCCAGGCTCATACAGGTAGATATAATCTGGGTTACAGATACATCCATCATTAATGCAAGCTCATTGGCAGTTACAAACTCGGTAACCTTTAATACTTTCGATTGCAGCTCCTGCTCCATTGCCAATTCATCGGCACTGGCGGCAACGTCATCGCGTTTTTGACGGCGGAATTTGGCCCGCTGTGCAAATTTGCCCGACTTACCGGCACCGCTTAAGCGTGCAAGCGTTGCTTTAATCTGGTCTTGTATATCTTTTTCTGAAGGCTCTTCCTTAGGGCCGGTATTTTGCGGCGCATTGTTACGGTTGCCTCTGAAATCAGGGCGGTTTCCACCGCCGCCTCCTTGCTGAGGGCCTCCGTTTCCTGGTGCACCATTACCCCGGTTCCGGAAATCCGGACGGTTAGGGTTAATAGTACCGCCACCCGATGGGGTATGCGGAGGATGGTTACCACCACCTTGCTGGTTTTGCGGATGATTACCACCGCCACCTTGCTGCGGATTGCCCTGGCTATCTTTACGTTTCCTTTTGCGCTTATGATCGGCGCTGTTTGAATTTGATGAAGATGCTATCGGATTGCGTTTTGGCGCATTAACAGGCAGTTGTATTTTACCAATAATATTAGGGCCTGTAAGGCGCTCTGCCTTGGCCCGTATTACGTCGTCATCGCCATCTGCCGGTGTTTCGGCCGGGGCTTCAACAACAGGTGCCTGTACAACAGGAGGTTTTGGCGCCTCTGCTTTGGGTTCTTCTACCTTTGGTGCTTCAACCACAGGTGGTTTTGGTGCTTCAACTTTAGGGGTTTCGGCAACAACCGGTTTTGGTGTTTCAACAACAGGCTCTGGTTTTGGCGCTTCTGCTACGGCCGGCTTTTCGGCAACAACAGGTTTAGGCGCTTCCACAACCGGCTCTGGTTTTGGCGCTTCTGCTACAGCAGGCTTTTCGGCAACAGGCTGTGGTTTAGCATTCAGATTATTAAGGTCAATTTTCCCAATTACCTTAACTCCGGGCAGTACATCACTGCGCTCCTCGGTTTTCACCGGGGCAGCAGGCTCAACCGGTTTCGGTTTCTCGGCCTGCGGCGCGGTATATTGGCCGGCATTTTTGATCAGTATCTCTTCGTTCTCAAAATCGCGTGAACGGCGATTTTCGATCGGCTTTTCAGGCAGCGGCGCAGTTTCCTCTTTCCTTATCTTACCGATACTGATCTGCTTGGCTTCCTCTTTAATACTTTTATCAAAGGCAAATTCCTTCAACAATGCACCGTACATGTCGCCATTTAGCTGGGCCATGGGGTGCTTGTCAACCTTATAGCCTTTAGTCGCCAAAAAATCGACAATGGTACCCATACCAATGTTGAGCTCTTTTACCGCCTTAATTAATTTTATTGATTTGTCTTCTGACATTTATTATATTTTCTCTGCTAATTATCGCAAAAATACGATTTTAATTTTGGTTATTATGCTTATTCAAACTCAGCATTCAATATTGATAGCACTTCTTTTACCGTTTCTTCTTCCAGATCGGTACGTTTTACCAACTCGCCAACAGTTAAAGCCAATACCGATTTTGCTGTATCTAAGCCAATGCGCTTAAATTCATCAATAATCCAGCTATCAATTTCATCTGTAAATTCTTCAATATCCACATCCTCATCATGCTCATCAGCCTCGCGGTAAACATCTATCTCATAGCCGGTTAATTTACCTGCCAGTTTAATATTGTGACCACCACGGCCAATAGCTAAAGAAACCTGGTCGGGCTTTAAGTACACTGCTGCTGTTTTTTTCTCATCATCTAATTTAATAGATGTGATTTTGGCAGGCGACAATGCACGCTGAATATAGAGCTGGATATTGTTGGTGAAGTTAATCACATCAATATTTTCATTTTTTAATTCGCGAACGATACCATGTATACGTGAACCCTTCATACCCACGCAGGCACCAACCGGGTCAATACGGTCATCGTATGATTCTACGGCAACCTTAGCCCTTTCGCCCGGCTCGCGTACAATTTTTTTAATGGTGATTAAGCCATCAAAAATTTCGGGCACTTCCAGTTCAAACAAACGCTGTAAAAACTCTGGCGCAGTACGCGAAATGATAATTTTAGGGTTGCTATTCAGCATATCTACCTTATGTACAACAGCTTTTACGCTATCGCCTTTTTTAAAGTAGTCGGCCGGAATCTGCTCTGTTTTTGGCAGCAGCAATTCGTTGCCTTCATCATCAAGTACAAGGGTTTCTTTTTTCCAAACCTGGTAAACTTCGCCGGTAACAATTTCGCCCACACGATCTTTGTATTTTTTAAAGATCTCGTCTTTCTCCAGTTCCAAAATTTTTGAAACCAGTGTTTGGCGTGCCGCTAAAATAGCACGGCGGCCAAAGCTTTCCAGGGTAATTTGCTCAATTTGCTCATCGCCTACTTCCAAATCCGGATCAAACAATTTTGCTTCGGCCAGTTCAACCTCCAGGTCATCATCTTCGCTAAACCCATCTTCCATAACCTTACGGGTGCGCCAAATCTCTAAGTCACCGTTGTCGGTATTAACAATCACGTCGCAATTTTCATCTGTGCCGTATTTTTTCCTGATCATACTTCTGAAAACGTCTTCCAAAACGCTCATCATGGTTGGGCGGTCAATGTTCTTGAAATCTTTAAATTCCTGAAAAGAATCAATTAAATTAATATTGCTCATTTTCTACTTGAATGATATTAAAACTTTTGTTTCTGTTATTTTATCTAATGGGATAACGCTCTCAACAGTTTCGGCCTTTTTCCCTTTTTCTTTTATTTTTTCTTCAATTACAATGGCATCCTCGGTTAATGCCGATAAAATCCCTTCCCGTTTTACGCCATCAGCCATTTTGATGCCCAACGTACGCCCAACATTCTTGGCATATTGTCTTGGCGACGAAAGCGGAAAATCAATCCCCGGCGACGATACTTCCAGGTTGTAGGCGGTTTCAATTACATTTTCTTCCTCTAAATGGAAGCCCACATGCCTGCTTACTGCCACGCAATCGTCAATACCTACACCATCATCGCCATCAAGCAAAACGATAAGTTTTCCGTTTGAGTGCATTTTAACATCCACCAAAAACAAATTCGGCTTATCGGCTATCTTCTCTTCTACCAGTTCCCTTACTCTTTTTTCAATGTTCATTACCCGCCCGTTTTTGATTGATAATTTTTAATTGATAAAATAAAAGAGGGGGCTATTTGCCCCCTCTTTTATTAATTGACTGCAAATATAATCAAATTTATTAATTTTTCAACTATCAAACAGGGTTATTGCTTAAAAATCAAATCTGTATAATGCAAACTGCCCAGTTTATTTTTTCCTAATATAAAATCCGAAGCTTTGCTGTTGGCATCATATTTATAATAGCGAACAAAATAAGTTTGGGCCGCTGCAAAAGGGGTATCGGGCGTAAATGTAACCACGCTATCGGCTACCATGTATTTGCCCGGCTGAATAGGCTGATAGTTTTTCAGATCTGTATCGGCGGGCATTTTATACACAGGCACCAGGCTCTGCCAGTTACCTTCAGTTGAATCGCGGTTGATATCCTGAACAATCAGCGGATCGAGGCCGGTTATTTTGAGGGAGTGCTTATCGGGGGTAAGGTTTATTTTGACGTTGTTGATTTTGTGTTGATTGGAAGAGCAGCCGATAATAAACAGTGTCATTATACCAATCATCTTAACAAAAAAAAAGGTAATTCCCTCCCGACGGGAGGGGTGTGGTGGATTGAGCGAGAGCAGGGAGGGGTTTCTACGCGCGATGAGTTTTGCATAGTTTATTAAACCCCTACCTTCCCTTCCCCAAGGAAGGAATCGCACTGTCCCTTGCTTTTTTTGTGGAGCCATCATTTCTTCAACGTTTGCTCAAATAATTTATAAATACGTTTATACTCATCCGTCCAGCTGCTGGGTTGTTCAAAGGCGTGGTCTTCTACAGGGTACGATGCCAGTTCCCAGTTTTCTTTGTGCAGCTCAATTAGTTTCTGCGTCAGGCGGATAATATCCTGGTAGTTCACGTTCTGGTCTATCATGCCGTGCAGCATCAATAAATTGCCTTTTAAGCCATTGGCAAAGTAAATAGGCGAGCTTTTACGGTAAGCTGTTTCATCTGTAAAAGGTTCGTTTAAAATATTGGAAGTGTACTCGTGGTTGTAATGTGCCCAATCGGTAACCGAGCGAATGGCACCGCCGGCAGCAAAAACATCCGGTTCGGTGAACATGCCCATCAACGTAATAAACCCGCCGTATGATCCGCCATATAAGCCAACGTGTTTAGGGTTTACGCCATATTTATCTACCAGGTACTTTACACCATCAACCTGGTCTGTCAAATCTTTACCGCCCATGTGCCGGTAGATGCCTGTTCGCCAGTCGCGGCCGTAGCCTGCACTTGCGGTGTAATCAACATCCAATACGGTATAACCATTATCGGCCAGCATATTGTTAAACATAAACTCGCGGAAGTAATAGCTCCAGGAATACGTTACGTTTTGCAGGTAGCCTGCGCCATGTACAAACACTACAGCCGGTTTTGCAGGGTCGACCTTTTTGGGCAAGTACAAACGGGCGTAAACATCGCTGCCGTACCTGTTTTTAAAGGTGATGATTTCCGGCGCGCGCCACGGGTACGATTCGTATTCGGCGCTTATCGATCTGGTAACCTGTACCGCCCGGGCTCCGGGTTTATTGGCCTGCACATATAATTCCCATGGTTTGTTAGAGTAGGAGTAACGGATGGCCAGCCATTTTTCATCGGGCGATAGTGTTACATCGTTTCCTCCCTTTAAGCCTGTTATTTTTGTTGGTGTACCGCCATCCACCGGCAGGCTGTAAAAATCCGTTAACCCCGGATGATCGATATTAGCGGTGAAGTAGAATCTTTTTTTATCATTGGATAGCTGCAGCGTTTGTACTTCCCATTTACCACTGGTAATTTGCTTTTTTACGCCGCTATTAATATCAACTATATAGATGTGCGAGTAACCGCTGGCCTCGCTTTGAAAATAGAAATGATAGTTATCAATAAAACCAACGTTCCCTGTTGCCGAGTTTTCAATTCCGGGACCGCCAATCCAGGCTTCATCGCGCTGGCGGTCGAGCAGGCTAAGTTTGCCGGTAAGGGCATCTAATCGCATAATCCAGCGGTCCTTATTATCCTGGGCAGATATTACTACGACAGCATTGGCTGAGTTTTCGCTCCAGAATATACCCTCAATAGTTACCGCCCTGTCGGCATTCGCTTTTTTATAGGCATCCTGCTCCTTTGGGTAATCTTTTAAATAATCAGGCGCGTCTTTAATGCCCGGCAGGTCTGATGTTTTTATACGGTAAACACTATCGCGCTGTCTGTCGTAAATAAATGCTTCGGATGTTGATGAAGGCCTGCCTACTTTTGAACGGTTGGGAATATCCTCTGTGAAGCCCGATTCGGTTACATAATTAGGAACGATGGCATTTTTTACATCGTCGGCAGATTTTGTCAGCCGGTAAGTAACAAAACGCTCATCGGGGCTTATTTTAACCCGCCCAACCCGTTTAGTTCCAAAAATCAGTTCCTTCAATTCCTTCGGTGCCAGATCTGCCCTTTCGGTCGAGTCTTGTTTTGCCTCTTTCTTCTCAACCTTAACAATATCAAACAATTCCAGCTGCTGCCTTTTAAGCCATTTTTCTTCTTCGTTAAGTTCGTCGGTCCCCTTCTTGCTTTTTGATTTAACAAAATTAGTAAGTTGCTCCAATCCATTTCCGTTAAGCTTCATATAGAACAGGTTACTGCCCTGCGAAAATATGATGTGGCTTTCATCACCATTAAAAGCCGGCGAGCTTTCGCGCTCCTCAGTATGGGTAAGCTGGGTTATTTTGCCCGTTTTTAGGTCTTCTAAAAACAGGTCGCCATTTTTTTCAAAAACTTTTTGGGTGCGTTTTTTATTCCAGCTACCGTTTTCGGCCGGCAAACCGCGCCTATCGGAAATGCTTACTTTTTGCGGCCCGGTACCGCCGGGGGTAGCGGCAAACAATTCATCCGGCCCGATCTTATCCGGATTCCAGGTAAAAAGAATCTTTTTGCTATCATCGCTCCAGTGAATGTTTGATGGGGATACACCTATCCATTTTGGATCGCGCATAATTTTTTCAATGGTAAGGGTATCCAGCTTTTGGGCAAAAGCACCGGCAGTATTGGCCAGTAATAGCAGTGTAAATATTTTTTTCATGAGTCAGTCTTGTTTCGCGCAACTAATACGCGGATGCAATTTAACAGTTTGGCTTTGCTTTGCTAATTTTAGACGTTTTATTGTTACAAAATGGAAATCAAAAGCGACGGTTTTATTTTACGTGAACTGCGTTTGGCCGATGCCGAATCGCTACAAAAACACGCTGATAACCCAAGGATATTTGATGCCCTTCTTGATCGCTTTCCATCGCCATACACAATGGCCGATGCCGTTGATTTTATTGGGCTTGCGATGGCCGAAAACGTGCAAACCAAATTCGCGATAGTTATTAACGGCGAAGTAGCCGGCGTAATTGGCATTGATTTAAGAGGTGATATTTACCGAAAATCGGCATTGATAGGCTATTGGCTGGGCCAGGACCATTGGGGCAAGGGGATTATGCCAAAGGCCGTAAAACTGGTAGTTAATTACGGGTTTGCCAACCTGGATATTGTACGACTACAGGCAGGTGTATTGGGCAATAATCCAAAATCGATGCGGGTATTGGAAAAGGCGGGGTTTGTAAAAGAAGCTATCTGTAAAAATGCCATCATTAAAAACGGCCTTATTTTCGACGAGCATTTGTACGCTACACTTAAGCCCTCTGCCTAATTTATAAACCTACCCGATAAATCCACTGTTCGGGCAAAGGGGTTTAAAAACTGATTAACCAATATAGCAAACTCCCGGCGGGTTATTGGCCGGTTAACATCAAAATCCGATTGGAATTTATATTGGCTTTTCCAGGCTTTGGCCATGGAGATGTGCAGCGTTTTAGGATCAGTTAACGTTATTTCACTTATAAGCGATAATGTGTTTTCGACCGTGAATTTCGGCTTAGGTTTTTCCCTGTTGAACCATAAAAATGTGCGGGTATAAATATCATTTAATACGGGTTCAATCTCGGCGGTATTAACTGCAGAATCGGGCATAAACAGCAACTCTGGCACATTGCTATCCAATTTTTGCCCTCCCTTTAATAACCCGGTTGCAGCAACCTGCTGCACCGACCTAAAATAACGATCGTTTTGGTTTACATCGGCAAAGGGAACCAGGTAACTTTTAAAATCAAGCAGTTCGCCCTGCACCGTGCGTGAATTTAACTTATGGGTTGTAGTTTTAAAAAACGCACAAAATGCCGCGGCAGCCCCTGCACCCTGGCCCAGCATAAGTTGGTTGGGCAGGTATTGTATGTCATCTCCAGGAAAAAGCTTGCCAGTAACCAACAGGTTCTCGGCACCAGGAGCTACAATTGAACTCAGCGGAATACAATATAATGGCAGTTGTGGGTAGTTGCCCGAAGGAGGGGTTTTGTCTCCGTTTTGCTCCGGATAACCGTCGCCTGTTGCAATGCTGGTACGGTATGCGGCCGATTGGTGATTATCGGCAATTAAATCAACCGGTTTAAAATTGATATTCAATTTTTCGGCTATTGAAGCATTTGGCGTAGCATCGATAATCAGCTTTGCTTTTATTTGTTGCGATTTTGAATCTTGGTTAACAGTTACCACCCAGCCGTCCCCATCTTTTTTTATCGCAATCACAACAGTATTTAGCTTCGTGGTTAGATTTTTAACCGTATCGGCCATTTTTTTAATAATAGCGGCTCCTGTGTATGGTTCTAAACGGAGCGGGGCATTGTACGCGGTGTCATATCCAGGTGTTTTTTTGTAAAACACCGTTACCCATTTCCGGAATTCGCCCCAGATACCTGATGGCAGATTGTGCCCGTGGCCGATGGTTACCATTGTTTGGGCTTGCATTGATGGGCATAGTTGCGGCCCTGCTTCAATAAGTACTGTTTTAATTTTGCTGCGAGCGCCCTGTATGGCCGCCGAGCAGCCGGCCGGACCGCCGCCAATTACCAAAATATCGGTTTTAATGGTTTGTGCATATGTAATGGGGCATTTTAACAGCAGCAGTACAAAAAACAGTCTTTTTATCATCGTTTTAACTAACACCTACAGAACGCTAATTTAGGTTAAAGCTTGCTGTACTATAAAATTATACCTAATTTAATTTTTTTTTACATTTATGACAGACGAACAAATGAAGTTCCCGATTGGGAAATTTGCACCACCGGCATCTTACACCGACGAAAACATTCGCGAATGGGTAGATGATCTGCGCACATTGCCAGGTAAATTGCGTAATGCAATAGCCGGTTTAAACTACCAGGAACTGGATACCCCGTACCGTACCGGCGGATGGACATTGAGGCAAGTGATCCACCACCTGGCCGATAGCCACATGAACTCGATTACCCGGTTTAAGCTTGCACTCACCGAAACCAATCCTGTTATAAAGCCATATGAAGAAGCCGACTGGGCTTTACTGCCCGATTATCGCCTGCCGGTAGAATCGTCATTAAAAATATTGGAAGGCATCCATATTCATATGGTAGCCTTATTTGAAAGTTTTACCGAAAACGAATGGGAACGCACTTTTGTACATCCTGCATCGGGCGATACCGTTTCGCTTAAAAAGGGGCTGGCCTTATACTCATGGCATAGCAAGCATCATTTAGCGCATATTACGGAAACGGTGAAGAAATTCGCCCGCGATTAGGGGAAAGGTTAAAGGCGAAAGGTCAAAGGTGAATGGTTTTTTGGGACAAATGCCATTATCTATTAAATCGGAGCTGTCTTTTATCTTTTCCGCAGTTGCCTTTAACCTTTCGCCCCAAATTACATACCTTTTCCGCAGCTACCTTTCGCCTTTGACCTTTTGCCTTTCACCTCAAATTACGCGGATGGAAAGCTCAGGTAAAAAGTGGTACCGACGCCGATGGTTGTCTCAAACCAAACCTTACCGTTGGCATTTTCAATTGAGTTTTTCACAAAAGCAAGCCCAAGGCCCGTACCCGAGCTTTTGGTTGTAAAATTGGGCTCGAATATTTTTTCACGCATATTCTCGGGGATGCCGTTACCGTTATCTTTTATGGTAAGCAACACATTTTTGCTGGTTATAAGGTAGTTGATGTTTATCAGCCCGTTTCTATCTGCCGGCGTGGCCTCGATGGCGTTTTTCAATAAATTGTTAAAGCACCTCAATAGCTGATCTTTATCAGCATTTATCATAAAAGGGGCCTCGGGCAATTGGTATACTATATGTATGTTATCCATCTGTTTAAATATAGTTACCGCCTGGTTAAGCATTTCAAAAACATTCAATTGCTCAATACGGGTATCGGGCATTTTTGCAAAAGCGGAAAACTCAGACGCGATGGACGATAAACTTTCTATCTGTTCAACAAACGATTTGCTAAAACGTTCAAATTTCTGATCAAACTTAGGGTCCTTATCCCGCCACGATTTATCAAGCAACTGCAAACCTAATTTGAGTGGCGTTAATGGGTTTTTAATTTCGTGGGCCACTTGTTTGGCCATTTCGCGCCAGGCGCTTTCACGTTCAGATTGCGCCAGCCTGGTTGCACTGTTCTCGAGGGCCGAGATCATTTTATTATATTCCTTAACCAGCGCTCCAATCTCATCATTTCGTTGCCATTTTATCGGCTCGTTCTTTTTGCCGTATATGGTTTTACTCAGGGTTTCCTGTATAAAGCTTAAGGGGGCAGTAATTTGCCTGGCAATAATAATAGCCAATAAGCCTATTGCTATAAATACCAGTGCATAAACGTTTATCATCACATTCAACAACGAACTTATACGCTGCTTATAATCGGCCTCATTTGAAAAATAGGGCAATTGGATGTAGGCAATAACCTTTTGCCCCGAACTTACTATGGGTGCATAAGCGGCCTTGTAGCTCAATTCTCCTATTTTTTCATCGTTCACAAATTCTGTTTTTTGCAGCCGGCTCAGGTAAATAAAAGCCCGGGAGTTCATTTTTTTTGCCACCAGGCCAGCCTCATACATTTTTGGCTGGGTTGTAACCAGCGGCACCCCGTTGGTATCAAACAAAATAAGGTCGGTAGAATATGTTTCGGCCAATACGTTAAAATCAACCTGGTTTTTTTCGTTTACATTATAGATGTACCTGTTTAAAGCTCCGGTTTGAAAAGTCTCGGCAATCCTGGTTATTTTATCGCGAATCTGCTTGTCTTGCTGTTCATGATATTGCCGCCCGATTGATACAAAGGTGATAAAGCCCACCACAATAAGCGTAACAACAACCGCAAATATCATTACAAACTGAATGCGGGTTCTGTAAAGTACCTTATCAAAATTGATCCTGAATTTCCAGCGGATTTTATCATCCTTAATACTCAAAATCCTAACGCGTACCCACACGCCCCGGGCTATAATAATAATAGCACTAAATACCAACAGCGCCATAAAAAAGAAAGTTATAGAGGCAACACCGTTATAGAGCGGGTTTGTTTCTTTACTTACTACGATGATATTGCGTTTGTTGGGTTTATAAATCAGGTGGTCGTATTTTGTAAAAGTATTGTACCATTCGGGATTGTTGAACCGGGTGGTTTTTGTAATATAACTTTTCAATACCCCTTTAAAATCCGGATTATTAAGGGTGTAAACATAACTTCCCCGTTGGCTTTGCAAGCGATTATCATAGTAATACGCATACGAGTAATCTTTAAATTCATCTTCGGATTGTAACGACCCTTCGATCAACAGATCAGGGAAAGCCCCAAGCACCTGAACTGGTTTTGATGTAAATTCAATGGCCAATGTTCCTAATTGCTTATTCCCGTTTTTTATGGGCAGTATCGCGAAATAACTCTGGCGTCCAAACGATGCCGTGCCCCGGTAAAAATAAGATGTTGGTACAACCTTATATGAATTATATACAACCTGGTCTTTAAATCCTGTTATCGGGATGTCGTCGTTAGCCAGGGGTTGGTCACTGGCATCATACTCGTGTATTTTTATAACATATTTTGACAGGTATCCATCAAAGTACAGTTTCTGAAATCGGGTTAACAGGTACTCGTTGTTATGTATGTTTTCCTTAAAGTAGCGTACAATAGTTGTGTCAACAAGAATCCGCTTCTCAATCTTTATAAATGCGTTTTCGGCATAATGGTCAATTGGGTCGCCTAACCGTTGCAGCAACTTTTTGCGTACAGCTTCCTCTTTAATGCCTTCAAAATGGTTTAACTTAATAGCCGAAATTAACGAACAGATTAAAAGAACGCCCAAAAAAGCGCTTGTTGTAAGCTTACCGCCCTGGTAAATAAATCCAAATGCCCTCATCACAACCAACAGCATCCACAACAAATAAAACAAACTAAAATCGTAATGATGTGCAAAAACAACTGTACTAATAACAACGCCTACTACCAGCAATAGTAATTGGTGCAATTTGGGTACATCCAGTTTGAGGCATATAAAAAGGACCACCTCATCAACCAGATAAAAAATTAGAAAACTAAAGCACAACATTAAAACACCCAGAATACTGAATGATGACAAACCAAGCACATTGTTCACGTTAAAGTTGATGCCTGCATGAATGACCAGGTCATAAAATAGCCTTAACAGCGATGTGGACAAGCCAATGAGCAAAAGAATGCAGCCTGCTACGATGAAATAGCCTATTGAGTTTTTGTAAACCGCTGTAAACAATCTTCGCCGTTGCAGGTAAATAAATGCAACAAACCAAAAAACACAAAGCAGGTTTATACACAGGTCGCCAAAAGACGGATACAAAACTCCGGAATGGAAAATGGCGGGGTCGAACAATTTAAGCATCCCCCGAAAATCGGGCAGGTGATAATATAAATTAACGATGCGAAACAGAATTATGTACAAGCCCAGGAAAACCACCGATAACCAGGCATAGCCCTTTGCCGCCATATGGCAGCAAATATTATGAATTAATATACAAAGCGTTATGATGGTTAAAATCCAAAAAACAGCTTGATAATATATAAATGCGTAGTTGACGCTGCTGGCTTTTTGTTTAACAGAGAAAAGATAATCGTTGTTGATGCTGTGTACATCGTAAGCATTTTTATCGCCCAGGTCGGTAAGCTCAATATTGTCTGTCGTTATTAAATCTTTAGCAAAAGTGTTTTGAAGATACTGGTTAGTAAAGCTGTAATTTATTTTTACCGGGATGAAAAATATTACAGAAAAAGCCCCTTCAGTTTTCCTAATCGCCTCATAATATCCATTGGGCTGCCTGATAAAGGAATTGCCCTCGTGGATATTGCCTATGCTATCAGGCAAAACTTTAATGCCGCTCCAAAAACTTAAATGGTTATTGTACGCTGTTATAAACCAGGTGTTCCTTTTGGTTGTAAACTCCTCTATCCTGTTAATGGCCTCCTGGTCGTTATCGGCCAGGGTTTTAAATTTGTTAACCTGTTCTTTATCTTTTAGCAGCTTACCAATGTAAGCTTCCTTTTTGTGTAAGTTAGCCTCAAGAGCCAGCGCTGATTGGTCGAGGTTATTTACCGGCGTATATGTTTTTTGGATAAAAATAGCCGTAAACAACAACCCTATACCAATAAGGGTTAGCAGCACACGTATTTTTCCCGGGGTTGTCAAATTACTATCAGGTATTACTGGTTTAAAAACGAAAGGCACTATTAAATAGTGCCTTTTTAAAATATTATTGAGGTATAACCGCGCTTTGTGTAACTATTGCCCTGTCAACTTTTTTAACAAGCCCCTGCAATACATTGCCCGGCCCAACCTCGGTAAATGAGGTGGCACCATCCTCTAACATATGCTTCACCGTTTGTGTCCACCTTACGGCACCTGTAAGCTGTGCTATTAAATTTTGTTTTATAACAGCAGGATCGGTATAAGGTTTGGCATCAATGTTTTGATAAATGGGGCAAACCGGGGCTTTAATTTCGGTGGCAACAATTGCTGCCTCTAATTCAACCCTGGCCGATTCCATTAATGGCGAGTGGAAAGCTCCGCCAACTTTGAGTTTTAAAGCCCGTTTGGCACCAGCGGCCAGCAATTTTTCGCAAGCTTCGTCAATCCCTTCAATACTGCCGGAAATAACCAACTGGCCCGGGCAGTTATAGTTTGCCGTTACCACCACGCCGGTAGCGCGTTGACATATGTCTTCTACTGTAAAGTCATCCAACCCTAATATGGCAGCCATGGTTGATGGTTGTAATTCGCAAGCTTTTTGCATGGCATTGGCACGTGCGGCCACCAAACGCAAGCCATCTTCAAACGATAATGCACCGGCAGCAACCAGGGCCGAAAACTCGCCAAGGGAGTGGCCGGCAACCATATCCGGTTTAAAGTCGTCGCCCAACACGGTAGCTAAAATAACCGAGTGTAAAAATATAGCCGGCTGGGTAACGTTTGTTTGAACCAAATCTTCGGCTGTGCCATCAAACATCACATCGGTAATCCTGAAGCCCAATATTTCATTGGCCTTTTCAAATAACTCATGTGCTTTATCCGATTGCTCGTAAAGATCTTTGCCCATACCCGGGAATTGGGCGCCCTGCCCTGGAAAAATATATGCTTTCATTTAGCCCCCTAACCCCCTAAAGGGGGAATTTTATGTTTATAATTATTGCTTATCAACCCTTCCTGCTCCCCCTTTAGGGGGCCGGGGGGCTCAACTTAATTTCGAACTTATTAAATTTAAAAATTCGGTGCGGGTTTTTTCTTTCAAAAACTCGCCTGTAAAAGCCGATGTGGTGGTTACCGAGTTTTGCTTTTGCACACCGCGCATGCTCATGCACAAGTGGCGGCATTCAATAACTATTCCTACACCAACCGGGTTAAGCGTTTCCTGTATACAATCACGAATTTCGTTGGTTAAGCGCTCCTGCACCTGCAGCCTGCGGGCAAAAGCATCAACTACGCGTGGTATTTTGCTTAGCCCAACCACGTAGCCGTTAGGAATATAGGCAATGTGTGCCTTTCCGAAAAAAGGCAGCATGTGGTGCTCGCACATCGAGTATACTTCAATATCTTTTACAATTACCATCTGGCTGTATTCTTCTTTGAACATGGCCGAATTCAAAATGCTTTTAGCGTCCAGGTCATAGCCATGGGTTAAAAACAGCATTGCCTTGGCTATCCGTTCAGGTGTTTTTAACAGTCCTTCTCTTTGAGGATTTTCGCCAATTTGTTTTAAAACATCAAGGTAATGGGCCGATAGGTTTTCAATCAGTTGCGGGTTATACCTGTCTATTTTGGTGTAACCGTCAATATCATCATCGCGGTCGGGGATGTGGTTTTTATCAATCATTTTATCTGGTTATCCGCCAAAATATTCCGCGGAATTATTTTCAGTTTCATATAGTTTTACCGAGTGTAAAAACACCCCCTCATAAGCCTCAATTGGCGCCTTAAGCTGATTAAAAATCTCGATGCAAAGTAACTCCGTTGATGCCATTTTACCCGCCATGAATTCAACATCTAAATTGATGTTTTTATGATCAAGCTTTTCAATAACATGCTCGTTAATAATAACCTTAAGCTCTTTCAAGTCCATCAGATAGCCCGTTGCGTGGGTAACTTCGCCCTTAACCGTTACAAATAAATTGTAATTATGACCATGCCAGTTGGGGTTGGCGCATTTGCCAAATACCTCATTGTTTTTTTCAGCGCTCCATTCCTCACGGTACATCCGGTGAGCGGCATTAAAATGTTCTTTGCGCGTTATATGTATCATCATAATAATAAGTGGGTGCAAATATACAAAACAAAAACAGGCCAGTTGTTTTATATTCGTGGTCAAAAAACTGTAAATAATAAAAGGTACAAAAGCAATATGCTCATATTAGTTGTTGCCGCAACGGCGCCCGAAGTTGAACCATTGGCCAAATACTTCGGGAATAAAATAGATGTATTAATAACCGGCGCCGGCATGGTTCCTACAGCCTTTGCCCTGGGGCGTCTTTTTGCCCATAATAAATATGACCTGGTAATAAATTTAGGCATCGCAGGCAGCTTTGACAAAAGCATTGAACCTGGCTTTGTAGTAGAAGTAACCGACGATACCTTTGCTGAAACCGGTGCAGAAGACGACGAAAAGTTTATACCCATGAACGTTTTGGGCTTTGGCGAGGTTACCTATAAACCAACAACCTCATTAGACGAGGTTGAAAGCAATTTCTATTTAAAAAAAGCCAGGGCCATTACGGTAAATACTGTTCATGGCAATGATACATCTATCAAAAAGGTGCAGGAGCGCTTAAACCCGCAACTGGAAAGCATGGAAGGCGCGGCTTTTTTTTATGCCTGCCGGCAGGTTAACGCGCGCTGTATCCAAATCAGGGCAGTGTCAAATTTCGTCGAAAAACGCAATCGTGATAACTGGCAGATAGGGCTTGCCATAAAAAATCTGAATACCTTTGCTATCGACCTGATTGACGCAATCATTAAGCTTTAATGACGGGTTAGGTTTTACGTTTGACGTAGTACGTTATACGTGAAACTTCAAAAACGCAAGCAGAGGTTTTACGTTTGACGTTATACGTTATACGTACCCTTTTTTAACGTATAACGTAACACGTACAACTTATAACGTAAATGAAACTAACTCTCGGTTTTTCGCCCTGCCCCAATGATACTTTTATTTTTGATGCCCTAATTCACCATAAAATTGACACCGAAGGACTGGAATTTGAGGTTTTTTACGATGACGTAGAAACCCTGAACCAAAAAGCATTTCGAGGGGAATTAGATGTGACTAAACTTAGCTACCATGCCTTTGCTTACGTGGCCGATAAATATGTACTGCTTGATTCGGGCAGCGCCCTGGGCTTTGGCGTGGGACCAATGCTGATCTGCAAAGCCGACCCTGAAAAACTATACTCACAACTCACAACTCACAATTCACAACTTAAAATAGGAATTCCCGGAAAATACACTACCGCCAATTTTTTATTGGGCAACGCTTTCCCAAATGCAACCAATAAGGTTGAGCTTGTTTTTTCTGATATCGAGAACGCGGTATTGGAAGGCCGCGTTGACGTGGGATTGATTATCCACGAAAACCGCTTCACCTACCAGGATAAGGGTTTAAAAAAAATAATCGACCTGGGCGATCATTGGGAAAAGCAAACCGGCTGCGCCATTCCGCTTGGCGGAATAGTAGCCAACCGTAATTTACCAGCAGATGTTCAGTACAAATTAAACAAGGTATTGCGTAAATCGGTTGAGTTTGCTTTTGCCAACCCAAAATCGGGTTTGGAATTTATCCGCTCGCACGCCCAGGAAATGAGTGAAGAGGTGATGTACAAACACATTGATTTGTATGTAAATAAATACTCCGTGGAATTAGGCGAGGAGGGAAGGAAGGCGATAACGTTGCTTTTTGATACGGCGCAGGAAAAGAATATTATACCCAAAATAGAAGAAGAACTGTTTCTAAGCCCCCTAACCCCCTGAAGGGGGAACCATAGTTTAAAATAAAACGACCCTTCTTGCATCAGAGGGGCCGTTTTATTTAGCGACTTAGCGAATCAAAAGTTCCCCCTTCAGGGGGTTAGGGGGCTTTACCTGCTAATACAACAAATGATCGTATGGATAACGCTCGGTATGTATCGCTTTCACTTCCTCATAAAGTAAACTCCTGAACTCATCAACATTTTCCCTTTTTGTGGCCGATATAAATATGGCCGGGCTATTGTTTTTGGCCATCCAGCTGTGTTTAAAATCGTCAAGCGTTAGCGGCTCTTCCTGTTGCTCTATCTGGTGATCTTCCGGCTTAAAAGCATCTATTTTATTAAATACCGTTATCATCCTTTTGTCAACGGCGCCAATATCTTTCAGGGTTTCGTTAACAGTGCGTATCTGATCCTCAAAATTAGGGTGCGAAATATCTACCACGTGCACCAATATATCTGCCTCGCGCACTTCATCCAGGGTCGATTTAAAACACTCTACCAGTTGGTGCGGCAGCTTGCGAATAAAACCAACCGTATCTGATAACAGGAAAGGAACATTTTCCAGCACCACTTTCCTTACCGTAGTATCTAAGGTGGCAAACAGTTTGTTTTCGGCAAACACTTCCGATTTGGATACCATGTTCATGATGGTTGATTTACCAACGTTGGTATAACCCACCAATGCTGCACGCACCATCTGGCTCCGGTTTTTACGCTGGGTTTCGTTTTGCTTGTCTATTTGTTTCAGCCGGTCTTTCAGTAAGGCTATCTTATTCAATATCAAACGCCTGTCGGTTTCAATCTGCGATTCACCCGGTCCGCGCATACCAATACCACCTTTCTGGCGCTCAAGGTGAGTCCACAAACGGGTAAGGCGTGGCAGTAAATATTGTAGCTGGGCCAGCTCAACCTGGGTTTTGGCCTGGGCCGTTTGCGCGCGATTGGCAAAAATATCCAGGATAAGGTTATTCCTGTCAAGTATCTTTACCTGTAGTTCGTTTTCAATATTGCGCAGTTGCGATGGCGATAACTCATCGTCGAACACCACCATATCAATCTCTTCTTCAATAACAAAAGCTTTAATATCTTCCAGCTTACCGCTGCCCACAAAGGTAGCCCTATCGGGCCTTTGTAGTTTTTGGGTAAAATGAGTTATGGTTTCGCCGCCTGCCGTAGCAACCAGAAACTCCAGCTCCTCTAAATATTCTTTCTCCTGCTCATCGGTTACATGGGGTGTCATCACGCCAACCAGAACAGCTTTTTCCTGCTTCACAGCAGTATCGTAAAATTTTTGCTTCATTAACTATGGTATATCAATCACGGTGCCAATTTACTAATATAGTACAACCGGGGCTTATTTAACGCCAAAATAGCACATACAAAGGTAATTGACTGTCATTACTAATAAAATATGTTTTAAAAAGAGCGCAGGGAAAACGTATCTGATTGGGTTAACATAACTTAACACATTTCAGATATGTTTTTTATAAATATTTAGCAATCAATGCTTTGTATTTTAACATGGTTAACACTAAACTAATCGCCGTTAACTGTTTAGATGCGCTTGCCCCCACAAAAACACGTTGCCCGATTACAAACAAGTAAATAAATTGTTTTATTTATTTTAACAAGAATCATTTTCCTATTATTATATTCGTCTGATTAAACCTTATTGACATGAACAAAATCTTTTCCCTGCTATTGCTGGGCTCGTTAACCATTACCGCGAACGCACAAACTGCCACCCCCTTACCAACAGCTCAATCATTCGGTAAAGTTGATAAGGCAGATCTGGAAATGACCAAATGCGATTTTGAACCCGACGCCAACGCCGAAATTCTATTTGACAAAGGCGATACTTACTTTGATACCCAATACAATATCAATACCGACAGGCACAAGCGCATCAAAATTTTTAACGATAATGGTAAGGATGAGGCCAACATTCGCATCGAATATTACAGCTACAATCGCATTGAATACATTACCGGTTTGCAGGCGCAAACTATTAACTTAACCAATGGTGCTGTTGAAATTATAAAGGTTGATAAAAAACAGATATTTACCGAAGCCGTTGACAAGTATCGCTCGGCCATGGTGTTTTCGTTTCCTAATGTTAAACCGGGTACAATTATCGAATACAAGTATCGCTTAACAAGCCAGTCAATTGCAAACTTTCCCGATTGGTACTTTCAAACAGATTTGCCAACCCGGTATAGCGAGTTAAATACCAATACTCCCGATATATTAACCTATAAAAGGCTTTCAAATGTTCACTCTCCTTACGCCGTTGATAAAACAAGCTCATCAAACACGCATACCGAGGCGATGGTGAATATCCCTTCGTTAAAAGATGAACCGTATATGGATGCCCGCAATGACAATTCCGAACGGATCCTTTTCCAGCTGTTAAGCATCCGCATACCCGGCTATTTTGCACCAAACTTCCAGGATTCGTGGACAAAAGTTGGCCAAAACATGGTAGACGATGAGGACTTTGGTGGCCAGTTTAACCGTAAACTTGCCGGCGAAGAAGTAATTATTAATAAGGCAAAAGCACTTAAAACCGACGATGAAAAAATTGCCTATATTTTTAACGAGGTTAAAAACACCATGAAATGGAACGATTACTATGCCCACTATACCAGCGACGGAACACCAAAAGCATGGGAAAAGAAGATTGGAAACTCGGCCGAGGTAAACCTTATCCTTTACCACCTACTTAAAAAATCAGGCTTAAATGTTTATCCGATGATGGTAAGCACCCGCAAAAATGGTCGTATAAACCCCAGCTATCCATCAACCACCCAGTTTAACAGCACTGTTGCCTACATCCCGGTTGATAGTGCCAAATATTATGTACTTGATGCTACCAACAAATATAATTTGTACAACCAGGTGCCCGAGGTGTTTTTAAATTCATTTGGCCTCATGCTCGATAAGGACAATAAAGTGTACGACCTGCCCTTTTTGCAACAACCGGACCCTGTACGCCAGGTTATTTTATTGAATGCCGAAATTAAGGCCGATGGCAAAATGAGTGGTACTGCCGATATCAGCAGCTTTAGCTATAACAAAATGTACTTCACCAAAAAGTATAAAACCGATGGCGAAAAAAAGTATAATGACTACTTACGCGAAGACAACAACAGCCTAAAAATATCGGGCCTTACCTTCGAGAATATGGATATTGACACGCTGCCGTTACGTCAAAAGCTCAATTTCAACCTCGACCTTACGGGCAGCGACGATAATTACATCTACTTTAATTCAAATCTGTTTACCGGTCTTAAAACAAACCCGTTTTTGGCCGAAAACCGCTTTACTGATATTGATTTTGGATACCGCGACAACTACGCCATAACCGGCATTTTTAAAATTCCGACAGGATATAAAATTGATGCAATGCCCAAAAGCATCAGCATGGCCATACCCGATGGAACTGTAGTCTTTAAACGCCTGGTTGCCGAGCAGGATGGCTCAATAATGGTTCGCTTTAGCATCGATCACAAAAAGTCGTTATATTTTAAAGAGAATTACCCCGAGTTCCGTGAGTTTTGTAAAAAAATGTACGATATGCTTAACGAGCAAATTGTACTTAAAAAAGGCTAATAAAATTATGCTTATTAAACATTACACCAGGCTGCTGCTCACCACAGCGGCCTTATGTGCGCTATATGCCCCGGGTTATAGCCAGGATAAAAATATTCCTAAGGAATTATATGTAGCAACAACTATTCCTGATTCATTGAAGGAGGATGCAAATTCGGTAGTGCGGTACAGCTTGGAAGACTGCAATATTAAAGGTCCCGGAAAAGCCGAAAAGCAATACCACTCTATTGTTACAATACTGAATGAAAAGGGTAACGGTGAAGCCGGATTTGGAATTGAATATAATAAAAAATTCAATTCTGTTAACTCATTTGAAATGAAGGTCTACGATGCTGCCGGTACGTTAATTAAAAAGTATCACAAAAGCGATATGTATGATCATTTAGCTGTCGACAATGAAACATTGGTAACAGAAGATCGGGTGCTGCAAATAAGACATACTATATCTTCGTACCCATGTACTATCGAAATAATTTATGCTGAAGACAGCAAAAGTTCAATAGACTTAGGCGCATGGTATATTCAAGGGTTCGACCAATCAGTTCAAAACACTTCTTATCACATTTCGATTAGTGCTGATGCTGGTTTTAGATACAGTAACAAAAATACTAATATCAAACCACAAAAGAGTACCCTGGAAAAAACAGATAGCTATACCTGGCAGGTAACCAATTTAAAAGCGATTAAACCCGAAGACGGCTCAGAATCGTGGCGGGTGTTACCAAAAGTTTATTTTGCGGCCAATGATTTTGAATATTATGGCATACCTGGGAATATAAGTTCTTGGCAAAACTATGGAAAATGGCAACAATCTTTAAACTCAGATATTTGTAGTTTAAGCCCAAAGCGCGTACAGGAAATACAAACCATGACCGCCAATATTAAAACAGACAAGGAAAAGGTAAGATTTCTATACAATTATCTTCAAAAAAATGTCAGGTATGTTGGTGTGCAGCTTGGTATAGGAGGCTTAAAGCCATTTCCGGCCAGTTTTGTTGACGAAAAAAAATACGGCGATTGTAAAGGATTATCCAACTATATGTGCGCGATGCTCAAAGCAGTAGATATTCCCGCATACTACGCCAAAGTAAGGGCTGGAACAAATGAAGAGCCGTGTAACCCTGCTTTTCCAAATGATCTATCAAATCACATTATCGTTTGCGTTCCGTTAAAAAATGACACCACCTGGTTGGAATGTACCAGCCAAACCCAGCAATTTGGCAAATTAGGCAAGTTTACAGAAAACAGAAATGCCTTAGTAATTACTGAAAATGGCGGTAAGTTGGTTAACACCCCCAAAAGCGCTGCCATTGATAATCAACTCAACGCAGAAGCCCACGTAGTGTTGGATGCAGATGGCGGATCCAAGGCGCATCTAAAAATTTTAAGCACGGGTGACTATCGTGATGACTATATCAGTATAGAGGCTTTGAAAACGGATGAACAAAAGCAAGCGGTCATAACGATGCTTAACATGAAACAGCCATCGGAATTAATCTTTAAACCGTCGACTGACGGCGATGGCGTTAAAGAGGTAAATATTGATTTGGTTTATGATAAATTTTGCGACATAACATCTGGGGATAAACACTTTTACAAGCCACGGGTTTTTGATTTATGGCAAGCAACATTACCAGTAGAAGAAAAAAGGAAAAGTGATTATTATTTCGACGTGCCCATGTTAAAATCATGTGTTACAACTATTGATCTCCCGGCAGGCTTTGAGGTTGAAACTTTACCTGCCAGTCAAAGCCTCAAATTCAGTTATGGTACTTACGATGTAAAGTACACATACGATGCTATTAAAAATCAGGTAGTGAACACAACCAAATTCAACTTAACCAACCAGGTGATCCCTGCAGCCAAATACAACGAAATGCAAACCTATTTTGATGCCATTGCCAAAGCGCAAAATAAAAAACTGGTGATTCGCCGCAAAGCTTAAATTTGCGCCTGATGATATTCAGGCTTGATGAACGTTTACTTTTTCCTGAGCCCGATCTGGCCGAACCAGACGGGCTTTTGGCTGTAGGCGGCGACCTATCAACCCAAAGGCTTTTACTGGCCTATCAAAATGGCATTTTCCCTTGGTATAGCGACGATTCGCCCATCCTGTGGTATTCGCCCCATGAGCGCTTTGTGCTGTATCCCGATGAATTAAAAATCTCCAAATCAATGCGCCAGGTACTCCATTCCAACCGGTTCAGGGTTACAACCAATACTTGTTTTGCCGATGTTATACGAGCCTGCTCAACCGCCCCGCGCGAAGGGCAGGACGGCACCTGGATTACCGATGACATGCAGGCCGCCTACATCAGCATGAATGCCGAAGGCTATGCCCATTCTGTTGAAGTATGGGAGCAGGGCCAATTGGTTGGGGGGCTTTACGGCGTTTGGGTTGGCGATGTTTTTTGTGGCGAAAGTATGTTCAGCAAAGTAAGTAACGCGTCAAAAACAGCTTTAATTTACCTGTGCCAAACCAATAAATTTAAGCTGATTGATTGCCAGGTGCATACCAATCACCTGGAATCTATGGGTGCGCGCATGATATCCCGGGAGCAATATATAGCCGTTTTGCACAATAGTTTGCTTTGATTGGTTACCTTTGAGGGGTATGCAACAGGCCAGCACAAAAGAGCGTATTATTTTAGGAATCGACCCCGGAACAGCAGTTATGGGTTATGGCCTGTTGAAAGAAACCGGCCCCAGGATTGAGCTTATTGCTCTTGGTGTGGTAAAGATGGAAAAGCTTGGCGACCACATGCTCAAGTTACAACGCATATTTGAAAAAACCGTCGCCCTTATCGATAACTACCATCCCGACTGCCTGGCCATCGAAGCTCCGTTTTATGGTAAAAACATCCAGGTAATGCTCAAACTGGGGCGTGCGCAGGGCGTGGCTATAGCGGCGGCCCTATCGCGCAATTTAGATATTACAGAATACGCTCCCCGCAAAATAAAACAATCTATAACCGGCAACGGAAATGCCACCAAAGAGCAGGTTGCGGCCATGCTGCAAAACTTGTTAAAGTTTAAAGAAACGCCCGATTTTTTGGATGCTACAGATGGCCTGGCGGTGGCCGTTTGTCACTCCTTTCAAAGAATGAGCACCGGCAGCAAATCTGGTTCGGGCAGCAAAAAATCATACTCGGGCTGGGATACATTTGTAAAGGATAATGCTAAGAGGATAGTATAAATTTAGGCTACCGTTATTATCGTAAAAACCTGTCGAACCTCGCTAACATTTTGTGTTTTTTTCCCGTATAAGTCGCCGTGACCGATGTGGATTAATTTTGAGATAAAACAAATTAATCTAAAAGAAATCCCATGTCTGTCAACCTATTAAATTCGCAACAAACTATACTTTTTTGCATTATTTTATTACAAAAAGTAATAATTTGTTGACAAAGTGCACTTTAACAATTACTTTTAAGTCCCCTTAATTGATTGATCATGATCCGAGTACGGTCTAAAAATGTGCTATTGGTTGCTCCCGATACTTTTTCGGTTGAGTTGTTGCCGAACAATAAACAATTTAAGCATATTTCGTCAACAAGTCATATTTTCCCATCCATTCACGAGCAGAAACCCAACCTGGTAATTTTTGACTACGATCATCTGAACGCCGATATAGAAAAAATATTGCGCCGCTTACAATCAAACCCGGCTTACAACAAAATAAAGGTTTGCTGTTACAAGCAAAAAGAGCATACCAAGGTTGATAGCCTTTTAAAAGTGCTGGGGGTTGATTACATTTTTTATCCCGAAGATTTTAAGAAATCCGAAAAAGGCAACAGCTTTTCAAATGCTTTAGCTCATATTTTCGACGCCCCGGTTATGGCGTTGATGGCAAAGGCATCAAGTTAAAAATCTTTATTGCATATATATGTTATTCGCATTTAAATAAACTGTCATTGCGAGCGCAGCGCGGCAACCTCGTCGCCAGCCCAGGCCGCCATGCATGTCCATCATGAAGGTTCACGAATACTATATCTACATTTTATCAAATAAAGCCAATACGGTCTTCTACATTGGCGTAACCAACGATTTACAAAGTCGGATAGCCCAGCATAAACAGAAAGTCAATACCGGTTTTTCGGCTCAATACAATTGCAATAAGTTAGTTTATTACGAAGAATTTCAATGGGTACAAGATGCCATCGCAAGAGAAAAGCAATTGAAGGCTGGTTCAAGACAAAAGAAAATTGATTTGATTGTAGGTTTCAACCCTTCGTGGGATGATTTGAGCGATGGGTGGTATGATTAATTGGCATGGCGGCCTGGGCTGGCGACGAGATTGCCACGCTGCGCTCGCAATGACAAAAGGGCGTAAGTGTTTAGCGGTAATAGGAGAGCTAAGGATAAATGTCATTGCAAGCGCTTTACCTCAATTGGCGACGAGGTTGCTGCGCTCGCAATGACATTATTTATAATGTTGCAAAAAATTAATCAATCCACTCAAACTTAGTATAAGGTACCAATACCTCGGGTATTTTAATCCCTTTTTCAGTCTGGTTGTTTTCTAATAGCGTAGCAACAATGCGTGGCAAGGCCAATGCGCTTCCGTTTAAGGTATGTGCCAATTGTGTTTTACCTTCGGAATTGCGGAAACGCAGTTTTAACCTGTTGCTCTGGAATGTCTCGAAGTTTGATACGGATGATACTTCCAGCCAGCGTTGTTGCGCGGCGCTCCAGGTTTCCATATCATAAGTTAAAGCCGATGCAAAGCCCATATCGCCGCCACATAAGCGCAGCACGCGGTACGGCAAGCCAAGGTTTTGTAATAAACCCTGTACATGGGCACTCATTAGCTCCAGTGTTTCGTATGATTTATCCGGGTGTACCACCTGTACAATCTCTACCTTATCAAACTGGTGCAGGCGGTTTAACCCGCGAACGTGCGCGCCATAAGAACCAGCCTCGCGGCGAAAACATGGCGTATGCCCGCAATGTTTAACCGGCAACTCATCACCCTTTAATATTACGTCGCGGAAAATGTTGGTGATTGGTACTTCGGCAGTAGGGATCAGGTATAGTTCATCCTCATTTACAAAATACATCTGCCCTTCTTTATCAGGCAGCTGGCCGGTGCCAAAACCAGAGTCTTTATTAACCATCAGCGGAACGCTTACTTCGCCGTAACCCGCTTTTTCAGCCTCGTCAATAAAATAATTGATGAGCGCCCTTTGCAGTTTGGCTCCCTTATTTTTATAAACCGGGAAACCAGCGCCGGTTATTTTAACGCCCAGTTCAAAATCAATCAGGTTATATTTTGCGGCCAGTTCCCAGTGTGCCTGGGCATTGGCAGGCAATTCCGGCTTCGCACCGTTCTCCAAAACAATTTCATTTTCTTCGGGCGTTAAGCCTTTGGGTACCGAGCTATGTGGCAGATTGGGTAGCAATACCAGTTTTTGGTAAAGCTCTTCTTCTGTAGCGGCCAGTTGATCGCCAAATTTTTTGATATCTTCTTTCCAGGCACCTGTTTTGGCTTTAATCTCTTCAGCCTCGGCTTTTTTGCCGGCGCGCATCAGGTCGCCAATTTGTTTTGATGCTGCATTGGCCTCGGCCGAAACGTTATCCATGCTGGTTTGGGTGGAGCGACGTTTGTCATCCAGCCCTATTAACTCATCAACCAGTTCGGGCTGTTTAAAATTTTTTACAGCCAAACGTTCCAAAACCTGTTCCCGGTTATCCCGGATATAACTAACTTGCAGCATTATTTTATTTTTTAGGCAAAGATATAACGAGTTATCAGTTTGGAGTACTGAGTTATGAGTTTTTTGCAAATAGTTAATTTGCCCGAAACCCATCACTCAACTCAAAACCCAAAACTCAAAACTTACAACTACATGCCAGGCAAATTATATTTAGTTCCCACACCAATAGGTAATTTAGAAGATATCACACTTCGGGCGCTTCGCGTTTTAAAGGAGGTAGACCTGATTTTGGCCGAGGATACACGTACATCGGCACCGCTGTTAAAACACTTTGATATTCACCAGAAGGTATTTGCCCACCATCAGCATAATGAGCACCAATCGTCAAACGAGATCATTAAATTTTTGCTGCAGGGTAAAAACATCGCCCTGATATCTGATGCCGGTACACCGGCGATATCCGATCCGGGTTTTTTCCTGGTGCGCGAAGCTTTGAAATTCAATTTGGATGTGGAATGCCTGCCCGGCGCTACTGCATTTGTGCCGGCACTGGTAAATTCGGGGTTCCCTACGGATAAGTTTTGTTTTGAGGGCTTTTTGCCGTTGAAAAAAGGACGCCAAACCCGCTATAAATTTTTGGCTACCGAAGAGCGCACGATCATACTATATGAGTCGCCACACCGTTTATTGAAAACGCTGGACGAAATGGCCTTGTATTTTGGTGCCGACAGGCTCATTTCGGTATCGCGCGAGCTCACTAAAATGTTCGAAGAAACCGTGCGGGGAACTGTTGCCGAAGTAAAGTTATATTTTGAAACACATCCGCTAAAAGGCGAGTTTGTAATGTGTGTGGCCGGCGCCGAGCCGAAGCCCACAAAAAACAAGTACAAAGACGACGATAACGATGACGAATAGCCATGGATATTTATTTGAAAAGTGCCATTACACAATTTGCCTATTACAAAAAGTTAGGCGAAAAAACATTTGCGCAATTAAATGATGCCGACCTGTTTTGGCAGTTTAATGCCGAAAGCAATAGCATTGCCGTTATTATCAAACACCTATCGGGTAATATGCTGTCGCGATGGACCAACTTTTTGATCACCGATGGGGAGAAAGAATGGCGAAACCGCGACACAGAGTTTGAAGAAACCATTAATACCCGCGAACAGATCATGGCAGCCTGGGACCAGGGCTGGGATTGTTTGTTTAACGCGTTAAATTCGCTAACTGCCGAAGACTGGAAAAAAACGGTAAAAATCCGCAACGAGCCGCACCGTATTGAGGATGCCATAAACCGGCAGTTGGCCCATTATCCTTATCATATAGGCCAGATTGTTTTTATCGGCAAAATGATAACAGGATCAAAATGGCAGTCGCTATCTATCCCGAAAGGGAATTCTGACAAGTACAACGCAGATAAATTTGCAAACCCCGGCGACACCTTTAAATAGATCTCCTTTACCGTTATTAATGAAAAAAAATCTTCCCTTAGCCATCCTTTCCGGTTTATTGTTGTGGATAGCCTGGCCACCAACACCTTATACAACGTTCCTGCTTTTTATTGGCTTTGTGCCCATGCTGCTGGCGATGGAGAACATCATCCAATCCACATCGGCCAAAAAAGGAAAACTGATTTTCAATACCGCATTTATAGGCTTTTTTGTTTGGAATGTAGGATCTGTATACTGGGTGTACAACGCCTTGAAACAGGTTGGTAATGTGGCCGCCATCCCGGTTACGCTTATACCTTATTCATTAGGCCCATTGCTTATGGCTACCGCCTGCTGGCTATATTATCGCTTACGGTTGTTAACCGGTCGCGGCTGGGGCTTAGCCGGCCTGGTTTGCCTGTGGATAGGATACGAATACCTGCACCAAAGCTGGGATTTAAACTTTCCGTGGATGACCCTGGGCAATGGCTTTGCCGTTAGCCACCAATGGATTCAATGGTATGAGTATACCGGCGTTTATGGTGGCACTATTTGGATTTGGCTAGTAAACATCCTGGCCTTTTTAATTTACGTTGGCCTGCGCGAGGCACAAACCAAACAATTGAGGTTAAAGCTTATCAGCGGGTTTGTGCTGGCCGTTGTTTTACCCATTGGTTTCTCGTTATATACCTATTATAACTATACAGAGCAAAGCAATCCATCAAATATTGTTGCTGTGCAGCCGAATATCGATCCTTACGAAAAAGAGGGAACTATCCCGACGGCTACCCAGATTGATATTATGGTAAACCTTTCGAAGGGTATTGCGCAGCCCAACACTGAGTTTATATTATGGCCCGAAACGGCAATCCCTGATTATATAGATGAAGACCGGATACAGCAAAACCCTTACTACAGGCAGGCACATGCCTTTTTGCACAGCTATAAAAATGGAAACCTGGTTACCGGCGCCGAAACCTACAAACTATACAACACCCGCAAAACCGTTACTGCAAGCCCGACCCAGCAACCGGGCGTTTATGCCGATAGTTTTAGCACCGCGTTAAATATCGAAAATGGCGACAAAGTGCAATTTTACCATAAATCGCGGCTGGTACCGGGAGCCGAATCATTGCCTTTTGGTAAGGCGCTATCGTTTTTAAAGCCTGTTTTTGAGCATCTTGGCGGCGCAACCGGGGCCTACGGCAGCCAGGCGGATGCCGATGTTTTTTACTCGCAAAGCGGCATCGGTGTCGATCCGGTTATCTGTTATGAATCTATTTTTGGAGGGTATATTGCACGCTCGGTGAAAAAGGGGGCGCAATTTATAGCCATCATTACCAACGATGGCTGGTGGGAAAATACGTCAGGTAAAGACCAGCACCTGGATTATGCCAAACTACGCGCCATTGAAACCCGCAGGTGGGTAGCCCAGTCGGCCAATACCGGGATATCGGCATTTATTAACCAGCGGGGCGATGTTGTGCAGCAAACCAAATGGTGGACCAAAACCGCCATCAAACAAGATATCAACCTGAATTCCGACCTTACTTTTTATGTGATGCACGGTGATTACCTTCCAGTGGCCGGCAGCGGGATAGCTGTTTTACTCATCCTGTTTATCATCATAAAACCCTGGGTTAAAAAGAAACCTGTAACAGCTTAAAACATCTATAAGAAAAAAAAGGCCTTCCTGCTTAACAGAAAGGCCTTTTTTTCATTTGACTCAGGTACAATTATTTCTCTTCCCTTGCGTCTTCCTTATCCAACACTTCCTTTTTTTCTATCCGGTATGACAGGAATAAGCCACCGCCGCCAAATATGGCTATCAATGAAAAGTAAAGGGCTGCTACATCATCGTCAGATATGCTGCGGAACATGGTATGGTCTAACACAAAGGCTAAAAACAATCCTACACCAGCTCCAATAAGTAACAGGCCCCATTTTAAGTTTTGGTAAGGTGCCGATTGCGGCTTGTAAGCACGCGGGTCCATGCCCCGTTCAATCATCGCCATGCGCTCGCGTTTGTGTAAGTAAACTATGGCAAATATCATGGCAAAAAAGCCTGTGGTAATAATAATGCCTGCTAATATTCCTAAATTCCCGGTGTCCATTTTATTTATGTTTTAATAAGTTAATAAAGTTCTTTTTTTCAACCACCCTAACTGGTGTATTTGTAAGCTGTGACAACACGGTTTTAAAGGAGGTTACAGGCGGCATTAAAAAAATTTAAAATAGGTGATCGGATTTGTGCAGGGATGGGAGTGTGGGCCTTCCAATCTACTATCTCCAGATTAGGCTAAATAAATAGCCTTTTGACAAATCGATTTAGAAAAATATAATTTGTCCTGTTCTGCCGCCTATAAAATTTTTCGCTGTCGCTTCAACGTCTTTATGCCTGGCTAACAACAAAAAGTGTTCATTCCTGGGGAACGATTATCACCTTATAAAATACCCTGTTCGCCATTTGTTGGCGCTGTTAATTGCAACGAGAGCAGCACTCGTGGCAGGCTTGCTCCTTCTGTGGAAATGTTTTGGATTAAAAACTCCCTAATCCAAAACTCCAATAGTTTTGTCACAAAAGTAACTTTATAATAAGCGGTTACGTAAACTACCTGGTCATGTGGCAAATCTGCCAGTACGTGAAACTGATTATATAAATACCGCGAACCTTTAACACTTTACACTCCCCGGGGGCATAACCCGGCAATACAGGTATGGATATTAAGCCGAAGGCACAAAAGGGCAGCCGGCCCGGTAAACTACAGGCAGTTTTTAATCAGGATAAAGCTGGATATTTTAATAATATACTGGCTTTAGCGGCCAGTTTGTGCGCTTCATCTTTTGCCGCTATACTTACTTTTGCCGACAACCTGTTTATTTTTGAGCGCGGGCATGGGTTTGACGATAATACCAGCCCGTTTGATACCAGTAAAATATTAGCTGACAGCTCGGGTAACCTTTACGCCGATGGTTTTGAGCTAAACGGACAGCCTATCGGTTTTTTTGCCGGTGTACAGGTGCCTGTTGATCTCCCTGAGGCGCCGCTTTGGCTTTGCACCATGGATTACCCGCCATCAACAATAACGCAGCTGCAGCTAACACAGCTTACCATGCTGGCAAAACAAGCTGCCGCGGTATTTCAGCTCATGGCAAAAGATTTATCGACAGGTAACAAAACCCAGGTTGACAGGCAACTGCGCGAACAAAAGGCTTTTTACGAAAAGATACTCAATAACATACCTACCGATATAGCGGTGTTTGATGCCAACCACCGCTATTTATTTGTTAATCCCGGCGCTATTAGTGTTAAAGAATACCGCGACTTCATTATTGGGAAAGACGATTACGAGTACGCGGCTTTCAGAAACCGCGACGTGGCTATTGCCGATGAGCGCCGGGCGCAATTTTTGCAGGTAAAAAAAAACCGGCAAAGAAATCCGCTGGGAAGAGGACTTGAAACGGCCCGATGGCACAACAGCCACCGTACTGCGCTATATGTTCCCGGTGGTAGAAGATAACGGCGAAATCAACCTGGTTATTGGCTATGGTCTAAACATAGCCGACAGGAAAGCCCTGGAAGAAAAACAGGCCATTTTAGTAAAACAACTGTCGTTACAAAATACACAGCTGGTTGATTTTTGCAATATTGTATCGCATAACCTACGGGCACCACTGGTAAACATGACCATGCTGGTTGATTTTATGAAAGAATCCACCGACCCGGAGGAGCTTCAGCTATTCATCGCCAAGCTCGACCCGGTGATAAAAAACCTGCACACCACGTTTAACGAACTGGTAGAATCGATACGGGTAAAGCAGGATATAGAGGTTGAGGCCGAAACCATGAACCTGCAGGATGTTTTAGAGCGCACGCTTGATAGCCTTGGAACGGAAATGAACAGCCAATCGGTTACCATTAGCCACGATTTTGATGAGGCGCCCGACATTTATTTTCCGCCCAAATACCTGCATAGCATATTTCACAATTTTTTGAGCAACGCATCAAAATACAGGTCGCCGCAACGCGGGCTTATCATAAATATTAAAAGCAGTAAAGTTAATAACAATATTATACTGCAATTTGCAGATAACGGCATGGGGATTGACCTGGTGAAGCACGGCCAAAAACTTTTTAAAATTGGCAAGGTTTTCCATCAGCATACCGATGCTAAAGGTTTTGGCCTGTACATGACCAAAACCCAGGTAGAAGCCATGGGCGGCCGCATATGGGTTGAAAGCGTGCCCGATGAAGGATCGACGTTTTATATTGAGTTTACAAAACAAGGCTGATAATGATGAATGTTTTTTTAATAGATGACGATGCCACCTTTATTTTTTTAACCAAAAGGGTTATAAAAAACACGGGGATTGAAGCCGGCATTTTCGAGTTTGCCAATGGCCGGCATGCTATTGATCACCTGTTAAACAACCACGATGATAAGGCCCTGATGCCCGACATCATTTTTTTAGACCTTAGCATGCCCGTAATGGATGGCTGGGAGTTTTTAGAGGAATATGAAGCATTGCCGCCAGGTATTGAAAAAGCCCCCTTATACATACTCTCATCATCCATATCGCCGCATGATATTAACCTTGCCCGGTTACACCCCGCGGTAAGCGACTTTTTGATTAAACCGATAACCAAAGAAAAAATCCTTCAACTTTGTAAAGGGTAACAGGCAGTTGCCGGGTTTAAAGACAGTATCTACTATAATTAAGTTTGCGATGAATATGAAAGTTACTACCTGGCTTGTAATATTATTAGTGTGCCTGGTTTCTTGCCAGGAAAAAAAAGGGAATAATCTTCCCAATGGGATAAAAAGTGGCGACGTTACGGGAATTACCCTTATTAACAAAACCCCGAACAGCTACATTGCAGACACCGTTAACATAAAAGACGAAGAAAAGATCGCCGACGTGTTAAGTGAAATACAACGTTTGCAGCCCACAAAACAGGATGTGGCAACAAATGTGCAGTTCGGCTTTTATATTGTCGTTATCCATCTTAAAGGAAATCAAGCTAATTATTACCATGTCATTTATACTGTGTATGACGGGGTTGTAATTGTTAACAGGGGAAATAATAAACTTTATAAAAATGATAAGATAATAGACTTATTACTTCGATTGATGAAGAAATAGAATATTTATAGCTTAATAGAACAGATAACCAATAACTTTTTAAAGACGAGGTATGTTCACCTATCGGCGGGCTACGCCCGGCAAATGAGCACCCCTGCCTTTGTGATGTAATTGCCCGCTAAACAATTCCTGCTATTTACCGGGTTTTGCATCATACACTACATCATGCCCGGCTAATTCATCCTTAAAATATTTTTAACATATTTCTTTGTATTAAATTAATGATTAGCTAAGTTTGGTTTAGTGCTTCTTCCCTGAATTACTTGATTTACAATACCTAAGAAAAATATTTAAACCTGGTTAAAAACATTAACGCGGTATCTTATTTATCAACCTAAAACTTTTTTTTCACGATGAGCGGGTTCCCTATTCTTGACCTTGTAATTGGTTTGTTTTTTATCTTTTTCCTTTTAAGTATAATTTCAAGTTCGATAGTCGAAATAGCTTTAACCGTCACGATGGTAAGGGCAAAAATATTGGGCGAATGGTTGCTGCGTATTTTCGATACCGAAATAACCGACGCCAAGGGAGTTAAAACGCCACTGGGGCAGGTGATCATGAACCACTGTGCTTTAACAGCCTTATCGCCAACAGATAAGGCACCCTCATATATTGATGCCAGGAATTTTGTTTCGGCTTTGTTAGATAAAATTTTTACGTTTTCTACCATTTCCGGCCCTAAATCTATCGACGAGATTATCTCTTCAATTGGTAACTCTACCGCTCTCTCCGACGAACTGAAGCGTACTTTTCTGATCTACGCCACCGAAGCAAAAGATACCTTTAAAGCCATGACGGTAAAAACAACCGGTGCAATTGAACTGTTCCGGTCAAAAATGGAAAACTGGTACGATAGCAATATGGACAGGCTTACCGGTACGCTTAAACAACAATATACCCGCAGGTTTACCCTGCTTACCGGGGTTATTGTGTGTATCGCATTAAATGCCGATACCATAGAAATTGCCAAATACCTTTACAATAACCCCCAGGCAAGGGCAAACCTTGCTATTAAAGCCGATGCTGCTATTAAGGATAGTACTTATATAAAACAGGTTGCCGGCATTAACAAACTTGCCGCTACGGTTAAAGATACAGCCACAAAGCAAAAACTGGAAGTATCTGCCCGGCAACTGGCAAAAACCGTGAATGAAAAAGTTGCCGATATTAGTGCAACCAAAGCAGTTTTACAAGATTCGTTACCCCTGGGCTGGAATGCCAATGAATTTAATTTACAGGGATGGGATATTGTTTTTTTCGTACTCTCTAAACTTGTAGGGCTATCGGTAACCGTTGCGGCAATTATGATGGGCGCGCCGTTTTGGTTTGATGTACTTAATAAAATTTCGAACGTGCGCGGCGCCGGTACCAAGCCTAAAGAAAGTGACAACTAAGTTTTCCTGCATCTGCTAACTTATCCACGGATCCGTCTGGCGCGCGCCAAACGGACCAAACTGCAGCTGTCTCACATCTAATATCTCAAATCTATCTTACCCTACCGTCAATGTTTTTAAAAACCTGTCGTATATGTTTTTTGCGGTGTAAACGTTCCTGGGGTCGCCGCTGTTAACCAGGTCGGCATAAATAAGCAGGGGAGGTACCGTGTTGGTATCCTGGTTAAACTTCCAAAATTTACTGTATATTTTTAGCGGCCCTCTGTCGTCGGGAATAAGCCTGTATTTTTCAATTAGTTCGGTTATAGTTTCTGTTGTGTAAAGCGTTAACTGCACCGGCTTAAGGTAATCGGTGATGATATTGGCTGCCGGTTCGCTGCCCCATTGGGTTTCGGTATTTTTTACAAGTAAATTGCGCCAGGGCTGCTCCGGGCCGCCAGGCAATCTGAAGCTACCTACATACAGGCTTGGTTTTAATTTTTGCTCGTAAGTATTTATCCATTTCTCTAAAAGCGCTTTCTTGCGCAGCAGCTTCAGTTCTTTTTTGGCCGTTCTTACTAAAAAACCCTGTTCTGTTAAACTGGTAACAATATTGTTGATATTCCCCAGCGCGGTGTCATAATCTTCGGCCATTTGGCGATAGGTTGATTTGATATACCGTTCGTCGACCAGGAAGTGAAATACAAGCTGAAGCCCTGTTTTGGTGAAAGCCCTGTCTTTATTAACCAATACCGGGTTTTTCGCCTTCTGACCATCAATCAAAAAAAGCCAGTCACTTTGTTTTATATAACAATTGCCGTTACTGTCAACGTAATTTAACCCCAGTTTTCGCAATTGCTCCCGGATAGCCGGGTAAATACTTTTAGCAATAACAATGATATCCGGAAATTTTTCGTTCAGGTTTACAAAATGAACAAGGTGGGTATTCGTCGCCTCATTTTTTACAACAACGGGAAAGGTTTTTTGCTGCGTGCCGTTGCTTAGTTCTATTTTACCATCCGTTAACTTGTCGCGCACGCCGGCAAGCCATTTCCCGTCCAGGCCCGTGTTATTTTTTAGCGCCTGCAGGTTGGTGTATATGATGCGTTCCGGAGTGTTCATTTTATATTAGTGTTCACAAATAAGTGAACACTAATATAAAATGAAAAAAATAAAGGGCGACATTAAACTGCAATATTTATTTAATGGAAGGTTGCATGCTCACACATTTGATACTGCAAATGGATGGCTGGGCGATGCGTTTGTCTCATTCATTAAGCACTTAGGCCAGGAAAACAATTTAGCAGGGCGTTTCTATATTCTTCCGTACGAGGATGAGGTTGTTTATCTGACGGATGAACAGCATGAGGATGCTTTAAAGAATAAATTGTTGGATTTTGAAGGGTGGAAGGAGAGAGCGAAGGAAAAGCGATAGCTGTAATCACTGTCCGCCGGCGAGGTTTTATGCAGGAGTCTGCACACCCTCTTCTTGCAAAAGAACGGGACAGATTTAATACAACAACAAGTAATAATAAGAAAATGAAAGCATTGAATTGTCTGTAATCCTATATCTTTAGGCTTTAAAACCTAAGCTAAATATACATTATGGTTTATCTGGGTTATATTCCGCGTCCTGTATTAGATTCTATCCGCAAGCATATCGACTCTGCAGTTAATAAGTGCCTTAGGAACTACGCTTCCGTTTATGAAAAAGAGGACGCAGTGACCGGATACCTATTTGGTGTACTTCAGCATGAAGAACAGGAGGTATTGGTCGAAAACGACGAAATCAACGGCATCTGGAAATGGGGGATCAACTTTGGCACCTTCGGCGGTGGTGGTGCAGGTTCTACTGAATCGATTGTCGGCGCAGATGGCATCATCGAGTTAACTTTGACGAATAATGCACAACTAACGAAAAAATCGTTGCTATTTCAATCCAAAGTAGACTGGAGCGCGAGAGATAATAACCTCTATCAACAGTGCACAAAACTCATGACCTGGTTAGGCGCAGCAATCGTCATCAATTATACGGAATCAGAATTTACAGCCTTTGGAATAGATACCGTTTTTGAACAAAATGGACGAAAGCCATCGGAGGGTCTTTCTCTGCAGAAACTCTTAGGTAATCAGTTCCTCGCCTGCAAAATAGGCGATAGTGACCTCGAATATGATCCCGTCGAAAAACTATTAGTATGGCAAGATATCCACCGGGATACTGTGTTTACTAAATTCAACCTGAACCGAAAGCTAACAATAAGTGTTACGGCACCAAAGCGCACTCGATTTCCATATATCAAACCGGAGATGGAGATACAGTCGTCTGATTTGGCCATCCACCCATTGAACAGTCGCGCTTTGAACCCGGATATAGCTTACATAGATGACCTCGATGAGTTGAAAAAGATAAAGAAAAAACTGTCCAAGCGATTCCATCCAGACCGACATCCCGGTTTGCCCGCACCGCAGGTGACTTTCCTCAACGATCTAATGAAAGGATTCAATGACCAAATTGCCGAGAGAGAGAAAGTCTTAAAGCAGCGAAAAAAAAAGGAAGATAAACCGCCGTCAGACCAAAGTGGATCAATATTCCTTTAAGGCCCGCCACTGGCAGCGCAGGCCTCCAAGCTTATTCCACATGCTAATTATATTGTATGCCTTTAGGTTGGTTCACTTTGCTCGTATTGAAGTAGCTTTCGTGTAAACATCAAACAAAGCCTGGTAAAAAACAGCCGGAATGTGCATTTTCGTTGCTTTTCATGAGGTTTACTCATCATGTATACTACAAATCAAGAGGACTACGGTTGTGTTCGTAACCAGAACCCACAAAAAAGCCCGGACAATCACTCATCCAGGCTTTATATTTTTCGTCTTAATTCTTGATTCTAATCTCTTGACTCTTTAATTCATCCTATACGGCGCTATCAAATAAAACTCCGGAATCTGTACATTAAAGCTGGCGTTATCCATCAGGCGGGTCATCTGGTATTCGCCTTTCATGCTGCCCATATCGGTTTTAAGGTTACAGCCCGAAACATACTCGTGCGCGTGGCCGGGTTCAATAACTGGTTGCTGGCCCACCACACCTTCGCCTTCCACTTCGCGTTTGGCGCCATTGGAATCAAAAATATACCAGTGGCGACTAATCAGCTGGATAGCATAATTGCTCATATTCTCGATGCTTACCTTGTAGGCAAACATAAAATGATCATTAGCCGGGTTAGAATACTCGGGCTGATATATGGTTTCTATGGAAACCTTAACACCGTCTGTAATAGTGGTAACCATGAGGATTTTGTCTCGTTAAATTCAAATATAATGAAAGCGAACAAATATTAAGCCATTTCTATGGCATATTTTTCGTCAATCTCGGCCAGTATCTGTTGCACCTCCTCTAAATTACCTGCCGTTACCAGCCTCATCCGGAATTCTTTAAAGTGATCAATCCCTTTAAAGTAGTTTGAATAGTGCCTGCGCATTTCAAAAATGCCCGTTTTAGGGCCTTTCCACTCTATAGATTTTTGCAGATGGGTTGAGCAGGCTGCAATACGTTCGGTAATGGTTGGTTTATCTAAATGCTGGCCGGTGTTAAAAAAATGCTTTATTTCCCTGAAAATCCAGGGGTAACCAATGGCGGCGCGGCCAATCATCATGCCATCTACCCCAAATTCCATACGCCAGTCGGCCGCCTTTTCGGGCGAATCGATATCCCCATTGCCAAAAATGGGGATTTTTATACGCGGGTTTTTCTTAATATCCCTTATCAGCGACCAATCGGCCACGCCTTTATACATCTGCGCGCGGGTACGGCCGTGAATGGTGAGGGCTTTTATACCTACATCCTGTAGCCGTTCGGCCACTTCATATACGTTTTTGGTATTATCATCCCAGCCTAAGCGGGTTTTTACAGTTACGGGGAGGTGGGTGGCGTTAACAACCGCTTTGGTCATGGCCACCATTTTATCAATGTCCTGCAATAAACTGGCGCCGGCGCCGCGGCAGGCTACCTGTTTTACCGGGCAGCCGTAGTTAATATCCATCAAATCGGGCCCGGCGAGGGATGCTATTTCGGTAGCCTCGCGCATATGATCGATATCGCTGCCAAAAATCTGGATACCAATTGGCCTTTCGTACTCAAAAATATCCAGTTTCTGGCGGCTTTTCGCCGCATCGCGGATAAGGCCTTCGCTCGAGATAAACTCGGTATACATCATATCCGCACCGTTTTGCTTGCACACGTAACGGAAGGGAGGATCGCTCACATCTTCCATCGGCGCCAGCAACAGCGGGAACTCCCCTAAATCAATATTTCCTATTTGTACAGACATGCTTATCTTTAGCCCTGCAAAAATACGAAAATTACCCCAAATGATACAAGAACCTATAAAACAGTACACTCCGCAAACAAATACCATTAATCCATTCCTTCAGTTTTTAACCATTACCGGGGTAACTGTTGGCCTGGTGATCGTTTTTTCGGCGATAGCCGCGGGCGTTATCATGGCTGTTTTTGGGATGAAAACCCTTACCGATACATTTGCCTTTAACACCGGCAACCCTCATCTTGGTTCTGCGTTGTGGATATTGCAGATAGTAAGCACAACTATCCCGTTATTTTTGGCTCCGGTAATTTTCGCCCGCTTGATCATGAACAATACCCGCGATTACCTGAAGCCCAGCTTCAACTTCAACCCGGTTTTTTTGCTGCTGATATTTACCATTATGCTTTTTTCGAACCCAATAATGGAGGCTTTAACCAATATTAATCAAAAATTGGTTTTACCTGCTTCGTTAAAAGGGCTGGAAGAGTGGATGCGGGCTGCCGAGCAATCGGCACAACGGGCTACCAAGGCCATGCTGAGCATGAAAAATATTTGGAGCATGCTTTGGGCTGTGTTTGTAGTTGGCCTGCTTACCGCCATTGCCGAAGAGTTTTTGTTTCGTGGTGTTATCCAAACCATTTTTGTGCGCCTTACCAAAAACAAACATGCTGCCATCTGGATAACTGCCATCCTGTTCAGCGCTTTTCACATGGAGTTTTTTACTTTTTTGCCGAGGGTGTTTTTAGGCGCCATATTCGGCTATTTTGTAGCGTATAGCGGCAGCATCTGGACGGGTGTTTGGGGCCATTTTTTAAATAACGGCTCGGCTGTGGTTATTACTTACCTGTATAATCAAAAAATAGTAAAGCTTAATCCCGATGATCAGCATGTATTTAATTTATGGGCCTATGCTTTTAGCTTGATAATTGTATTATTTTTGCTTTTTATATATAGAAATGTATCGATACAAAAAAAACCGGCGCTGAGTAATTAATGGAAAAAAACTGGGTCAAAATTTTTAGTTCATCCAATTTTTATCAATCAGAGATTGTTAAGCAAGTACTTATCCGCCATCATATCGATACCGTTTTATTAAACAAACAAGATTCATCGCACCGTGCCTTCGGCGATATTGAAGTTTACATTCACCAGGAGGATTTTAGCAAGGCCATTGAGATCATGATCCTCAATCAAATTAGTTTATGAAATTACGCGCCATCACCGGCTTCTTTTTTATTATCGTGATGATTGCCTCCAATCTGTTGGGCTCATACGTTTTCAGCGGGTTTTACCTGTTATTATCCGCCTTCTGCCTGTTTGAATTTTATAAGCTGGTGCGGGAGGGCGGCATGACAGCCAGCCGAGAAACAGGGATTATCAACGGCGCACTGTTTTTTTTACTGGTTGCTGCCAATTTTTACTTCCCGGCCTGGCGTTTAATATTTTTATTGCCCCTTACTTTCAGTGCCATTTTTATACAGGAGTTATATAAAAAAACACCCGCCCCGTTTACTAATATTGCCTTTACTTTTCTGGGCATCATATTCGCTGTAGTGCCATTTATGTTTTTTCATGCTATGGCGTTTATGACCGGTGCCGTTTTTAACTTCCATATCCCGCTGGCCTTTTTGATTATTTTGTGGAGTAACGATACCGGCGCTTACCTGGTAGGCAGCAAAATGGGCAAAACCAAGCTGTTTGAACGCCATTCGCCTAAAAAAACTTATGAGGGTTTAATTGGCGGTATTATCATCAGTGCCGTTGCCGCTTTAATACTTGGCCACTTTTATACCGAACTTACCTGGAAACAATGGGTTACCATCGCTATCCTTATTTCGTGCTTCGGCACCCTGGGCGATTTGGTTGAATCGATGTTTAAACGCAGCATCAACGTAAAGGATAGCGGCGGCATTTTGCCCGGCCATGGTGGTCTGCTGGATAGGTTCGACGGATTATTAATGGCCGCACCTATTGTTTATGCATACTTGTACTTCATTTCAAATTAGTAGTTTTGTAATAAATCATCTATAATATGACTTTTCATAAAGAAGGATACACCTCATTAGCCTTAACAGTACTTTTTATTTTTGTGCTGAACGCGGTTATTCAATTTTACTTTCCGCAGGCGCATGCGCTTAAATGGTTTATTTATATTTTATCGGGATTTTTTCTCCTGGTTATCTTACAGTTTTTCCGCAGCCCGTTTTTTGACATCACTACCGACGAAACTACCGTGCTTTGCCCTGCAGATGGAAAAGTTGTAGTGATTGAAGAAACTGAAGAGACTGAATTTTTAAAAGACAAACGCATCCAGTTGTCGGTATTTATGTCGCCGGTTAATGTGCATGTAAACCGTAACCCAATTGCGGGTGTGGTAAGTTATTTTAAATACCACAAAGGCAAATACCTGGTGGCCTGGCACCCAAAATCGTCAACAGAAAACGAGCGTACCACCATCTGTGTACAAAACAGCGAGGGTGTCTCCGTTTTGTTCAGACAGATAGCAGGCGCTTTGGCCCGCCGTATTGTTTGGTATGTAAAAGAGGGTGATATTGTTGAGCAGGGCCAGCAATTTGGTTTTATCAAGTTTGGCTCAAGGGTTGATGTTTTCCTGCCCTTAGGATCAAAAATACTGGTAAATATTGGTGATGTAGTAAAAGGCGGTCGTACCATACTGGCCGAATTGCCAACCGGTTTAGCAGCGGTTGCCGAAGAACAGCATGCAAAAATAAACAGGCCCGAAAGTTTTGATGATGAACCCGCCGATATTATAAATGAAGGCCATCAGCAGGAATTGCCTTTAGTTATTGACCATCCCGAAGTTGAAAAAGCCGAAACCCCAGCTAAGAAAGCTGCACCCGCTAAAAAAGCACCGGCCAAGCCCAAAGGGGACGCGTAGTAATTTGGTTTAAAATATAAAAAAGGGGATATCATATTGGTGACATCCCCTTTTTTGTGACTTTCTATGAAAATTTTAAAGTAGTTTAATATTCAAATAGGAGGTAGCCCCGAAGGGGCAAAGGAAATTCTGATTTTTTTCTACAAACGGGTAGCCTCTACGAGGCAGATTATCAATTTTAAAATCACGAATTGGTCTCTCTTATCATATTTTAACAAAAAAAGTCTGTTTCCCTCCAGGCAAAACAGCATTATTCGGACGCTGATAGTCTGCCGAACAAACTATTATTTTCTTCATAAACAAACCAAAACTTTCCGAGACATACTATCAAAACGGTGATAGTCTGCCTCGTAGAGGCTACCCATTTGTAGCACACCCACACACAATTTTCCTTGCGCCGTAGGCGCTACCTCTCTTTGCGATATAATTTTTTCTTTTTAATTCGCTTTCAACAAACCTTCAAAAAATGGTTTAAGCTCTTCGGCCAGTATTTCATGATCGACCACGCTGGGGTGGCCCGAGCAACCATGTGCATCCATTGCTTTAAAAAAGAAGGTGGCTACCGGCTTATCCCTGGGATAAATAATATCTATCTGCTTTTTGATGCTGATAAGGCAATGCTGTAAAATAGTGTTAGATGTATCGCGTATCATGGGGCTGCTCAGTAAAGCTATCTGCGATTTGGGATATTTGGATTTTACCAGCTGCACAAATTTTACATAATCGGCCACAAACTGCAAGGTATCAAAAGCGGCGCGGGGGCTACCATCGCCTTTGCTCATATCATTTGTGCCTAAAGCGATACTTACTATTTTAGGGCTATAGGTATTAAAATCCCATTTCTGCTGATTGTTTACCTGGAAATCGGCATGCTCATATACCTGCGGCATCGAAGGGCCATTCCTATTCCAGGTACGGTAAATGCCGATACCGCTTACACTGGCCAAAACAAAATTGGCATTTAAAGCCCGGCTAACTCTTGGCCCGTAAGCCATATAGGCGTTGTGATGGTCATGATAATCGCCGGTACCGCATGGTATTTCCGAATCATCGGCTGCAGCGCCGCAGGTAATACTATTACCTATAAATTCAATTAACG
The DNA here is from genome assembly GCF_007971525.1 of Mucilaginibacter ginsenosidivorax. NCBI lineage: Bacteria > Pseudomonadati > Bacteroidota > Sphingobacteriia > Sphingobacteriales > Sphingobacteriaceae > Mucilaginibacter > Mucilaginibacter ginsenosidivorax. The sequence continues at coordinate 3,302,607 of NZ_CP042437.1, forward strand.
GAAGTTTGGGTATTGCCATGCTTTTTATACCAGGGGCAGCTATTTTCGAAATAATTATTGCGCCGGTATGTGCTTCGGTTGCTTTATATATCCAAACAATATGCTTACCCGGCCCATCCGCCTTTATGATAAGCGGCGCGGTTACACCACCATCAATCCTGATCCTTTTTTGATAAACCCCATCCAACTCATATTGCAGGTAATTATGCTGGCCGGCTGCAGCAATTGTGGCATATACAGCACATGCTGTGCCCTTAAAGCTAAAGCCAAAATGTGCTGCCGATGTAATCAGTTCCAATTGATGTTGCTTGTTGATTATAGTGCGCCCGATAGGTTTTAACTGCGCCGCAAAAATGGTATCTGTTGATTTTTTGTACCCATAACTTTTTCCAGTGGCCAGTATAACAAACGCTATTGCTAATCTTATTTTCATAAAGGTTGTATTAAACAGGCAATATTGATCATATTTTGATGAAATACAATATTGGTCAATTTATTGGCATAAAAGGCTATAAAAATATCAGGGCGAAAAAAACCGCAGGGCCGGGGAATGTTATATCCGCCGGAGGCGGGAAAATTTTTTTTGGAAAATAGGGGGCCTACAAATATCACGTTGTCATTTCGACGAACCGAGTGGACTTGCGTGGAGGGGGTGAGGAGAAATCTTGTACGCCCTGCGTCGCGAAAGGCTAAGGCGATGCACAACGTATAATATTTCTCCCTCGTACCTCGTTTCGAAATTACAATTCAATTTGTTATCCCTCTAAAACACCGTATCCTTAATCTCTTCCGCATGCACCGGGTAATCTGTAGTATAATGCAGCCCACGGCTTTCTTTCCTTAACATGGCCGATTTTACTACGATGAATGATACCTGGATCAGATTGCGCAGCTCGCAAAGTTTTACGGATAGCTTTGTTTTTTTGTAGAATGATTCTGTTTCTTCATATAATAAACCTAAACGGCGCATGGCTCGTTCCAGCCTGAAATCGGAGCGGACGATACCCACATAATCGTTCATCAGCTTTTGCATTTCGCGCACATTGTGGGTTACCAGGATATCTTCATTTGATAGTTGCACGCCATGCTCATCCCAATCCGGAATGTTTTCGGGGATCACAAAACTTTCAAATTTTCCTATCGCATCTTCATAAATACGGTGTGCAAATACCAATGCTTCTAACAACGAGTTGGATGCCAACCTGTTGGCGCCATGCAAGCCGGTTGATGAGCATTCGCCGCAGGCATATAACCTTAGTATAGATGACTGCCCTACATGATTAACCATAATACCACCACACATATAATGACAGGCTGGTGCAACTGGAATCATATCTTTGGTCATGTCTATACCAATTTCCAGGCATTTGGCATATATATTAGGAAAATGATTTAAAATATCTTTTTTACTGCGATGGCGGATATCCAGGTACACAAAATCCTCGCCCGATTTTTTTATCTCGGCATCAATGGCTCTTGCTGTTATATCCCTTGGCGCCAATGATTTACGAGGGTCGTACTCCTGCATAAACTCTTCGCCGTTGGTACGTTTTAATACACCGCCAAAACCACGCACCGCTTCAGATATCAGGAACGATGGGTATTCGCCGGGGTTATATAAAGCAGTAGGGTGAAACTGGATAAATTCCATATTCCTTACCTTACCCTTGGCGCGGTAAACCATGGCAATACCATCACCGGTGGCAATAGTTGGGTTAGTAGTGATAGAATAAATATGGCCGGCACCTCCCGATGCCATTACGGTAACTTTTGACAGTATCTTTTCCACAACATTACTTTCGGTGTTGAAAGCGTAAATACCATAACAGGTAATATCGGTACTGGATTTACCTACCAGCTGGCCCAAATGGTGCTGGGTAATCAGGTCGACAGCAAAATAATGTGTTAATATCTCAATATTCGGGTTCTTGTGGATCTCTTCCAGCAACGATCTTTCAATTTCCAGACCGGTTACATCCTTATAATGCAGTACACGGAATTCGGAGTGGCCGCCCTCTTTAGCCAGGTCGTAAAAGCCTTCGTTGGTCTTGTCAAAATTGGTTCCGTAGTCAATAATTTCGTTAATCCGCTCGGGTCCTTCTTTAACAACGGCTTCCACAACTTCGCGGTCGCAAAGGCCGTCGCCGCTTATTAACGTGTCTTCGATGTGTTTTTCAAAAGAATCTTCCTTTTTATCAACAACTACTGCTACACCGCCCTGGGCATACTTCGTGTTCGATTCGTCTTCGTTTGATTTTGTAACTATCAGCACCTTACCGTGTTTGGCTGCCTTAAGGGCAAAACTTAAACCGGCGATGCCTGATCCTACGATCAGAAAATCAACATTTCGGGTCATATTTTATGTATATATGTGTAAAAGTACAATTGTTGTTAATAACCCGTATAAAACATGTTAATTTCGTGTAAACAAATAGCTAACAAATAATCAAAGTGTGGAGAACTCCACTTTTGATGCTGAAAGTGAATAATTTTTCAGCGACTTTTGCGCAGTTTAAACACTAAAGCTAACATTTTACAGGTTACCTAATTATTAACAAATAACTTTTTAAATTAATATTTGATTGTCATACAAATCACAGGATCAATTCAATAGAAAATAAAAACCTGTGGAAAACTGTTAATAAAAAGTGAAAAATAACTTTTAAAGCATTTTTTTAAATGACTTTTGCACATAACTAACACCATAACAAACAATAGTTTTATTTATATATAAAATTAGTTGTTATTAATTGATTTGTTGAAATGGATATCTTCGAAGAAATAAATGTGACAGGATTTGTGGACGAATACATCGACCCAACCCTTGACTTGTTTGATGAAATTGAAAAACTTAAAAAGGAAAAAAACGCCGTCATTCTGGCCCATTACTACCAGGATCCCGATATACAGGATATTGCAGATTATATTGGCGATAGCCTTGGGCTATCGCAGCAGGCTGCTAAAACGGATGCCGATGTTATTGTTTTTGCCGGTGTGCATTTCATGGCAGAAACTGCCAAAATACTTTCGCCTTCAAAGAAGGTTTTACTACCCGACGTGAAGGCAGGTTGCTCATTAGCAGATAGTTGCCCGCCACATTTGTTTAAAAAGTTTAAGGAAAACTATCCCGATCACCTGGTAATCACCTACGTAAACTGTACGGCCGAGCTGAAAGCTTTAAGTGATATTGTTTGTACATCAAGCAACGCGGTGCAAATTGTAGAGAGCCTGCCGAAAGATCAGAAGATCATCTTCGGCCCCGATAAAAACCTTGGCGCATACGTGGCCAAAAAAACAGGTCGCGACCTGGTGTTATGGAACGGTGCCTGCATGGTGCACGAAATTTTCAGTCGCGAAAAGATAACCAAACTGAAGGAGAGACACCCCGGTGCAAAGCTGCTGGCCCACCCCGAATGTGAAGAAGTGATATTGCAAATGGCCGACTATATAGGCTCTACAACGGGTATTTTAAAGTACGCGGGTACTCATCCCGAAAAAGAGTTTATAGTGGCTACAGAGGCCGGAATACTGCACCAGATGCAAAAAGAGAACCCGGATAAGATATTTATTCCGGCGCCGCCAAATAACAGCTGCGCCTGCAACGATTGCCCGCACATGAAACGCAACACGATTGAAAAATTGTACCTGTGTTTAAAGAATGGATATCCTGAGGTTACCGTACCAAAGCATATTATTGAAAAAGCTGTTAAACCCATTGAAAGGATGCTGGAGATATCGGCAAGGCTGGGGTTGTAAACCACTCGTCATTGCGAGGTACGAAGCAATGACGGGTGGTTATATGAAGTATACTTCACAAATATCTAACTATGGGAAGAGGGGGCTATATTTACATCGTTACTAACATGACACATTCTGTTTTGTATATCGGTGTAACCTCGGATATAGTAAGCCGGATCTGGGATCATAAAAATAAAACCTATCCTGATAGTTTTACAGCAAAGTACAATTGTAATAAATTAGTTTACTATGAAGGCTACCCACATATAGAAGAGGCCATTGCGGCTGAGAAATTATTGAAAGGTGGAAGCAGGGCTAATAAGATCAGATTGATAAATGAAATGAATCCTGAATGGAAAGATCTTTACGATGGATTAGTTGATGATCTGAATTGAAATAAAAGTTAATTCTCTCACCGTCATTGCGAGGTACGAAGCAATCCCCGATGTGCTAAGTCCCATATAGTTCGGGATTGCTTCGTACCTCGCAATGACGGGTGGTTAGAACATTGCTTTAACTATTAGAGCGGAAAACGGGATTCGAACCCGCGGCCTTCAGTTTGGGAAACTGATGCTCTACCAGCTGAGCTATTTCCGCTTAAATTTGTATCCAAACATAGGAATAAAAAAGAATTATTGAATTATTGAATTATTGAATTATTGAATTATTGAATTATTGAATTATTGAATTATTGAATTATTGAATTATTGAATTATTGAATTATTGAATTATTGAATTATTGAATTATTGAATTATTGAATTACCTTAGGTATACATGAATGATGTTAGCAGAATTGAGTTTGCCGAGATGTTCAAAAAAAGAACCAAGAAATTTGTTGTCGATAATATTAAACTTTTCAAGTCTTTACCTAAAACAGAAGAAGCGAAAATAATTGGGAGGCAGTTATTACGGTCGTCTTCGTCCGTAGGTGCAAATTACAGGGCTGCTTGCCGGGCCCGGTCTCAGGCAGAGTTTCATGCCAAGTTATCCATAGTGGTTGAAGAAGCAGATGAATCTGTATTTTGGATGGAGGTATTAATCGAAGCTGAAATCATTAAACTTTCCGATATTGCAATTTTGATAGATGAAGCTAACCAAATTCTGAAAATAGTATCGGCATCCAGAAAAACGGTTACCATCAATAAGTCGTAAAATAAGCAATTGAAAAGCATTTAATTATTCAATAATTAGCTAAGAAGTGCAGCTTCAATCAGTAATTCAATAATTGGCTAAAAGTGCAGCTCCAATCAATAATTCAATAAATCAGTAATTCAATAATTAAAATGGTGATACTACCCGTTAAAGATAAAAGCCCAATCTGGGGCGAAGATTGTTTCATTGCCGAAAATGCAACCATTGTTGGGGATGTGGTGATGGGCAGTAATTGTTCGGTTTGGTTTAATGCGGTTATTCGCGGCGATGTGCATTATATCAGGATAGGGGATAATACTAATATTCAGGATGGAGCGGTGATACATGCCACTTATTTAAGGGCGCCTACCAATATTGGCAGTAACGTATCTATAGGCCATAACGCCCTGGTGCATGGCTGTACACTGCATGACCATACCCTGGTGGGTATGGGCGCCATCGTGATGGATCATGCGGTTGTTAACCAGTTTGTGATCATTGCTGCCGGTGCCGTAGTACTGGAAAATACCGTTTGCGAATCGGGTTTTTTATATGCCGGTATGCCTGCAAAAAAAATAAAACCTTTAACAGATCAGCAAATAGAGCTGCTTAAGCAGCTTCCAAAAAACTATATCATGTATTCGGGTTGGTTTATGGAGTAAGTGGCTCCCTGGGCACTACAATAGGCTCCTCGGCCTCCCAGTTGGGCCTCAGGGTAATCTCTTTTTCGTTTACCCAGGTATTTTCCGGTTGCTTTTTTAAGTGCACGTTACCGCTGTCCCACCGGCCGTTTTTATTTTCATCATAAATTACCCTAACGAAGTACTTGCCGGTTAAAATAGTTTTATAAACTACCGGGCCGTTTCGCCTGATGGGGGTTGTTTCCAACACTACCTTTTGGTCATTCAGCAGCTCAACAACGTAAGCTTTTGAGGTATCGGGCAAAGTAACCTTCAAGGTAAGTGAGCTATAGTTTTCGGGCTTATCAGGCTGGAATTTTTTTGAAGTAAATTTATTTTTATCACCGTATATATCCGTGAATGCGCCGGGATTAAAAATAAGCTCATATTTGGCGTTTTGCCGCCAACGGTATTTAAGTGTTAAACTTTTAACATTGCCGGTATCTTTTTGCAAAGTATAATCGGATGAGCCCAGGCCAATTGAATCCTCCTTTAGTGTGATCTGCGCATTGTCAATAACATCTACGGGCAGGTTGCTGGTAATTTTAAGATCGTTACCCGGCTTTAGCTTATCGTTTGATACATTGTATTTAAAATTGAATACCCTGGTGAAGGTTTCTTTTTTCTGTTTTAGCAGATACGTGGTATCAACCGGTTTATTGTTGTCATAAACAGCTACCCGGATAGAATCGAAGTTCATGTATTTTACAAACACCGATGCGGTATCCTTGGTCTTGCTAAACTCAACATATTTTTGGTTATTGATATCTGCGGGGTAAATTATTTTTAGCGATGGGTTTTGCAAAGCCTTATTAAAAACAAATAACATTTTGCCATCAACGTCAAATCGTTTTTCCGAGAATCTGAATTTTTCGGGGAATTGCTTAAACAGGTTTAGTTTTATATTTGCCGTATCAGATTTAAGGTTGATGGGTTTCTTTAAAAAAGCGATGAGTTCATTATCGTTATTAAAAATTTTATCGGGGCTTGCTTCTTTTAACGCGTAGATGCGGTACTGGTCTTCATGTAAATTATTCAAACTAAAATTTCCCGATGAATCTGTAGTGGTAAAAATAGATGGCTTTTTTTTGCCAAACAGGAGGGAGTCTTGTTTTAGCGGGAAAAGCATTACGGTTACGTCTTTTTCTTTTTCCTGGGTCAGGGTGTTATTTACATTTCCAGAAATACTGAGTGAATCGATATGCGGACCGGTTGAAAAAACGTAAGTGAAATTTTTCATCACGTTACTTTCGTTTACATCCTGAATGCCTTTTCCAAAATTGATAACGTAGGTTGTATTTTTTTTAAGGGTGTCTTTAAAAACTATGCGCAGGTGTTTTTTATTGGCGGTGTACTCCGGTTGTTTTTCCATGGTAGGGCTCATGGTAATTTCGGTGTACTGGTTGGCCAGTTTTATAAACTCGTCAAATTCCAGGTTAATTTCTTTGGCGGCAAAATTACGGGTCTTGTTGGCCGGCAAGGCCTTCACCAAAACCGGCGGTGTTACATCCCTGGGGCCTCCCTGCGGTTGTTGCTGGGCTGCGCAGCCAAAAATGACCAAAGCGACAAAAATATAGAAGAAAAAATTGTAAAAATTAGCCGATTTTTGATTTAACATGGTTTTTAGGCGATATAAGCGATTTTTATATTTTTACGAATCCTACTATTAGAAATCTAAAATAATTGATTTAAAAAGACTTTTTGTAAATTATTAATTATCAGTTAGTTATAAGCTACCGGGATACATGAACCATTAAAACCGAAATATCTGACGGCGAGACGCCCGAAATTCGAGATGCCTGGCCTAAAGTGCGTGGTTTTATCTTCATCAATTTTTCGCGGGCTTCTTTTGATAACGAAACTAAAGTGTGATAATCGAAATTTGGATTGATCTCGCGGTCTTCCATTTTTTTCATCCGGTCAACAATTTCCATTTCTTTTATAAAGTAACTCTCATATTTGATTTTTATTTCAGCCTGCTCAATTGTTTCTTTGTCATAGGCCGATAATAATTCTTGCAACCCAGTGTCGGCTTTTTTAAGATCATTGAAACCAACCTGTGGGCGGCTTAACAGATTGAAAAGTTTGGCACCCTGGTTAATGGCCGATGTACCCAGCTCATTCAGCAAACCATTTACTGCCGATGGGTCAATGGATTTGGTGCGGGTGTAGGCAACAATATCATCCGAGTTTTTAATCTTCTGATTTACCTTATCTAAACGCTCGTCGCTTATCAAACCTAAATCATGGCCTATTGGGGATAGGCGGATATCGGCATTATCCTGTCGTAACAACAAGCGGTGCTCGGCCCTTGAAGTGAACATGCGGTATGGTTCTTCGGTGCCTTTGGTTACCAGGTCGTCAATCAACACACCTATATATGACTCCGATCTTTTCAGGATGAGTTCGTGCTTATCATTGATTTTTTGATGCGCGTTGATACCTGCTATGAAGCCTTGCGATGCTGCTTCCTCGTACCCGGTGGTACCGTTGATTTGCCCGGCGAAGTAAAGATTGCTGATCAGCTTGGTTTCTAAAGTAAGACCTAATTGTATAGGCGGGAAATAATCATACTCGATGGCGTACCCCGGACGGAACATTTTGGCGTTCTCAAATCCTGGTATCTGGATCAATGCTTTGTACTGCACATCTTCGGGCAAAGAGGTTGAGAAACCATTTACATATATCTCTACAGTGTTCAATCCTTCCGGCTCAACAAAAATCTGGTGACGGTCGCGTTCGGCAAAACGGTTTATCTTATCTTCAATAGAAGGGCAGTACCTTGGGCCTAATCCTTTAATGCGACCGGTAAACATTGGTGATTTTTCGAAACCTTCTTTTAAGGTTTCGTGTACATTGGTATTGGTATAAGTAATCCAGCAGCAGCGTTGCTGTTGGATCATTTCGATATCGGTGTAAGAGAAACGACCGCGTTCTTCATCGCCCCATTGCTCTTCCATCAACCCATAATTAAGGCTGCGTCCGTCGATGCGGGGAGGGGTGCCGGTTTTCATCCGGCCAGCCTCAAAGCCTAATTCAATCAATTGTTCGGTTAGGCCTGTTGCCGATTTTTCTCCGGCCCGGCCACCTCCAAATTTCTTCTCGCCTATGTGGATGATACCATTTAAAAAGGTACCATTGGTAAGTACAACGGCGTCGGATTCTATCTCGACACCTAAGGAAGTACGTACGCCTGCAATGGTATTTCCTTTAATTAAAAGGGATGAAACAGTATCCTGCCAGAAGTCGACATTGGGGGTACGCTCCAATGCTAAACGCCATTCTTCGGCAAACCGCATACGGTCGCTTTGCGCTCTTGGGCTCCACATAGCAGGGCCTTTCGACTGGTTGAGCATCCTGAATTGGATAGATGTTTTATCGGTGATAATACCCGAGTAGCCACCCAAAGCATCAATCTCGCGCACTATTTGTCCCTTGGCAACACCGCCCATGGCCGGGTTACAACTCATCTGTGCAATCACGCCCATATTCATGGTGATGAGCAAAACAGACGACCCAAGGTTGGCTGCTGCTGCCGCTGCTTCACAGCCTGCATGCCCTGCACCAACCACAATAACGTTATATTTCTTAAACATTTTATACCTCCATGTTCCACGTGGAACAATCAAATTTATTACACTAATTGTCTCGATTTTTTTCTAATTACACGAATAAAACCCGGATGGTTTATATGATTTAATTAGCTTTAAAAGGTGCCAAGTAGTATTTATTTAAACTGCGGTTATTACCGCTTTTATTAATGCCGATCTGATGGTGTTATCTTTTTGATGTTCCACGTGGAACATCAAACCACCAGCATTGAGCTGAATATATAATGAGAGTATGACTCTATTTTATACTCATGTTCCACGTGGAACATGAGTATCTGTATTATCTTATCGTTTGTAATATTTGTATTAAAAAGTATCAATTTATTGCATAAAAATGTCGCTTTATTATTCAATAGTATATCATTTGTATAGCATTTGTGTGTTAAAATAGCTATAAATAACCTTCTTTTAAACGGACGTTCCACGTGGAACCCGCAATAAAGATACCAGTGCCACAGTACCCCAAACACCCTCTAAAACAACAAAAGGGTAGAAGCTTACCATATACGATGCATAACAGCAAGTACCTGCACCTATAAAGTTCAATAGCTTGTATAGCCTGCTTTCTGACGATAGTTTATTCAGTAAATTAAGCACAAAGGCTATCAATAAAATGATAACACCTATTGATGCTATGATATCTGATAATTTCATTTTATACTCCGCTTAATTCTGTTAGTTCCATCCAACGGGCGCTTTTAGTATCCAGTTTTTTATTTAAATCGGCTATCTGCGCTATGGTTTCATTAAGCTTTGCTAACTCAATTCCTACCTTGTTTAACTCGTCGGTTTTAGCTTTTATGCTGTTTTCTATAACGGTAATTTCAGCTTCTATAGTCTCCAGTTCCTTGGCTTCTTTAAAGCTTAATTTACTTTTTTTAACAACAGGAGCAGCAACAGGGGTAGGGGCGGTATTGCCTTTTTTAGTCTGTTGTTTAGCTTCATCCAGCTCAACCCGGTATGATGAATAGTTGCCATTATAGATGCGCACTTTACCTTGGCCTTCCATAATAAATAGCTGGTCGGTTAGTTTATCAAGCAAATACCTATCGTGCGATACCATCATTAATATACCCGAATAATTGGTTAAAAACTCTTCCAACACATTCAAGGTGTCGATATCCAAATCGTTGGTAGGCTCATCCAGGATCAGGAAGTTAGGGTTCTTCATCAGGATGCTCATCAGCTGCAAACGTTTCTTTTCGCCGCCGCTTAGTTTGGATATGAAACCATACTGCTTGGCAGGAGGGAACAGGAACAAAGTGAGCAGGGCCGAGGCCGAAATCATTTTACCATCGGCCATGGTGATGAACTCAGCCACGTTTTTTACCACATCTATTACACGGTCATCCTCTTTAAATACAATTCCCGATTGGTGGAAGTAGCCGATAACCGTAGTTTCGCCTTTTACAATGGTTCCTTTATCGGGTTGTAAACCTCCGGTAATTAAATTTAACAGGGTTGATTTTCCTGTACCGTTTTTACCGGCTAAGCCAATCCTGTCGCCTTTTTTAAATACATAGCTAAAGTTTTCGATATAGGTAATGCCGTTGAAGCCTTTATACAGATGCTCCATTTCCATAATCTTGTTGCCCTGGCGTGCTGTTTTAACACTTAATTCAACCTTCTCACGGGCGCCACCCTGCTTAGTCTTTTCTTCAAGGTCATAAAAAGCATCAATGCGCGCTTTTGATTTGGTACCACGTGCCTGTGGCTGGCGGCGCATCCATTCCAGTTCTTTCCGTAAAAGGTTGCTGTTTTTCTGGAAAGATGCTTCGTCTGCCGCATCGCGCTCGGCTTTCTTTTCAAGGTAATAGGCGTAACTGCCATTATAAGGTACTATCTTACCACGATCAATCTCCAATATCTCGTTACAAACGTTATCTAAAAAGTACCTATCGTGTGTAACCATCAGTATGGTTTTAGATCCGTCGGTCAGTAACTTTTCCAGCCACTCTATGGTATCAATATCCAGGTGGTTGGTAGGCTCATCTAAAATATAAATGTCAGGGTCTTCAATTAACAGCTTAGCCAGCGCCAAACGTTTCTTTTGGCCGCCCGATAGTGTGCTGATGTGCTGGTTAAGGTGATGAATATCCAGGCGGCCCAAAATAGTTTTTATTTTGTACTCATACTCCCAGGCATCAACCTCGCTCATCTCTTCCATGATCTTTTCAAGTGCCTTGGCGTTGTCAGGATCGTTCTCCAGCAGTTCCTCGTATTTACGGATCATTTGCTGCTGTACATCATCGGCATGAAAAATATAATCGCTGATGGTTACGGCATCCTTAAAGCCGGGATCCTGTTCCAGGTAGCCCATATTCAGGTCGTGTGCTTGCACCACCTTGCCTTCGGTCGGTTTTATATAGCCGGCCAGTAATTTTAATAAGGTTGATTTGCCGGCGCCGTTAACACCAACCAGTGCAACCCTGCGGCCGCGGTTAATGCCTATGGTTATATTTTTAAATAACCAGTTGTCATGAAATTGATGGCCAAGGTTCTCGGCAGATAGATAAGTACTCACGATAGTTGCTTTATTTGATCAGACTCGTAAATAAACGTGCCTGTATTGTTTTTTATTGATTGTTTGTACATGGCCATAGCCACCGTTTCGCCGGCGATGCTCCGGTATTTCTTCCAGCTGCCAAATAACAGTGGATTTATTATTTTATAGAAAGCGATCAGCGCTTTTTCCATTGATCGTTTTTCCTGCCTGTTGCCTGTTAACATAGATGGGCGGTAGATATGTAACGCAGGTAATCCTAATTGCCGGATATCAGCCTCAGTTTCGCCCTTGGTTTTAGTGTAAAAAAATGACGAACCCACATTGGCACCTATAGATGATACCAGGTGATACTGTTTGATACCATTCTTTAAAGCCAATTGCGCCAGTTGAACGGGATAATCATGGTCGATATGCCTGTAAACTGTTTTATCCGGTGTTTTGGCATTGGTTGTACCCAGGCAACTGAATAAAGCATGCCCCGTTAGCGCATCGGAATAGCTATCCAGCTGGTCGAAATTGACCACCAGCTGCGTTAATTTCTTATGATCGAGATCTGTTTTTTTCCTTACCAGGATCAAAACTTCGTCGTAAAAGCTTTCGCGCAGCAAAATTTGGAGCAATTTACTGCCAATAAGTCCTGTTGAACCTGCAATAATAGCTTTATTTGCCATTGATACTTAATTTTTTGCAAAAATACATATAATTAAATCAGTGCAAATATGAGGCGGGTTGAATTGGCGGCGAAGACTCACCCGACGAGGCTGCGCCCGTCACCCTCTCTTCACCCTGCGGGTGGAAAGAGGGGTTTAAACGGTTAGTTATACTCATTGCCGTAAATTTGTCCATATTCAAGTCCCTCTTTCCTGCGAAGCAGAAGAGAGAGGGTGACGGGCGCAGCCTCGTCGGGTGAGTCTTCGCCGCCTTATTAACCTGCCAGGCCAGCCTCTTGGCACACCTATTGATGTTTAAACATATAAAAAAGGAAAACATAACAATGAAAACAATATTTTATCCCGAAAATGAACGCGGTAAAAACGATATAGGCTGGTTAAAGGCAAATTTCTCATTCAGCTTTGGCCCTTACTATAACCCCGAACTGATGAGTTTTGGAACTCTTAGGGTTTTAAATGATGATATTATAGCCGCAGGCAAAGGTTTTGGCCTGCATCCGCATGATAATATGGAAATTGTGACCATCCCGCTGGAAGGCGGCCTGGAGCATCAGGATAATATGGGCAACAAAGGTGTTATCAACGCCGGGGATGTTCAGGTTATGTCGGCCGGAACCGGAGTTTATCATTCCGAATATAATGCGTCGAAAACAGCAATAGCTAAAACTTTACAGATATGGTTGTTTCCGAAAGACCGAAATGTAACACCGAGATACGATCAAAAGAGTTTTACCGATCAGTTTAAGTTAAATGAACTAACTGTCCTGGTATCACCCGACAGGAGCGAAGGTAACCTTTGGCTGCACCAGGATGCCACTTTTAGCATGGGTACTTTCGAGGCTGGAAAAGCTTTAAATTATGCCATAGAAAAGCCCGGCAACGGCGCTTATGTGTTCTTGTTAGATGGGCGTGCTAAAATAAATGGGACCCTATTAAACAAACGGGATGCTATGGGTGTTTATGAGAGTAGTTCATTTACAATTGAAGCCGAAGAAGAATCCCGTTACCTGATCATTGACGTACCGATGTCATAAATCCTGCAAGCCGACCGCCAAGAGCCAATTTTTTCTGAACTGCAAAACATTTTGACAATACGTTGTTGTATGTCAAATTATAACCTAATATATGGCAGAACAGGCAATTACCGGCTGGCGAAAGTGGATGTTGAACATTGGCGAACAATGTGTCTTCTTCGGCAGATTTTTCAGAAATATTTTTGCCGGCGGCTTCGAATGGTCGGAGTTTGTGCGGCAATGTTACGAAATTGGTTACAGGTCCCTGATGTTGGTGGGCATCACTTCCTTCATCATGGGCTTTGTGCTTATTCTGCAACTCCGGCCATCCCTGGTCTCGCTTGGTGCGGCAAGCATGCTGCCTAAAACCCTTGCCGTATCATTTGTGCGCGAAATGGGCCCGGTTATTACCGCCATTATTTGCGCCGGTAAAATAGCCTCCAGTATTGGCGCCGAGCTGGGTAGTATGAAGGTTACCGAGCAAATAGATGCCATGGAGGTATCTGGCGCCAACCCTATACAATACCTGGTGGTAACCCGCATTATAGCAACCAGCTTAATGGTGCCATTATTATCGGTAATTGGCGATGTAATAGGTTTAACAGGCGGTTTCCTTGCCCTTAATATCAACGATAAAATAAGCTTCACCCTGTATTTTCAGAAGTGTATAGGCTCGCTTGATTTTTCAGATTTTTTGCCGGCAGTTATAAAAACTATCTTCTTCGGTTTCGCTATAGGTTTTGTTGGATGCTATAAAGGCTATCACTCCAATAAAGGTACAGAAAGCGTGGGTATTGCGGCAAATTCGGCCGTAGTAACCGCTTCGCTCTGGATCTTCGTTATTGACGCTATAGCAGTACAAATCACCAGTTTACTATTTTATCATTGAGATGGCAGCAAAAAAGGAAGATATCGAAACTATGGAAAAGCCATCTGCATCAAAGGATGAAGTGGTTGTACATGCCAAAGGCCTTAAAAAAGCCTTTGGAGAAAAAGAAGTATTGAAAAACATCACTTTCGACCTGAAACGAGGCGAAAACATGGTAGTATTGGGCAAATCCGGTCAGGGCAAATCGGTAACCATACAATGCATTGTGGGTATGCTTAAACCAGATGGCGGCGAACTTACCGTTTTTGGCGAAGACGTGGCACAGATGAGCGATGAGGAATTAAAGCAGTTACGTATTAAAATAGGTTTCCTGTTCCAGAGCGGGGCTTTATATGATAGCATGACGGTGCGGGATAACCTCGAATTCCCGCTTACCAGGGTGCTTAAGCTTAAAGACCAGGCCGAGATTGATAAAAGGGTAGAAGAGGTGTTAGACAACGTAGGATTGCTTGACGCTATTGATAAAATGCCATCCGATCTATCGGGCGGGATGCGCAAAAGGGTGGGGCTGGCCCGTACATTGATTGTAAACCCCGAAATTATGCTTTACGATGAGCCAACCACCGGCCTTGACCCGATAACATCGCGCGAGATCAGCGAACTAATACTCCATATGCAAAAAAAATATAAAACATCATCCATCATCATTACCCACGACCTGGAATGTGCACGTATTGTGGCCGACCGGATTGTAGTAATGAACGATGGCGAATATATAGCCGAAGGCTCCTGGAAAGAACTCCATAAGGCTGATAACGAACTTGTAAGATCATTTTTTAACGAAACAACATGAAAACCACATCATCACAAAAAATAAGAATAGGCCTTTTTACCTTCCTCGGGTTGGTAATACTGGGACTCGCGGTATTTTTTATCGGGAGCCAGAAAAGTATGTTTAACTCCACCTTTACCGTTTATGGCACCTTTAAAAATGTAAACGGGCTGCAGGTAGGCAATAATGTACGCTTTGCCGGTATTAATGTTGGTGTGGTACAATCTATTAACATCATAACCGATAGCTCGGTACGGGTTGATCTTACCTTGAACGATAAAGTAAGGCAATTTGTAAAAACTGACTCGAAACTAAGTATAGGCAGCGATGGTTTAATGGGCGATAAACTGGTTGTTTTAGCTCCCGGGGGTATCTCCAGCAACCAACAGGTGGCCGATGGTGGCCGGCTTGCTTCAGTAAACCCGGTTGATGTGGATAGGATAATAACCAAACTAACTAAGGTGGCCGATAATGCCGAATCAATGACCGGCAGCTTAGCAGAAATTGTAGGTAAAGTGAACAGTGGCAAAGGCAGCCTGGGCCGCCTGCTCAATAATGATAACCTGTCGAAAAGCCTGGAAAGTACTGTGAACCAGGCCCGTGTAACCATGAAAAATGTACATGCCACTACCGGAACTTTAAATGAAGATCTGAAAGCGGCACAGTCAAACTTTTTGCTGAAGGGGTTCTTCAATAAAAAGAAGAAAGCGGCTAAAGCAAAACAAGACTCTATCAAGAAAGCGCAGGAAAAATTGCAGAAGACTCAGGATAAAGCCGCAAAGGATAAGGCAGACGATAATAACTAATTATTCAGCTAAAAGGGCTGCAAATAAACGCTGTTTGCAGCCCTTTTTAGTTTACAGGTTATCCTTTTTAGTTTCTACGGCATCCTGCACCGCCTGCGGCAGGTTTGACAGCAGGTTATAGCCGGTAGCCTTCTCGATGTCCCGTACGGTTACGCGGTATTGTTTCCAGTCGGCATTAATGGTGTTAACGTTGGGTGTATTAACGGCTATTACCCTTGTGGTTGCTGTAATCCTGTTAACGTCACCATCGCCGGTTGGCACCACAACTGCCACTTTCCAAACGTTGCTTGGTACTGTTACGTGACCACTGGTAATAGTGCTAACAGATCCCTTTGATCCCGTTCCACCGGTTCCGTAGCTTCCCATTACTATGTATACTTCATTGCCGGCAACAACCTGCTCGCGCAGGTAATTTTCAAGATTTGCCCAGGTTTGCTGGTTGTTTTGTGGAGCCTGCGGTATCATATTAGTCATCAGGAATGTAGCCGAGTTGGCATTAACCGAGCTTGTACGGTCGGCCGAAGGGCAGTTATGCCCCCTATCGAACCCGGAGCCCGAATAGCTATTGCTTTCTACCTCATAAAAGCCTGCAGGTAAGCCGTTAAAACCGGCAAAATTATCAAGGCGGGCGGTGGCGTTGGTAATATTGGTTGCGTCAAGATGCCAGCTTACCCAATTTGGTGTGCCGCGTGTGCTGTTATATGATTCTTCGTAATATTTTTGATCAATGAGGTAGTTATTGGCCATAACAATAGCAGGTTGTGCATCCGATGGGTTGCCCAGCAAAATGTTGCTGTTATCGCCGGTTGCCGGCTGTGCATCGGTGCCTGCAATAACCCCTCTGTCGGGCGCTGCTGTGCCGGTATTGCCCGTAGTATCGCTGCCGCCGGTATCGGGCGGGCCAACAATAATTCCCGGATCACCCAGGCCCTTGAAAGTAATATCATCAATGTTAATGCGGGTTGTACCCAGTTTCCTGATCTGGAAACGGACTTTTGCTGTTGTAGTCACCTTAAATTAGTCGGTAACCAGGCTGGTGCTGTTTTCGGCGATGTCTGTACCCAGTTGCGTAAACGTAGCGCCGCTATCTGTCGACATCATCAGTTGCCAGGTTGATGCGGCGTCATTACCATATTTGGCATGTTTGATGCTGATTTGCTTTAAGCCTTTTACATCAAATTTCATAGTGATATCGCCGGTGCGCAGCCTTACTGCTTTATTGCCATCTTTAACATCAGCGGCCAAACTGCCTATTAATGCATCGTTAAAACTCCATAAACCGGTACTTAGCTGAACATTTGCAATGGCATAAGCCGTTTTGGTGCCGTTTTCAAAATTTTCAACAACAGTGTAAGGCAGCGGTTGTTGTACAACAGTGGTATCGCCGGGGGGCGTGTGTGGGCTTTGCAGGTCTTTTTTACAGCTGGCTATAGCCAGCATTAAGCCAATACAGATAAATAAATTTCTTAATTTCATAGGATAGTTTTTAATGGAGCAAAATTCGGCAATTAATATTAACTAAATATTAATAAACTATAGCAATACTATATTACTGAATTATCTACCGAAACAAATACAAATTCAGGGCCTTAATATTTCTATGCGCTTAAATTGGGTACAGCATCAGTTTAGTGTTAACCTTGAAAAAATAATAAAACATTGATTATTATATATTTATATAGAACTTTATTTGAAATGTGTTAAGTTATGTTAACCCAATTCAGGTGCGTTTGCCCCGAAACCCTTAGCTTCTATCGCTTTATCTAATGGGAATAATTGTATTTTTGCTGATTGATGGCAAGTTGCCGGCGTAATTACAAAAAACATGTTTGAAAATCAGGAAAGAACAAATCTGGAAGAATTAGGCGAGTTTGGCCTGATAAGCCATTTAACCAAAAATATAAAACTAACGCAGCCAAGTACCAATAAGGGAGTAGGTGACGATGCCGCAGTACTTGATTTTACCGGCAAAAAAGTTTTGGTAAGTACCGATATGCTATTAGAAGGCATTCATTTCGACCTGGCATATACGCCCTTAAAACATCTGGGTTATAAAGCCATCCAGGTTAACCTGAGCGATATTTACGCTATGAATGGCACAGCGTCGCAGGTTACGGTGTCTATAGGCATGTCGAGCAAATTTCCGTTAGAAGCAATTGAAGAACTTTACGAAGGCATTTATATAGCCTGTGAAAAATATAATGTCGACCTGGTTGGCGGCGATACAACATCATCAAAACAAGGCCTGGTAATTAGTGTAACATCAATAGGTTATGCCGATGAAGTGGATGTGGTTTACCGCAACGGAGCCGGAGAAGGTGATTTGATTTGCGTATCCGGAGATTTAGGCGGCGCTTATACCGGCCTGCAATTACTGGAACGCGAAAAGCTGATTTATTTGGAAAATCCCAATATTCAGCCCGACTTGGAAGGTAAGGATTACATCGTAGAGCGCCAGTTAAAACCAGAAGCCCGCCGCGATATTGTAGAGCTGCTTAAAAGCATCGAGGTAAAACCTACGGCAATGATAGATGTATCTGACGGCCTTGCCTCCGAGATACTGCACATTTGCAAGCAAAGCGATAAAGGCTGCAATTTATACGAAGAGAAAATCCCGCTTGACCCGATGACTTACGAAACAGCCCGCGAGTTTAACCTTGACCCAACTGTATGCGCGTTAAGCGGCGGCGAAGATTATGAACTGCTGTTCACCGTAAAACAGTCAGACTACGATAAGATAAAGTTTAAGATGGACATTACTATCATCGGGCACATTACCGAAGCTTCCGCAGGCTGTAACCTGATTACCAAATCCGGAAACTCACACCCATTAAAGGCACAAGGATGGAACGCGTTTAAAAAAGCGGAATAAATGCTGGGCAGGCTTTTAAGCAGGTTTTATTTAAATAATCACCCTGAGGGCAATGTACCTGTTGCAGTAAAAAGGGGCGTGGTATTGCTTTATTTAGCGCTGATTATCCAAATGGCCAATAACTCGCTTGATCATATACACCTCTTTGAATTTATCACCGAATTGCTTTTGGCTATATACATCATATTTGCTACAGGCGAGGGACGTAAATGGGCGAGGATTGTAACATTGATTTTTATAATTTTTAATGTGATATCGTTCATATGGGCCGCGATTGTTTTCTTTCAAAAAAATCCGGCCGTAAAATTAAGTCCGGTAGTAATGGGGTTGTTTTTAGGAGAGATCCTGTTAGAAGTTACAGCTATCGCGATGCTTTTTTCAAAGAGTGCGGCCATTTGGTTTAACAGGTCAAGGGTTGCCCTATAAATATAAAAATGGCCGGGCGCTATAGCAGCCGGCCATTTTTATATTGCTTTGAGCCTTTGGCATTCCGCTTTAAGCTTATTTACCGATAGATTTATCCCTTGCTGCCTTAAACTCCGAACCGGGTTTCCAGCCGGGGAAGGTAGTTTCGTTACCAAGTTTGGTACCTATCCTGAAAAGGATATCGGCTATCTGGGCCATGCCTGTAGCATCCATATCGGGCGTGTAATTATCGGCTTGCTGATGATAGCGGTTTTCGTTATAGTCTTTTTCTTTATCGGCGCCATAGGTACCATCATGCGTTTTGCTGGTGCTTCCTATATTAATATCAAGTGCCGGAACGCCCAGCTTGGCAAAGTTGAAATGATCTGACCGGTAATAGCTTCCAGAGCCGGGTGTACGGTCGCCAACTGTGGTTAGGCCGTCTTGCTGTGCAATAGCACCAACATAATCTTCCAGTTCATTTTGCCCTTTGCCGGTTATGGCAATGTCTTTGGTTTCGCCATAATCGCCAATGGCGTCGATGTTTAAATCGGCAACGGTTTTATTAAGGGGATAAATAGGGTGCGTTGCATAATACTCAGAGCCCAATAAGCCTTGCTCTTCGCCTGTAACCGCTAAAAACACCATGGAGCGCTGCGGTTTTGCTGTTGATTTTTTAAACGCGTTGGCTATGCCGATAATTGAAGCCACGCCATCGGCATTATCAATTGCCCCGTTATAAATGCTATCGCCCTGGGCGTTAGGTTTGCCAATGCCCAAATGATCCCAATGGGCGGTATACAACACGCATTCGGTGGGCCTGGTGCTACCTTTTAAAATGCCAACGACGTTATGAGATGTAGAATATTTTAGTTTGGTATTAACGGTTAAGTTAACAGTCCTGTTAAGCGGAATAGCCTTAAAGTTTTTATCGCGAGCAATGGAGCGAAGATCTCCGTTGATACCGGCATCTGCGAAAAGCTTTTTGGCGGCGTCTTCTGTAATCCATCCCTCAACCTTACAGCGGTTCATGTGCTTATCAGGTTGTGTCAAATAAAGTTTTGCTCCCGAGTTACTGTTCGAAACAACACTCCAGCCATAGCTTGCCGGCGCTGTTTGGTGCACAATGATAACTCCTGCTGCGCCCTGGCGGGCGGCTTCCTCAAATTTATAGGTCCAACGGCCATAATAGGTCATGGTATCGCCTTTAAACAAATCTTTCCGACCCGATTTAAAGCCCGGATCATTAACCAGCACTACTACCGTTTTTCCTTTTACATCCAGCCCGGCATAATCATTCCAATGGTATTCAGGCGCTACAACACCATATCCGGCAAAAACCAAAGGGGAGTTTTTAAGTTCAACAGTAGCCACTTCGCGGCGGGTAAAGGCCACAAAATCGCTGGTAACATGCAGGCTTAATGGCGATTTGCCTCCGCTGATTTCCATAGTGGCCGATGGTGTGCTGGTAACCTCAACCATAGGAACATCCTGGTAGTAACTGCCATTATTTCCCGGCGCTAACCCGGCTTTTTTAAACTCAGATGAAATGTAAGCGATGGCTTTGTTCTCCCCGACTGTAAAAGGTTTGCGACCCATCATCGAATCGGCTGCCAATACCGCTATTTTTTCTTTAATTTCTTCGGGGCTGACGGCTTTGGCTGCCTCTTCCGTTTTTTTATCGTGTTTACAACCCGTAAATACAACGGCGCAGGATAATAATAAAAAACAAAATTGTTTAATATTCATATAGTAGTGTTTTTTCAAATGTAATTAATTGGGGTTGATTATAAAAGCCGCTCCTATTGTGGTATCAACGATAAATTGGCAGATTGTATTAGCCCCAAGCCCTAAGTTCTAATTCAAAAAAATCAACTTCAGACGTACTACTTAACACTATTGCTTAACGCCATATTTGCGCGCAATTTGCGGGTACACATCAATTAGCGCGTTTGACTTACCGTCCCTGTCAAAAATCTGCTCCCAGGTGCTCAGCGGTTCCCATATGAATGAACCAATACCTTTTCCGCCAGGTACTGTAAATGCAATATCGTTAACTTCTCTCTTTAGTTGAGTGTACTCGGCAACCATAACCTGTTTATGATAACGTTGGGCCATATCGGCCATGTTGGCTTTCAAATCATCCGGCGTGCCATGCCATTTGGGATAGTACGACAGTCCAATCACATCAAACGGCAAATTTCTTGCCGCCATGTTGTCCATAAAAAACCGCGACTCGAGGTTTTGGCCGCCTAAGGCAATATGTACCATGATAATGGTTTTTGGGCTAACGGCCTTTACTCCCTTTACGCCGGAGTAGATCAATTGCGCCAGGCTATCCAGGTTGTTAATCTGCCCGTCGGGCCAAACCACGCCGTGATTAATCTCGTTGCCAACCTGCACCATATCGGGCGTGGTGTTTTGATCTTTCAGCTGTTGCATTACCATCGCTGTATAATTCTGCACCGATTTTTTTAGGGTGATAAAATCCTGCCCAACCCAGGCTGCCGGTTTATTTTGCTGCTGCGGATCGGCCCAGTAATCACTGTAATGAAAATCGAGCAGTAGCTTCATACCCGCGGCTTTTACGCGTTTGGCCATTTGCCTGGTGTGCTCCAGATCGCAAAACCCCTTTGTTGGCGAATATCCTTTTGGCCCGGCAGGATCATTAAAAATGCGCAGGCGGATGTAGTTAAAGCCATGCTCCTTCAATATTTGAATAGCATCTTTTTCAACGCCTTTATCGCTGAATTTAACCCCTTTTGCTTCCAGCTCGGGCAGGAAAGAGATATCGGCGCCTAATATTTTGTCAGTTACCGTTTTGGCAACGTACTTATCGTTGGTTACCTTATGCGGGCTTCCGGGCTGTACGGTGTGAATTTCGGTTGATCCGGTCCATAAGCTATCGCTTTTTGCCTCAAATTTTACATGGCCACGTGTACGCCCTGCAATTAATTTTACCCAAAGCTCGCCGTTTTTCATGTTGGCCCGCGCCGATGTATCAGTTATTGTAGCTGCAGCATCCGCTTTGCCGGATGTTGTTATTGTCGCTATCCGCGCATCACCCTGTACCGAAAAACGGATAAGGTTACGGGCCGTTTTTACTTCGTCGCCTTTACTGTCAATTACCACCACTTTAATCATTACATCGTCGGCACCATTGGCAATAACCGTAGTTTTATAGGGGGTAATTTGTACCTCGGCCGGCTGACCGGCCGGCTTCACCGCCTGGCGACGCTGCGCAAACGAAGTAGAAGCTATTAAAAGCAAGCAACCAATGATAACAAAAGAGAAGGGGGATTTTTGCATAACTTTATAAATGGTTAATAAAGGTAATGCTTTGCTGGTGCCGATGGGATGGATAACATGATCTTTACAAACCCAAACGTAGATTATAGTAAGGCCATTTACGACCAGTTTCTTTTATACCATCTTTTTAGCCGGGTGATAAAGGCAATGCGCTGCCAGGCAACCTCGGCACTAAGCAGTGCGATAATGGCGAATACAGACGCCTTAACGGCATCGCCCTCTGAAGAGAAGGTTCCGGCGAGGGCGATTACGTATACCAGAACAGGAAGCATTAAAAGGATACAAAGCCCCGGCACGCCCAGCGGTATCTTGAATGGCCTTGCCCTGTCGGGTTCTTTTATGCGCAGTTTTACCAGCGTGATATATTCTAACGAAAGGCCTGCTCCATACACCGTTACGTCGATAATAAACAATTCGCCCAGTTTCCATAATATCATAAAACTCACCACCAGCGAGCAAATAATGATGGATACAAAGGGCGTGTTGAACCGTTTATGTAAACGGTTGATTCCGGCGGGCAGCAACTTGTCCTGGGCCATTACGTGCGGCACCCGCGAAACGGATAGCAGCACAGCGGCGTAAATACCTAAGGAACTCGCCATGCCTCCTACAGCAACCACAACGCCAAGCCAATGCCCGGCTATCAACACACCCAGGGCGGGCATTCCTTCATCCGTAAATTTGGTATGATTGATGCCCGATTGCTGTGCTACCCAGGTTATAAAAAAGTAAACCACTATAACCAGTGTAAACGCAATGATTATGGATAGAATATAGGAGCGTACCGGCCGCTCTACCTCCTCGGCATAGGTGGTCACGTTGTCCCAGCCCAGGCAATTCCACATCACCGTATACAAAGCCATCCCGAAAGATGGAAAATTAAGGCCTTTAAAAGATGGCGCAGGCAGCGTTAACGGCCCGGTATGGTGATGAAAGGCCAGCACAATTACAATAACCACCGGCGCCAGTACAATGGCGCTTAAAAATAAGCTTGCTTTACCCACCGGTACAATACCCAATATATTTAAGCCCGCTGATGCCCAAATGATGAGTAAACAAACCTGTATTTTATATTGAGCGAGTTCGGGATAAAAAAAGGAAGCATACATTACAAATAGCACCGGGTAAATGGCCAGGTCTACAAATGTATAAAGCCAGGTCCACCAGCCTTCATAAAAGCCCCAACGGGTGCCAAGTGCGTGTTTTACCCATTTATAATAGCCGCCGTTTACCGGCATCATGCTGTTTAATTCCAGCACGGTTAATATGGCAGGCACATCCCACAAAAGCGGCGTAATTAACAGGATAATCAATGCGGCATGGTCGCCGGCGTAAGCTAACAAAGGCTCCAGGCCGTAAGGCCCACCGGATACGGTAAAGAAGATAACAGCAATAAGCTGTATAGGCCTTATCTTTTTTAATGCGGCGGGTGATGGCATTTTTATTTATCCGTTTTTTTTGACGGTTTCCCGACAGGTAAAAAAGGGCTTTTGATTTTTTCTTCGGTATAGATAGATTTTCGTAGTGCCTTAAGCTGTTGTTCTGCAGCTTTTTTTAATGCGAGCAATCGTTGGTATTTATCAATTCCTTGTTCAATTAATATCGCATTATATCCCTCGAGATTAGATAAAACAAGTAATTCATGGGCATCTGCTAAATCTCTCATGTTTAGCCCTTTTAAGTGAAGTTGGGGGTTGGCCTCCCGCCATTGTTTTGCGGTAAATCCAAAGATTCCTACACTTAACAAATCGGCTTCGCTTGCATATATCAGCCACTCCCGATCTTTTTCGAGGTTTAATTTGGGAATTACAAAATCCTTTATAGCTGCAGTATGGATGGTATAATTCGCTTTAGACAAAAATCTTCTATAGTCCCATTCCGAACCCAGGCGCTTTTGCTCTTCATCTTTTAGTCGTTGAAATTCCCTTACTAATAATAATTGAAACCGTGGACTTATCCACATACCAAATTGAAATGCGATGTCTTTATGGGCGTAAGTACCCCCATATCGCCCTGGTTTTGCAGTAATTCCAATGGCACCTGTTTTTTCTATCCATTCTTTTACCGACAACACAAAATTATTTCCTCCTGCGGTGTTTTTAATTGTACCGAAATCGGTATAATTAAACTTTTCATTAAACATCGCCTCCCACTCACCCAGGTATTCAATTGTGTTTTTTAAACTAAGCCATTTTGTGATAATGATGTTTTCATGTTGGCTTTTAGCCATATCTGTCAGTGATATGTAGTCAATATCATTTTGAGAAAAAATGGCAATTTCAACGCCTTCAACATTAATTTTACCCATAAAGATTTAATTATATTACGAGTATAAACATATATACTTTAAGAAGAAAACATTCATGACTTTAAACGAATTTAAGATAAGGCGTTTGTCATTCGTAAGCATAAAAAAAGCCTCGGAATATCGGGGCTTTCAATAATCTAAATGGCGTAGTTACAAACTCAGCCATTTTGTGCGCACGGCCAGCTGCTGTGCCGAAGGGCTATCAACAGGCACAACCTTATATTTTACCCTGTTGCTTTTCAACAGCGTTACTGGCAAGGTAACAGATTGCCCGTCGCGGTTAACGGTTACCTGTATTTTGTCGCCGGGTCTTTTGCCCGTTATCAGGTTGGAGCCGTCGGATATGGGGTTGCCGTCAATAGCTGTTATTTCATCGCCAACGTTAATTCCATCAATATAGGCCGCGGTACCACGGGTTACACTGGTAACCATTACTTTTTTGGCTGCGGTAGTACCGGTGGTAATACCAAGGGCGGCATCATTGTTATCGGCCAGTTCGTCAACTATTTTATAGCCGGCATAACCCAGGTACTTGTTGTAGTCAACAGGGTCAAGTCCGTTTATGTATCTTTTATAAAAATCATCCAGCTTTTTGCCTGCAAACATTTCAAAACCTTTTTTAAACTCAGCATCTGTATAGCCACGTTTTTTGGTTTTGTAATAGGTTACATACATGTACTTCATTACATCGTCAAGATTGTGTTTTTGGGCCGAATTGTTGATGATCTCCAAATCCAGCATCATGCCAATTATAGCGCCCTTGGTGTAATAAGAGATAGTGGTATTGTTCGAGTTTTCGTTAGGGCGATAACCTTTTATCCAGGCATCAAAACTCGATTCGGCTACGGTTTGTACGTTTTTGCCCGGCAGGTTTTCTAATACGTTAAACTCGTTGGCTATCTGCTCCAGGTAGTTTTCGGGCGGATAAAGGTTGGTGCGGCGAACGGCTATCTCCTGGTAATATTCGGTGAAGCCTTCGGCAATCCAAAGGTTGGTGGTATAATTTTCGTTATCGTAATCAAAGGGGCCTAAAACAATAGGCCGCAAACGCTTCACGTTCCAAAGGTGAAAGTGCTCATGCGCTACCAGGCCCAGGAAACCCTGGTACCCTTTTTCGCTGCCATAATTATCGCGGCTGATGCCCAAAACAGTTGAGCTAAGATGCTCTATACCACCTCCGCCACGCAAATGATTATGGATAATAAAAGTATAATGTTTATTGGGGTTTTCGCCAAATATGGCTGCCTCCTGCTGAATAATAGCGTGCATATCTTTTTTAATACGCTCTTTATCGTAGTTGCCGCCTCCGTACATACATACTTCATATTTAACGCCGTCAACATCAAAACCGAAAATGTCCTGGTTGCCAACTTCGATGGGAGAATCGAACAAAATATCAAAGTTGGGCGAGTGGCGAACAAAAGGATTGCCGTTAACCATCTCTAAACTGGTTGAAACTTTAGCCCAGTTACTATATGGCGTAATGGTGATAGTTGATGGCGAGTGCAGCATATTGGCGGGATAAATAAATATACCCGTCGTTGACAGGAAAGCATGTGTTACATCAATATAGCTGGTACGAACCGACACCTCGTTGGCGTAAACGCGATACTTTATGGTAACGGCGGCCACACCTTTTGTAGCAATACGCCAGGTGTTTTTATTGATTTTGGGCGAGGCTACAATTTTGCCATTGATGCTGGCGCTAAAGGCCTCGATGTTTTTGGCAAATTCCCTCACCAGGTATGATCCAGGTGTCCAGACAGGCATTTTAAGATCGAGCGTGTTTTGCTTGAGCCCGGTGATATTCATCTCTATTTCGGCATAATGGGCCTGGGCTTCGGGGAAGGAAACAGTGTATGATATATCAGATAGGGGTTGCGCCTTACTGGCGTTTACATTCATAAAAAGTAAAATTAATGATACAGTCGCGGTCAGCTTAATTGGTTTCATGCGTGCAAGTTATAAAAATTATATTTTTTTAAAATATCAGCCTTGTTTACACTTGTAAAATGGTTGATACATGCAACTAATTAACCTTGTGGGTAAGTATGTTTGCTGCCGCTTGTTTAAGATGCAGCTGATAGAACCCATATCCCGGAAACTGATACGTTTAGGTAAGTTATACCTTAATGTGCTGGCAAAGCATACCGCCCACCTGGATGTTACCCGGTACCACTTTATTCTGTCGCTTATATACTATCACGATGGGCAGCTTACCCAAAACGCGCTGGCGCAAATACTGGATAAAGACAAATCGGCTATGGTAAGTATTATTAACATGCTTACCGCAAAAGGCTTTGTTTACCGCGAGAGCAACCCGAATGACCGACGCGAGCATTTGCTAAGGGTTACCGAAAAGGCAAAGCTGGCTGTACCGCAGATTGTAGAAACTTTTGAGCACATCAACGCTGATATCACCAAAGGCATATCGGCGCACGAGATGAAAATATTTGAAAGCGTGCTGCAAAAAATGCAGACCAACATAAAGCCCTTTACAACCGAACCCAATTTAAAGATCACAAAATGATTGTTGATTAAATATGAAGACAAAATATATTATTTACACGGCGCTGGCCTTGCTGGTTGCTTATTTGGTTTACAACAAGTTTTTTAGTAAAAGCGCCAAAGAAAGCGCGGCAGCACAAGCCGGCGGTAAAAGCGGCAAGAAAAAGAACGGACCGGTAAACGTGAACATTATGATTGTGAAAGATACCGCCGTAAACAACATTATTGATGTAACGGGCAGTATTGATGCTAACGAGAAGGTAAACCTGGTAAGCCAAACAGCAGGCAACATCACCGGGATTTATTTTAATGAGGGTAGCAAGGTGCAAAAAGGTCAACTGCTGGTTAAGGTATATAACCAGGACCTGGAGGCTTCATTGGCTCAAAACCAATACCAGGTAACCCTGGCCAAACAAGTGGAGTACCGTAATAAGGTATTACTGCAAAAGGAAGCCATAAGCCAGGAAGAATATGATACATCGTTAACCTCGCTAAACTCGTTAAAAGCTGCAGCTGATGTGATAAAAGCACAAATATCACGCACAGAAATCAGGGCGCCATTTTCGGGTACCATCGGGCTGCGTAATGTGAGCCCCGGCAGCTATCTGTCGCCGTCATCGCCTATTGCGCAGCTGGTAAATATCGACCCCGCAAAAATCACCTTCTCGGTTCCTGAACGATACTTGGCCATACTTGGCGTAGGCAGCAAAATCAGGTTTAATACCGAAAGCTCAAGGGAAAATTTTACAGGGACTGTTTATGCTATCGAGCCTTCTATCGATGTTAACTCGCGTACTATTACTGTGCGGGCCAAAGCGCCAAACCCCAAGGGCTTGTTAACCGCAGGTAGTTTTGCCAAAATTAATTTAACGCTCGACCAGATTCCCAAAACAATCCTGTTACCAACCGAGGCTGTTATCCCCGATCTGAAAAGCAGCATTGTTTACGTTGCCCACAACGGGATTGCTGTTGCCCGGCCGGTAAAAACAGATTTGCGTACCGATACCAAAATTCAGGTGGTAGATGGTTTAAAGCCTGGCGACAGTGTAGTGGTTTCGGGCCTGATACAAATGAGGGCGAAAGTTCCTTTAAAAATTATTAAAGTAATAAAGTAACGCCATGAGTTTATCCTCAGTAAGTATAAAAAGGCCGGTATTGGCAACAGTAATGTCGGTAGTTATTGTTGTGTTCGGTATTATTGGCTACAAGTTTTTAGGGGTGAGGGATTTCCCGTCGGTCGATCCGCCAATTATTTCGGTATCTACCAGTTACTCGGGAGCGAATGCCGATGTAATTGAATCGCAGATAACCGAGCCGCTGGAAAAATCGATCAACGGTGTACCGGGTATCCGTAATATATCATCAACAAGCTCGGTTGGATCAAGTAATATTACAGTAGAGTTTGACCTTGATGCCGATTTGGAAACTGCGGCTAATGACGTGCGCGATAAAGTAGCGCAGGCACAGCGCCAACTGCCACAGGATATTAACGCTCCGCCGGTAGTAACCAAAGCCGACGCCAGCGCCGACCAGATTATCACCCTTACCGTGAGCAGCGACAAGCGTAATATTACCCAACTGGATGATTATGCCGAAAACGTATTGCAGGAGGGCCTGCAAACCATACCCGGCGTAAGTACTATTAATATACAGGGCCAGCGCCAGTACGCCATGCGCTTATGGATAGACCCTAACAAACTGTCGGCTCTTGGCCTTACGGCTACCGATATTGGCGCCGCGTTGGCCAAAGAAAACGTGGAGCTGCCTGCCGGTAAAATTGAGGGCAATAATACCGAGGTAACCATAAGGGCCCTTGGCAAGCTATCAACCGAAAAAGATTTTAACAACCTCATCATCCGTGCCGATAGCAGCCGGGTTATTCACCTGAGCGATATTGGCTACGCCGTTTTAGGATCGGCTAATGAGGAAACTATATTTAAGGAATCGGGCGTGCCTATGGTGGGCCTGGCTATAGTACCACAGCCGGGAGCGAATTATGTGCAAATAGCCAAAGATTTTTACGCCCGTTTAAAACAGATTCAGAAAGACTTGCCGCCCGACATTAAGGTAAAGGTAGCGCTGGATAATACCCGCTTTATCAATCAGTCAATCACCGAGGTGCAGGAAACACTTATTATTTCCTTTGTACTGGTGGTTATCATCATCTACCTGTTTTTCCGCGATTGGCTAATCGCCTTCCGCCCGCTGATAGATATACCTGTATCACTGATCGGGGCCTTTTTTATCATGTATGTGTTTGGCTTTTCCATCAATATTTTAACCCTGCTGGGCATTGTACTGGCAACGGGGCTGGTGGTTGATGATGGTATTGTGGTAACAGAAAACATTTACAAAAAAGTAGAGGCGGGGATGGCTATCCGCAAAGCAGCATTTGAAGGTTCGGCAGAAATTTTCTTCGCAGTTGTTTCGACTTCGGTAACGCTGGCGGCTGTGTTTTTACCTATTGTGTTTTTACAGGGATTTACAGGCAGGCTGTTCCGCGAGTTTGCGGTAGTAGTAGCCGGGGCGGTTTTAATATCGGCCTTTGTGTCGTTATCGTTAACACCGATGCTGAACGTGAAGCTGATCAGGAAGAACAATAAAAAGTCGAAGTTTTACGAGCGAACCGAACCGTTTTTTGTGAACATGACCACATCGTACACCGAAACGCTTATAAAATTTATGAAAGTGCGGTGGGTATCTTTTGTTATCCTGGCCGTGTCTTTGATAATTATTGGTGTATTGGTGAAAGTTATTCCGTCTGAATTGGCACCGCTTGACGACAGAAGTTTATTGCGTTACAGCGTAACCGGATCTGAAGGTGCCACATACGAGTACATGACCCGGTATATGGACAAAGTTTCAAACCTGGTGGCCGATTCGATACCGGAAGCCAATATTAACCTCGAGATCGTTTCGCCTTCATTTGGCGGCGGCGGAGCGGCAAATACAGGTTTTGGCCGTGTTGGTTTGGTAGCGCCCGACGAGCGTACGCGTACCCAGCAACAACTTGCTGATTGGATGAACAAAAAACTAAGCAAAATGCCCGACGCCCGGGCCATTGTAGTGCAGGAGCAAACCATAAGCGGCGGCGGCAGCGGCGCGCGTACATCATTGCCGGTACAGTATGTTATACAAAACCAGGACTTTGAAAAAATAAGAAAAGTGCTGCCAAGGTTTTTTGCCGAGGTTTCCCGTAGCCCCGTTTTCCAGGGAACGGACGTGAACCTTAAATTTACCAAACCCGAATTAAGGGTGGTAACAGATCGCGACAGGGCACGTGATTTGGGTGTTTCTGTAGATGACATAGCGCAAACGCTGCAATTGTATTATAGTGCCGGCCGTTTAGATTACTTCCTGATAAACGGGAAGCAATACCAGGTAATAGCCCAGGTTGACAGGGCCAACCGCGATCAGCCGCTTGATTTGAGATCGGTATATGTGCGCAGTACCAAAGGGAACCTGGTGCAACTGGATAACGTGGTTAAAACTACCGAAGGCGCCACGCCGCCGGCTATCTATCACTTTAACCGGTATAAATCGGCAACCATTCAGGCTGGTTTAGCTCCGGGCAAAACAGTTGGCGATGGTATTGCCGAGATGGACCGGATCTCCAAAAGCCTGCTCGACGAAACGTTCAGCACCGCCCTCAGCGGCCCATCGCGGGATTATGCCGAAGGATCGTCAAATATCTTATTTGCCTTTGGCTTTGCGCTTTTGCTGATATACCTGGTTTTGGCTGCCCAGTTTGAAAGCTTTATGGATCCATTCATCGTGATGCTTACCGTACCGCTGGCTATTTCGGGTGCATTTTTATCGTTGTGGCTGTTTAATCAAACACTGAATATTTTCAGCGAAATAGGTATCATCACCCTGGTAGGGCTGGTAACCAAAAACGGGATCCTTATTGTGGAGTTTGCCAACCAGCGCATGGAACATGGTGTGGCCAAGTACGAAGCCGCTATCGAGGCCGCTACTGCCCGCCTGCGCCCTATACTTATGACCAGTTTGGCCGTTGTATTAGGCTCGGTGCCAATCGCCTTCGCGCTGGGTTCGGGTGCAAAAAGCAGGGTATCGTTGGGTATTGTTATTATGGGCGGGATGCTGTTCTCGTTAGTATTAACGCTTTATATTATCCCATTGATGTACGTGATCTTCGCATCAAAAACCCGCCGCGACCCGGATGAAGAGCCTGAAGAAGAAACCGCGCCAGAAAAAAAAGAAATGAAATTGATTGAAAATCTTTAACTGATATGATCATTAAAAAAACAGCTTTCCTGCTTTTTTGCTGCACCCTGTTGCGGATGCAAACCTGGGCACAGGAAGCACCGATGCTTACGTTAAAAGACGCGGTTGAAATAGCGTTAAAAAACAACTATAATATAAAGCTTTCGCAAAATAACAAAACCATTGCGGCCAATAATGTTACGCTTGGCAACGCCGGTGTTTTGCCAAAGGTTAACGGTAATTTTGCATCAACAAATAGTCGCTTAACCACCAAACAAACCCGTTCAGATGGCTCGGTTAATAATATCCATAATGCACCCAACACCGGTATTAATTACGGCGTTGCCCTTAACTGGACAATTTTTGATGGTTTTAACATGTTTGCCACATATGACCAGTTAAAACAACTTGACCAGTTGGGCTCACTTCGCTTGCAGGATACCATCCAGCGAACGGTAGCCAACGTTATTACCACTTATTATGATCTTATTAGCCAAAACGAGCAGATAAAGGCCCTGAAAGGAGCGATTGAAATTTCGCGCACGCAGTTGCGGTATGCCAATGATAAATTTCATGTTGGCCGCGCCTCAAAGCTTGATGTTTTAAATGCCCAGGTAAATTTAAATACAGATACGGCCAACCTGGTTACCCAATACCAGGTATTTAAAACAAGCAAAATCCAGCTTAACCAAATTCTTATCCGCGATTTGCAAACCGATTTTTCTGTAGCCGATACCATTGTGGTTGATGATAAATTGTTATTGGGCAATATTTTAAGTAGCGCGCAATCGCAAAACCCTACCATATTATCAACCCAGATAAACCGCCGCCTGGCCGAGATAAACCTTAGGCAGGTAAAATCAACCCGCTACCCACAAGTGGCTGTAACAACTGGTTATACTTTTAGCGATAATAAAACTCCGGCCGGTTTTACCCTGCAGCAAAACCAGCATGGGTTAAATTACGGCCTTACCGCAACCATTAATATTTTTGATGGCTTTAACCAAACCCGCAAGGAGCGAAACGCGAAGATCCAGATAGATAATGCCAACATCAGCGCTAAACAGGTGCAGCTTAATATAGAAGCCCAGATAAATAGTTTGTATGCAGCATACGTTTCGGGACTCGACCTGATTGCTTTAGGCCAGGCAAACGTGGTTATAGCTAAGAAAAACCTGGATATATCGCTTGAAAAGTATAAGCTGGGCAATATTACACCGCTCGAAATCCGGGAGGCGCAGCGCAATTATCTTGCTGCCCAATCAACTTTTTTTGCAGCCCAGTATCAATCAAAGCAGGCAGAAATTACTTTAAAACAGATAACAAGCAGCATAAATATTCAGTAGCGGGATTATTTTATTTTAAATATAAAAACACATATATTTGAAAACATGTCCAATCCCTACAAAACCTGTCTGTTGATTGATGATAACTACATCGACAACTTTGTTACGCGCAAGGTTTTGGAGGCAAGTAACTTTGCCGAAACGATAGTTGTGCGCCAATCGCCAACAGAGGCGATTGATTCCCTGCGATTTGGAATTATTACACCAGATGTAATTTTCCTTGACATCCGTATGCCTACTATGAGCGGTTTTGAGTTTTTAAGGGAGTTTGATTTATTGGATATAGATAAAAAGAACATCAAAATATTCATGCTTTCATCGTCGCTTGATCCTGTTGATATGAAACAATCGGCAAGCAACAAGTATATTACCCAGTTTATCCATAAGCCATTAACTTTAAAGGCCCTCGAAGAACTTAGTGCATGATTTTAGTAGCCGATAGCGGATCGTCAAAAACAGACTGGTTACTACACATTCCTGATCAGCAACCGGTAGCATTTAAAACAGCAGGGTTAAACCCATACTTTTTAG
Organism: Mucilaginibacter ginsenosidivorax; assembly: GCF_007971525.1. NCBI lineage: Bacteria > Pseudomonadati > Bacteroidota > Sphingobacteriia > Sphingobacteriales > Sphingobacteriaceae > Mucilaginibacter > Mucilaginibacter ginsenosidivorax. Next base: position 3,335,931 of record NZ_CP042437.1, read on the forward strand.
GCGAAAAAGAAATAGCCAAAATAATTGCCGACCAGGCGCCCGCGATGCTGGCATATGGCGACGCAATTGAAGAGATTTATTTTTTTGGCGCGGGTTGCTCCAGCCCCGACAGGCATGAGATTGTTTCCAATGCCATCAGTCAGCACTTTCCGAAGGCCTATGTATGTGTGGATAGCGACCTCCTGGGCTGCGCCTACGCTACCTGCGGCCATGAAAAAGGGATTTGTTGCGTAATGGGTACCGGGTCAAACATTTCGTTTTTTGATGGCGAAGAGATTTTTGAAGGGCAGCATGGGTTGGGCTATGTTTTAGGTGATGAAGGATCGGGCACCTGGTTTGGCAAAACCCTGATCACCGATTTTTTGTATGGCCGCATGCCTGCCGAAATTAACTCGAAATTCGAAAGAGCCTATCACCTTAATAAAGATATCGTTATAAAAAACGTATACCAAAAGCCTAACGGCAATACCTACCTTGCATCGTTTTCAAAATTTGTAAGCGAGATAAAAGCAACCGTGTATGGCCAGGAGATATTGGAGCGGGGCCTGCTGGAGTTCATCCAAACCAATATCAAATCGTATCCGGAATACCACAAATACAAATGCCACTTTGTGGGTTCCATAGCTTTCTTTTTTAAGGACGAGCTTGCCGAGCTATGCCATTCGCAAGGGGTAAAAACGGGCAAAATTATCAAACAGCCAATTAACGACCTGATGGCCTTTATTTTGAAACGGAACGAGGGTTAGATATCCGGTGTCCTTTTTATCCTGAGGCACGAAGGATCTATCAGCTGTGCATGACCGCCAAAAAAGTCCGCGAATAGATCCTTCGTTCCTCAGCATGACAGTCTTTTATTTTAACGATATTTTCTCTTCAGAATTTCGCTGATTTTACCACCCTGTCGCCATTACCCAATCCCATACCTATCCCTAAAAATATTCAGGTGATGCAGCTCGTGCCCGGCCAGCATATATACAAATGCCCGCACGGTAAAACGGCTGCTGCTGGCAATGCCGTCGCGCAATAGCTGATCGTCACTAAACCCTTTGATCATGTAAATATTTGACAGCCGGGTGGCTTTAAATTCTTCGGCCAGGTCTTTAATACTAATGTTGCTTAAGTCGGTATTGGCTACATAAACGTCCTGGTCAAAGCCGGGCAATTCAATGTGGTTGCGCGAAAAAACCATGGCGCGGTAAGCAAACGTCCGTTCGGTATCAATCATGTGCCCAAGCGCCTGTTTAACCGTCCATTTGCCTGGGGCATAGGCGTAGGCGCCCTGTTGTTCGGTAAGGCTGCTGAACAATTGGTAGCTTGATTCCTTAAGCTGTTCCAGCTTTTCAATCACATTTTCATCCGGTACCAGCCCTACGTAACCGGCCGCGAATGGTGAATATTCATCACTTTTTGGTCTGCTTATCATTGCGAGTGTTTTTTAATACTATCCTAAACGTTGTACCCTTGCCCAGTTCCGAGTCTTTTACAAAAATTTGCCCGTTATGGTAATTATCTATCATCCTTTTGGTAAGCGAAAGGCCAAGGCCCCAGCCACGCTTGCGGGTGGTATAGCCAGGCTGAAATACGGTATCAAACTTAGAGCGGGGGATACCCTTGCCCGTATCTGTAACATCAATAAATACCTGGTTTTTTACTTTGTTGCCGCTAATCTCAACCTTAATGCTGCCTTTGCCGTCAATAGCGTTAACCGCGTTTTTTAACAGGTTTTCAATTACCCAATCAAATAAAGGAATGTTGATACCGGCCTTCAGGTGAGGGTTGCCGCTCATTTCAAAAGTAATGTTTTTGCTTACGCGAACTTTAAAATAATCAACAAAATCCTTAACTACTGCGTACACGCCATGCTCTTCCAGCACAGGCTTCGACCCGATTTTTGAGAAACGGTCGGCAACAATTTCCAGCCGTTTTACATCGTTTTCCATTTCGGCAACCAGCACGTCGTCCTCAGCGTTAAACTTCTCCTTCATCAATTCAATCCAGGCCATCAATGATGATATGGGCGTACCCAGCTGGTGGGCAGTCTCTTTGGCCAATCCTACCCAAACCTGGTCCTGCTCCGATTTGCGCGACGAACTGAACGCCGTATATGCCATCAGCAAAAACACCGCGATAACAGATAGCTGTACATATGGAAAAATCTTGAGCTGCGTTAACAGCGGCGAATCTTTATAATAAACAAAGTTTTCTTCGCCCAGTATTTGCAGCCTGATAGGTTCATGCTGCCCTTTCATGTATTCCAGCTCATCTTTAAAATACTTCAAATCGTATTTTTTACCCGGCGAAGGCAAATCGATATAAGTTTTGGTGGTGTCCAATCCGCGGGATAAACGGATATCGCCTTTGGCATCGGTAACAATAGCAGGAACAACCAAACTATCGCGAACGGCAATGGTGTATTTTAGGAAATCGTTGTCGTCGGAGTTCAGGATCTGCCGCATGCTCATGGCCCAAACCTGCGCGCGGGTACGCTCGGACCGGGCTATGTTTTTAACCAGGTAACTGGTGTAAAATAACGAACCGCTGGCAATAACACACGCAAACGCGAGCAGTAAATACTTCCACCTTTTTTTTTGCTGATACGGGTTTATACTGGCCACGGTTCAAATAACGGGATTTTTATTTAAATGTGCAGATTACAGATGTGCAGATTTTAAATGTGAAAAAGCATTAATGATAACTAATCCTTAACGTAAATTATTAGATTATCATTTAATGGCCGATAAATAAAGAGAATTCAGCCTTGCGCGGCCCGGCCATCTGCACATCTGTAATTTGAAATCTGCACATTTGCTTCATATCTGCACATCTGAAAAAGCTTATCTTTGCCCAACTATGACCGATAAAAAAGTAAGAGTACGTTTTGCACCGAGCCCTACAGGTGGTTTGCACCTGGGTGGCGTACGCACCGTGTTGTTTAATTATTTGTTTGCCAAAAAACACCATGGCGATTTTGTTTTGAGAATTGAAGACACCGACCAAACCCGTTATGTGGAAGGTGCCGAAGAATATATTTTAGATTGCCTTAAATGGTGTGGTCTGCATCCCGACGAAAGCCCGGTTGCCGGCGGCCATTACGCCCCCTACCGCCAAAGTGAACGCAAAGCCATTTACCGGGAATATGCCGAACGCCTGGTTATGCAGGGCCATGCTTATTATGCCTTTGATACTGCCGAAGAGCTGGACAAAAACCGCAAAGAGATCCCCAACTTCCAGTACGGGCAGGCATACCGCGATACCTTACGGAATTCGGTATCGTTGCCCCAGCATGAGGTTGATGCACTGTTAGATGCACACACGCCGCATGTTATCCGCATAAAAATGCCTGCCGATGAAACGGTAAGTTTTACAGATATGATTCGCGGGCATGTAAGCTTTGAAACCAACCTGGTTGATGATAAAGTATTGCTGAAAGCCGATGGTATGCCAACATACCATCTTGCGGTGGTAGTTGATGATTACCTGATGAAAATTTCGCATGCTTTCCGCGGCGAAGAGTGGCTGCCATCTGCACCGGTGCATTTGCTGCTTTGGGAGTATTTAGGCTGGAAAGCCGATATGCCGCAATGGGCGCACTTGCCATTGATATTAAAACCCGATGGCCACGGCAAGCTAAGCAAACGCGATGGCGCCCGCCTTGGTTTCCCGGTATACGCCATGAGTTGGTTTGATGCCAAAACAGGTGAATTAACGCCCGGTTTCAGGGAACTTGGCTTTTTGCCTGAAGCATTTTTAAACCTGTTGGCTACCCTTGGCTGGAATGATGGCACCGGCCAGGAGTTATTTACGCTGGATGAACTGGTAGAAAAATTCTCGATAGAACGTGTGAGCAAAGCCGGCGCTAAGTTTGATTTTGAAAAGGCCAAATGGTTCAATGCCGAGTGGATAAAGAAGTCTGAAGTCTCAAGTCTGAAGTCCGAAGTTATCCGGGTGTTGGCCGATAAAGGCATTGTTGTAACCGATGATGCAAAACTGGAAACGGTAATTAACCTTGTAAAAGACCGTTGTGTGGTATTGCCTGATTTTTACCTGCAGGCAGGGTACTTTTTTGAGCAGCCTAAAGAATATGACCTTAACGCTGTAAAACCTAAGTGGACTGACGCAAAGACGGATTTTTTTAATACGCTTATTAGTTTATTAACCGCTGAAGCCAGCATCGAAGCCCACGACTTTGAAACTAAATTTAAGGCCCTTGCTGAAGAAAAAGCGCTTAAAGTTGGCGATGTAATGTTGCCATTCCGCATTATGTTGGTTGGCGGCAAGTTTGGCCCGCATGTGTTTGATATAGCGGCTTTGCTGGGCAAGGCGGAAACCATAAGTAGGATAGAGAAGGCATTGGCGGCATTTACTGCGTAGGGTGATGCTTTGAATTAAACGCAAGGATATTAAAGGAATGACACCTGTTGCCGGAAAAGAAGAAAAATTTGAGGCTGTCTCATAAGTAAAATGGAGGCTCTGAGAATCGTCTACACAAAAACGTTCTCCGCCACCTATCCGAATAAATAAAAGAAAAAGAGGCTGTTCTCGTACTTATGAGACAGCCTCAGAATAACTTACCGGATGCCTGGCTGTAAAGCAGTTCCCAAATCCAGAACAACGGCATCCCCTTCTGGTGTTAAGCGCCAGACGGAACCGTTGGCCGGTTTCGAAAACGTTCCTTGCAAAGCCTTTAGCTTATAATTTGTGTTTTCAAACCTGCAGTTCAGTTGCTTCGGGTTGATGTTAGTGTAAGGTGTTGCAGCGCCGGGGGCTACATCCATGTCCAGATACCAATTATATTCGGCCTTGCTATCCATGTATATTTTAATTTGCTTCTCGGTCAAATCTATTTCCAGCATGCCGCCTTCGCTTAGTTGCCATGATATGTGCAGGCTGTTTTTACCGGTGTTTTTAAATACGGGCGATTGCCCGGTTGCCAGAATCTCTTTTCCAGATTCTACTCTTTTAAGCCGTAAGCCGGCAATATGATCGGGCTTGCTCCAGATGTAGCCATCTACCACCGGTAGGGTAAAAAAGGAGCACTCATTTGATGTAGCCACTTGCTTTTCGTAAACCGATGGGAATTTTTCATCAAATAAATGAATATCGCGGATGCGCAGGCTGCCCTTTTCCCAAAGCAGGTTAATGCGGTAAAAGCGGCTGTTATACCAAACGGTTTTCAAATCGCTGCCGGGTATATCTTTAGTTACCGTAAATGAAGTGGCCGGTGTAACCGGGTATTTCTTTTTAAACCAGCGGCCCGATTGCTCCAGGGTTTCAACCCTTAGTTTATGCTCATCGCGTAGTTTGGCAATCAGTGGCATCTGTATTTCTAATCCTTTGGCCATGGCATCCCAGGTAAATGAGTTTTCCTGGCCGGCCTGGGTATAATTAAAGCCGAGCGAAGGATCATCGGTAAATGATTTGAAAAACCAGTTTACCCAGGTCGAATCGCCGCCGCCAAATTTGTAAACGGGTTCCAATGTAACTACGCCTTGGCGGGTAGTGCCAAGTCCGTTGTCATACTGCCGTACCGGATCGCTGCCCAACATCCGGAAGATGGGGACAGGGATCTGGTTTTGCGCGTGCTGCGCGGGCATATATGAGTTTATTTTGCTTGGATAATAGGCCTGGTTCCAGTAACCACCCCAAAGGGTATAACCATCGGTGCCATATTGGTCCTTACAGTTTGCCGAAGCCACAATATGGTATTTTTGATACATGTAATTAATGCTATAAGCATCAATAAACCAAGACGCCACCGACTTGGGGTAATACCCAAAAATCTTTTTAAAATCGCGGAAGTATACATCTATCAGTTTTTCGCGCTCCTTGGGTGTATAGCCGGTAGAAAAACCAATGTTGGCCCGCCAGTCCCAGGGATAGCGGCCGCGCCATTTAAGGCCGGCGTTTTCCACCATAGGCTGCGGGATCTCCCACCAGGCGCCAATCTCGAACGTTCCTTGTGGCAGGGTTGCCAATAGTTTTTGATATCGCTTATCCATCAGCGCATCATACTGTAAAAGGAATGTGCCGCCCAGATGATATTTTTTCATGATCTCTACCTGTTTTACCACAGTTTGGTACAATACGTCTTCGGTAATTGCCGGATCTCGCGGTTCCAGGAGGCGAATGAAGTTAACGATGTTAACAATCCTGCGGGATGTATCAACGTTCGGTGTTTTTTTATTTTGGGCGCTTGCATTTATGGCCGTTGAAATAAACAAAGCACAAAAAATAAATTTGCAGGCTGCCTTAGCTTTTGTAAAGATCATAGGGTGGGTAATGTATGGTCAAATTGGATATCAACCCACTAACGTAGTAAAATGATACGCGTTTGGCATCCCTATCTGTCTGATGGGCGAACAAACGTACGATGTGATAGCGAAATGTGTAGCCTGTTAAAGAAATCGAGCATCCGGTTTATGTAAAATCCAACGGATCAAAATAGCCCTTTTTGAATATCACCACCGATTGAGGAACAGCATTTTCTTCGTCAGGATCGTCAATGGTATTGACTCCGATGCCATATTTAACAGAAGTAAATTCATCATAGTTAATTGTTAATTCGGGATCAAAGCTTAGAAACAGGGAGACCACATCACGGTAGCGCGTTTCTAAAAGATTAACATTATTAAAAACAGGATTGGGCTTGAAATACTCGAATGCGTTTATATTTCCTTTTTCATCATAGTAAACAAATAACTCGCTTTTTTTAAAATAATCGTAATAGTCCTTGTAGTTATCTTTTCCCTTAACACCCGATGTGAAATTTTCATTTAGTTTTTTCCTTATATCTTCCCTGGTATCAGAAAAGAGCAAGCTGCCAACCGATTTAAAAGGAATAATTATCATAACTCAGCGAATTATTTGCAATCGAATTTATCATTTTAACAACAAAAACAAATAAAGATACACCCACAAAATATCTATAAAATGCCAAAAGGTAGTGCTCATTTCCATGCGGTATAAAATCCTGTACCTGGGTTTGTTTTTTAACGAGCCGGATAGGGTATAGCCCAGCAACCCAATCCCGGTTATAATGTGTAAAAGATGAACGGCCACAAAAACATAAATGAACGATTGATAGCTTTTATGCATATCAAAATAAACTTTTTGATGAAGCAATATACCCCATGCAACAGCCTGCAACAACATAAACAGTAGCCCCAACACAATCGTGATCTTTAGGTACAGGTGGAATTTAGCATTTTGCAGCCCCTTTAAACATTTGCCGGCTATATGTAAAGTGGCACTGCTGCCGAGTATAACAACAGTGCTGATAATAAACACAAAAGGCAATTGGGTGTGTATAGCATCGCCTGCCGAAGTTGATATCAGGAACACACTGGTTAGCCCGGCAACCAGCATAAATGACGATGCTATTGCCAGCCAAACCATAAACTTGCGGGCATTCAGGTTTTGCAAATCCTTCCGTTCATCCATGCCGAAAAATAGTGAATTGTTGTATTAAAAGTGCAATTGCCGGCGTATTTTCCGCACGTGCTGTTAAACAGGCCGGGTACTTTTACGCGTAATATCAACCAAATTGTTTTTGAGGTGTCCATTATTTATATTTGGTAAAAAAGCTACTTATGCGTACTAAACTCATCGCTTTAACTGTGTTAACGCTCAGTTTTTCATTTGCCTACAGCCAGCAAAAAGGATATTACCGAACGCCCTGCATCAGCAAAAACACCGTTGTGTTTACTGCCGAAGGAGACCTCTGGAAATACGACCTTGCCAGCAGCACATCAACCCGTTTAACCACCAATGCCGGGGTTGAACAAAACCCTGCTATATCGCCGGATGGAAAGCAGCTTGCTTTTACGGGGCAGTACGAAGGTGTTGCAGAAATTTACCTGATGGATATTAATGGCGGCGTACCCAAGCGGCTCACTTACGACTATGACGGCCGCAATGAATTTATTTCCGGCTGGACAAAAGAGGGCGATATTTTATACCGAACCACTGCCATTAGCGCGCTGCCCAATCCGCAGATGGTAAAGCTGAACCCAGCGACGGGCAAAAAGCAGGTTATTCCGCTGTGGCAGGCATCGTTAGGCTGCTATGATGACAATGGCGTGCTTTATTTTACCCGCTTCCCAAACCAGGGCAGTAAAACAAAACGCTACAAGGGCGGCCTGATAGAGCAGGTGTGGAAGTTTGATGGCAGGCAGGAGGCCACAAACCTCACCGGCGATTTTGACGGTACCAGTACCAGCCCAATGTACTACAATGGCCGCATCTACTTTTTATCAGACAGGGATGGCACCATGAACCTATGGTCGATGGATACAGGCGGCAAAAATTTAAAACAGCAAACCTTTTCAAAAGGTTGGGATTTGCAAACACCGGGTATTTACGAATCAAAAGTTGTTTACCAGAAAGGAGCCGACATTTGGCTATACGATATCAATACCAACCAGGAAAGGATATTGGATATTAACCTCACATCTGATTTTGACCAGCGCAAACCCCGCTGGATAAAAGGACCGGTAAATAGTATCAGCTTTTCAGATATCTCGCCAAATGGCAACTATGTGGCTATTGTAAGCCGCGGCCGTGTGTTTGTATCGCCTGCTAAAAGCGATCGTTGGGTGGAGATTAACCCTAAAAGTGGTATTCGGGCGAAAGACGTCCATTTTATAAATGATAAAAGCATAGCTGTATTATCTGATCAGAATGGCGAATTTGAAGTGTGGAAGATGAGCGCCGACGGCATTGACAAACCGGTGCAGATGACCCGGAAAAGTACCACCACTATCGCTCTTTTCAAGGTATCGCCCAATGGTAAATTTGTGGCCTACAGCGATAAAAACGAAGTGCTGCGAATAGCCGATGCTACAACAGGCGAAATAAAATTTACTTACGATAAAACGTACGGCGGCATAGCCGAACTTTCATGGTCGCCCAATAGTTTGTTGCTTAACGTTACCGAAAGTATTGAGAATACCAATATGCAGATAAGTATGGTTGACACGCGCACCATGAAGATGAAAGCGGTTACCACTACCCGGCTTAACAGCTATAGCCCGGCCTGGTCGGCAGATAATAATTGGCTGTATTTTGTAAGTGAGCGTAATTTATATTCAAAAACCCGCGGACCCTGGGGGCCCCGCCAACCCGAGCCGTATTACACACAAACTGCGGGCATTTACGCAATGCCCTTAGATACCGGCGCCAAATTCCCCTTCCTGCAAACAGATTCATGGCTTACCGATTCGGTTTTTACAGCGATGGAAAAAAAGAAAATGGAGAAAAAAGCCGATAAGAAAAGCAAATCTGTGGTAGCGCCGGCAAAGGTTTATGACTGGGCAACGGCCATGCAAAGTGTTTACCAGGTACCGGTGAAAAGTGGCAATATAACATCAGTAGCCATAGCAGGCGGCTTCCTATACTGGCTGGATAGCGGCCCCGATGGCGAGAACGATGGCGGCAAAATATTTGCGCTAAAAATTGAGGAAAGTAAAAAGTACGAGCCTACCGAGGTGGCATCGTTTGTAAGGGATTTCAGCGTATCGGCCAATGGCAAAAAAATACTGATCCAGTTTACCAATAAATCGTTGGCTGTAGGCGACGCCAACGGTCAGAAAATGGAGCTGGAAAAAACCAAAGTCGATTTGGCCAACTGGAGTTTTTCCATCAATCCACAGGAGGATTGGAAAGAGATGTTTGACGATGCATGGCGCATGATGCGAGATTATTTTTATGACCGCGACATGCACAAAGTAAAATGGACCGACGTGAAAAAGCAGTACGAGCCTTTGCTGGCGCGTGTAACCGACCGTTATGAGCTTGACGATCTGCTTGGCCAAATGGTTGGCGAATTATCGGCATTGCACACCTTTGTGTATGGTGGCGACAAACGTACATCTGTAGATAAAATACCCACAGGTTTTTTAGGTGCTACATTTAGCAAAGTTGCAGCAGGTGTTAAAATAGAACATATATACAAAGCCGATCCCGACTATGCTTTTTCTTCGCCGCTGGATAAACCAGAATTGAAAATAAAAGAGGGCGACATCATTACTGCGGTTAACAACATACCGCTTACCGGGGTAAATGACATTGGCGAGGTGCTGGCCGATAAGGTTGGCATCCCTGTTAAACTAAACCTTTTAAGCAGGAGCAAAAAACTATATGAACAGGTAGTGAAGCCATTTTCGGCAAATGATGCTTACAATTTGCGTTATGACGAGTGGGAGTATAATACCCGCCAAAAGGTGGATAGCGTAAGCAATAATGATATTGGCTATATCCATCTGAAAGCCATGGGGGGCGATGATATGGATGCCTTTGTAAAGCAGTTTTATCCAATTTTTAACCGCAAGGGGCTGATTCTGGATGTCCGCCAAAATTTTGGAGGCAACATTGATAGCTGGGTACTTGAAAAACTGTTGCGTAAAGCGTGGATGTATTGGCAGGGCCGTGCGGGTGGGCCAACCTGGAACATGCAGTATGCGTTCAGGGGGCACATGGTACTGCTTTGCGACCAGCAAACCGCATCGGACGGCGAGGCTATTAGCGAAGGTTTCCGCAGGCTGGGCCTGGGTAAGGTGATAGGGATGCGCACCTGGGGTGGCGAGATTTGGTTATCAAGCGATAACAGGATGGTTGATGGCGGTATAGCATCTGCTGCCGAAACGGGCGTGTTTGGCCCCGAAGGTAAATGGCTGATAGAAGGACACGGCGTTGACCCGGATATAGTTGTGGATAACCTGCCCAATGAATCGTTCAAAGGAAAAGACGCGCAGTTAGAGGCCGCGCTGGCTTATCTGAAAAAACAAATAGCCGATAAGCCCGTAGAAGCACCGAACGTACCGCAACACCCGGATAAATCATTTATATATAAACAATAACGGGGGTAGTTTTAGGGTTTAACTTAACAATTAAAAAGCCTTCGCTTATTAATGGCATTAAAAGCCAATAAGCGAAGGCTTTTTTGTTATAATGCTTTTATTCGCGGTTTTTAATGGGGCAACTTACGCCGGAACAAACCATAAAGGAAGGTGCCAGCCAACGCGCCGATAACCACAATGATAAAGGATACATAGCCGTAGCCGATATTAACAAACATGGGGCCTGGGCAAGCGCCGGTAAGCGCCCAGCCCAGCCCAAATATTAGGCCGCCGATGATGTAATTTGCCCGTGTTTTTTCTTTATCCGTAAATACGATAGGGTTGTCCAGTGAATCTTTGACGTGGAACTTTTTAATGAGGTAAACAGCCAATGCGCCCAATACCACAGCTGTGCAAATAATACCATACATATGAAACGACTGGAAGCGGAACATCTCCTGGATGCGGTACCAGGATACAGCTTCAGACTTGGTCATGATGATGCCGAAGATGACGCCGGCAATAATAAATCTTAATCCTTTCATATCGATAATATAAGCGGCAATAAAAAGTGTGTCATGATAAGGCCGCCGGCAAAAAAGCCAATTACAGCTAATAGGGAGGGAAATTGCAGGTTTGATAGGCCGCTGATGGCATGCCCCGATGTACAGCCGCCGGCATACCTGGAACCAAAGCCTACCAGTAAACCACCGGATAACAGGATGACAATGTTTTTGAAAGACAAGCTATGAGCCCCAAAAAGCTGTGCGGGGTTTAGCTGCCCATCAAACTTTACGCCGATGGCTTTAAGGTCGGCTACTGTCGCGCTGGCCAGCTTTAATGGTGCGTCGTTTTTTAACAGGGTTGCAGCTATCAACCCGCCCAAAACCGACCCAACTAAAAACAGCAGGTTCCATTTTTGTGCCCGCCAGTCGAAATCAAAAAACGATACTTTTTTACCCGTGCCTACCATGGAGCAGATGGTGCGCAGGTTTGATGAAAAACCAAATGATTTTCCGAAATAGAGTAACAAAACCATAATAGCGGCAATTGCCGCTCCCGAAATGTACCAGGGCCAGGGTTGTTTGAGCAAATCAAGCATCTTTATTCCTTTTATTTAAAATTATGAATTGGTTTGGGGCATTGTGCTGGGGCACACATAAGCGCTTAGGTTAAACCTGCCCGAATCTTTCATAACTTTAAAGCCACCCTTTACATCAACCAGCTTTGTAAATCCCCGCGCCCTCAGCATCGAATTGAATATCATTGAACGGTAGCCCCCTGCGCAATGCACATAGTAGGTTTCATTTTTATCCAACAGGGCCATGTTGCTGTTAATATCATCCAGCGGCAGGTTTTCGGCGTCTACTATATGTTCGGCATAGTATTCCGTTGCCTTACGCACATCAAGAATTTTTACCGGGCTATGATTGCTTACTTTATCCGCAAGTTCATCAACTGTTAACGATACAATGCTATCTGTTTCGTTGCCGGAAGCCACCCATGCCTCAATGCCGCCCTTCAAATACCCAATGGCATGATCATAACCCACCCGGGCCAGGCGGGTAACAACTTCTTCTTCGCGCCCCTCTTCGGTAATCAGCAAAATCTGCTGGTTAATATCCGGTATCAATGCGCCAACCCATGGGGCAAAGCTCCCGTCGATTCCAATATTGATGGAATTAGGTACAAAGGCCTTCGCAAAAACCTGGGCCTCGCGGGTGTCAAGCAAAATGGCGCCGGTGCTGTTGGCCGCGACTTCAAACGCTTCGGGGCTTAAAGGCCGGGTTCCCTGGCTCAGTACTTTTTCAAAGCTTTCGTAGCCTTCTTTGTTCATTTTAACATTCAAGGGAAAATACACCGGTGGTGCGGTTAGCCCTCGCGTAACTTCGGTTATAAACTCATCGCGGGTCATGTTAGGCCGCAGGGCATAGTTATATTTCTTTTGGTTACCCAGGGTATCAGTAGTTTCCTTGCTCATGTTTTTGCCGCAGGCCGATCCGGCACCATGGGCGGGGTAAACAATAACATCATCGGGCAACGTCAGGATGCGGGTACGCAACGAATCGAACAATAAACCTGCCAGGCCTTCCTGGGTTAGCCCTGACGCTTTTTGTGCCAGGTCGGGCCGGCCAACATCGCCGATGAATAAAGTATCGCCAGAGAACAATGCGGTTTCTTTGCCAAACTCATCGCTTAAAAGGTAACAGGCCGACTCCATGGTATGGCCGGGTGTGTGCAGTACTTTTATGGTGAGTTTGCCAACTTTAAAGGTTTCGTTATCTTTAGCTATATGCGCATCAAAGCCGGTTACCGCGTTTGGCCCATAAACAATTTGTGCGCCGGTTTCCCGTGCCAGATCAATATGGCCCGATACAAAATCGGCATGAAAATGAGTTTCAAAGACATACTTAATGGTTGCCCCCGCGGCTTTGGCTTTAGCTATGTAAGGCTCCACCTCCCTTAATGGGTCAACAATGGCAACCTCGTTTTCTGATTGGATGTAGTACGCCCCCTGGGCCAGGCATCCGGTATATATTTGTTCAATACTCATGATATTTTCTTTTACTTTAACAAAGGTGCAGTTTAGCAAGCAGGCAGATGGTGACCAAAGTCACCACCCATCAAAATTATTTAAAAAAACAGTTCTTTAGCCAGTATATAAATACCCATTACCAGTACAAACCAGCCAAAACCCTTTTTTAGTTTGTTGCTGTCAACCCTGCGGCTAATCAACCCGCCTGCAAATATACCGGCTATAGCTATAGCTGTTATTTTTAACAGGAATATCCAGTTGATTGCAAAATGGCCCAGATCGCCGGTAAAGCCAATGAGCGAATTCATGGCGATGATAAGCAGCGATGTACCAACGGCCTGTTTCATGGGCAGGCCTACTAATAAAACAAGGGTGGGTATCAGCAAAAAACCGCCACCGGCGCCTAAAAAACCGGTTGCCAGTCCTATACCTATGCCATAAAGCAATAGTTTGGCAATGTTGAGTTTTTTAATGCCGGGTTCAAGCGGTATTTCTGTTTTACTGCCGCTTTTGATCATCGCTGTTGCTGCGGCCACCATCAATACCGCGAAAAATACCATGGTTAAGATGTTTTGGGTGAGCTGAAAGCTGCCTATTCGCAAAAGGTTATGAGGTATCAGCGGTACCAGGAACTTGCGCGAAATAAAAACGGTACTGATAGATGTTAAACCAAAAAGCAATGCTGTTTTAATATTCACCAGCCCCTTGCGGTAATTGGTAAAAACGCCAACCATGCTGGTTGAGCCAACAATAAATAACGAATAGGAGGTTGCTAAAAGCGGGCTGGTGCCGAAAAGGTAAACCAGCACGGGAACCGTAAGGATAGAGCCGCCGCCGCCAATAAGGCCAAGCGAAATCCCGATTAATGCTGATGCGAGGTAAGCTAAAAACTGCATGTTTAAATAATTAACAACGCAAAAGTGCTTGTTTTACCCGCCGGGAACGGTGACTTATGTCACTACGGCTTTTTATTTTTTCCATTCAATAAAATTGCGGTTCAGCACAATATCGCCCCGCTGCTCCATTTTTTTAAGCAACCGGGAAATCACCTCGCGCGACGAGTTCAGATCGGCGGCAATTTGGCTGTGGGTTATTTTTAGTTCGCGTGTTTTTAGCTTTTGATATTGATTTTGCAGGTAATAGTATAAACGCTCGTCCATACCCTTAAAGGCGATATGGTCAATCACTATCAGCAACTCTTCGTACCGGGAGCGGTAGGTTTCCAACACAAAATAGTACCATGTTTTGTAGGTGGTCATCATTTGGTCCATTAAGGCTAAAGGCATGGCCAAAACAGTAGTATCCTCAATGGCTTTACCCATTACCTCGCTGGTTTCCTGTTTGGCAGCACATATCATGGTTAGGGCACAGGCATTGCCCGGTTCCAGGTAGTACATAAAAAACTCGCCTCCGTCATCACCTTCACGGTATAGTTTCACCCGGCCATTTAAAATCATCATGGTTGATTTGATGTATTGGCCGGTACGCAACACAACCTCGCCGGCTGGAATATGAATAACCGACGCGTTTTGAACTAAAAAGGCCTTTAACCCAGGCTCAAACTGAGGGAACAATTGCTCTAAATAGTTCTGGATAACGGATTGGTCTGTCATAATACGGGTAAAAGCAAGAAAGATGTTTAGTTTGCCGAAGGAGCGGGGTGGGGCTTAGGGATGAATAGTTGCCCATCCATCGGCCTGGCGGATAATAATTTCGCCGTTGCCGCTGGGCACATAGCTTATAAACGAAAAAAGGGTAGCCTTATCAATGTGCCGTTCCCTTACGGTATTGCTGCATTGCGCCAGTATCACTCCTTTTTGCAGCAGTTTTTGCAGCTCGGCTTCGTACGGCCCTGCTTTATCGTAAACGGCAACACCATCGGCAAAAGCAATAAGCTCCATTTCCAGTTTACCTTTTAACCGCACGTCTTCCAGTGCGTTATCCATATTGCGCAATGTTTGTTTAATTTTCTTCGGGTCCGATTCGTCGAGGTAATAAAGCGCTTTATAATGGGCTTGTGTGGCTTCGGCGCCTTTAAATTCCGATGCTACTGTTTGGGCGAAAGCGGGTTTAATAAAAAACAAACCGGCAAGCACTAAGAGTAAGGAAAAACGATTTTTCATGGCTATAGATTTAAAGAGGTTAATTTATGCTTTTTTATGATGGAATTGCTGAATGGGACCAAATGGCCCGTATTTATGCTGACGGGCGGTAAAGCCATCGGCATACGGCCCAAAGGGTAAATCTATGGGCTTTTGCTGTAAGTCGGGGTAATCTTTATCCTGGTTTTTGTGTGGCCGGGGTTGTGAGTTGATAAACGCTGCAACATCCCAGCATTCTTTATCGGTTAACTGCGGGCTTTGGTAGGTGGCACCAAAAGGCATATTGGCCTTTACAAAACCAGCCAAATTGCCTATCCTGTACATACCCGCACCATCGTTATAACTGTTTGGTCCCCATAAGGGCGGGTAGGTATATGATAGTTTACCTGCAGCCGGCAATCCCTCGCCATTTGCACCGTGACAGCTGCGGCACTTTTGGATGAAAACGGCCTTTCCACTTAACGGATCGGCTGCGCTATCCATAAATTTTAAACGTGGCGTAGTATTACCAAACAGCACCTGTCCCTTTTTTACATTTTTGCCCAACCATTGCAGGTAAGCCATTATTGCCTTAATTTCTTTAGTCCCGGTGTCGGGCATGGCGCCGTTCAGGCTGCGCTCAAAACACTCCGAAATCCGCACAGATGCCGATATAACCACGCCGCTGCGGTTGCTTTTTTTTGGATAGGAGGCTGTAAACCCGGCGAAGTTGTTGGCAAATAACCGGGTGCCTGCATCAAGGTGGCAGTTTTGACAATTCATGCCATTAGTAATTTGAGCAACAGATCCCTTAGGGCCCAAATATAAAGCCGTAGAAGTAATCAGCTGGCGGCCATACCTTATCAAATCACCTTTTTTACCTGCGGGTATATTTTGTGTTCGCGGTGGCAGCCCGGCATCAGTAATGTTTTCCTTTTTTGGGGGAGCTTTAAGAGCCGTTTTAACTGCCGCTCCGTTTTCTTCCGGCCCATTGCACGACCAAACAAACACCATTGCGACAGCGACAACCAGCATTAATGAAACCGATATGTGGTTGCGGGAAAATTTAGTCATGGCTTTTATGTTTTTTGTGTCGATGTTCATTTATGCTTCGGCGCAAAGCTGCACAATTTACCAAAACATGTTGGTGATTTAAGTCACCAAAACAGCGTATGGCACAGAAATAAATCAGCCATTTTTTTGATCTCAATTTTCTTTACATTAGGAGGGTTGCTTTTTATTGGACTGCCAAAGAATTACTAATTTAATGATATGATAAGAAGGCTCACTATAATTGCTTCGATGTTGTTTTTGTCGTGCAACAACCATAAGGGCGCTGCTATCACAAAAGAGGTAGAAAAAATAAAACCAACCAGCGATCAGGCAGAACGCCGCCGCCAATCTGAAGCTTATTGCAAAGCACATCACATCCCCGTTTATGGTAATCCCAACGCTTTATTTGTAGATCCGGAATCACAGGCAGCTATACGTACAAAAGATGAAGTGACAAACAGAGCAACGGCACTGCTATATGTAGGTTTAAAAAGCGAAGGGATAGGCCAAAAGGACTTAGACGAAATAAATAAAAATCTGGATGCGTTATCAAAATTAACCGCGGCCGAAAGAGTTTATGTTACAAATCCTCAGCCAACAAAGCAACAAACCACCGATGCCAACTGGCGTTACGAAGATTTACATGTGATGCTTTGGGCATTAGGTTTTATTGACTCGCTGGCTTACCCGGATCAATTGTGCAATGTCGCCCAGGATGCAAAAATATTTCGGGGCCTAACCGACACGCAGTTTAAACAGCGAGCCCGGTTACGAACAAAAAAAGAGATTCTCGACCAGGCCGATCTGATCCTGCGGCTGGATTGGGCTTGTGTAGATGCCCGTACCAAAAAGCAGCCGGCTCCCGGAATGCTTGATAGTGGCGTAGTTTATGAAAGACACTACGCTTTAAACTGGCTGATAAACTACATGAGCCAAGGTTGGGACGATATAACGACAGATACCTAAGGGTATTAGCGCACAAGGGGCCTATATTAACAGGTGTTTATTGAATGTCAAACGACCTAATGAGTTTACGCTACTTAATTTCTGCTACGCCCGCAGCCAAAGCCGGGAATTTGGTAAATACGGCGGCATCGTGCCCCGGAACGATGAACCTTACATCAGTAACCATGGTTTTCATTCTTTGCATCGCTTTTACATAGCCCGCCGGGTCGAGCGTTCCCCCATCGGCAGGTGGTACCAGGTGGTCGAGGCTGTAGTATATCCAGATATTGTCGGATGCCAGCACAATTTTGTTACTGCCTGTATTTACCAATACGTATTCTGAATTAAATGTATGCCTTGAGCCGGTAAATACTTTTATGCCGGGGATAATTTCCTTGTTATCGCCATCAACCAGCGTTACCTTTCCGGCTAAATTTAAATCAACCATCATGCGTACGTCTCTTTTGTTAAATCCACCGCTGCCTTCGCCTTTTTGCCAGGCCGATCCGACGAAATAAGTAAAATCATCTTTTTGAATCCATACGCGGGCATTAGGAAACAATCCCACACCATCTATATGGTCCCAATGCGGGTGCGATAGGATAATGTCTGTGATATCGCCCGCTTTTAAGCCCAGTTTAGATAACGCGCTGTCAGGCCGGATGTAATCTATCACTTTAAATTCTTTAGCATCATCAATGTCGTTCAAAAAAGCAGCATCGACCAATATATTGCGGCCATTACCTTTAATTAGCCAAACCATAAAATTAAATTTCAGGCTATCGGTAGCCGGTGCCCCTTTGGCCCAGTCGGCAGCGGTAAAAGGGTAGGCCGAACCAGCAATTTTAATGGCATAAACTTTATAAACCGGGGTTTGTGCCTGTGCGCAAAGCATGCCGGATAATACAATCACGAAGAGCAGGGAAAGCTTTTTCATCCCGTAAAGATAGGCGGTAAAACGACAAGTAAAAAGCTGGGCCGATAATAATAAGATGGTGAAAACAAGAAAAGGCTCCCTACAAATTATTTTTATTTTGCTATTGCATTTCAAACATTAATCGTAATATTGCAATATATATGGGCTTAACAAAAACAGAAATATTTACTGATGAGCAAAACAGGCTGGCTGTTATGCTTAAGGCGATGGCCCATCCCGCACGTATAGCTATTTTGCAACAGATTATCAAAGCGAATGCCTGTATTTGCGGCGACCTGGCCGACGAATTGGGGTTGGCGCAGCCTACCATTTCGCAGCATTTAAAAGAGTTAAAAATGGCGGGGTTGATACAGGGAACCATTGAAGGTGTAAGCGTTTGCTATTGCATTAATCCTGTAGCATGGAATATGCTTAGCAATGAATTGAAGGGCTTTTTTGCGGCTTACGAGGCCCCTAAGTGCTGCTAAAAAAATTTGACCAAATCAATCGTAATATTGCAATAATAAAATTAAACATTATGAGTAAGATAGAAAACATCACCTGGAAAACGTTTAAGGATGCGTTGATACAACAACCCGATTTGACCCTGCAGTTTCAATATGCCGAAAACCAATGGGTGAATGCGGCCTACCATATCACCGAAATAAAACAGGCTCCCATCACATCGGTAGATTGTGGCGGCGTAATGAATGCCTGGACAGAAATTATTGTACAATTATGGGAGCCAGAAGGGCAGCAGCAAGATAGGGCGATGGCTGTTGGCAAGGCCCTGTCAATTGTTAACCTGGTAGAAAAAGCCTTGCCTTTAAACCCCAACGGCATCGTAAAAATTGAATTTGGCAACTCCGAATTTGATACCCGCCAAATGCTGCCGAAAGCGTTATTGATAGATGGCGATAACCTTGTTGTTGACTTAAGGCCCGATGCTGTGCAGTGCAAAGCCATAGAAAGGGGCGGCAGTTGCGGCACGAATGATAAAGGAGAAGAATGCTGCGCACCCGCAGTTGCAGCAAAACCTAAAATTCAATTGAAAAACCTGATTGCTGATGCAGCATGCTGTACCCCTGGTTCCGGCTGTTGTTAATTGAGCTAAAAGCAAAAGGCGGAAAGCACAAGCGGAAATACTGTTCGACACGAATACTTAGTTAATAAGCCATGCAAATAGAAAAAGCAGAAAACTACAGGGCAAAGGTGATTGCCCTGCTGGCAACTGAGAAACTGCCCACCGACGACCTGCCTCAAACGCTTGAAAATTTTGTGGTAGCCAAACAGGGCGAAGAGGTAATAGGCGTTGCCGGTATCGAGATTTATGAAAGCTACGGCTTGCTGCGTTCTGTGGCGGTATCTGCGGCAGAGCGTGGTAAGGGCATAGCCAACCAGTTGCTTAATAATTTGGAAATGCTTGCCGCCGCCCAATCACTGCAGGCAATCTTTTTACTTACCGAAACGGCGCCGGAATATTTTGGTAAAAAAGGGTATCAGAAAATTACCCGGGCCGAGGTTCCGGCCGAAGTTCAGCAATCAACGGAGTTTAGTCACGTGTGTCCGCAATCGGCCATTGTTATGAAGAAAATATTATAAAAAACATGAAAAACATTTTAGTATTATGTACCGGCAACAGCTGCCGTAGCCAGCTGGCCGAAGGTTACCTGCGTTTTTTTGCCGGCGATAAAGCCAACATTTACAGCGCAGGGATAGAAACTCACGGTGTAAACCCCAGGGCCATACAGGTAATGGCCGAAGACCATATCGATATTTCGGAACACACATCAAATCATGTGGATGAGTACATCAACATCCCGTTTGATTATGTAATAACCGTTTGCGATAACGCCAATGAGGCCTGCCCGTTTTTTCCGGGCAATGTACAACGCTTTCATCATAACTTTCCCGATCCGGCAAAAGCCAAGGGTACGCCAGAGGAGATATTGAATGAATTCAGGAACGTGAGGGACATTATAAAAGCCTATGCGGCCAATTTTGTAAAACAGTATGTTGGTTAAAACCGGCGCTCCCATTTCCCTTTTTAATACCAACAACCCTATAAAATCAATATGTCAGCAAATAACTGCGCTCCAGTGGCCGAGCGTAAAAAATTAGGTTTTCTTGATCGTTACCTTACTCTGTGGATCTTCCTTGCCATGGCCATAGGCGTTGGCGTGGGGTATTTTATCCCTTCGTCATCGGGTTTTATCAACTCGTTCTCCAGCGGGAGCACTAATATTCCTTTAGCTATAGGACTAATCCTGATGATGTACCCACCACTTGCTAAAGTGAAGTACGAAAACATGGGCGAGGTATTTAAAGATACCAAAGTATTAAGTGCATCCTTAATTTTAAACTGGATAGTGGGGCCTATCCTGATGTTTGTTTTGGCCATAACCTTACTGCGCGATCACCCTGCTTATATGGTTGGGCTGATACTGATAGGCCTGGCCCGCTGTATTGCCATGGTGGTAGTTTGGAACGAACTTGCTGAAGGCAACCGCGAATACGCGGCCGGCCTCATTGCCCTGAACAGTATTTTCCAGGTATTGCTGTATAGCGTTTATGCCTATGTGTTTATTACCGTATTGCCGCCGCTATTTGGCCTAAAAGGCTTAGCTGTAGATATTACCATTGCCGAAATTGCCAAAAGCGTGGGCATTTATTTAGGCATCCCCTTTGCGGCCGGTATCATCAGCCGTTATGCCCTTATTAAAATTAAAGGCGAGGCCTGGTTTCAAACCAAATATGTTCCTTTTATATCGCCCATAACACTAGTCGCCTTGTTGTTTACTATTGTGGTGATGTTTAGCCTGAAAGGGAACCTTATTGTTCAAATTCCTTTTGATGTTATCCGCATAGCTATACCATTGGTTGTTTACTTTACCATTATGTTTGTGCTGAGCTTTTTTATCGGCAAATCATTTGGGGCCGATTACTCCCGCAGCACTTCTATTGCTTTCACCGCTACCGGTAACAATTTTGAATTGGCCATAGCGGTTGCCATTGGTGTTTTCGGTATCAACTCGGGCGAGGCATTTGCCGGGGTTATTGGCCCGCTGGTTGAGGTACCGGCCCTTATTGCCCTGGTTAACCTGGCTTTTTATTTCCGCAAAAAATATTATGCGGCAAAAATATCCGTACAATAATGAAAATTGCGCTTTTCTCAGATGTTCACGCCAATTTACCGGCGTTTGAAGCTTTCCTGAACGATTTGGACAGCCGCCGGGTTGATACGGTTTACTGCCTGGGCGATTTAGTGGGATACAACGTTTGGCCCAATGAGGTAATTGCCCAAATACGCAAACGAGGCATTGCAACCCTTGCCGGCAACCACGATCTGAAACCGAAAAAAATGGCTACCACAGCCCAAAGCCTAACCGAACCGGGGAAAAGCCACGCCTATCATTTGATTAATGACGAGAACCGCAAATACCTTGCAACGCTCCCGGCACACATTCGGCTTGAATTTAAGCTGACTGATGGGCCGTTAAATGTAATGCTGGCCCACGGCAGCACCCGGAGTGTCGACGAATACGTTTTGGAAGATTTTGACGAGGCTTATGTGTTAGCAATGATGGACGAGGCCAACGCCGACATATTATGTGTTGGCCATTCGCATAAGCCCTATCATCGCGTTATTAAAGCCAGCGATCAAAACTTCAAACACGTTATCAACATTGGTTCGGTAGGCAAACCGAAAGATGGTAATCCCGATGTCTGTTATGTCATATTAAGCCTGAACAAAAAAAGCGGCGTCAGCAACAATAACGGCATCCATGTGGAATTTATCCGGACTTCGTATGATGTTGAAACTGCGGCTGCTGCGATAGAAAAAAGCCCTCTGCCGGATGAATTTGCAGATAGGCTGAGAAAAGCTTATTGATGTGCCGCTATATTCAATACATCTGCGTATTCATTATAAACCATCCCATGGTTTTGCCTTTAAGCAGATTCTTTCCCTGAAACTATTAAGTAGTGTTTTGGCCAGTCACGCCCCAAAACGCAACTCATCGATATAAAAGGCCTGTTCGCCGATATTTGCGCCTTGACAAAGGAGTTTTAGTCTATTTTCACTGCTGAAAATTAAAAAGGCTAATTAAACTGCATGAATAAACTACTACTATAATCCCAAGGGAGGTTTGCCCTGGCAAATCATCACACTCTCGTCGTTCTTTACCGGTTTCTTCATTGTTAAGAAGATACTTTCAGTTAATAGTTAATTAATCAGCGCCTGCTCAGAGTGCGGCGCTTTTTATTTCTCTTCGCAGAACCTGGTCGTTTTGGCGCTTTCACTATAAAGCCTGCTGCAATACTCAAACAACCTGTCTACAATCAACAACCATTTACTTCAGAAGATACATCATTAATATAGCGGAGGACACATGTTTAAGGCAAACCCTGAGGTGCTTTAAGGCAACCGTGATCTGGTTTTCGACGGTGCGTTTTGATATACCCAGCCGGCCGGCAATTTCCTGGTTCGAGAGTTGTCTTACACGGCTTAAATAAAATATTTCCTGGCAGCGCCTGGGTAGCTGTACCAGGTATTGATCCAGCTCTTGCTGAAACTCCTGTATCATTATATGACTCTCGCCCGCGTTGCTATCCTGGGGCTCGCTTATATCCAACCCTTCAGGCGCTAAAATAACGGGCGATTTTGCCGACCGCATCCGGTTATAAACCTGGTACCTGGTGGCAGTAAGTAAAAAGGCCGGGAATGATTCGATCTCAAGCACATCCCTGCGGTTCCAGATGTTCAGGAAAACATCGTGCACAATTTCTTCGCTTACCTCATGATCTTTAATGTAAACCTGCGCGGTTTTGTAAAGCCTCACCCAGTACCGGTCAAACAGAGCGGTAAAAGCGGCTTCGTCATTATGGCGGATAGCAGCCCAAAGTTCAGCGTCGCTAAGCGTGGAGTTAAACATAATTGGTTGGGTAAAAGTATGAAAAGCAGGCAAATAATGTTAAGGTTTTACATGCTGCAAAATAAAAGTTACAAAGTATGTGTGTGATTAAATGTTATCTACACATATCATATGTAAACCTGTAATAAACATTCCTGATGATAACCAAAGATGAGTTTGTGGTTTTGTACCAAAAGTACATGAACGGACAGTGCAGCCCCACGGAAAAGGAACTGCTTGACGCCTACAGCGACGAAATGAAATTGCTTGACGACAACTGGGCCGATGATTTGGTTAATCAAAAGGACGCCCGCGACCGGATTTGGCAAAAACTAAGCGATAGCCGCAAAGTGGTTAAAATAACACCGGGCAAAAATACCCACTACCGTTGGATGGCCGCAGCAGCTGTTTTGCTGATAGCCTTGTTTGCCGGCTTGTTTTACATAAAAAATGAAAAGCCAAAGCAACAGGCATCGGCCGTGGTGACCAAACTAAAACCCAAACCAATAGTGCCGGGCGGCAACAAAGCCTACCTTACCCTGGCCAATGGCACCAATATTATTCTTGACGATGCTAAAAACGGCGAGATTGCCGCAAAAACCGGGGTTAAAGTAAGCAAAACAGGCAACGGCATGCTGGTGTATCGCTTTGAAAATAAGGCAGGCGAAACTGCCATAAATACAGCCCCAGAGTTTAACACCATAACCACGCCACGCGGCGGGCAGTATAAAGTTGAACTGGTAGATGGTACCAAAGTATGGCTAAATGCGGCATCGTCAATAAAGTTTCCGCAGGCTTTTACCGGTGCCGACAGGCAGGTTGAATTAACGGGCGAGGCTTATTTTGAAGTGGCAAAAAACAAGGCAAAACCTTTTATAGTAAAAGCAAACGGCACGCAGGTGCAGGTATTGGGCACCCATTTTAATGTAAATGCTTACAGCGATAATGCCGGTATAACCACAACGCTGATAGAAGGATCGGTCAGAATGTCGAATGCGGGCTCGGCGGTAATGCTGGCGCCGGGGCAACAGGGAACGACCGCAGAAAACGGGGCCGCCATTAAAGTTAGCCGGGCCGATACCGAAGAAAACCTGGCCTGGATAAAGGGCTTTTTTGTATTTCATGACGAAAGCATTGTAAACATTATGAAACAGGTGAGCCGCTGGTATGATGTGGAGGTGGAATATCGCGATGATGTTCAGCAAAACGAGTTTGGAGGTACCATATCCCGGTACAAAAACATAACCGAACTTTTAAATAACATGCAATTAACCCGTACTATTCACTATAAAATTGAGGGAAGGAGGGTAATCATTATGAAGTAGCTGTATCTGCCAATAATGTTAACCTGTATATAATAACCAGGAGCGTTCGTACCGCCCCTGGTATTAAGCTGTGAAGCTGCCAGGTAAAAACTAATGATCATTTTTCTCATAACCAATTATTTAACCTAACATTCAAATGTATAAAATTTTCGCTGCAATTAGATGCAGGGAGCTGCCCCGCGTCCAATCTAAATTATTTCTGATTATGAAATTGTCGGTCTTTTTATGCTTAATCTCTATACTGCAGGTTAGTGCCGCCACTACCTATGCACAAAAGATCAGCATGAACAAAAGCAATGCTTCGCTTTCCGAGGCGTTAAAGGAAATTCACAAACAAACCGGCTTTAGCGTGCTGTACAATGCCAAAATGCTGAAAAAGGCTGTACCTGTAAATGTAAACCTGCAAAACGCCGACCTGGAAGATGCTTTAAAAAAATGTTTCGAGGACCAGCCGTTTACCTACATAATTAATAATACCACTATTGTGGTAACACCCAAAACCGAAGAATATAAACCAGTGGCGGCAATCACCATTACCGGCCAGGTTAAAGATAATAAGGGCCTGCCCTTACCCGGTGTTACCATTAAAATAAAGGGATCTGAGCTTGGTACCCAAACCGGAATTGATGGTAATTATACGGTTAGTGTGCCCGATAGCAAAGCGGTATTGGTTTTTAGTTTTATTGGCTTTGTTGCCCAGGAAATACCCGTTGGCAGCCAAACAAAAATTGATGTGGTTTTAAAAGAGCAAACGTCGGCACTTAATGAGGTGGTTGTTGTGGGTTACGGTACACAAAAAAAGGTAAACCTAACCGGCGCTGTTTCGTCTGTTAGCGGCGAAACGCTAAACAAGCGCCCGGTGGTTAATCCCGCCTCGATGCTGGAAGGCCTGGCGCCCGGTGTGCAGATAAATACCGGCTCGGGCGAACCGGGTAACGAGAACGTATCTATCCGCATCCGTGGTAACGGTACATTTAGCGGCGCGGGATCAGACCCGCTTATATTGATTGATGGTGTGCCGGGAAATTTCAGCGATCTTAACCCTACCGATATCGACAATGTATCCGTTCTTAAAGACGCGGCATCTGCCTCCATATATGGTTCAAGGGCGGCAAATGGCGTGGTGTTGGTTACAACAAAGCAAGGTAAGGCAGGGCAGCTGTCAGTTACCTATGATGGTAACGTGGGTATTTATAAACCCACAAAGATGTTTAAACTGATCACCAATTCGGCCCAGTACATGGAGTTGTTTAATGAAGCCCATATCAACAGTGGAATTACCGATCCGGGTTCTCTTTACCCGCAGGATCAGATAGACCTGTACCGTAACAGTACAGATAAGCTGCATTATCCAAATACCGATTGGCTAAGCCTGATATTTAAAACGGCACCTACCCAAAACCACAACGTTACATTTAGTGGCGGTACCGATAAAACAACCTACAATGTTTCATTAGGTTACATCGATCAGAATGGTATCATGAAGGGCTTTAACTATAAAAGATACAATGCCCGCATAAACCTAACCTCCAGGATTAACGATCATATAAAATTCGGGGCCAACGTATTGTTAAAATCAGGTACAAGAGATGCTGTGGCGGGGAACCCCTCATCGGCCAGTCAATGGGATGGGTCTTCCATGGACCTTTTTCTTTCGGCCATGTCGCAAGCGCCTACTTACGGGCCATATTTAACTGATGGCAGCGGACGCTACACCTATAAAGCCTATGATTTTGAGTACAACAACAAAAACCCTGTTGCCGAACTTGACAAAAACTTTACACGTGTAACCAATGATTATGCCGTAAACGCCCAGGGATGGTTCGAAGTACAATTCAGCAAAGATTTTTCCTGGTACACCAAGGGTTCGGTAAATATGAACATGGATAAGTACAAGGACTATAAATCGACCATAGACGAGTACAATTTTAAAACCAACCAATTGCAAACATCGCTCGATTTGGGGCGTGGATTAACCGATCAGGATGAGCAAACCGTATACACAAACCTTTATAGCTACTTAAACTATAATCATGATTTTCATGGTCATAATATTAAGGCACAGTTTGGCTACAGCATTGAGCAAAGCAAGTACCAATATTTGCAGGGTTACCGTAAAAATTTCTCGAGCGATCAGCTTCAGGAATTAAACGCAGGCGGTGCGGATATACAAAGCGCCTACGGTACATCAAATCAATGGGCTTTAATGTCATACTTCGGCCGCCTGAATTATGATTATAAAGGCCGGTATTTATTAGAGGCTAATATTCGCGATGATGGCAGCTCAAGATTTCCTGATGCTAATAAATGGGCCATATTTCCATCGTTTTCTGCAGGTTGGCGCGCTACCGAAGAACCATTTGTAAAGGCACTAAATTTAACATGGCTGGATAATTTTAAATTACGCGGTTCGTGGGGGCAGTTGGGTAACCAAAATATTGGTAACTATCCTTTCCAGGCGTTGCTGAACCTTACCGGAGCCTACTCTTTTGATAACTCAACCTTAACAACCGGTGTAGCCCAACAGGCATTGAATAACCCTTCTATTAAATGGGAAACTACCACCATGACCGATGTGGGTTTGGACGTAACTATTTTCAGGAATTTTAATTTGACGGCCGATTGGTATAATAAAACAACATCTAACATTTTAAGGTACTCACAGGTAACAGGTGTTGTAGGTTTAAGCCCGCCAATTATTAACAACGGCGTTGTTAACAACCGCGGTGTAGAGCTTGGCCTTGCTTATAATAACGTTATACGCGATGGTGCTTTAAACGGCTTTGCATACAATTTAGGTGTTAATGTTGATCATAACACCAACAAGCTGGTACAATTTGGCCAAACAGAAATTGGCGGTTATACTATTAATCAAAACGGCCAGCCCTGGAATTCATTTTATATGCTGCAGGTGGTGGGTATATTTCAAACAGCGGCAGAAGTGGCCAGCTCGCCCAAACAGTATAATGACAACACCTTACCCGGCGACCTGAAATATAAAGATGTAAATGGCGATGGCAAAATTGACCAGAACGACCGCACCATTATAGGCGGTGTTTATCCTAAATTAAACTATTCGTTTAACCTATCGGCCAGCTTTAAAGGCTTTGACCTGACGGCTATGATGCAGGGCGTTTATGGTGATAAATCATACGTATCTGGCTGGGGAACCTTACCTTTTGTACAAGGTACAGCCCCAACAACAGACTGGATAAACCGCTGGACCCCCGCAAATCCTTCAACCACTATGCCGCGGATATATTGGGGACAAGGTGCCCCGGATAAAATTACCCGCCCATCAACTTTCTTTTTACAGGATGCATCATATTTAAGGCTTAAAAATTTAGTGTTTGGCTATACACTCCCCGCTAAGATGACCAAAAGTATAGGCATCAACAGGGTAAGGCTTTACTTTGCCGGCGACAATTTATTTACCATAACCAAATTCAAAGGTCTTGACCCTGAACGTTACGGCAGCGGCGACCTGGTACAGTACCCGCAAAATAAAATATACTCTTTTGGTGTAAATGTCACTTTTTAATTAGCCTAACATGAAAAATCGTATTATAATAACAACCATATTAATAACATCCCTGTTTTTAGGTGCATGTAAAAAAACGCTGGAGTTAAATCCTTTGGATCAGATAGCCACCTCCACATTTTATAAATCAAAAGGTGATTTTGATCAGGCGCTTGCCGCAGTTTATGCCTCTTTGCAACCAGAAGAATTTGCCGTAGGCATGGGTTTCAGAGATTGCTTTACCGATAATGGCTATAACCAGTTTAATTCGGGCAGTTCAAAGGATTTTGTTCAGGGCAACTTTAACCCTACCACAGGAGGCTATGAAACAGCCATTTATAACGATAGTTATACAGGTATTGCCAGGGTCAATTTGTTTTTACAAAATTTGGGCAACTACAAAGGGTCCGATATCTCTGATGCGCAAAGAAAAGTGTATGAAGGCGAAGTAAGGTTTATAAGGGCCTTTTTCTATTTTCAGTTATATAGTATTTATGGCGATGTGCCGTTGGTTTTACAGCCGATTGATCTGTCTACCCAAAAACAGCCCAAAGTACCTGCCGCCCAGGTGCTAACCCAGATAACGGCCGACCTGGACTATAGTATTGCCAATTTGAACACAGCCGCGTATTATGCCAATGGAGGGCACGCTGCCGCTTCATCGGCAAAGGCCTTAAAAGCGCGGGTGCTGTTATTTGCTGCTTATGGCAAAACCGGCACGCCCGATCCTGCTATTTTGATGCAGGTGAGGGATATTTGCCAGGATTTGATGGGGCAATACAAACTGAGCGCAAATTTTGAAGATGTATTCAGAGACGCAACACAAAAAAATAATACCGAGATCATTTTCTCTGTTAACTTTTTGTCGCCCAATAATACAGCTCCCTGGGATTTATATTATGGAGACTACGATGCCTGCGCCCCGCTGCAAAACATGGTTGACGCTTTTGAATGTACCGATGGTTTGCCATATGGTACATCGCCGCTTACCGATACAAAAAACCAGTTTAATAACCGCGACCCAAGGCTACGTAAAACGGTATATGCCGATTCTGTTTATTTTGGACCGGGAAAAGTGTACCATCCCTCAAATCAGCGCCCTACTGGTTATGGCACTATTAAGTTTTTAGAACCTAATAACATGCCGTATGGTTTTTCTACCCTTAGCCAGCAGGATGCCGTTATACTGCGCTTAGCCGAAGTAATGCTGATGTATGCCGAGGCGCAGAACGAAGTAGTTGGCCCCGATGCAAATGTTTATAAAGCAATGGCCGATTTGAGAGCGCGTGTAGGTATGCCTCCGTATCCGGCCGGGTATACCCAGGCGCAAATGCGGGAAAGGATAAGACATGAGCGGAGGATTGAGCTTGCTTTTGAAGGCCTGCGTCATTACGATTTGTTGAGGTGGCATATTGCAGGCGACATTTTAAATAATGTTAAAACATCCCTCATTGTTTATCACTTTGAAGATAAGTTTTACAAATGGCCACTGCCACAAACAGAAATTGACAAAAGTGGCGGTGTATTGGTTCAAAATCCTGATTATAAATAGGCAGTTTTAATTTTCTTATTTTAGATGATCAAAGCGGCGGGTAGGTTTACCTGCCGCTTTGTTTTTATCAATACCCCTATTTTCTCCCGGTAGGGCAAGCTTTAACCTATAAATGTTGCCGGCTGTTATTTTCAATTGTAACAAGGTAATTGCAGCAGAAACATAAACTTACCCAGCCTGTTAAAGTATTTAAAGAAATGAGTAATTTGTGATCGCCAAATAAACTAAACAACCAGGTTATGAATTCACGCCGCGACTTTTTACAAAAAATTGGGCTATCGGCCTTAGCATTGCACCTTGCACCAATTTCGGGATGGGCAAATGGTACAGATCATCATAACGAAATTTATGACGGGCCGGTACTGCGCGTGGCCATTATGGGCCTTGGCAGCTACGGAACCCGCGTTGCCGAAGCCATGCAAACCTGCACAAAGGCCAAACTGGTTGGTGTTATTAGCGGCACCCCCTCAAAAGTTAAAGAGTGGCAAAGCAAGTATAAGATACCGGAGAAAAACTGTTACAATTACGAAAACTTTGATAACATAAAAAGCAATCCCGATATAGATGCGGTTTATGTGATAACACCAAACGGATTGCATCATGACCAGGTAATACGTGTGGCCAAAGCGGGTAAGCATGCTATTTGCGAAAAGCCAATGGCTGTGAATGCCCGTGAAGGGCAGGAGATGGTTGACGCCTGTAAAAAAGCTAACGTGAAATTACTTGTAGGCTACCGGATGCATTTTGAACCCAAAACGCTGGAGGTGATCAGGATGAGAAAAGCCGGTGAGTTTGGAAAGATTCTTTTCTTCCAGGGGTTATGCGGCTTTACCATAGGCGACCCTACGCAATGGCGGTTGAACAAACAACTATCCGGTGGAGGATCTATAATGGATATTGGTATTTATGCCATCAATGGTTCGCGGTATATGACCGGCGAAGACCCGGTTTGGGTTACGGCGCAGGAAACTAAAACCGATAATGTAAAATTTAAGGAGGGCGTTGATGAAACTATTCAGTTTCAGCTTGGCTTTCCCAGTGGGGCTGTGGCGTCCTGCCTATCAACGTACACCATGAACAACCTCGATCGTTTTTTCCTGAACGGAGAAAAAGGGTTTGCAGAGCTACTGCCGTCCACCGGCTACGGCCCCATTATGGGGCACACACACAAAGGCGAACTGACCCAACCCGTTACCGTTCATCAAACGGTGCAGATGGACCAAATGGCGGGCATCATTTTCCAAAACAAACAACCTGTTGTACCCATTGACGGCGAAGAAGCCGTAAAAGATCTGAAGATAATTGATGCGATATACCTGGCGGCTAAAACAGGAACAAAAGTTAGTATCAAGCTTTAACGCGGTGCACATAATAAATCATTCCTGTATTTTAAAGGGCATCCCGCTTTATTTCAAAGGGCCCTTGTGAATCCCTATCTATAAATAAAGATAGCCTGCTAAAGCACCAGGCGGGAATTTATTTACCCAATAGTTAAACTTTATCCCGGTATCCACACTTTTTGCCAGCAAATTCCGCTTAAGACAGGGCATATTTAAATTGGTTCGCTTTTTGAATTTAAGGTTGATATGTATGACTTTAACCTTGCTTGTGTAATTGACGACGACAGCATCGCCCGCCTGATGTCGGAGATTATGATTTTTAATTATAAGATAGCAAAAAAAACGGTCACCTTTGAAAACGGGAAGGCCGCGCTCGAGTACTTTAAGTTGTTTAAAGATAAACCCGATATGTTACCCGAGCTTATCCTGCTGGATATTAATATGCCTATACTTAACGGATGGGGATTTATTGAACGTTTTGCCCGGCTGGCCCCGGACCTGTCAAAAAAAGTTGTAATTTATTTAGTGAGCGCGTCTATCGACCCTCATGATCACCAGCGGGCAACCGATCTTGAAATGGTTTCGGGCTTTATTATTAAACCGGTTAACAAAACAGCTTTAGAACAGGTTGTTAAAGCGGCTATGGCCGATAAGCTTCCAGTTTATATCAGCAAATAATACTTTACAACAAGCACAAATTCCTGGGTTTTTACCTGTCTATGTGGTTTATTATACGGCAGGATTATTATTCCCGGTATTCACCTTAAAAAGTAAGGCCCCCGGCCACAATGTGGCGCGCAGCGCTCGCGTCGAATAAATGGTGGCATTCATAGAGGATAAAACCACCCGCGTCGAAAATATTATTGGAGCCGGTTTGCAATAGACAGCTTTGATCAACAAAAAAGCAATGTCATGAAAAAACAAACCATCGCCTTAAAAAAAGGCCTTTTATTAATTGCGCTGGCTTTTGGAACAATGCCGGCCTTTTCACAATCCAAACTACTTGTGGGTACCTGGCGCCTCACCGCGGCCGACAAGATACTTGCTGACGGCACCCGGCAGCCCGACTATGGCCCCAATCCCCATGGTATCGCCATTTTTACTGCCGACGGGCATTATGTGGTAGAAATATTTCGGTCGGACCGAACCAAATTCGCCTCGGGCGACCGGGCGAAAGGCACTCCCGAGGAGTACCAGGCGGCACTTTTAAGTGCCAGTTGCCATTTTGGAACCTACAACGTCGACCCGGTGAAAAATACCATCACTTTTCATACCGATCGGGCATCTTTCCCCAACTGGGACGAAACCACCCGTGTAAGCAGCTTTACCCTCGATGGCGATAAACTAACCTGGCATGTGCCGCCCCGCCCTGACGGCGTTATTCCGGTATCTGTTTTTAGCCGGGTGCCATGATAAGCCGCCGTGCTCATTGTGGGGTAATCTCAATCAGCATAATGATGGCGTTATTTGATAGCGCTTCCAGCTCGGCCTCTTCCAAATCCCATAAAACCAGCCCGTCCCTGGCATGCATCAGGCGGTACTGAACTTCAAACGCACCCTCAATAACGTAGGCAAATAGGGCGTTTCCCGGTTTGCTTACGCAAAGAGTGGTTTCGGCACGGCCATCAAACTGGCCCATGTAGCCAATGGTGTTTCCAAGCCCGAAAATTTCGGTTAGCTGGTTCCGGTTTGAGGGTAAATCGAAACAGAAATCCTGGTTCGCCGGTGTTTTTATTTTGATCCAGAGCTGCAAAAAGTTAACAAGGTCAGTCTCTTTTTTGTACGGATTATTAACCTGGAATCCCGAGCCTGGCGGTAGTGCCAATAGTTGCACCATGCCGGGTTCTATCATTATATGGTCGCCGTTATGGTCCCGGCATCCTATGGCGCCAACAACCGGGATGAGCAAAACGGCCGTGTGTTCTTTCACGCTCATCCTGATGCTTTCTTCTGCGGCCAGTGTATCGTCATTTAAAACGTACAAATCGCTAAATGGGTGCTTATGGCCGTTATTATAACTGCCGAAATTGAAAGTGTGATAACTGCGGTACCAGTCATGCTGGGTTAGTCCGCGTTCGTCTGATAAAAACATCTTGCCTTTGGATTGCGGGATCATATGGGTTTTTAAATTGCTGATTAAGAAATAGTTTTTTAGGTTGTGTATAAACAACCCTTCCGGGCGATTGCACAAATCATGCAATCGCCTCTTTGGGGGGTGTAAACAGGTAGACTGTTTTAATATTTGCAGTAAATCAGGCGGCAACGCCAATGCTTATGGTAAGCACGTATCCGGCCGAAACACTACCTGTAACGGTTGATAGTTCGGTGGCAAGCGAATCGCTGAAAACCATATCCGCGGTGTTTGCCGTATCCTGAACGCCTCGCGCCTTATAATCAGTTGCGGTGGTATAAACGGTATTGCAAACATCCGTAGGGAAAGCAATCTGCGTGATGAGTAACGACGTGCCCGACGAGTTATATACGTGTACATGAATGTGCGGGGCCCGCGGAGAGTACCAGCCCGGAAAAATACTGGTAAACGTAACCAGGCCAGTACTATCGGTGGTTTGCCGCCCACGCAAAAAATGCGACGATGTGTAATCAACAGTAGCATAGCCACCGCCGGGGGTATCGGTGTATTCAGAATAATAGCCCAGCGCGGTACAATGCCAAATGTCTACCAGGGCCCCCGTTAATGCCGCGCAGCTGCTATTGGTATTGGTAAACGAGAGTTTAATAGTTAAAGGCACGCCCGATTGCCCGTCAACAATATTGCTCCTGACGTAGCTTGATGGCGTGATAGTAGGGTAGGGTCCGGCTGTTTCTGTAGCCCCTGTAGTACATGAGCTGCTGGTGGTACCGCCCGTGGTGGTGGTGGTAGTTGTTGTGGTACTGGTAGTTGTGGTACCTGTGCTTTCCTTTTTGCAGGAATTGGCAAGCGGGGCGATAGCGGCAAAGCCTAATGCCGCAAGCCCGCTGGTTAAAAAAGTTTTTCTTTCCATGATATCAATAATTATTTGAGCGTGATTATTAGCTGAAAGTATTCATATCCATGTTTCCGGGCTAAAATGTATCGCCCAATTGTTGATATCTGTCGATGAAGTATTGAAAATGAGGGTGGACTGTAGCTGTTAGTAAAAATTAGCTTGGTAAACCGGCTGGCAATATCTGGGAGAAAAGCTTGTAAATAAGGAGCAACTTACTTGGTTTCTGCCAAGATCAAGATTAAAAACAGTGGAGGCAACTATAACAATGGCGGGAATTTTGAAAAAGGCAAACCTGGCGAAGTTTTTAAAACTTCGCAGCGGTATGGTATTTAATACCTTGGCGTGGTTTGCAGTCCCTATTTCACCTTGTGCGGTGTATTAAAAAGTGTGGTTATAGGTATATCTATCAATATACTAACATTAAAAACGCTTTGAGGCTGCACCACAGTAAAACCGCTATCTTTTGAGAAAAACAGTTTGGGCGTTCTGCGCCAGCCAAAACCAAATGCCAGCGGCCATTTGGGTATTTCATAAAATAGTTGTGCCGATGGCGATATAATGCTTTCAAGCCTTATATCTTGTTTAAGCTTACTGGCGGTGGTATCGCCTTTCAAATTATAGGATACCAGGCTGCCCACATCAATTAATGATGCAAAAAGTGTGAGCGCGCCGCATTTTCCGCCATGTAAACCCACACTGCCCGAAAAACCCACAGGAGCGTAGATGCCATTAGCAAAAAGACGGTTATTGCTCTTACCCGGTAGCTTCGTAAAATCCCAGGCATAACCAACGTATCCATTCAATGATATATTGAATTCTGATTTTTGCTTGATAGAGTAGCTGCCTACCGGTAAGGCGGCAGCTTCAATTGCGTTTTCGACGTCATCGCTTGTTTTGGCAGTGGCTACCGCCGCCATGAAACTGCCGTATTTTACAAATTCGGTCATTTTGCTTTTAACAGTATCAGCCTGGGCGGTAGCAATTTTGCTTGCTTTTGCTGCCGAATCCAGTTTTGGCCCGGCTTTTAAATTTGCTTTCTGTGTTTGTGCCGCAGTAGCTTCCTGGGTAAGTGGTTTTGTTAATATGCTATTGTAAACTAATACAGCGTTGTTAATTGCAGAGGAATAGTTTTTATTGCTTATATCTACCGCCATATCTGCAATATTGTTAGATATGTCAAAGTATGGTTTAAACTTTTGGTGAAAGTCTTTTGTTTTTAAAGCGGCGTAAATGGTTTTTGAGTTACCTACCGGAAACGGCAAATTTCCAACATCGCTGGCTTGCTCCAATATGCCAACTGTGGCCTTAAAATAAGCCGCATATTTTTCTACAGATGCCGAATCGGGCTCACTTTTACCGGCTTTTACCATTTTATTAAGCTGATCTGCCCTGGTGCCAAAATCAGCAATAAACTGCTTGTAATCGGCCAATATTTGTTGTTTGGCTTTAATCATAGGGGCTACCGTGTCAAAAATAGCTGTTAACGTGTGCTTATCATCATACACTATTCTCTGGTAGTCAATGATGGCTTTTTGATAAAGCAAAGCAAAAAACACTTCAAGAGTTACTGGGTTACTGGTTAGTCGTCGTATTTGCGAGGCATTAACCCAGTAAGCGGCTTTTTCGCCCGACGCCGTATCGCGCAGGGCGTTGCTTAACAATTGTAAAGTTTGGATTGACCCTTTAAAATAATGTTTGGTAGTGTCGGCCGATAAATTATCAAACTTATTAAGGATGCTATCCGGAATGTTAGCCAGGATATCTCCCGGATGTGCTTCTAACTGTACCTGCAGGGCAAGATAACAGGCCCCTAATAGCTCGGCTTCCAGTTTTTCGTGCTTTTTAAAATACTCGGTATGGTTATCAACAATGCCCGGAAGATTTTTTGGCAATGCATTGATGTCTTTTTTAAAGGCCTCACGAAGATTTTGTAAATAGGCGCTGTAGTTATAAATATCCTCGTCGATAGCGTCAAGTAACGGAAATGTAGCAGGGAATAGTGTTGTGAGGTCTTTATTATTGTCGATCACTTTTTTAAATTTTTCAAAAAAGCTTAAGCTTAATTCCTGCTTGCCGCGTTTTATTAAGAACTTAGATATGCCATCTGCAAAAGTGGTCACACCCAATCCCCCTATGGATGCCCCTACGCTGGCGGCAATAGTTTCGGCGCTTTGTGCGTCAGCTTGGCCATCGTTTTTACCTTCATTTTTACGACCCTCCTCGAGTTTGGTTTTCAAATCGTCTGCTATGGTGCTTATTTTAAAAAACGGATTGTCGAGCACTTTATTAATTTCTTTCGGAGAATTAATGCCCGCGGGGATTGTATATGTAGCCAATATCGAGTCTAACAAAGTTGGCCTTATTGTTTTATAATTTGTTAAAGTGATGGCATCATAATAAGGAAAGCCAAGCTGGTAAGTTGTCTCCTTTTTTTTAGCAGGAGGTGGGGCTACAGCTGTACCGGCAGTCCCCTGGTCAGATTTTGGTGGGTTTTTCCCTTTAGGAGTACTGCTATCTTTTTTTGTAGTTTTTGCTTCCACAATGTGGAGCTGGATGTTTTTTTTAATAAACAAATCTCCCTGGCTGATAGCTATGTTGAAGCCTTTATCTAATTGAAGGCTTTTATATTTTAGTGTATTATCTGTTAGGATATTACCGGTTTTAAAATCATTTTGACTTAAAGTGATTTTATCTGTACTGGTTACAAGATCAACGCTATAGGGTTTACTGCCTGCTTTTTCTATTCCGATTTCAATATGATCTCCCTTTTTTACATCAATAGTAAAGGCGTCTTTCGTAATTATTTTGTTATTTACCGAAACAGATTTATCTGATAAGTTAAAAATTATTTTTGTTTGCGCAAATAAACTCTGTGTAAATAAAAGAAAAATTAAGGTTGGGTGGATTTTTTTCATAGCTAATAATTAAAAAGGAATATAGTACGTAGAATATGGCGAATTAGGGGCAAATACGTTTGACAGTTTTACAACATAGGTGAAGCTTTCGTCTCCTCCCACAACAATGCCAACTGGGTGTCCTTCTTTGTCAACAACCACGGCGCCAGAATCGCCTTTGCTGGACGGCGATTCGGGTATTTTGGTGTTAGGCTTATACCTGGTAATACTAAATAAATCGCTCATCAAATGGTTTTGACCCGTATCTGAATGAAATATTTTTTGATCATCAACTACGTGGTTATAGATCACAGCATCACTTTGCCTGCCTAAAAATGCACCATGGAAAAAGACTGGAAGTTCGTTTTTTGCGTCATTTAAAGTAACGGCCCTAAAATCCTGTGATATCTTGATTAAAGTATTATCAAATTGTCCGCTTATTAGTATCTCCGCAAACCCTATATCCATGGTTGGGCCTATGGCTCCTTCTAATACCTTGGCTACACCTGTATTTAGTCCGCTGTCAATCATATCGTTTTTATGTTTCAGAACATGCCAGCAAGACATTAAATAGATTTTGCCGGTTGTCTTTTTGTTTTTTACAAAGCAACCCAGGGTACCAATGCTGGTTTGATTTACAATAGTATCGCCCGCATTTAAATGAGCAGTAATAATTGTATTGGCCATAACGTTAACGGGAACACCGTGGTAATTGCCGTCTTTTATTTCCGCCTGCATAGTTGCCAACACGTTGCCAATAACATGTATTTCAACAGCTTCAACCTTGCTTTCTTTGTCTTTTCCATCCACCTTTTCCGTTACCCATTTAAAACCCTGCCCTATACTTAAAACCCCCGGGTAATTTCCATACCTATACCTCAACTCCCGCACCGCGCTTGCAACAGGGTCGGTGTCGATAAGCTTTTGGATAACAATTGGCTTTTCTACTTCCGGTTTGTCGGCCTTAGCTGCCGCAGGATCGGCAAGCAAATCCGTATCGTCCTTTGGTTTTACACCCGCGCCCCTTAGTGCAACCAGTTTATTTAATAGCCCAAACCAAAAAGGTGCCCCCAACGATAAAGCAAAGCCGGTAATAATAAAGCCCCAGAAACTCCAGCTAAAAAGTCCGGTACAAAAAAATTTTCCTGTTTTTTCTCCGAAGGAGAGGTGCCGGGTGCCGGTGATCACAGCAACCTGTTTTGCATCATCGTACTTGACCGATAGCAGGCTGATATATCTCTTACCCGCTTTTTTGTTTACGCTATCTCTTACATTATTTAAAAGCGTTATTTGAGGGATGATTTTATCCGAATCTGTTTTTATGTTGGATTGGATGTGAAAGAACGTTACATATTTGTTACTGATGCTATCAATCTCTTTAAACAGGATAGCTTTGGCGGTTGTAAGATCAGCGGGTTTAAGGTAACTTAATTGCCGCTTTTTCAATGTTGTGTCTTGAGCGAGTCGTCGAATTTCTTGTTTTAAAGAGACGACACTGTCGCGTCGCCTGCTTGCAATTGCGCGGATGTCATGGATGTTTTTGGTTGTGGCATTTATATCGGCCCGATATTTTTTGTAATATTTGAAGTCGGGTACACCGTCTGTTACCGTACTATCAATCTTTATCTCCGAAAAGTCCCATCCTAAACCCAAAATAAAGTTTGCGGCACCAATATCTTTTGATACGCGGGCAAAGCCGCTGTCTATCACCGCGCGCGAGGGTATTGTATCGTTTCCATTCACAAAGCCTTTATACCGGGCGCTGTCTTTTGTTAAGGCTATACCCATATTTACCAGCTGGGTGCGGGCATCTTTATCCTTTGATAAAATATGGGCTATTTTAATACTATCTACATTAAAAGCAAAAGCCAGCAAAAAGCCCACCCAAAACAGGATAAAACTTATCTTACGCTTATACCAGCCATTGGTACGATCCTGGGTTTCATTATACCACGCTATGAGGCCGGCCTTATAGGTATCCAAATCCTTACCCGATAAATTGTAAATGTTCCGTAGCTGTTTAATGGTTTCCGGTTCGATGGATAGGGTATTATTTTCAAGGCTGAATACCAGCTGATCGTATTTGGTAGCGCCAGTACCGTGATCGCACAGTATATTGATAGCCGTTGTCGCGAAGTTGTCGGGTGTTATATAAGATGGTTTGGTTTGCCCGAAGATAAAGGCCTGGGCGGGCTCAAGCTTGGCCAGGTATTTAATAGAAGGATAATTATAAAAAAGGCCGGCAAAACTACTGCTAAAGGAGGGGGGCTCTTTTAAAAAGAACCGCGAGATTGCCGAGGATACTTTATTATGCCATTTATCGCCGGCTTTTTTTAGGTCAAGGCCATCGTTTAGCATCCTTTCGATGGATATACGCAGGATACGGGCACGCAGGCCAAGCCAGGTGGCCAGTAATTCGCCAAGAATGGTTATCAACAGACTGTATAAAAGATATACCAATACCAGTCCGATTACTACATCGAGTGCGGTGTTATTAAACATGATAAATTAAACGATAAGGAGGTTTGTAAAGCCATTGTTAAGCAAATGGTTAAGGCATTTAAATATAAAAATATTCTTAAATGTTTTCGGAACAAATTTTTATATTAAAAAGAGGAAAGGTTTGGCAGGGTTTACCATGCTGCCTTGCGGGGTTGAATGCTAACTGTTTTGTATTGTGCAAAACAGCTATCGTTTATTCAGTAAATCCGGTGTAAACTATGGAGCAAAGGAGAAATAAACTTTGGGCGGCTGCCAACAGGGTGGTAAAGAGCCTACTGGGTATGTGGCAATAGGATTGTGAGGTGTGGTTGCAGGTGTGGCATAACGGAGGCCTTTTTTACCATCGCTAAGGGCTTTAAAAACCATGGACAAAACCCGAATTTTGAGAAAATGGTGTTCGGGCAACCCAAGCCCCGAACACCGGCTTGCTTACATCCCTTTATTGATAGCCTCGTACACAACATCCTGTATCCTGGGGCGGATGTTAAGGCTGCCCAGCTTGCTGCCCACATTTGGGTTTACCCGGTTGGATAAGAAGATGTACACCAGGTTGTACTTAGGATCAACCCATACGCAGGTGCCTGTAAAGCCCGTGTGGCCAAAGGTTTGGTCAGAAGCCAGTTTAGATGGGTAGTGCCTGTCGGCAATTGGGTCCCAGCGGTCGAAACCCAAGCCTCGCCTGCTTACGGGGGATTGTTTGGAGGTAAAAAGGTCTACCACCTCGGGCTTAAAATATTGCACGCCGCCGTAGGTGCCCTTGTTCAGCAGCATCTGGTATAGTATGGCTACATCATTGGCGCCGGCGAACAGGCCGGCATGGCCGGCAACGCCGCCTTTAAGTGCGGCAGTAGGGTCATGCACGTAGCCATCCAATAAACTCATGCGGTACTCCTGGTCATTTTCGGTAGGTATGATTTGTGCCTGGCTAAACCTGTGCAACGGTAAAAAACCGGCTGTTTGCATACCCAGCGGCGTATAAAACTGCTGCTGCACATACACATTCTCGGGAACGGAGGTGATGCTTTCTACCACCTCCTGCATAAACAACATGCTTACATCGCTGTACACATACTGCCCGCGGGTTTTCAGTGGCGAACTGAGCATATCGGGCAGCATTACATCTTTAAAATAATCCTTCCGCAAAAAATAATGTTCAGATACCCTGGTAGGGTAGGCTGCCGAAGAATCGGTACTATGATCGGAGGGTTTTACCTTTTCAAATGATTGGATATCGGGAATAAAACCGGCCTGGTGCAGCAATACCTCGCGTAATTTTACATCGTTTTTATTGCTGGTGCGGGCCAGGGGCAGGTAATCGCCTAAGTTGTTTTCAACACTTAGCTTGCCCTGGTCAACCAGTTGCATAGTCTCCACAGTGGTAGCCGATATTTTGGTCATGGAGGCCAGGTCGAAGATATCGGTCAGCTTATCGGGCGTTACATTGTCGTAGGTGTGGTAGCCGTAGGCTTTGTTAAATATCACCTTGCCATCTTTGGCAACCAATACTACGCAGCCAGGAGTGGCATGCTGGGTAATGGCCTCGCGGGCTATCTGGTCAATCTCCTGCAGGTTGTTGGAGTTAATACCTACATCTTCGGGTACGCTGTATTGCAGCCTGGTTTGCTGGCTAACAAAACCCATTCCGCTGCTATAAACAGGCGAGTAGGTTTTGGCTAATTTTTGCGTAACGGCCACGCCGCCAAATATGGCCTGTGCTGCATATGAAGCCGATACCGGCGATACCCTTTCGGACCAGATTACCGGCACTGTTGTATTATTTAGTTTGTTTAACAGTGTTCCATTCCCAAACGCAGCTATGATAACCCGTTTTATTTTTTGGTTGGTAGTAATAAAATCTAACAATAGCGGGTTACCCAGGTCGGCATCATTTACCTGTAAAACAATGGTGTTGTACCATTTTAAATCGGCAGCTAGGGCGTTCATGTTTTTGCCATTGCCATCAAACACCTCAACTTTGCAGTATTTGTTAAGCAGGCTATCAAAAACGCTGGCATATTGGTTGGTAAAATGCACGCTGGCAATTTTTAAGTCTTCCAGCTTTTGCAGCGGGATAGTATATTGAGCGTTGTTGAGCAAAACGGTTGAGTTTTGAACCAATCTTTCTTCAGCAACATAGGCACGCCCGGTAAAAGGTGGATTTTGCGCGCAGGCGGTATTAAATAATGCAAACCCTAACAACACTACAGAAACACAGCCCCATTTATTTTTTATCATATACTTTAACTCCGTTTATATAGGTTTGGGTTACTTTAGCGATAGGTAATTCGGCGCCTTTTACCTTCATGATGTCTTTATCCAGTATTACAAAATCGGCATACTTGCCCGGCTCAATGCTGCCTTTTTCTTTTTCTTCAAAGTTGGCTTTTGCAGCCCAAATAGTTATTCCCCTTAATGCTTCGGTACGGCTCAAGGCATTTTCTTTCTGGAAGCCGTGTTCAGGGAAGCCCTTCAAATCCTGCCGCTCTACCGCTGCATAAAACGTATACATGGGGTTAATGTTTTCTACCGGGAAATCTGTTCCCAGCGGAATCCATCCGTTTTGTTGTAACAGCGTTTTATAAATGTAGCCCGACGATCTCAGTCTTTTATCGCCCAGGCGTTTACCTGCCCAGTACATGTCTGATGTAGCGTGTGTGGGTTGTACGGATGGGATAATGCTGTTATCGCCAAAAAGTTTAACATCCTCCGGCGCAACAATCTGCGAATGCTCTATCCTCCAGCGGCGATCGTTTTTGCCTTTTAAAACAGATGCATATATTTTTAACATTACCCTGTTGGCCGAATCGCCGATGGCATGGGTGCACATCTGGAAGCCTTTGGCCGCTATTTTTTTTGCTACCTCCTCAAAATGGGCTTGGCTGCTCAGCAAAAAACCGTTCCACCTGGGCTGATCGGCATAAGGTTTCAGTAAACAGGCCCCGCGGGAGCCCAGGGCGCCGTCGGCATAAACTTTAAATGCGCGAACATTCAG
This sequence comes from Mucilaginibacter ginsenosidivorax, assembly GCF_007971525.1. Taxonomy (NCBI): domain Bacteria; kingdom Pseudomonadati; phylum Bacteroidota; class Sphingobacteriia; order Sphingobacteriales; family Sphingobacteriaceae; genus Mucilaginibacter; species Mucilaginibacter ginsenosidivorax. Next base: position 3,378,322 of record NZ_CP042437.1, read on the forward strand.
GCCGGGCGATTTAAACGCGCCACGTTTAAACAGGTAATCGTAATTCTCCGGCCTGTCTGATAACATGACATACATGCGCATTTTTAATGATCCTTTATGCTGCAAATCGGCAATGGTGTTAATCATGGTATAGGGCAACCCGCAATCATCAACCGTGGTTAAACCAACGGCAAAACAGTTTTTTTGTGCCGATAGCAGGGCATTCTCCACAACAGGAGCTGTTGGTTCGGGCACCTTGCGGGTAACAATGCCTACGGCGTTATCAACCAGGATGCCGGTGAGTTTTCCGTTGATAGTTTCTATCTCGCCGCCGGTTATGGCTTGACCGGGTTTTACGCCTGCTATGTTTAATGCCGCCTGGTTGGCAATAACAGCATGCCCATCAACCCGGCTCAATATTACAGGGCGTACCGGGAACAGGCTATCCAGTTTGGCTTTGTCGGGAAACTGTTTTTTAGCCCAATCGTTTTGGTCCCAGCCCCGGCCGATAATCCAGCCATCAGGGTTGCGTGTGGCGTAAGCCTGAACAGAATCAACCACCTCGCCCCAGCTTTTGGTGCCATCCAGGTTTACTTCCTGCAGGCCTAATCCATATTCATAAAAATGGGCATGGGCATCAATAAAGCCAGGATAAACGGCAGCGCCTTTGGCATCAATCACTTCATGGGCCAGGTATTTTTGCTCCAACGTATCTGCGTTGCCAACGGCTACAATTTTACCTTTGCTTACCACAAACGCGTTGGCTGTAGTAAAGGCACTATCAACGGTATAAACAACCGCGTTTTTTATCAACAAATCGGCATTATACTCTTTTTGTTTGCAGGCTGCAGCCAGGAGCAGCAGCGCCGGCAATAGTTTTTTCATAGACTTTTTTTAAGAGAGACAAGAATCAAGAGTCAAGAATCAAGAGAGCGTCAATCGCGTTGAATGATTGCCTTCTTTGTCTTTGTGCCCTTAGCTATTTATTCAGACTATCTGATAGAGTCCAGACACAAGAAACGGTGTAATTTTTACTTCCTGTCTTAATTCTTTACTCTTGATTCCTGACTCTGATTACATATACAATTATCAAATCATAAAGTTATGCCTTCAAATATTTAATTTAGCATCGAAAACGAAATTGAAGGGAATTTTTTTAAATGTCAGATATAATTCAGCTTTTACCAGATGCCGTTGCCAACCAGATTGCCGCTGGCGAGGTGGTACAACGACCGGCATCGGCGGTAAAAGAATTGGTGGAGAACGCTATTGATGCCGGGGCGGGTAAAATACAGCTCATTATTAAAGACGCCGGAAAATCATTGATACAGGTTATTGATGATGGATGCGGCATGAGCCTTACCGATGCCCGCATGTGCTTTGAGCGGCATGCCACATCAAAAATACGCAAGGCCGAAGATTTGTTTGCCATCCGCACCATGGGTTTCAGGGGCGAGGCCATGGCATCGATAGCCGCTATTGCGCAGGTGGAACTAAAAACCCGCCGTCATGAGGATGAGCTGGGTACCTGTATTTTTATCGAAGGATCGGAAGTAATTAGCCAGGAGGCGTGTTCGGCCAATACCGGCACCTCCATATCCATCAAAAACCTGTTTTATAACACACCCGCCCGGCGTAATTTTTTAAAAAGTAACCCGGTAGAAATGCGCCATATTATCGACGAGTTTCAACGGGTTGCGCTGGCCAATCCACAAATATTTTTTACCCTGCACCATGATGGGCAGGAAGTTTACCATTTGCCCGGCGCTGCCTTAAAGCAACGTATAGTGCACCTGTTTGGTAATAACTATAACCAGCGGCTGGTGCCGGTTGAGGAGGATACCACTATTATTAATCTGCGTGGTTTTGTTGGCAAGCCCGAGTTTGCCCGTAAAACACGGGGCGAGCAATTCTTTTTTGTAAACTATCGCTTTATACGCGATGCGTATTTGAACCACGCGGTACTTACTGCGTTTGAAGAGTTGTTGCCTGATGATTGTTACCCGTTTTACGTGCTGTTCATTGATATCGATCCATCAAAAATTGATATTAATGTGCACCCTACCAAAACCGAGATCAAGTACCAGGATGAGAAGGCCATTTATGCCATCATCCGGTCGGCCGTAAAACGATCTTTGGGCCGGTATAACATTACCCCAAGTTTGGATTTTGACCAGGAAAACAGCATTGAGCACCTGATAACTCCGAAGCCGTTTGAGGAGATTATAGCGCCGACCATTTCCTTTAACCCGGATTTTAATCCCTTTGCTGCGGAGAAAAAATCATCTGGAACGCGAGAACAGCATCCTTTCTTGCGGGATAACAGCGAATACCGCAATACACCCATACCCAATAACTGGGATACGCTGTACGAGATCAGCAAAAAGGAAACCAACCAGCAGCAGCTGATGCACGATGAAAAAAGCATTGCTGTTGACGAGCAGGAGGTAAGCAAACCCAGCGAACGGCAATTGTTCCAGATCCATAACCGGTTTATTTTGTCGCAAATTAAATCGGGCTTTATGCTGATAGGGCAGCAGGCTGCTCATGAGCGTATTTTGTATGAACGTTTTTTACAGCAATTGCAGCACCACTCCGGGGTAAGCCAGCAAAGTTTATTTCCGCAATCGGTAACACTAAACGGCAGCGATTTTGAGTTATTGAGGGAGCTTTTGCCCGATATTAAAGCCCTTGGTTTTGACATCCGTGAGTTTGGTAAAAACACCGTGGTTGTTGACGGCATACCGGCCGATTTGAGCAATGTTGACGAGCACGAGCTTTTAGAACATTTACTGGAAGGGTTTAAAAACAATGTGGCCATTTTAAAAGTAGATAAGCGGGATAACCTTGCACGGTCATTAGCCCGCAATGCTGCGCTTAAAACCGGCACCAAATTGTCGCTGGAAGAAATGAACCAGCTTATCGACCAGCTTTTTGCCTGTCAATCGCCTAACCAGGCATTGAACGGTAAGCCCGTAATCAGTACATTTACGCTGGCCGAATTAATGGAACGCTTTGAAAAATAGCCCCGGGGCTTTAACTATACTATGAACGGATACAATCAATCGCCTTTTGCCAATATCACACCGGTAGTAAAAAATCTGCTGGTTATAAATATCGTTGTTTTTATCGGGGCTGTCTCTATCGGTCGGTTTTTTCCTAATGTGATGCATTACCTGCCGGTATACTACTTCAATTCGCCAAATTTCAAGTTGTGGGAAATCATTACATACATGTTTATGCATGCTGGTTTGGATCAGCCGCAACATATCCTTTTTAACATGTTTGCTCTTTTTTCTTTTGGGCCAATATTGGAGTATTCGCTTGGCCCCAGAAAATTTTTAAACCTGTATCTCCTCTGCGGTATTGGCGCTGTGGTTTGCAATCAACTGGTTCAGGCTTATGAAGTGCACGCAATAACCGGCGCATTTACTATTAGCGATCCAGCATCAGATGCATCCTATCTAGCCTACGGCGAGGTGCTGGGGGCAAAGCTTTGGGCCATATATCATGGTTCAGTAGTCGGTGCATCTGGTGCCATCTTTGGTTTACTGGTAACATTCGGCATGATGTTTCCTAATATGGAGCTCATGATGTTATTTATCCCGGTACCAATTAAAGCAAAGTACATTATCCCGGGATATATATTGCTTGAACTTTGGCTGATTTATAAACAAAGCCCAACAGATAATGTTGCCCATTTTGCCCACATTGGCGGGGCATTAATTGGTTATATTATGGTAAAAATTTGGCGATTGCAGCACAACTAACAATTTTTAACAATAAACAGGAGTTATCAAATTAATAACGGTTTTATTATGAGCACCCTTTGGCAAAATATCCAATACAAAATGTTGCGGTCGGGCAATAAGCTCAACCTGCTTATTGGTATTAATGTGATTGTTTTTTTGGCAATAAATCTATCTGCAATTGTCGAGCAGCTTTTTACGGGCTTTGGCAATAGCGCCATACTAAAATATACCACCGAATATCTTTTGCTGCCGGCTGCACTGCCGAAAATGCTAACCCATTTTTGGACGTTGCTTACTTATATGTTCATGCACGCCGGTGTTTTGCATATATTATTTAACATGCTTTGGCTGTATTGGATGGGGCAAATATTTGAAGAATACCTGGGCAATAAGCGCACCATAGGCTTGTACATTATGGGTGGACTCGCTGGAGCTCTGCTTTATTTATTATGTTTAAATGTACTGCCCGCTTTTACCAGTTTAAACGCCGCGGCCAATAGTACTATTGTTGGTGCATCTGCCAGTGTTATGGCTATAGTGGTGGCCACAGCCACATTATTACCTAATTATACCATATCCCTCATATTTATTGGCCCGGTAAAATTAAAGTGGATAGTGCTTTTTATACTGATAATTGACTTTTTAAATATTGTTGGCCCTAACGCCGGTGGCGAAATTGCCCATATCGGCGGTGCTTTAATTGGTTTCATTTATATAAAGCAACTTCAAAAAGGCCATGATTGGATAACCGGTATCGCCAATATTTTCAAATCAAAGTCAAAATTAAAGGTGGTATACAGCAATACCGGTAAAAACAGCGCCGAATATCCCCGTCAGGACGAAATTGACCGTATATTAGATAAAATATCACAAACGGGCGTTGATAGCCTGAGCAGACAGGAGAAAGAGACATTAGCCCGCGCAAGCAAGAATGAAAAATAAAAAAAGTGGATTAGGTTTTATTGATAAAGTATTTTTATGGATAAACCTGCTGCTTTGCGTTGCTTTATTGCTTAGTTATCTGGCGCCCTCGGTTAACCCCAACACTTTTTGGCTGATTGCTTTTTTTGGCCTGGCCTACCCGCCAATACTTTTGCTTAATGTAATCATGATGCTGGTTTGGCTGTTACGCTGGCGCTGGCCTGCGGCGCTTTCGATGATAACTATCTTGATTGGCTGGGGCGTGCTCAATAACAATGTGGGATTGCGTACGGCATCAACATTTTCGCCGGCGCCGGGTATCAATTCCATACGGTTGATGACTTATAACGTGCATAACTTTAAACGTTATGGGGCAAAAAACGATGTATCTACCAAGCACGAGATCCTGGAGTTAATCAATGATCAAAAGCCGGATATTATCGGTTTCCAGGAGTTTTATACCCGCTACAAAGGCGAGTACGATATGCGCGACTCGATTGTAAAAATAATGGGCGCCAATAATTATTATTTCGAGCCGCTTAATTTCAATAGCTCGGAAGCAATCGGGATGGCTGTTTTCTCAAAATATCCCATTGTAGCAAAAGGTTTAATCCAACTGGCGGCCGATAGGTCATCAGCAAACCAGTGTTTGTACATTGATGTTAAAAAAGGCGAAAAAACATTCAGGGTTTACAGTCTTCATCTGCAATCCATCAAATTTAACCCCGAAGATTATAAATACCTGGATAGCGTATCAAAAAAAGGCAAAACAGATATGCAATCAACCAAAAGGCTGGGCGGCAAACTGAAGGCGGCATTTATAAAGCGGAGCGAACAGGTTTTTAAAATAAAAGCTCATGCAGCACAATGCCCATATCCCTATATCATATCCGGCGATTTTAACGATACCCCTACATCCTTTGCGGTTAACCAAATGGCAAAAGGACTTAAAAACGCGTTCCGCGAAAAAGGAGCCGGGTTTGGGCGCACCTATAATGGCGATTTTCCCAATTACCAGATAGATTACATAATGGTAAGTCCGCAATTTGATGTGGCATCGTACCTGATTGTTGAAAAAAAGCTTTCTGATCATTTTCCGCTACGGAGCGACCTGATCTTGAATTAAATATCAGCCATGGAAATTCTGGTTACAGGTTCATCCGGTCAGTTAGGTTCGGCCACCGTAAAACATTTAAAGACGTTTGACCATCGTGTTACAGGTATTGACCTGACGCCCTCGGCCACTACCGACAACATTATCGACATAAAAAGCAAAAGCGAGATCGAAAACCTTTGCGGCGGTTTTGATGCCATTATTCATACTGCAGCCGTACATGGCAAGCATTATGAACTTAATTACCCCAGGGAAGCTTTTATACAAACAAATATTATAGGCACGCTTAATTTACTTAATGCCTGTGTTAAACACGGTGTAAACAGGTTTTTGTATACCAGTACAACATCCATTTACGGCAGCGCTTTAGTTGACCACGCGAAGGCAGTTTGGGTGGATGAAAACCTGCCCGAAAAACCACGCGATATTTATGATATCACCAAGCAAACAACCGAGCAGCTTTGCAAAGATTTTTTTTATAAAGAAGGCCTGCAAGCATCAGTATACCGCGTTGGGCGTTTTTTGCCCGAGGATGATAACCTTAAAATAAACCACCGGATTTATAGAGGCCTGGATGAGCGCGATGGCGCCGAGGCATTACGACTGGCATTGGGTATAACGTTTGCCGATTTCGAAATCTTTAATATATCCAGCGGGTCGCCATTTGGCAAGGATGACCTTGTTAGGCTTAAACACAACCCCGAAGAAGTTATCCTTAAATATTTCCCCGAAGCCAAAGACATCTATAGCCATAAAAACTGGGTATTTCCCGAAAGTATTGATCGTGTTTATGTTTGCGATAAAGCCAAACAGGTTTTGGGTTACCGACCCCAATTTGATTTCGAATATTTATTGCAGCAATAAAGATAGTATCACTTGGGTGTAAGCTTTAATAATCGGGCTGCCCGCATTAGCTAAAAATTGAAAAAATCGTAAGTTTGCCCTCATGAAACAAAAATTGTTTGTTTACAATACTTTATCCCGCAAAAAAGAAGAATTTAAGGCCCTTAATGCCCCGCATGTGGGCATGTACGTTTGCGGCCCAACTGTTTACAGTGATGTGCATTTGGGTAACTGCCGTACCTATATATCTTTCGATCTGATGTTTCGCTACCTTAACCATTTAGGGTACAAGGTTCGCTATGTACGTAATGTAACTGATGCCGGCCACCTGGAAGGCGACGCCGGCGACGAAGGCGAAGACAAAATTTCGAAAAAAGCAAAACTGGCCCAATTGGAGCCGATGGAAATTGTACAAAAATATACTGTTGGTTTTCATGAGGTAATGCAGATACTGAACACCCTGCCGCCAAGTATTGAACCAACAGCCACCGGGCATATTATTGAGCAGATAGAAATGGTAAAGGTTATTCTTGAAAAAGGATATGCTTACGAGGTAGATGGATCGGTTTATTTTGATGTTGAAAAATATAATAAAACCAAAGATTACGGCGTGTTAAGCGGCCGCAACCTGGAAGATTTACTGAACAATACCCGCACGCTGGGCGGCCAGCAGGAAAAACACGGCAAGCTTGATTTTGCCTTGTGGATAAAAGCCAAGCCAGAGCACCTGATGAAATGGCCATCGCCCTGGGGCGTGGGCTTCCCGGGCTGGCACCTGGAATGCTCGGCCATGAGCCAGAAATATTTAGGTGAGCAATTTGACATTCATGGCGGCGGCCTTGATCTTGTGCCAACCCACCATACCAACGAGATAGCCCAACACGTGGCCTGCTGCGGTAAAAACCCGGCCAATTATTGGGTGCATACCAACATGCTTACGGTGAACGGCCAAAAAATGTCGAAATCGTTAGGAAACAGCTTTTTGCCCCATGAACTTTTCAGCGGCGAAAACTCTATCCTGAATAAGGGCTACAGCCCCATGACCGTGCGCTTTTTTATGCTGCAGGCACATTACCGCAGCACGCTTGATTTTGGCAACGATGCCATGGAGGCCTCTGAAAAAGGTTTTAAGCGATTGATGAACGCCTATGCCTTGCTGGATGGCCTAAAGGCATCTGGCAGTACCGAAATTGAAATAGAACCCCTGCTGGAGCGTTGCTACGCGGCAATGAACGATGATTTTAACAGCCCGGTATTGATTGCCGAACTGTTTGAAGCATCGCGGATCATCAACTCGGTACATGACGGCAAAATGAAGATTAACGAAGTTAACCTTGGGTTGCTTAAAAACCTTATGAAAACGTTTGTGCAGGAAGTTTTAGGACTTAAAGATGAACAGGCCGATAATGATGATTTGCCCAAAATACTCAACCTGATAGTTGAACTGCGTAACGAAGCCAAAGCAAATAAAGATTATGCCACCAGCGATAAAATCCGTGAAGGCCTGTCAAAAGTAGGGTTTCAGCTAAAAGATAGCAAAGAAGGTACGCTCTGGAGCAAGAATTAGAATAGAGTCAAGAAATAAAAATTAGAGTCAAGAGATAAGAATCAAGAGTTAAGAGAGGAAAAATTTATTGATATCTATGGTTTAGCACGTTATGTAAGCATAACAAAAAAAGTCTTAATTCTTATCTCTTGACTCTTAATTCCTACAAAGAGTTATAGTACGTAAACAGTTTGGCCAGGTCCCGGTCGCTTTTAAAATCAATTTTATTGGTTTTTATGAAGGTTTGTACCTGGTCTGTTTTGTCGGCCAGGGCCGCTGCAATTGTTTTTGGAGTTGGTTTAACCCGGATTATTTTATTATCTGCCAACAGGTAATAAACAGCATCGCGCAAGGCAAATGTTTTGGTGGTAGTTGCAGAATTGAAAGCCTGATTGGAATGAATCACTTTTTTATACCGCTTAAGTAGTTTTGCTTTTCCATCGGCAACTACCTGGTAAAATGAAGCCTCGGTTTGTTCGTCAATAGCGGGGTAGCCGTTGCTGAATATAAGCGGAGCGAGAGAGCTTTCATCTATGGTGCCAACAATATCAAACCGGAAACTTTTAACCGGGGTAACAAAAGCAAGGGCCATCGAATCTCTGGGGCTTTGAAATAGCAATTCGTCTTTTACCAAATCGTATTTTAATTTCGCGGCAACTGTTTTGCCGTTTGCCAGGCTTACAATGCCGGGGAGCCAGGTTGCCGTCAGGTAGGGACTGCCCTCAACATCTATGTAGCTTTGTTCCATAACCGGTTTGCCCTGGTTATCGTTCAGGATTTGATTTTGCGCCCTGGATATTGTTCCGTAACATAGCAATCCGGCCATTATCAAAGTAAAAACAGGTATTTTCATAATTGCGTAAATTTATAAGCTAAAGGCATAACATGGCTTTAAAACGAAACATTATGCATATTATTGGGTTAATTGTTTTTGTGCTTATGCAATTGCGTTATGTTTAAACGCTTGTTAACTGATAAGATAATTACATGAACGAAACAAATTTTAGATGTATAAACCTGCTTCGCGCACAATTAAATATAACGGTTTTCGTTTCACATTAAGCAGATAAGTTGCAAATAGCATGTGCCTATTTGTATTTTAAGCAATTTGTAATTGCATAACCGACTTAAAATTTATTACTAAATTGCCTCCCCAACATCCCATTAAAACATGAAGAAAGTATTATTAGCCGCCACATTTATGAGCTATAGCGTTTTAGCCATGGCTCAGTCAGCACCGGTTAAAGTAAGTAAAGTTGTAAATGCCGAAGAAGCATTTAATAAATTAGTTGAACGTAAAGGGATAAAAGACGGCTTTTTAGCTGTTGCCGCACCCGATGGTATTGTGTTTAAACCAGATGCAGTTAAGATAGTTGATTTTTATAGTAATATTGATAAACAGGCTGGTAAGTTAAGCTGGCAGCCAAAATTTGCGCGGATATCTGCCAATGGCGATCTGGCCTTTACCGCAGGGCCCTACGTTTATCAAAACGGCAAAACCGATGATGACAAAGTTTTTGGCGATTATGTATCTATCTGGCGTGCCGATGTTGACGATAACAATAAATTAAAACTACTGATAGATTTGGGGATACAACATCCTGAACCCGAAGGCGAAGTAGTAACTGATTTTAAAGAGCCGGATGCTACCACAAAATCGGCCCCAAGTAAAGATCCCTTTACCGCCAAAAGCGTTATTGTGAACACCGACAAGATATTTAACCATTCGCTTACCATATCAACCATGGCAAGCTATAAAGAGTTTTTGAGCGCCGAAGGCCGTTATTATTTCCCGGGCTTTGAGCCTATGACCGGCCCTGATGTTATCATGAAGTTTATTAACAACGAAGCAATCAGCATAACCGCCGAAACTACCGATGCCGGCCGGTCGGTAAGTAACGACCTGGCGTATAGTTACGGCCATGCACGCATAACCAAAGGCAACGTTGTTGGTAATTACAACTATGTACGCATTTGGGAAATAGACCAAAACAAAAAGTGGAATATTTTGCTGGAAGTTTTTTCGGCTATTGAAAACGAGTAAGACTTAAAAAATACGGAATAAAAACAGCGATGGGACATACTCATCGCTGTTTTTGTTTTTGCAGAACAGTTTTTTGCCAGGGAAATGATACCAGCCTGGCTTGCTCGTTAAAAACCGGCGTTTAATTCCTGCTGTAGCCGTTTGCCAAAAGCCGCAACCTGGGGCTCGTCAAACAGGGTAAGGTGATGACCGTCAATGGATATAGCTTTGATCTTTTTTGCATGGGGTTTCCAGCCCAGGTATTTAAAATCATCCATGTAAAATGTTTTTTGTTTTGCCTTAAAAACAACCAATCCTCCGTCGTATTTATCAATCACATATTTTATATAGAGCGATACACTCAAGTCAAAAACACTAAGTTCAAAAGGCCCGGGTTCCGAACTGCCACCTAACTCCGCCGAAGAGCTGTTGTCGGCATCGCTCTTCACCGTTTCACCGTTTCGCGACTTTATTTTTGCCAAAGCGGCTTTTAAAACCAGTTTGCTATAATTTAGCGCGGGTTTTAAGCCATTACCAAGCATGCGGATGTTAAATGCCATTAACCGTAAAACGGTGTAAAAAGAATACTGGGTTTTTATTAAAGCGGGGTCGCGGGTTAAACTATCAATTATGGCCAGTAATTTAACTTCTTTACCTAATGCCTTTAACTGCCGGGCCATTTCAAACGCGAACACCCCTCCCAGGGAATATCCGGCAACCGCGTATGGGCCGTAGGGATTATCCTTCAGAATACTGTTTACATAATGCGTTGCAACCTCTTCAATGCTTTCAAATTTGTGGCCCTTGTTATTAAACCCGTTTGATTCAAACCCGTAAACGGGCTGATCGGGATCAAGGGCTGCAGCCAAGGCAAAAAAGCCATCACCGGCCTGGTCGCCACCGTTTACCAGGTACAACGGCGGAAGGTTGCCACCTGCTTTAAGCGGAATAAGGGTGTTTGATTTTTGCACAGCTCCCGGCTTGCTTAAAAAATCGGCCAGTGATGAAATTGTGGGGTAATGATGCAGGGTAATGTAGTTAATGTGCCGCTGCGTATACCGCCGCAAAAACGACAATAATTTAACGGCAAGTAATGAATTGCCGCCTAAGTCGAAAAAATTATCCAGTACGCTTATGTCTTCTGTTTCAAAAAGAGATTTCCAAAAAACAAAGATTGCATTTTCCAATTCATTCGAGGGTTCAATAATCTGGTGTCCCTGATCTCCGGGCAGTTCGGGATTTACCAACAGATGTTTGTTGATTTTTCCGTTGGATGTAAAGGGAATTTGCGTTACCGCTTTAATGCTGGCCGGCAACATATAGCCAGGTAGCTTAGTGAGTAGATAGTCCCAGATATCGGCAACGGAAACGCCTTTGTTTAAAACAACAAAGGCGATGATATTTAAACTGCCCGCCGATGTTTTTTTTACCGCCGCAACAGCGTGCTTTGCCAGTCCGCTGGTTTTAAGTACCGCTTCTATTGATTCCAGCTCAATCCGGTTGCCGGCAATTTTAACCTGGTCATCAATCCGGCCTAAATATTCTATGTTTCCATCGGGTAATTGGCGGCCAAAATCTCCGGTTTTAAACAAGCGACCCGGCTTTTCGTTATTAAACGAGTTTACAATAAATCGGCTTGATGTAAGTTCCGGCTTATTCAGATAGCCGCGTGCTACGCCAATGCCGCCTATATACAACTCCCCAATGCCGCCTGGCGCCTGCTGCATTCCCTGTTCGTCGAGCAGATAAAGCGAGGTGTTGTCAATGGCGCTGCCAATTAATACTTTATCTGAAGTGCCAAAGCCATCCGGCACCTGCCAGAAGGTGGAATGGATAGTGGTTTCGGTTGGGCCATATAAGTTATAGAGGTTTACATTGGGCAATTTGTTTTTTAACAACACAACCTGGTATGTGCTTAGGGCTTCGCCACTGCATATTATGGTATTTATTTCCCGGTACTCATCAGTTTTGCAATCCAATAAAAAAAACTCCAGCATTGCCGGAATAAAATGGATGGTGGTTACACGGAACAGCTTTATGGTTGCTTTTAACTTTTCGCTATCACGGTAGTCGTCTTTATTGATGATGATTAACCGCGCGCCCGAAAGCAGGGGCCATAAAATTTCCCACACAGAAACATCAAAGCAAAAGGTGGTTTTTTGTAATACAACATCACTTTCGTGGAGTTTAAAATACCGGTGCGCCCACATTAAATTATTTACCAGGCTACGATGCTCAATGATAACCCCATTGGGATTACCTGTTGTGCCGGAAGTATACATGACATACGCCCGGCTTTCGCCCGCAATATTGATGTTTGGATTGTTTTCGGAATAGTCAATACCATCAAGTTGATCAACCAATATCTGGCTGGCGTTGGCGGTCCCCTGTAGCAGGTGTTGGCATTCGGTGGTGGTAAGGATGAGCCGAGGCTGGCAATCTTTGAATATGTAATTAATCTGGGCAGCCGGATAATCAGGATCTATAGGGACATAAGCACCTCCTGATTTTAATACGCCAAGAATCGCAACTATCAGCTCGATGCCCTGGTTGAGGCATACCGGGATTAAATCGTTGGGTTTTACACCTCTGTCTATTAATAAATGGGCCAGTTTATTGGCACGCCTGTTTAGCACAGCAAATGTTACGTATTCGCCATTGAATACGAGGGCAACGTTATTTGAGTATAATTCAAAACAATCGTTTAGCGCCTCGATGATTGAATTTTCTATTTTAGGGGAAACTGGGGTATTCAAATTGTATCAATTGGGGCAAGCAGGTGAAAAATTGACAGTGAATTGTTGGCGCGAATTTACTAAAAATGAAGCGTTTTTGATTGCGAAGAGATACGAGGTATTGTGATTTTTACACAAAAATAAAATCGCACGATATTAAACACAAACTAACTATACGGCGGCTTATTTTATCTTTTCCGTGCACTTTTTTATCTGTATTTTAATATGCTCTTCTTCTTTTTTTGTGGCGATAACCTTGGTCAGCGCCGATTGGTAATAGCCTAATGCCTTTTTATAATCTTTTTGTTTAAAAGTGTAATCGCCGGCTATAACGTAAGCGAAATAGTATTGCGGATTGGTAGCAACCAGGCTATCGGTATTGATGGTTTCACCGTCTAACACGCGTTGGCGCATTTTGCGGAAGTTTACAAAATGGAGGTATTGGGCTGTGGATAGGAAGGTATCTGCTGGTACGGTTAGTTTTTCTTCGTTAATTTCCTGGTCTTGTTTCATACCGCGCAGACCGAATACTTTTTTAAGATCGTAGGCAACATACTCGCCTAATTGCCATGGCGAGGTGCTTACCCATACCAGTAGCTTTTTAGGCTCAAATACAATGCTGTGGTGGCTCATCAGCTGATTGATGGCCTTTTCATTACCCATGCCAATGTTTTGGCCATGCAGGCCTTTCTGGTCGCGCAGGATGGCTATGGTTTTTTGTACCGTGTTTTTCCCGTTGGCATTCAGCAATTCCATTAAACGGTTGTAGCGATACGGCGACGCGCTCTCGGCCATCTGCACTTTGTTTTCCTTTGATTGGCTAAGGCCCTTGCTTTGGAAATGATTGGCACAAAGAATATAATCCTGGTGCGGATCATACATATCCAGCGTATCCGGCGTTTTCTCTATCACAACCGCCTTATTATCGGCTGCCGATGCTACCAGGAAAGCCTCCGATACAAACATTTTGCGTTTTTTAGCAATGGCATAGGCCTCCTGCGTGTTTTTGGCGTATTGCAAAATTTCGCGCGCTACCAGCGATACAGGTGTTGCCGCTCCTGTTGGGATATTTGTTTTATCGGCATTAATGGTTACGCTTACGCCTTTCTCGTTCATGCCGCTTACGGCGCCAATAAAGCCGCCCCAGGTAACCGTCATAAATTTATACCCATCAGAGGGGTTAAAGAAAGCCACCATTTTATCCTGCGCGAATTTATCGCCCACATAAAAATCAAAGTTGCGGCCAATGATCATGGTGCTGTCCTCACTTTTTACGCCCCAGGTGCCAAATGATGTACAGCCCACCAAAGCCATGCTTTGCAGGGCATGGCCGATATCATGCGCCGCGTGATAGTTTAAAATACGCTGATAATTGGAGCCTATATATTGGTATTTGTCCGATGCGGATTTAGAGATGCCATAAATCTCCTCCTTGTATTCTTCTGTAATGTTTTTATCCAGGTTTCGGTTAAACCAGGCTATAAAATATTTTAAAAAATGACGGTAAAAGTTGGAGGGTACAATACGACTTATCTGCTCCACAAAATGGTCTTCCTGGGCTACCACCAATTCCTGGCTTAGCTTGCCGTTAATAACGCCACGCTCAAAGGGTTTTCCCTCTACATACATCTCAAAAAGGCCGCTCTTGCTTTTACGGAACCAACTGTTGTTAATGGTATAAAACCCCTTGCTTGGCTGCTGGCGTATTAGGTTAAGGCTGCTTTGGTCCTTAGGCTCGGGCGGGTAATCAATGGCTACAATGTACAGGTACACCATGCCTATAATAATAAGCCCTACAAAGCCAAGGAACGCATACAACGTTCTTTTGCCAAACTTTTTCCAGCTAAATTTTTTACGCATTCCGTATTTTTCCTATAATGGCATCGTCGCCAAGTAATGTGGTGCAGGTAACAATAGCGCTCATGGCCGTACCTAAAATGCCGTGCAGATTTAAGTTTTGGCCGGTAAAATAAAGGTTGGGTATTTTAGTACGCGGCGATATAAAGGTTTTCAGGGTGTGCTTATAATCCTTAACAATGCCGTACAATGATCCATCACCATTGCCAATATAATCGCGGTAGCTAAGCGGCGTGGCCGAATAGTATGATTTTACATGGCTCCGGAAACCCGGAAACTTCTCTTCCACCATATCCAGCAGTTTTTCGCTTTTGCGGATCTTAAATTCCTCATACGTTTCGCCCCGTTCATTAACGTTTGATACCGTGTTAAAAGTATCCTCCCATGGCTTCATCTCCTCAAAACGCATATAGGTAAGTATGGATGCGCCATCGGCATAATTGGGCGATTTGGACGATGGTGCCATAAAATAGGCAAAGCCAAGCGGCCAGTTTTCCCCGGTATATTCGGCTATGTCCCAAACATGGCCCTCCTTGCCAACGTAGTAGTTGGTATTAAAATAAGGGAAGCTATCCTTTTTAAAAACAACGTTCAGGGTAAATGACGACACAGAATTTTCGAGCCCCTTTAAGCGGTTGCGATAGGCCAGCTTAATGATATCGCTGTCCGTCATCTCCAGCGTTTGTACCGGGTGGATGTTGGAGATAAATTGCTTGCCGTAAATTTTACCGCCGCCGGCAATTTCCACATGCGATACCTTGCCATCCTCAACCACAATGCGCTTTACCAGGCAATTACGCTTAATAACCCCGCCACGTGCGCGTATGTTTTTGGCAATATACTTGGCAATTTGCGAACCGCCGTCGATACATTTGTACGAACTTTCAATATAGCTGTTCAGTATCAGCGCGTGTACATAAAATGGCGTTTTATCGGCCTGCCCGGCGTATAAGGCGTTGTTGCCCGCCAACACGGCCTGCAAGCGTGGGTTATCTGTTATAGATTCGATAAAGCCCTTGGTGTCAATTTCCAACACGGCCGATTTCTCGTTAAAGTCATCGCCGCTTTGCAGGTTGTATAACGAGAATTTGCTGCATACCTCTTTGATCTTATCGCAATAGGCGTTAAGCGCGGCTTCCTCACCGGGAAAGTGTTTTAATATATGGGCAATGAAATTATCGTATCCCTGGGCGTATTCATACTCAATATCTTCGCCGTGGATGCCTATCTTATCAAAAACAACATCCTGTTTTTGCAGCTTAAGCTTATCTATAATGTCGATGTATTTGAAAATCTGGTACAGGTTTTGGCCTTCATCCAACCCGCCAAGGTAGTGTACGCCCGAATCAAAGATCACTTTATCGCGCACATAAGTTTGCAGCGAACCACCTATTTGCTGGTTTTTTTCGATGACGCAAACTTTAAAACCTTCCCTGCCCAGTAAATCGGCGCTCACCAATCCCCCCATGCCACTGCCGATAATTACGGCATCAAAAATCTCCATTTATCTAATCCCTGTTTTATATATTCAGTTTAAATCCGTTATGGTTTAAAACGGGCACCGGGCGAGGGATCCCCTCTTGAGAGGGGCAGGGGTGTGTTATCACGTGTTTAAACACATCCCTGCCATTTCGCTATCCCGGCCCGCCCCCTCTCAAGAGGGGAATTGAAACCAAATCGTCATTATTCAATTACAAAAATAATATTTGATGTGAACTTTGTCTCATCTATTATTTTGCAACTCATGTTGTTAGCCGCCGCGATATCCTCTACCAGCTGTGCCGATAAAAACGAGAGCCCCCGGCTTGCCTTGTTAAACTTGATAAACCTGGTCGAAAAAAACTCGGTTAGTTCTGTACCACGGTGCTTTTCCTTCAAATCTTTATTGCCATCGCGAATGATCAGTTTGCCGCCGGGGTTCAGGCTTTTCATGCATCGCTCCATGATCAGTTTTTGTTCATCGGGCAGCATGTAGTGCAGCATATCAGCTATAATAATGGCATCGTATTTTTCAAATTCAAAGCTTAATACGTCGGCATGCTCAAAATTGATGTGGGCATCTTTGCTAAAGTTATTATTGGCTACCTCTATTTTATCCTCATCATAATCAATGCCTATAAACTCGCGCTGCGGGGCGGCAAAGTGCAGCATGTAGGGCATAAAGCCATAGCCGCAGCCAATATCAAGCATCTTACCTTTGGCAGGCAGCAGATCATGAAACTGCTGGTAGTTTTTCTCTAAACGCACTTTTATCCGCATATACCATTCCAGTACCGGCCCTTTGTACAGGTAATTGTAAATGAGCTGTTCGCGGTAGTATCGTGGCTGTTGTATCTCCTGGCTTAGCTGCTTAAACTCGGTCTTAAAATATTTGCTGATGGCTTTGGTCCGTTCGGCATAGCCGGTTCCAAAAGTAGTGTCAGCTGGTTTTATGCGGGGCAGGTATTTCAGGGTGATCTTGCCGTTCTTCAGCAGGAAATCGCCCTTGGTCATGCAATAGCCTGTTCCGTGGATAAGGATGGGCTGAATGTCCATTTTTAAAGCCTCGGCAAGGTAAAAAGCCCCTTTATGAAAGCGCTTGATCTCGCCGTCTTCTGACCGGGTTCCTTCGGGAAATATGACGATGGAATAGCCTTTTTTTACCCTTTCGGCCAATATATCAATACTTTCTTCGGTGCCTTGCGCTACGGGGAAATAATCGGCCATGCGTACCACAGCGCCAAACACCGGCGAATTCCACACCCAGTTATTGGTAAATAAAATGAGCCGCGGGTTTAGCATTACCAAAATCAAAATATCCAAAAACGATTGGTGGTTGGCGATGATAACCGATGGGTTTTTAAAGTCGGCCAGGTGTTTATTGATGATCTCCTTTTTTACATTACCCATAATGTAAATCATCGACCAGGAAAACCGGGCCAGAATGGCATGGTATACCAGCTTACCTTTTTCTTTGCTAAATGGATTCAGCCGGAATATAAAGCCTAATGCAGAGAGAATTAAACAGCCGGTTACAAAATAAGTAAACGCAAAAATGCTGATCACAAACCCGCTGATCGTCCAGGGGAAGTGCTTCTTCGCTGCCCGGTTTTTAATGAGGATGTTGAACAGGAACGGGATCAATATTTGCGACATAATAACCACGCAAACAATCCCGATGATGGATATTGCGGCTATCGACCGTAAGGCCGGGTGTTTGGCAAAAATCAAAACCCCAAGCCCGGTAATGGTAGTAATGGCCGATAGAAAGATAGATGATTTATAAGATGATAATACCTTTTTGCCCGTTTTATACTCCTGCAACAGGCCATCCATAATGTACAGGCTGTAGTCATCGCCCAGGCCAAATATCAGCGCCGAAATAATGATGTTTACAATATTGAAGCCGATACCGAAGATGCCCATTAAACCTAAAATCCAGATCCAGGAAATGGCCATGGGGATAAAAGAAACCAATGCCAGCTCCATGCGCCCGTAGGTAAGCAGCAACACCACAAATACCAATAGTGAGGACATGACCGCTATTTTGGTAAAATCGGCGTTGATGATCTCTACCAGTTTATTGGTGAGGTATTGCTTATCTATAACAGTAACATTGGGGGCGTTTTCAAAAGCTTTATAAATGGCGGCTTTTTTATCCGGCGATGTTTGTACCAGCGTTACTACAGTGGAGTGGCTTGGATATTCATTAATAAAATTATCCAGGAAACTTTTCCTGATTTCGGCTACGTCATCGTCGTTGGTGCGCGAAAAATCCTTGTTCAATAATACTTTAAATTTTTCAAACGCCGATGTGCTAAACCCTTTCAGCTTGCCTTCGCTTTCGAGCGTAGCAAAAAGTTGTTGTTTCTTTTCGGCGGTCCAGTAGGTATTCCAGCGGTTAACCCGTTCTTTTTGCAGCGAATCGGAGATGATGAAGGAGGATACATCTGATGATTTTTTGACGATACCCTGCTCTTTCAGCTTTTCAATCTGCCTGGCCAGCTTTTCGTTGTTTATCAAAGCCCTATCCAACGTTTTTCCTTCCGATACCAGGTAAACCGATTGCAGCGCGTATTGGTTAATTTTATTGAGCTTGTTTTGCGATTGCTGCAACGCGGGCGGCATGTAGTTCATTTTGGCTACATCAAACTCAAACGTTACATCGTTGGCCTTGTAAAAAAACACGCCCGTAAGCAGGATAATGCCAATAACGATGTACTTGTTGTACTCCGGGTTAAAGGAGGCCAGTTTATCAATCCAGGATAGCTGGGTAAAAGTGTGGTTTTCCTGTTCTTTTTTTGTGGATATAAACTGCGGTAAAAATACCAGCGAACAAATGGAGGCGCCTATTAAACTAAAGGCAGCAAATAAGCCCAGGTCCTTCAGCATTTCCGATTCTACAAACTCCAGGCACAGGAAACCGCCAATAGTGGTAAAACTGCCAACGGTAAGGGGCAAAGTAAGGTCGCGGATTACCTGCTCTACGCTTTTGGTGTGGCGGTAATGGTTAAATACATGCAACGAGTAATTGATAGCGATACCCAGCACCACCGAACCCGTGCCCAATGCAATAACCGAGATGCTTCCCTTTAAAAAGTAAATAGCGGTTAGCGAGAATAGTGAACCAAACAGTACCGGGATAAGGATAATGATGGGCGCTCTTTTTTTGCGAAAGTACAAACCTAAAAACAAAATGAGTGCAACAACCGTGGCGCCTTGTGTAAGCGCAGTATCGCGCCTTAACTGTTGTGCGTTGCCATAATACACCGCCGCCGATCCAAAGTAGGTTGCTGTCGCGATGCGCTTTGGCTTGTTGCCAAGGCTATCGATCAACTGGTCGAGCCCTTTTATCAGTACCGAGTTTTTGCCCGTATTATTGGGCGGATAGGCCGGCGTGATAAACATCAACAGGTTTTTATGGTCCCGGGTTACCACGTAATTATCGTACAGTTCAAAATTTTTATCGTACTGCAGCTGTTGTAGTTTTTTAAGGCCGATAAAGGAAATGCCAACCGGGTCGTTACTGATAATGCTTTTGAGCGCTATGCCGGCCGGCGATGTAAGCGTGCGGTAATCATAAGCCAGGGTTTGTTTAACTTTTTCTGGTGTTATAACTGTATCAATGGTTTTGTAATCCTTCTCCGTTAAATAAATGGGTAAACGCTGGCTTATGGTGCCAAACAATTTCATCACCACATCATCATCTACTTTAAAATTGGCCTTGCCTATATAATCTTTAAGTTTTGGCCCTACTGCGGCGGCAAATTCATCGGCATAGGCAACCAGGCTATCGGGGTTGGCTGTGGCGGTGCTATCTTTAAGCGATACCATGATCACCAGCTTATCCAAAAACTTGGAGTTTTGGAAAACCTCGTTGAGCCTGGCAATCTTTTTATCTTTCGGGATAACCTTGCTGATATCTTCCTCAAACTTTACGCGCGAAGCAAAGTAGCCCATCGCCAGAAAGCAGGCCGCGAATACGGTATAAAAAACAAGCTTGTTTTTAGAAAAATAATGATATATGAGGATAAGGCCTTTTTCCATTTAAATGGGAACTATAATGCGGCAGGTGATTTTTTAAGTAGTTTTAATAACCCGTAGGTCATCAGTCCAACACTCAAAGATGCCACAACAGCTAAGGTTAAACTGCCATAAATATACTGCTCTAAATGTGCTCCGATAGATTTAAAAGAGATATGCGAACTGAAGGCGATATTGGCAACCCTGTCGCCCATCCAATACTCGCCGGCTTTATAGCTTAAAAAGAGGATAACCGGAATCATGGGCGGGATACTGATATGTGCCGAGAACACCACCAGCGCCTTGTTTAGTTTAAATATAATAGAAAGAAATATGGCCACTGCAAGTTGAAAGCCCCATATAGGCACTATCCCCATAAAAATGCCAAAGCCGATAGAGAGTGCTTTGGTTTCGTCCGAATCGTTGGGATTATACAGGGTGGCTAATATTTTTTTACGGCCTTTTTTTTTTAATAAATCGCGGAAGAAGTTGCGCGGCTTAATCCAGGCAAAGGCGATGACTACCAAAAAGGCGTTCAACACGCCCACCCTCGAAAAATCGGTAAAGGGACGGAAGTGCGATACCCTGGTTTCTTTTGGTGCATAATAAACCGTAACCGGTACCGAATCCATATGCACACCACGCCAAACAGCACGAACGATAACCTCTATCTCAAACTCGTACTTTACGGCGTAAAATTTCATTCCCTCCAGCAGGTACAAAGGGTAAAGCCTGAAACCCGATTGGGTATCGGGGCAATGGATACCGGTTTCTACCCAAAACCAAAAGTTAGAAAACTTGTGACCGAAACTGCTTTTGCCCGGCACCGCGGCCTGGTCCATATTGCGGGAACCTATGATGATGGCATCGCGTACATCTTCCAGTTTATTTAAAAAGTTGGGGATGTCTTTGGCAAAGTGCTGCCCGTCCGAGTCGATAGTTAGGGCATATTGGTAACCCTTTTCCATCGCGTAAGCAAATGCCTGGCGTAATGCCCAGCCTTTACCCACATTTTGTGGATAGCTGATAAGCTGCACCTGCGGGAATGATTTTACAATTTCTTCGGTATCGTCTGTCGAGCCATCGTTAACTACGATGATATGGTTGCTATAGGCGGCCACATCGGTTATTACACCAGCCAGGGTAAGGTGGTTATTATAGGTAGGGATTATAACACAAACCTGCAATTCCTCAAACCGTTTACTGATATCCTCAAATTCCATTAATTACCCCTGATCTGTAATAAAGTCAACACAACATTTTTATACATAACAAAATTAGTGTTAATGCTGACAAACCAATTAAATAGTTTCAAATTAATAAAACGGAAACTTTAGGGTAACCTATGAAAGTTATGCCTGAAGTAATTAATATGCCAAAACATATATTGCCCACAGCTAAAAACGGCAATATGTAATAATATATTTTTTTTCGGCACGCCGCTTGTTTCCTATATTGTGGATATTTAATAATTAGCAACATGAAAATTATTTTGACCATGATATTATTGAGCGCCCTGTTAAGCGCCTGCGAAAACGGAAGCGGAAACCCACCGGTAGATATTGAAACAAACGGCGGGTTAAACGGCGTTGAAATTGTGGAAACCAGCGATAAATATGATGTTACCCAGGGCCTGTATTATGTACATGCAACCATAAAAGCCACTGGTAAACAGGTGTTTAGGAATGTTTATGTTGATGCTACTTATTATAATGCCATGGGCCACGTGGTGGCGCAATCAAAAGGCGAAGCTGATTTGGTATTAAACCCGGGCGAAAAAGACGTTGTTGAAACGGCTTGTTTTTTCCCAACATCATCAGATATGCCTACCAGGGTGGTATTAACTACCCGGGAAGAGTACTCCAAGTAATTTTCCCCTGCTGAGCTCGGCAAACCACCGGCGTTTGCCCGGGGAAATTTTGCCCGGGAAAGCAGACTTCTCACTGGTTATTTCGCACCCCAAAATACCCCAAAGATGTGATATCCCATTTTTAAAAACAGGGTTAACTTGCAAATGGCTTATGCCGGGGAGCCGGCGCTGAAGCTATCTTTTAACGGCACTTGTTTGACACGCTTCACCACCAGGGAAGGGCTTGTTGTAAATATCATTCAGTATATTAGTGCCTCGTAAATAATATATAGTGTCAATCAACAAGCTTCTTTCCTGTTTCGATAAATACCTGCCCCTTGATGAGGGAGAAAAGGCCGACCTTGCCCAACGGGTTACCGAACGGAAAATTAAACGTCGTCAATTCATTTTGCAGGAAAACGATATTTGCAGGCATTACACCTTTGTTGCCGAAGGCTGTTTCAAAAAATTCCAGGTTGATAAAAAAGGGACGGAGCATAACCTGCAGTTTGCTGCTGAGGGCGACTGGCTAATGGAAATTGATAGTTTTTATTTTGAAAAACCCAGCCGCGTTTATATTGAAGCTATTGAGCCGGCTGTTATTTACCAGTTAAACAAGGCCAACCTGTTTTACCTGTTCACCAACAACCCCAAATTCGACAGAAATTTCAGGGTAATTGTAGAGGATCGTTTTGTTGAACAGGAAAACCGCATCCTGCAAACCATCAGCTCAACAGCCGAAGAGCGCTACCTGTCGTTCATTAAACAATACCCCCATTTATACCAGCGTCTGCCAGGCACGCAAATAGCATCGTACCTGGGCATTACCCCCGAATTTTTGAGTAAAGTGCGTAAATACATCGCCCAAAAACAGTAGTACCCTTAAACTACATTAAGGGTATTTCTTAAACTACTTTATAGGCAGTTATCTGTTTATACCGCCACCTTTGTGCAGCAAACGGGATGATTTTTTGCCCGCAAAAACAAAGTACAAAGCAATGGAAGACATAAAAGAACGAAGAGAACGGTTTGAAACCTTGGGCGCAATTTATCCTAAAGCGCTATCGGTAAAAACAGAACAGGTATGGATAGCCGGGGTTAATTGTTATTGGCTAACCCCGGTTAATGCCAGGCCCCAAAGAATAATTATTTACCTGCACGGCGGCGCATTTGCGGTTGGCTCTATCCGCTCGCACGAGGCTATGGTAAGCCATTTTGCCCTGGCAACAGGCGCAAGAACTTTATTTGTAGATTATTCCCTGGCGCCCGAAAAGCCATTCCCGGCAGCACCCGATGATGTTTTTGCCGTGTACACGGAGTTACTTAACAGCTACCCCGGCTACGCGATTAATTTTATTGGCGATAGCGCCGGTGGCGGTTTAATTGTATATGCAGTTGCCCGGATGCTTGAACAGAAAATTCAGCTACCTAATGCGGCAGTGTTGATTTCGTCCTGGATAAGTTTGCACTGTGATAATCCATCGCATGAAGAAAACCGCTCCATCGATCCGGTGCTAAGCCGCGAATATGCAAAAGCATCGGCTGCCGATTATATTGGTAACTCACCTATCGAAATAGTAAGCCCCGAAAACGCGCGATTGAACAAGTTTCCACCGGTGCTTATTGTGGTTGGCAGTAACGAGATATTGCTGGACGACAGCAGGAATTTTTATGATACCATAAAAGAAGTTCAGCCGGATGCAAATTTAACCATTTACCAAAATCAAAACCACGTTTGGCCATTATCGGGTATTGATACCAATGCATCACAAAGATTGCTTAGCCAGGTGGCAGAATTTTTAAACGCTCCTGAAAACTAACAACAACATGAAAGCAGCAGTAACCCCACAACCCGGCATGCCCGGGGTTATACAGATACAGGACCTACCCATACCAGCAGCAAAAGAAGGCTGGATATTAATTAAAATAAAAGCTTTTGGTTTAAACCGGTCGGAGTTGTTTACGCGGCAGGGCCACTCGCCGGGTGTTATGTTTCCGCGCGTACAGGGTATTGAATGCGTAGGGGAGGTGGAGCATGACCCCTCGGGTACTTACCACAAAGGCCAGAAAGTGGCTGCCATAATGGGCGGCATGGGCCGGGAATTTGATGGGGGATATGCCGAATATACCCTTGTTCCGCAAGCCATTGTTTTTCCGTTCGAAAGCGATTTGCCCTGGGCAGCGCTTGGAGCCATCCCCGAAATGTTCCAGACTGTTTCGGGCTCGCTGAATGAAGCATTAGAAATAAAAACAGGCGAAACATTGTTCATTCGCGGCGGTACGTCGTCTATCGGCATGCTGGCCTGTCAGCTGGCGAAAAGTAAGGGGCTGACGGTGATTTCAACTACCAGGGATGAAGCTAAAGCTGCCCACCTTAAAGAAAACGGCGCCGATCATGTGATCATCGATGATGGCGATGTAAATTCAAAACTTAGGCAAATAATACCGCAGGGTGTTGATAAGGTTTTGGAGCTGGTGGGTATTGCAAGCCTTAAAGACTCCCTGAAATGTATCAGGCCCAAAGGTATAGTTTGCATGACCGGCATATTGGGCGGCAGCTGGACGATGAACGAATTTACGCCCATGGGCGATATCCCATCACTGGGCCGCCTTACAGTTTATATGGGCGATGCTGCCAATTTGCATAAAGACAGTTTGCAGGAATTTATAGATGCTGTAGCTGGTGGAAAAATTAAACTGAATATTGATAAAGTGTTTAAGCTTAACCAGGTTGCCGAAGCGCACAGCTACATGGAAAGCAACCAGGCAAAAGGAAAAATTGTGGTAGAAATTTAAAAGCGATAGGGCTGTAAAGCAGGCTGATAATTGTAAATTAGGGGGCATGTTTTAACCTGAAGCTTTATGAGTAACACCAGCGATTTTCTTGCCAGAATCCCTTTTTTTTACGAGCCTGAATTTAAGGCCGAACTACAGGAGCATGCCAAAGTGATGAGCTTTAATAAGGGCGATGTAATTGTGCGCGATGGGCAGTATGTAAAGTTTTTGCCTATTGTTATTAAGGGCGCCATCAGGGTATTTCAGCAAAAGGAGGATAGGGAGTTTTTGCTTTACTATGTAAAAGCCGAAGAAACCTGTACCATGTCGCTTGCGGCGGCTTATTTTAATAATAAAAGCACATCGCACGGGGTAGTTACCGAACCAACGGAGGTGCTTATATTCCCGGCTGGTTTGATAGATCAGTGGCAGCTCAAATATCCGTCATGGAACAGGTACGTGATGAATATTTTCAGGAAGCGGTATGATGAGCTGATAAGCAATTTTGAAGTGACCGTGTTTGAGCATATTGATGTGCGGGTGATGGAATACTTAAAAAGCCGGGCGCGAAATGAGGGCAGCAATTCGGTTCATTTTTCGCACCAGCAATTGGCCGATGAACTGGGTACAACCAGGGTGGTTATATCGCGGATATTAAAGGAATTTGAACGGCAGCAAAAAATAAAGCTATACCGCGGCCGTATAGATATGCTTTAAAAATAAATTTTTGCCTGTGTATCTTTTGATACCGTTTTGAGCGGAGAGGCGCTTGTAGTTTTGGTGTAATAAACAATCACCATTAAAACAATCAAAGTTATGAAAACACTACACTGTGCCGATGCCGGCTTTACCTGCGATGCTGTTGTAACCGCAAACACCGATGAAGAAGTATTAACCATTGCCGCCGAGCATGCCCGCACCGTTCACGGTACCGAAGTAACACCCGAAATGGCCGAGCAGATAAAAACGCTTATCAAAGAGGCTTAGTCGTTCCGTTGAACGAAGGCGAAGACTCGATCAGCCCCGATGCATCGGGGCCGCCCTCTGTTCACTTGCGGTAGAAAGAGACGATTTGTGCTTAATTGCTTATTAGTCAGTAATTTATATATTGGTGATTTTCAAGCCCTTCTTTCCGGCGAAGCCGAAGAGAGGGTGGCGGGCGCAGCCTCGCCGGGTGAGTTTTCGCCGCCATGTGATATCCGTTATATGTAGCACAGTTGCCTCCCCCGCCGGCTACTGTGTGTAAACATCTTTTGGAAACGTACCAATAATAATAAAAAAATGTCATTTCCTTTTGTTTTAGAGATATGTACACGCGGTAGCCCCGCCGGGGGATTATTTTTTTGATCCGGGCGCTTAAAAATCAAGCAATTATCGATATTGCATGTAAATAAACCCCTGGCAAATGAAAAACTCTCCTGCAGCAACAGAAACTGCGAAAATTGGCAGCAGCCGGCTAATTTCGGTCGATGCGTATCGTGGTTTTGTAATGATGCTGATGATGGGCGAGGCGCTATCATTTAAGGAAGTTTATAGCAAGCTGCCAGGTAGTACGTTTTGGAGTATCCTGGCCTTTAACCAGGACCATGTTGCCTGGGCGGGCTGTTCGCTGCATGATATGATCCAGCCATCGTTTTCATTTTTGGTTGGCCTTGCTTTACCTTTTTCAATAGCCGGCCGCATGGCTAAAGGCGATAAGTTCCCCGCGTTGTTAAAGCATGCTTTGCTGCGGTCGGTTATACTTATTGCCCTGGGCATTTTTTTGCGTTCCATGTGGTCTAAGCAAACGTATTTTACTTTTGAAGATACCCTAACCCAGATAGGTTTGGGGTACACCTTCCTTTTTTTACTGGGTTTTTGTACACAACGGATCCAAATTATTGCATTCGTTGTAATTCTCGTGGGGTATTGGGCAGCTTTTGCAGCATACCCTTTGCCTGGTAGTAGCTTTGATTACGCCGCGGCAGGTGTGCCCCAAAACTGGGAACATAATTTTACAGGTTTTGCCGCGCACTGGAACAAAAACACCAACCTGGCCTGGGCTTTTGACCGCTGGTTTTTAAACCTGTTCCCCCGCGAAGCTGTTTTTACCCACAACAATGGTGGTTATGCAACCCTTAGCTTTATACCAACCCTTGGCACCATGATTATTGGGTTGCTGGCCGGCAACCAATTGCGTAAAGGCACTGCACCGTTTGTTTTGGTGCGCCGCTTTGTGGCAACCGGGCTTGGTTTAATAGCCCTTGCTGCTTTATTACACTTTACAGGTATAGCCCCCATTGTAAAACGGATATGGACGCCCGGCTGGGTGTTGTTTAGCGGCGGATGCTGCTTTTTGCTGCTTTCCTTTTTTTACGGCGTTATTGATGCAGCGGAGCACAAAAAATGGCCCTTGCTGCTGGTGGTAATAGGCACAAACTCCATAGCGGCCTACGTGCTGGCCGATGGTTTTGGCTCCTTTATCAGGCAGAGTTTATATATCCACCTGGGCCAAAACTACGATATGATTTTTGGCGATGCTTACAGTACACTCATTAAAGGCGCGCTTGTGCTGGCAATACAATGGCTCGTCCTGTTTTGGATGTACCGTAAAAAAATATTTATTAAAATTTAAGGCAGACAAACAGATGCCATGCAATATCAATCAGGCCCTTCTGGGGCCCGAAAGTTTTACAGCGCTCATTGATACATCCAATTTTCCTGTCATCCTGAGGAACTACCAGCTATGCGAAAAAAAACAGAGATGACATGGTGACAAATGGAGTCACAAAATATAAAGATAATTACGAAGGATTGAAAAGCCGCTCACCAAAAGCGGCTTTTTTATTGACAATATTTGCCTCGACTTATTAAGACACTTTATTACGCAGGGACACTCTTCTGCAAGAAAGGACGGGAGTTTTATAGCAATAAAGCTCGTAGGTCGCCCCTTTTTTCCAAGGGCAGGCGAAAATTTCCCCCTACGATCTGAACGCCACCGGTGTAAACGAAGTTTGTTTTTTAAAGTATTTAGAAAAATGCGCAGGGGCATCATAACCGAGTGCATAGGCAATTTCGCTTACGCTCCAATGTGTTTGTTTCAGTAGTATTTTGGCCTCCTGTATTATCCTGTTGCTAATAATTTCGGTTGTAGTACTGCCTGTAACCTCTTTTAGTACCTTGTTAAGGTGATTAACATGTACGGCCAGCCGGTCGGCATAATCTTTGGCGGTTCGTAAACCAAGTTTTTGGTGTGGCGGCTCAAGCGGGAATTGTCGTTCCAGCAATTCGATAAACAGGGAAGATATCCGTTCAGACGCGTTTTGCGCAGTACTTATGGCCAGCATCGGCTGTAGTTTTTGCCCGTAATGTATAAGTTCTAAAACCAGGGTGCGTAAAAGGTCATATTTATACTGGTAATCGGCATCAAGCTCCCGCTGCATCTTCCTGAAGATGTACTCAATTTCGTTTATTTCTGTTTCAGAAACCTGGAAAACCGGTACCTGCCCGGGTTGAAATATGGGCAATTCATCCAACAATACCGCCGACTTGCCTGGCGAAAGAAAGTCGGGTGTGAAAATACAAAACATACCGGTTTGGTTACCATCTTCGGGCAGCCAACGATAGGGGATTTTGGGCGTAGCAAAAAGCAGGGCGTTTTTCTGTATATCTATTATCTTATCGGCATACTCGGCTTTGCTTTTGCCCCTTAACCAGCTAATTTTGTAATACGCCCGGCGGCTATAGGGCATTATTCTTTCTCCGGTCGCTTTATTAAACAACTTTTCGGCTTCAAAAACATTAAAATGGCCAAGCTCTTTACTCGTCTCACCATGAAACGATGCGCCATTCCGGTGGTAAAAATCTTCGAGGGATGTATTGGTGATCATGCTGCTTTTCCGAATTTAAAGTTATCAATTTAATGTATTGTTATTAGCAATTGCCATTAGCGGCAGGTAAAAGCAGGGCGCACTATTCAATCAAGTACTGCCCTGCTTTTTTATTGAATTTTATTATACCAGCATGCCGCCCGAAGCTTCGACGCGTTGCCCGTTTACCCAGCGTGCATCGTCTGTACACAAAAAGGCCACTACGCCGCCAATATCTTCGGCCACAGCCGGCCTGCCTAATGCGGTTACCGAGCTTACTTGTTTTTGTGTTTCCTCACTTGCGCGGAAGTGCCCGCCGCCAAAATCTGTCATTACCGCGCCGGGCGCCACAGTGTTGGCCCTAATGCCCCTGGCGCCTAACTCTTTGGCAAGGTAACGGGTAAATACTTCAACGGCGCCCTTCATAGCAGCATAAACCGACGACCGCGGAAAAGATACCCTGGTTAAGCCGCTGGATATGTTTACAATGCCCCCACCATCATTTATCAGCGGGATTAAGCCTTGTGTTAAAAAATAAACACCTTTAAAATGAATGTTCAGCAGTTCATCAAAAAACTCATCGGTAACCTCTTCAATTAATTTATACCCCCCGATGCCTGCGTTATTGATCAAAAAATCAATACGGTTTGCACCAAAAGTATTGGTTAACACGTTTTTAAGCTGATCGACAAAAGTACCAAAGCTTTTAATGTCGCCGGTGTTGAGTTGCAGGGTTGCGGCTTTTCTGCCGCTTTGTTGAATTTGATTAACTACATTTTGCGCCTCTGCCAGTTTACTGTTGTAGGTGAGTATCACATCAATGCCCTTTTCGGCAAGCCGAAGTGCCATATCTTTGCCTAAGCCACGGCTGCCACCGGTTACCAGGGCTATTTTATTTTTACTTTCCATTTTTAATAATTTTTATGATACAAAATTGTTGATAGTGACAGTATAGCCGTTTGTAACAATCAATCGGTTACTTGTATAATTCAAATGATATTAACGCTGCCGCTCTGTAATGGTTTGTTAAATTCGGGCGGCTTAAATTGCACCAAAAAATCACATAAAAACCCCTTTTTTTATGCCGGAGTATAGGATATAAAAGCCTATATTAGCTGTCAATCAATGCAAAAAGCAGAAGGATTATCCTCTTTGTCCGGCTTGTTTTTTAACCTATTTTATAATTTATGAGATCCTTTCTATTTTGTATTGCAGGCGGGCTATTTTTACTCTCCTCCTGCAAAAAGCCCGAGTACCAAAAAGTAATGCACGATCCTGAACTGTACCGTGTTACCGTAAAAAAACTTAACGATATTGTGCTGGAAAATAACTTTCCGCCGGTTACTGCTTCACGTAATTATGTGTATGCCAACATTGCGGCGTACCAGGTTATTGCGGCCGGCGATCCGGCGCATTTCAGGTCGTTATCCGGCCAAATCAAACATTTGCCACCAACGCCAAAGCCCTCAAAAGATACCACGGTTGATTACCAGTTTGCATCGCTGCTGGCATTTTGCTTTGTGGGTAATGCGGTAACGTTTCCGGAAGGCAGTATGGACCAGTATGTAGATGGGCTTAAACAAAAAGCAAAAGATGCCGGTATGCCCGATGATCTTTTTGAAGGATCGGTAAATTATGCCAATAAAGTGGCCAAATCTATTATGAAATGGAGCAAGGGCGATAATTATTTAAAAACCCGGTCGGCCAGTAAATACACGGTAAAACAGCAGGATGGCCGCTGGATCCCTACGCCACCTATGTATGCACAGGCACTGGAAGCACACTGGGGCGAGATAAGGCCAATGGTTTTGGATTCTGCTTCGCAACTAATCCCGCCAGATCCTCCGGCTTTTGACGTTAAAAACAAAAACGGAAGGTTTTACCTGCAGGCGCTTGAAGTAAAAAATATTGTTGACAGCCTTACCACCGAGCAAAAACACCAGGCCGATTTTTGGGACGACAACGCATTTAAGCTGAATGTAGTGGGACATGCCTCATTTGCCACCAAAAAGTTTTCGCCTGGAGGCCACTGGATGAATATTACCGGAACAGTTACCCGTGCAAAAAAGCTTGATTTTAACACTACAGTGAGTGTTTACACCGAAACTGCTATTGCATTATTTGATGGTTTTATCAATTGCTGGTATTTAAAATATCGCTCAAACTATGTGCGGCCCGAAACTATTATTACCAAATACATTAATGCTGATTGGCGGCCATATATCCAAACCCCGCCATTTCCCGAATACAGTAGCGGGCACGCCGTGATATCATCAGCCGCCGCCGAGGTATTGACCAGCAAGTTTGGCGATAATTTTGCTTACACCGATTCCTCGGAGATGGAATTTGGGATAGCGCCGCTATCGTTCAAGTCATTCAGGGAAGCCGCGAAATCAGCAGCGATGTCGCGGGTATTGGGCGGTATCCACTTTAAAAACGCCTGTATTGTGGGCAATAAACAAGGTGCCGAAATTGGACAGCTGGTGGTAAAAAAACTACAGTTTAAAAAATAACATATACGATATTGATGATGAATAAGGTATCAAAATGGCTGATGTTGCTGGCCTTTGTTGTTCCTGTTGCAGCCAATGCACAGGGTGCCGACCCATGGACGGTTAAAGCAGATAAAATAGACCCTGCAAATTATTACGGCATCACCGTTGCCAATGGGATGATAGGTATTGTATCGGCCCCCGAACCCTTTAAGGTAAAAAATGTGGTGCTGGCAGGGGCATATGACCTGTATGGCAGGGGCAGGGTAAGTAATTTTTTAAACAGTTTTAACCTGTTGAACATGTACTTGGAGATTGATGGCCGACGTATTGATGCCAAAAATATCAGCAATTTTAAGCAGGAGCTGGATATGCAGCATGCCGCCTTTACCACCACGTTTGATTATGGTGATAAAGCTACCATCAAATATACTTACTACTCCTTGCGCCAATTGCCTTTTACCGTATTGATGGATGTGGCCGTTACAGCCAAAAAGGCCATCAATATAACATCGGCCAGTGTAATGGAAGCGCCGGATGCCTTAAAAGAGGTGCAAAACTATTATAACGAGATTGACCGGCCGCATGTAACCATCAGCCTGTTAACCTCTACAGCGAAGAGCCCAACAGGCAAAATGCAGTTATGCGCGTCCACTTCGTTTTTATTTAACGAGCCCCATGGCCAGGAACCGCGCATTATTCACGAAATGTGGGATAATAACATGCACCTGATGAAATTTAGCAAAGCGGTTGCCGCAGGCGAAACTTATAAATACGCGGTTACAGGTTCATCCATAACTTCGGCACACCATGCCGATCCCTTAAACGAGGCGGAACGCCTTACTATTTTTGCCAAACTGGAAGGCCGCGACCGCCTGATCAAATTCCACAACAAAGCCTGGGACGACCTATGGGCCAGCGATATCCAGATTGAAGGCGATGCGCAGGCACAACAGGATGTACATAGTATGCTGTATCACCTGTATTCGTTTTCGCGGGCGGGTACTGCTTACTCGCCGTCGCCAATGGGGCTTTCGGGTTTGGGTTATAACGGCCACATTTTTTGGGATTGCGATATCTGGATGTACCCCGCTATGCTGGTGCTGCACCCCGAAATTGCTAAATCAATGGTTGAATACCGTTTTGAACGTCTGGATGCAGCCCGTAAAAATGCTTTTTCGCATGGTTATAAAGGTGCTATGTTCCCCTGGGAAAGCGCCGATAGCGGGGTAGAGGAAACCCCTGTTTGGGCCTTGAGCGGTCCGTTTGAACACCATATTACTGCTGATGTTGCCCTTGCTGCCTGGAATTATTATTGTGTAACCCAGGACAAACAATGGCTGCGCGAAAAAGGCTGGCCCATACTATCGGCCACAGCCGATTTTTGGGCAAGCCGGGTTGAACGTAATGGCCCCGGGCATTACGATATCAAAAACGTGGTAGCCGCTGATGAGTGGGCCGAAAATATTGATAACAATGCCTTTACCAACGCCGCCGCTATAGCCAACCTGCAAAACGCCGCCGCCGCCGCCAAAATATTGGGCGAAAAAGCAGATGCCGACTGGCAGCTGGTAGCACAAAATATTCCCATCCTGAAAATGGATAACGGTGTAACCCGCGAACATGCCACCTACAACGGCGAAGGTATTAAGCAAGCAGATGTTAACCTGCTGGCCTACCCGCTGAAAACGATAACCGACGCCGGCCAGGTTAAAAAAGACTTGGAATACTACGAAACCCGTGTACCCAACGAAGGAACTCCGGCCATGACCCAGGCTGTTTTTGCCCTGTTATATGCCCGCCTGGGCAACGGCGATAAAGCATACCATTTTTTTAAAGACGCTTACGAGCCAAACCTAAACCCGCCATTTCGCGTAATTGCCGAAACCAAGGGCGGTGCTAATCCCTATTTTGCAACAGGCGCTGGCGGTATTATCCAAAGCTTGCTCATGGGTTTTGGAGGGTTGGATATAACCCCCACAGGTATTACACAGTTAAAAAGCAAGCTGCCTGTTAACTGGAAATCGTTAAAGATAACCGGTGTGGGGATGGATAAGCTAACTTATATTATTAAGTAATATTACCAATAACACAGTTGAAACATCTAAATGAAACCTCGCGACAGGTGAAATATTTTTTCTCTCTCTCGCGGGGTTAGCACAGCGTAACCCGTGAGTAAATCTGGCGTAAGCTTCCAGCTTACGTTGCCAAATTGTAAATACATTTAATTTGAACACGGTGCGGCTAAAAGCTGCAGCCAGGTTGTGTCACGAGTTGAAACCTCGCGACAGACGAATAATACATACAATTATCAATTCTGATTTTCCGGCAAATCTTTGCTTTCATGTTCGGTATCAATATGGTAACGGTTAATCAGGTGCAGCAGCACGCCGTTGGTCCAGCCGAAGCCGTCCTGTAACGGGTATTCGCCGCCGCCGGCGGTAAGCTTGGTATCAACCACATTATATTTTTCAAGCAGTTTGCCCGTTTGTTTAAATACCCTGATGTTTAACCGTAGCCAGCGCGTGGCAATTTCTTTGGCCAGGGCGTTGTAATGATAGTTCTCCAGGCCATCAATGGCCATATACTGTAAAGGCGCCCAGCCATTTGGTGCATCCCACTGCTGGCCCGAGAAGTTTAGGGTAGTAACCAATCCCCCTGCTTTCAGGAAGTTGTTTTTTAACCCCTCAGCTACCAGGCGGGCCTGCTCATCAGTAGCTATTTTAAATTCCAGCGGAAATTCGGCTGCCAGGGTAGGTATGGTTGATAGCTGGTTTAGCTGCCAGTTGTAATCATCAAACCAGCCTGTTTTTTGGTTCCAGCAGTACTTTAAAATGGCGGCTTTACGGCGGGCCGCCCTTTCGCGGTATAGCTTGGCCAGCTTTCCATTATAAATTTGATTAAGGCTGCGGGCTATGGTAAGTTCAAGATTATACAGCAAGCAATTCAGATCAACCGGTATCAGGTTGGTGGTTTGTATGGCTGGCAGTTTGCCCGATGCATCAAACCAGCGCGTGCTAAAATCCCAGCCCGAGGCTGCGGCTGCCCTGACGTTATGGTAAAATTGTGGCAACGGTTGTTGGGTTTCTTTACCGGCTGTTACATCCTGTACAAATGATTCCTCGCGTGGCTGGTCGCTTTCGTCCCAGTAACGGTTCAAAAGTTCGCCGCCTGTCATTCTCACAACCCTGTGCGAGGCCTGGTTAGCGGCCAAACCTTCCCAGCCCTGCATCCAGTACTCATATTCTTTGATTAATTGCGGCCTGAAATGGATTAATACTTTCTCTCCTTCATTTTTTGCCAGCAGGTTTACCATCATGGCAAAAAATGGTGGTTGCGACCGGGTAAGGTAATAAGCCCGGTTACCGTTGGGGATAAAACCATACTTGTCAATCAGGTAAGCAAAATTCTCAACCATGTTATGAATCACCTTTACCTGGTGGCTTTCCTGCAGGCCCAGCATGGTAAAGTACGAATCCCAGTAGTAAATTTCCCTGAACCTGCCACCCGGTACTATATAGGGGTTTGGCAAAGCCAGTGATGACGAAAATGGCTTGGCCTCATCGGGCCGGCGCTGTAAAACATGCCATAAGGTATCAATATGTTTGCGGATACCTGCTTCAATATCTGTTTGAAACGAGCTATGCGATACCGGCATATCAAAATGTGCCAGTACAAATGTTTTAATATCAAAGCCAGGTTTATCCTTTTCATCCTGGTAAGCTTTCATGATCATGGCCGGATCCTGTTTGGGCACAGCATCTACAAAAGTTTTATTATCCGGAAAAATCCGGCCCAGCTGAACGGCTTCAAACAAGCCTGGAAATTGTTGCCGCGGTGTTAGCGTTTGTGCTTTAACGCTAATGGTAAAAAATAAAAACGCGAGTAAAAAAAGTCTTCTCATGTAATGTATTGATGCGCCTTTTTAAGGGTAAGGCAGTGGGTTTATAATAGTGTATAAATTTAATGTTTTTAAGTATAAATGTGTATCATCAACACTATTAATTTGCTGCGTTTTTTAAACATATTTTGCAGCATGCGTAAAATGTTATAACTTGAACTTTATTACCCGGAATGCCAATTTAACCTGCTGCTGTTTAGTTATTTACTGATCATGAAAATTTTTAACCCGCTTATCATAAGTGCTGCCTTTTTGCTATTGGGCAGTAATTACAGTTGTGCCCAAAACAGCCTGCCCCACAAAGACAGCCTTGACCGTAAATGGTGGAAAGAAGCTGTGGTTTACCAGCTTTATCCGCGCAGTTTTAATGATGTGGATGGCGATGGCATTGGCGATTTAAAAGGAATAATTGCAAAGCTTGATTATATAAAAAGTTTAGGCGTTGATGCCGTATGGCTTAACCCCATATATGGGTCGCCAAATGACGATAACGGTTATGATGTGAGCGACTACCGCGACATTATGAAAGATTTTGGCACCATGGCCGATTTTGATGCCATGCTTAAAGGCATGCATGCCCGCGGCATAAAACTGGTGATGGACCTGGTGGTAAACCATAGTAGTGATGAGCACGAATGGTTTAAAAAAAGCCGCAGTTCGCGCAATAGCCCTTACCGCGAATATTACCATTGGTGGAATGCCGAAAAAGGCAAACCGCCTTACCGTTATAGCCTTTTTGATGTAAACCATGATGCATGGCGGTATGATTCGCTTACCAATGCCTATTACCTGCATTATTTTTCGCGCAAGCAACCCGATCTTAACTGGGAAAACCCCAAGCTAAGGCAGGAAGTATACGATATTATGAAGTTTTGGGGCGATAAGGGGATTGATGGTTTCAGGCTGGATGCGTTCCAGTTTGCGGCAAAAGATACCACCTTCCCGGCTTTCCCGAATGGGTTTGAAAAAAACTTTACCCAATATTACGGTATGCAGGGTAACCTGCATGGTTACCTGCAGGAAATGAACCAGCAGGTTTTAAGCAAATACAATGTAATGAGCGTAGCCGAAGGGGCCGGCAATACGTTTGAAGATGCACACAATTTGGTTGATGCCGACAGGAATGAACTGAATATGGCTTATGCCTTTGAAGCCGTGGATATAGCTAAACCCGATGGCTATAGCGTGTTGCATTTAAAGCAGATATTTACTAAATGGGATAGCGCGTTTGCTGCAAAAGGATGGCTATCTATTTTCCTGGCCAATCATGACCAGGCGAGGCTGGTTACCCGGTTTGGTAACGATAGCCCGGAGTTTAGGGCGGTATCGTCAAAAATGCTGACAACGTTTTTAATGACCATGCGCGGTACCCCTTATTACTACAATGGCGACGAACTGGGAATGACCAACGCCGGGTTTAGCAAAGCCGAAGATTATCGTGATGTGCAAACCTTGAACGAATACCAGCGCCAGAAAAACCTGGGCACCGATATGCAAAAGTATTTACAGCGCATGAGTTTTGAAAGCAGGGACAATAGCCGCACACCCTTTCAATGGAACAATAGTAAAAATGCAGGCTTTTCGACCGGAAAACCATGGATTGCTGTAAATCCCAATTATACAACGATTAATGTAGCTGCCCAGGAAAAGGATGGCAATAGTACCCTTAACTATTTCAGGAAAGTTGTAAAATTACGCAAAGATAATCTTGCATTGGTATATGGTAAATACACCTTGCTTGATGGCCAAAACGCCGATACTTACAGCTATACCAGGGAACTGGATGGTAAAAAATTGCTGGTATTATTAAATTTTACAAGCAATGTGGCCACAACCAACACCGGGGTAGATTTTAGTAAAGCCAATGTTTTATTGGGTAATTACCCTCAATCTTCAAAAAACGGAACGCTTAAACCTTATGAAGCGGTAGTTTACGAACTGAAATAAAGTATTTGAAATCAGTTATTTGATTGCCCATGGCTGCGTTTATACCTGATGGCGAGGTCTCCGTTGTGGCCTTTTAGTTTTTTGTAAAACTTCATATTATTTTATTGGATAATCATCGCCGCTCTTGCTGGCACCATGCTTACGGGCTACAGACATTGGAAAAATGGGGTGGAAGTATTAATTGGGTATAATTATTCTTTTAAGCATATGTCCTATTCTGTATATCTCAATCGCTATTAGGGCATAAGTAAACACCAATAAACAACACCATGAAACAACGACTCAATGTTTTTGAAAAAGGCCAGGGCGCTATGAAAGCTTTGTATGGACTGGGCATTTACCTGGCTAAGTCGCCGGTTGAGCAACCGCTTTTAAATTTAATTTATTTCAGGGTATCGCAGGTTAACGGTTGTGCCTATTGCCTGGATATGCACTCAAAAGACCTGCGTGCTAATGGCGAAACCGAACAACGCCTGTATATGTTAAATGCCTGGCGGGAAGCCCCTTTTTACACCGATAGGGAACGCGCCGCATTGGCGTGGGCCGAAGCTTTGACAAAAATTACAGGTGGCCCCGTACCCGACGAAATTTACGCAACAGCCCGCGAACAGTTTACCGAGGAGGAGTTGGTTGATTTAACTTTGGCTGTTATCACCATTAACAGCTACAATCGCGTTAACCTTGCATTCCCTAATGTGGCCGCTGTTGGTACGTACAAAGTTGGCGCACACGCTGTTCAATAATTAGCCAGGCTTAAGGTAGCAAATTGAATATCTTAATTAAATAAGCCCGGCTATTATCTTTTGAAATACCCGGGCTTATCATATAATTCTTATCGACGTTTAGCTGGTTTTAGTTTTACGCCTTAAAAACCTGGTCGCTAATTTTTTTGCCCTTGCCGAATTTCGAAATTTCAGGACAATAACCGACCACGCGGCAATCAATAATGCAGCAATCATAACGTTGTTGTCAAAGTGTTAGTGAATGAGGATACAGAAGCTGATAGTGTATTGATTTGAAAATAAATACGTTATTGCCTTATTTGGGGCTTCTGTTCCAACGGGATAGCATCAAATAGTTACAACCAGTCGCTGCCCGTCGGGTACATCTAAATTCCAAAGCTCGGCAATGTCTTCGAGTTTAACGTTGATGGTATCTACTTTTAGTTTCCCTTCGGCTGCAAGGGCAAACATTTCGGGTAGTATGCCTGTAAAAAGCTGGCTAACCTCCTGTTTTGACCAGGCACCAAGCCCCGATCCGGTGAGCTGAAGATCGACGCTCCGCAAATTGGCGGCAGATAACTGGATGATATCACCCGCCATGCTGCCAACCGATACATACCGAATCTTGTTTGTAAATGAACCGTCGCCCTTTAAACAGGCAAGTATCATTTCGGCGATATGGCCCCACAGGTAATCTATAATAACGTCAATGGGTGTTTGTGCGTGTATAGCCTTAATACGGGCCATAAATTGTTCATCATCCTGCAAAACAGAAACCGCCTCATCGCCACCCATCGTCAGCAAGTCATCAAGCGATTTTTGATTTCTGCCGGTTACAATCACTCTTTTTGCACCATAATGTTTGGCAATTTGAACGGCTACCCGGCCTGTAAAACCGGTAGCGCCATTTACCAGCACCACATCGCCCGGCTTAATACCGGCTTTAAACTGTAAACCCATTGCCGCGCCTATTACGGCGTTGGGTAAGGCTGCTGCAGCCGCATCATCAAGTTCATCGGGTATTTTTACTATCCGGTCTTTATGAATGGTCGCTTTTTCAGCCAGCATACCGCTTATTGCCATGCCGTATACCCGCGTTCCATCTTCCAGCAGGCAAACGCCGTCGCCTCCAATTACCCGGCCGCTTGCCGCGGGCTCATTGCTTGAATAGTGTTTGCCGGCGGCGTGCCCTTTATCAAAGTGTTTAATGGCTACTGCTTTTACAGTTACCAATAGCTCATCGCTATTTTGAATTGCCGGCTCCGGAAAATCAACATATTGAGGTAATTCCCCTTTTTGATACATTACTGCTGCTTTCATCTTTTTATTTTTTGTTAAGACAAAATTAGCCGGAAAGGAAGCCCCCAACGATAACATATGTTATCAAGTTCAGAAATGTAATTTGCCTTTTGCAAGCTTGCTTTTAATACGGCTTAAGTGTACTTTGCTGATACCCAAGTATGATGCGATATAGTGTTGCGGTACCCGCTGTACAATATGAGGCCTTTCGCTCAGCAGTTTTTGATAACGCTCTTCGGGCGTATCCCTGATGAAAGAAACAAGTTCATTGATGTAATGGGATTGCCTGGCGGCAGATAGCCGAAGGGTCAACTGTGCAAAATCGGGCTCCCGGCTTAGTTCATCCATCAATTGAGTTACATATTGTTTGGGAAGTAAATAAACTATGGAGGGCTCTATAGTTTCAACCGTGAACGCACTTGGAGTATTATTGACAAAACTTTCGAGCGAAGCGAGGCCTTCATCCTCAAAAAAGAATTGTACAGTTTTGTCGTCCCCCTTGTTGTAAAAAAATGCGCGCACACAGCCTTTTTCAATAAAAATATAATTTTGTGATACCTTTCCTTCTTCCAGCAAAATGGTTTTTGCCGGTACCTCCAACCGTTTCTGATATTCCAGGTACTTATCCCAAAAAGGATTCAATTGAGGGAACTTATTTTTGAAATGGAAAATCATAACCTGTATAATTAATATGCTAAGATAAGTTCCCTGCTTATAAAAGCCAGACATTTATAAAACGAGGCAGGAAAATCACTTTTAAAAGTTGACAATGGAAAAAGGTAGCTCCTAAGGAGCAAAAAATGTTGAACTATTCGTTTTCTACAAACAGGTAGCCGCTACGCGGCAACTTAAAAGTGTATTATTTTATAAAGGCGACCGTTTGTAGCTGAAAAAGTTAAAAGCGATTTCCCTGTAAAAACGAAGTGTGAAACCCGGCATTAACAATCAAGAGGCTTAAACAGTCATTTGCGGCAGATAGCCCGCGCTAAACGCGTTGACCGTTGATCGGGGTGTGAGTACAGTAACCAGGCCCGGCTTTACTGGTAAGCCCGGTTTTTCATACCCGGCAGGCGTCCAATGATGAAGCTGGTTATTGGCTACCAGGTAGGGTTCGCCATTAACTTGTATGAAAGTACCGTTGGGCAGGCCTTGTAAATCTTCATCAAAAGTTACCTTGTTGCCGTTTTTATCTATCCTTTCCTGGTGTGTAATCTCGTCGATTTTTCCAATGGCGGTTTTATTATCAAACCCATATCCGGGATTGCCCTTAAGCCATGCTGTTTTAAACTTGTTGGCATCATCGCGGCGGCATTCAAAACAAGGGCGATGGCCGGCAGCAAAAGCGGTGGCCTCATCCAAAAAGAACAGTTCTGTCCACAAACCCGGCGACATCACCTCGCGGTGCCTGCCTTTAAACTGCAACAGGCAGGTAATCCAGGCTTTAAGCTTAAAGGGGCGCAGTATGGTTTTGGTATTACC
This sequence comes from Mucilaginibacter ginsenosidivorax, assembly GCF_007971525.1. Lineage (NCBI taxonomy): Bacteria > Pseudomonadati > Bacteroidota > Sphingobacteriia > Sphingobacteriales > Sphingobacteriaceae > Mucilaginibacter > Mucilaginibacter ginsenosidivorax. The sequence goes on from NZ_CP042437.1 coordinate 3,418,906, forward strand.
ATGCAACTGACCGCGGTTACCTATCCAGGCACCCCGTGCATTTGTTTTGATAATATCGCCATGAGGGTTTACCCGGTTTTGCAGCATGCTAAATGATTATATGGTTTATTCATCAACTAAAAAAGCTTTCTGCCATAGGCTTTCAGCTTTCAGCTCCTTCTCTAATCGCAACTGATATTGTGACCCACCCGCAAAAAGTGCCCATCGGGGTCTTTTACCAGCATCTCGCGCATAAACCAGGGTTTATCTTCGGGGGGCGATAAAATTATAGCACCTTTTTCTTTAATAGCGGCATAATATTCATCCACATTATCAACATTAAGGCAAAGCCATGTTCCGGCATGGCCCTGGTCGCCTTTGCAAAAAAAGATGGTGGTGTCACCTGTCAACGCGCCGCCAAATGTTGGCGGGTCGTCCCATGTCCATTGTTCTTCAAAACCCAGTACCTGTGTATAATAGGCCAGGCTGCGTGCAACATCATCAGAATAAAGTATGGGGATAACCGATTCTATTTTCATGAGAGAAGAATATGTATACGAATATATTTAATATAGCGGATAACCTGTCAATTATCGCAACGTGTTATTATTCATTTTTCCAGTCCGAATATTTAGTTTCCTCCGGTACATTTGTCGGGCTTTCAAAATCCAGGTTATAGCCGTCGGGATCCTTTATGGTAACAACCCACATATTGTTTCCAACAAAAGGCTCATTGGGGTTAAGGCCATGCCGCTCAAACTCGTGATACAATGCCAGCGCATCCTGGCACTGAAAGCAAACAGATATCCCCAAACCTCGCCCGGGCATGTCCTTATGCAGGGTTTGCAGCATAAGAGCACCGCCGCCGCGCTGAAGCCAGCACCATTCTATTTTATCTTTTGGTACCCATTGATTAATCAGCGTAAAGCCTAATCCTTCCACATAAAAGTGTAATGACCGCTCCATTTCGGTGATCATAAAAAATGGCACTGCTTGCGTAACATTGGGAGATTTGGTGGTTTGACTGGCCATAGCGGGGATGGTTAATGGTGGTGAATACCACAAAGTTAAGGTGTTGACGTATTTTGGCAAATAACATTTTAAACCTGGTTTAGGTTGTAGTCTCCCGCGTTCAGGCCAGCGGAAAGGTCTGGATTTGGTTTGATTAGCATGGGGGAGACGCAAAGTATTGCGTTTCTACAGTGACGAAAAATATAATGGGCATAATTAGCGGTTTCCCCCTAATCAACCATCCCATTAATATCCGTCACTAACACCTCGCTCATATAATCTAAAAAGGGGCGCATATCCCGTAATGCCTGGCAAACACTTTCAAAAAAGCCGGCACTCAAAAATTCTTCATCGGTAAAGCGGTGTACAACCAGGTATTGCTTGTACCGCAACAAGTCGATAGCTTCATGATCGGGGGGGTAACCTTTGGGGGTGGTTTTCACGGTTTCGCCGCGTAAGGTGCCAAAGCTTTTGATAAAAACCGGGCTGTTGATGATTTTGCGCAACGGCTTATCATCAAAAGCAATGTCATCCCTGATGCGTTTTAAATCGGGCGGGTTGGGCGCCCAAAATCCGCAGGCAATAAAGGTGTTTCCGGGCTCAAAATGGTAATAGTAGCCGCCGCGCCTGTATTTGGTGGCGCGCCTGAAACTGCCGCTCCAATTGGTTTTATAAGGAGTTTTATCTTTACCAAACCGGGTATCGCGGTAAATGCGGTGCATGCTTTTTTTGCCGGTTGGCGTTTCAATAACATCGTGCAGGTTTAAGTTGGCCAGTATGGCATCCACAAAGCCTTCCACAAAACCAAGCTGTTGCTGGTAAAACTCCTTATGCGCGGTAAACCATTCCCGGTTATTGTTATTTTTCAGGTCGTTTAAAAAGTCGATAGCAGAAACGGGCAATACTGGTTGACTCATGGCGTCAAAAATAGCTATTTACGCCTTAAAGTAAGCACAGCAATTTCGGGCCAGATGCCAATACGGCCTTTCAGCCCAAGGAAACCGAAGCCACGGTTTACATATAAATATTTGCCGCTTTGTTCATACAAACCGGCCCATTGCTTGTACACATACTTAATGGGGCTCCACTTAAAGCCAAACAATTCAAAGCCAAATTGTGCACCGTGCGTGTGGCCAGACAAAGTAAGGTGAACGTGCTGGTGGTGACCCATAGTTACCGCATCCCAATGCGATGGATCATGCGACATCAGTACTTTAAAAGCATCATTCGGCACGCGCGCGGCGGCCTTTTCCAAATCGCCATATTTATGAAAACCGCCCTTACCCCAGTTCTCTACCCCGATAAGTGCCAGCGACTCGCCGTTTTTATCGATGGTTAACGATTCATTTAAAAGCAGGCGGAAGCCTATTTCTTTGTGCACGTTTTTCAGCCGCTGCAGGTTGGCATGTTTGTCGTTCACATTATCCCAGCGCATATAATCGCCATAATCATGGTTGCCCAGTACCGAATATTTGCCATAAGGGGCTTCCAGTTTGGCAAAGGCCGGTATCCATGGATCCATTTCGGCAGCATGGTTGTTTACCAGGTCGCCGGTAAATAATATCATATCGCTTTTTTGGGCATTCACCAGGTCGAGGCCTTTTTGTACACCCTCGGCATCGCTGAAACTGCCGGAATGAATATCGGATAACTGGGTGATGGTAAAACCATCAAATTCTTCGGGCAAATCGGGGAAGTACAATGTTTCGCGCCTTACTTTGTAATAATGGCGGCCGCGGGTAACACCAAACAGCAGCAGCAGGAAAAATACGCCGGCTATAATAAGCACAAACTGGCTTACGCCCACGCTATGCGGCGGAAAGCCACGGACAAGGCGCGTAACATCCTCCAGTAATAAAACAATGCTACCAATAAGTTTGGGCACAAATGATAACAGCATTAATGCCATTAACCACGATATAACTTTCGTTTTACCTGTAAAGGCGCTGAAAACGATAGTGGCGCCCAGCAAGCCATCAAAAAGCCAGTAAGCCAGGTAAATCGTTGTATTGGCGGTAAGGGTTTGTACCGCCGCAAAAAAATAAACATCAATGATAAGCCATAGCAATACAATGGCAGGGACTCTTTTCTTCATATTTAGGTTAGACGAACAAGTATCAAAAAGATTTTAAACATTTAAACTTCATTGCGTTAAGATGACAAAAGGGGTATTCCTTTTAAAAATTGTAGAAACGCATAATTGCGTCTCCCGCAGGATATTCAGAATTTGCATGGTCGGATTTGCATGGGGGAGACGCAATTATGCATCTCGAAAAAAATGTACTTGATAATCAATGTATTATAACTATGTCATTATAAGGAGCGAAGGATCTGTCAGCTTTGCATGCCCGATAGAAAAGTTGGCGGATAGATGCTTCGTCCCTAACCATGACATATCCAATTTTCCTGTCATCCTGAGGAACGAAGGATCTATCAGCTGTGCATAACCGGTAGAAAAGTTAGCCAATAGATCCTTCGTTCCTCAGGATGACGGTAGTTTTTTTTTATATGTCAATCCCCTTCAGAATCCGCGGATTGAGCAATTTAGGATGACAAAGCACGGAATACGTCATAAGTAGCCCCAATGGGAATGCTGTGCTCGTTGATATTGATTTGCGCCCTGTCAAACCGGCTGATTTTATCGCGGGCAACTATAAAGGCCCGGTGCGTACGGATAAACTTTTTGGCAGGCAGCATCAGCAGCATATCGGTAATGGTCATCCGGGTACTTAATGAGCTATTGCCCTGCAGGTATATTTTAGTATAGTTGCCGGCAGCCTCAATAAATAAAATCTCATTCAGCTTAACTTTAATCTGCTCGTACCCATCTTTTATAAATATAGCTGCTGTCTCTTCTTCTCCTCCGCCGGATTTGCTGCGCAAAATATACAACTCATGAGCTTTGTTACATGCCTTTAAGAAACGGGGTAACGAAAACGGTTTAAGTAGGTAATCAACGGCGTCCAGCTCAAAGCTTTTTACAGCATGTTCGGAGTACGCAGTGGTGAAAATAACCATAGGCGGGTTAGCGATGCTGCTTAAAAAATCAATTCCGCTGATATCGGGCATTTTAATATCGAGAAATAGCAAATCTGTTTTGTTTTTTTGCAGATAGGTTAGCGCGTCAAATGCATTAGTAAATGTTTCCTTCAGTTCAATAAAGGGAACTTTGGCCGCATGCGATTTTACTACATCAAGTGCTATGGGTTCATCATCAATGGCGATGGCTATCATCCTTTAAAATTAATTATTAATATCAAGCTGCACCGTCAAGTGTATAAAAAACTCCCTGGCGTTCTCGCGGATAACCAGATCGTGGCGGTTTGGATAAAGCAGCGCAAGCCTTTGTTTTACATTCTCGAGCCCAATACCGCTTTGTCCTTTCTCGGGGTCGTTGTCATGGCGTATGTGGATGCTGTTGTGCACATCAAAGTAAAGCGTATTGATATCGGTTTGCAGGGTAACTTTTATGTGCGATGGGTTTTGCAGGCTTATACCATGTTTAAAAGCATTCTCCACAAACGGAATCAGCAGCATTGGGGTTATCATGAGCGAGCCCTGGTAGTCCTCAATCTGGGTTTCAATAATGATAGACGATGAAGCAGAAGTGCGCAGTTTTTGTAGCAGGATATAGTTTTTAAGATAATCAATATCCCGCGATAACAGAATTTTGTCGCGCACGTTCTCTTCCAGCATAAAACGCATCATATCGCCCAGTTTTTGAATGCCTTCGCTGGTACGCTCGGCATTCTCTTGCAGGGCAGTGCCATAAAGTGTATTCAGCGCGTTGAATAAAAAGTGCGGGTTAATTTGCGATTTTAAAAAGTTAAGGTTAGCATCCGATTGGCCAAGTTCGGTTTTAAGCGTTTTAATTTCCTCGTCTTTTTTAGCGTTGCGCCTTTTATAAATATTGCGGGCCACCGGCGTTATAATAAATAACTGTGTTAAAAAATTGAGAAAAACCAATGTGGCTATGTTTCCATCGTCGCCAACGTTAATAACCAGCACAAATATTGCCGCGGGCCTGGTTAATCCGTTCCCCCCTTCAAAAGCCAGGCAAATAAGATACAACACCAGGGATGAGAGCAAAGCAAGCAGGAACATGCGGAAGAGATAATAGAGGATATTCTTGTTTTTTAACTTCTCGGCCGGCAGCAGCACATACATGGCATACAGGTATAAAACAACGGCGGCGGCAGCATCGAACGAAGCATAAAGCCGCAGGGTAGGTGGTGTAGATAAATACAGTAAACCAACATTAATTAATATCCACGATGCGGTAAGTAAAGCGGCTTCATAATATAAAGCGCTATCGCTGTTTTGGCGATTGCGGTTAAAATAAATGAACAGTATTTTAAGGGCGAGTAAGGCTGTGAAGTATATGCTTATTATTCCTGCTAAATAACAGAGCACTATAAAAATAAAAATGAACAGCGAGCCTTTTAGCGTATCTCCGCCTTCGCCCTCAAAAGCCGGGGCAAGGTAAAAGCAAAGCAGCAGATAGATGATAAACGTTACCAGGTAACTAAACAATACGGGCATAAGTGTGGTACTCAATGCTGTGGGGGCAATAAATTGCTGCCCCGCCCGCAGCATGTTATTGGCTGTTATTTGGTTATCCCTAACAACATCAAATATCGAAAGCAGCAGTGCAACTATAATGCAGCCGGTTACCACCCAAAACTCAATCCGGGTTACATCGTTTTTAAACTTAAAGGTTATTTGCTTAAACATTGCTTTTGTGATTTAAGGTATATGTGTTTTGCTTTACAATGGTACAAAAGCTATTTATCCGAATAATTAAAATGTGATAAACCACCCCAAAAATGTGACGAATGCTGTAGTGGGCAGGTTTCAGAGCAGCACCGATTATTATTGCTCCATGATATCCCAAATCCTCCCGGCTCAATTTAATGTAATATTTACACGCCCGGAAAGTCTCTTAAAGCATTGTTAATCATCAGTTAATATTAAGGACTTTAAAAAAGATGTTTTATTTTTGTATTTCCCTAAAAATCAGGCATAATTTTATTTAATTTGGTTTTATAACCAATTATTTATCCGGCGCCTATTTGCCGATAAGTTAACATCTGTTTTATTTCATGCTAACAACATAAGCGTTTTTTTGCACAAAAATATCGTTGGCTAATATTCTTTGGGCCGGCAATGATCTTACACAAAGGGGTATAAAATTAAATCAACACTATGAAAAAAAACTACAGATTCATTTTAAGGCTATTTTACGACGCTCGGCAAGTAGCCGGGCTGCTGCTTTTTATGCTGATAGCCTCTGCAAGCGCATTTGCGCAAAGCACCCAAATTAAAGGTACCGTTACCGACGAAACCAATGCCCCCCTGCCCGGCGTTGTGGTAACCGTTAAAAGTACGGGCAAAGCTACCACAACCAACAGTAATGGTATTTACCAGGTTACGGTTAGCGGTGCTGATGACGTTTTAAGATTTACGTTTTTAGGCTCGGTACCAAAAGATGTAACTGTGGGTGGCAGAACTGTTGTAAATATTACCATGGTTACCGATACCAAACAGCTTAAGGATGTTGTTGTTATTGGTTATGGTACCGCAAGCCGTAAAGATGTAACGGGCGCAATTACATCGGTAAAGGCCGAAGATTTTAACCAGGGGGTATTAACTACCCCTGCCGAGCTTTTGCAAGGTAAAGTAGCGGGCTTAAACATTACCAAAAGCGGCGACCCTAACAAACAACCTGCAACTATTTTAAGGGGGCCTTCAACTTTCCGTACAGGGGCGGCGCAACAGCCATTTTATGTAATTGATGGTGTCCCGGGCGCATCCATTGATCTTTTAGCTCCTGCTGATATTGAAAGTATAGATGTGTTAAAGGATGCATCGTCAACAGCCATTTATGGCTCGCGCGCTTCAAACGGTGTGATTATTGTTACCACACGCAAGGCAAAAACCGGCCAAACAAGGTTAACCTATAGCGCCTATGGCGCCATGGAAAAAGTATCAAAAAACATTGATATGCTAACCGGCGACGAGCTGCGTAAATACCTGGCCGATAACGGCGTAACACCACTAAAACAACCATTGGACGATGACGGATCAAATACCAACTGGCAAAAACTTGCCGAACGTACCGGCTATTCGCAAAATCATAACTTATCATACGGAGGCGCCGGTACAAACTCGGAGTATGGCGTAAGCGTAAACTATTTGAAAAATAACGGCATCCTGAAAAATACCAGTCTTGAACGTACCATTTACAAAGGCTATATTAACCAGCGCTTTTTTGATGACAGGCTTAGGTTAAATTTAACATTAACCAACAGTGCTACCAAAAACAACGATATTGTACAGAGCCAGATATTATCGGGCATATTATTTTACCTGCCTACTGTAAGCCCGTTTAACCCGGACGGAACCTACAAAGAAAACTTTGCCCGCACAGGCAGTGGTACGTTAAATCCGTTATCATTAATTAATAATAACTTTATTAAAACCGATAACAACAAAACCCTGATAAACGGCATGGCCCAGGTTGATATTGTGAAAGGCTTAAAGTTTACGCTTACCGGATCGACCCAAAAAGAACAAAACAACGTAAATACGTATTATAACAGCCAATCGGGTATTGCTGTTGGTGCAAATGGTGTGGCTAACCGTGCCGCTTATACCAATACCAGTAATGTTGTTGAGGCATATTTTAACTACGATAAGGTATTTGGCCAGCACTCCCTTAAAGCATTGGCCGGTTACTCATACCAGCAGGACCGTACCAATGATGGTTTTGGCGTACAAACCCAGGGGTTTTCAAATGATAATTTAACGTACAATAACCTGTCGTTCTCAAACCCTACAAGTTTGTCGCAAATTATTTTTAACCCGGCTTATATCTCAACCTTAAGGTTAATATCTTATTACGGTCGCGTGCAATACCAGTATGCCGATAAATACCTGTTACAGGCTTCATTAAGGGAAGACGGCTCGTCGGGGTTTGGTTTAAACCAACGTCATGGATATTTCCCGGCAGCTTCTGTGGGATGGAAGATCATCAGCGAAAAATTTATGGAAGGTATGCCGGTGATCAGCGATCTGAAGCTGAGGGCTGGTTACGGTGTATCTGGTAACAGCCTTGGTTTTGATGCTTTTACTGCACGATTGATATATGGCAGCGGTGGTAAATTTTTAAGCAACGGGGTAATCACCAACTCCATTGGCCCTGTACGTAATGAAAACACCGATCTGAAATGGGAAAGTACAGCAACCACCAACATCGGGTTGGATTTTGGGTTCCTGCAAAACCGGATTACCGGCTCGGTTGATTATTATATCAAAACAACGTCCGATTTGATCACCGATTATTCGGTGTCATCAACCCAGTACCCTTACCCGGTATTAACGGCCAACGTTGGTAAAATAAAAAACAGCGGTATTGAGGTTGTGCTGAATGCCATCCCCGTAAAAACCAACAGCTTTACCTGGCGTACATCGTTCAACGTATCGCACAATAAAAACGAGGTGGTTAGTTTATCAAACAACCAATTTACCATCAACAATATTTTAACTGCGCAGCTGGGTGGTAAAGGCCAATCATTTTTAAGCAGCCAGATTATACAGCCAGGTTACGCAATTGGCACCTATTACCTTTGGCACTACCTGGGCAAAAACGAAAACGGGGTAAGTACTTATCAAAAAGCCGATGGATCAACCACCGCTTCGCAACCGCTTACAACAGACCAGCGGATTACGGGTAGTGCGCAGCCTAAAATGATTTACGGCTGGAACAACAGTTTCTTTTACAAAAACTTCGATCTTAATTTCCTGTTCCGCGGTGTTTACGGCAGCCAGATATTGAACGCGACGCTTGCGTCGTTGAACAATCCGGCCGATTCAAAATTCCAGAATATCCCCAGGTACACCCTTGGCGAATCGTATAAAGATATCAATGCTTACCTGGTATCAGATCGCTATTTAGAGAGCGGGTCATACCTGCGTTTGGATAACGCCACACTGGGTTACACTATTAAACCGCACGTTCAGGCTATTAAAAGTTTGCGTTTTTATGCTTCGGGCAACAACATCTTTATCATTACCAAATACAAAGGTGTTGATCCCGAGGTTAATATTGGTGGTTTAACCCCCGGTATCGATAATAAAGACTTTTATCCTAAAACACGCACGTTCAGCCTGGGTGTTACCGCGTCATTTTAAAAAATTCAGTTAAATAGATACAGATGAAAAAGATATTCATATTATGTGCGGCCATACTTGCCATTATAAGCACATACTCGTCATGCACAAAATTAGATGTACCTGTCGAGTCGCAGTACGTAAAAACAAACTTCCCGGTAACCGATGCGGATTATAACGCCTTGTTAGGTACCATTTACTCTAACCTTTCATCGCAATACGCGGTTCCTTACTGGCGTATGCAGGAGCTATCTACCGACGAGGCTATTTTGCCCGCCCGCGATGGTAACTTTGACGATGGGGGCCAGTACAGGCAATTACACTACCACAGCTGGACATTTGATCACCCTAACGTAACAGCCATTTGGCAATGGGGTTTTGGCGGCGTTAACGCCTGTAACCGCATATTGGGTACTATTAAAGCCTCGTCATCAACTGATGCCAAAAAGGCCTCTTCATCTGCCGAGGTTAAGGCTATGCGCGCCCTGTACAATTACTTCATGATGGATTTGTATGGCAATGTGCCTATTATTACCGATTTCCCGGTAACTACGCCGCCTTCAACCCAGCCACGCGCCAAGGTATACCAGTACATTGAAAGCGAATTACTGGCTGCATTACCGCTTTTGCCTGTTAAAACAAGCAGTAATGCTGCTTTATATTATGGCCGCCCAACCAAGGCTATGGTTTTTGCTTTGCTGGAGAAAATGTATCTGAACGCCCAGGTTTATACCGGCACCGCTAACTATACCGGCGCGGTTGCCATGGCCGATAGCGTTTTAAAAAACAACAACTACAGCCTTGATTTAAAATACCGCGACATATTTTTGCCGAATAATGGTCCGCAGATTAATGAGACCATATTTGCTATCCCTTATGATCAGCAAATTCCGGGCAACCAATTTACCCGGTTTGGCTTTTTCTATTACCTGGCGCAGGCATATGGTTTTAACGTGGGTTTAAGTATTGCCATGAGCACTACGCCCGAATTTTACAACCGCTTTAACCTGCCAAGCGATGTGCGGTCGAAGACATGGCTGGCCGGGCCGCAGTTTGCACCCGATGGCGCAGGCGGCTTTACAACCACGCCGGTATATTACCCGGGCACAACCACGCAGATTTATATTGAGCCGAAACTAACCCTGGTACCGGGCAAGCCCATGGATTTGGGTAATACTATAGCGGCGCAGTCGGAAGGTGTACGCTCGATGAAGTATTATCCTGACCCTACCATTATACAAGCCACCCGCTTAAACGGTAACGATGTACCTGTTTTACGCCTGGCCGATGTGATGCTAATGAAAGCCGAAGCCATTTTGCGAGGTGCTACAGCAACGGTGGTAAACGGCGAGCTGCAAACCCCGGATGTTTTGATAAACAAGATCCGTACACGTGCAAATGCCCCAACAGGTGCGGGCTTTACACTGGATGATTTATTGGATGAGCGCGCCCGCGAGTTTTCATGGGAAGCATGGCGCCGTAACGACTTGATCCGTTTTGGTAAATTTGAGGTAGAGTATCCGCTACCAAATGACGTGCTGAGCATGAACAAGGATATAACCCGCAGGCTCTATCCTATACCGGCAACCGAAATTAAATTAAATCCTAACCTGGTGCAAAACCCGGGCTATTAATAAATGGTGACAGATAGTAAGCGCAAGGGACACGTCTTTTGCGCTTATTTCGTTTTAATTTGATAGCTAAAAATAATATAACACTATGAAAATCATTAGCGGCTTACTGATCAGCCTGTTATTCCCCCTGGCGGTTTTAAAAAACGATCCGGATGATATTACCATTAACAAAATACAGGTAATAGGATCGCACAATAGCTATAAGCGGGCCATCGATCCCAAACTGTTTAAGTTTTTGCAGCAGCGCGATTCTGTTGGGATGAGCAAAATCGATTATGAACACATTGGTCTGTCAGATCAGCTTAATTTGGGCCTTGGCGCCCTGGAGATAGATGTTTATGCCGACGCTAAAGGCGGTAAATATGCGCACCCAAAAGGATTGACCTGGGCGCCTGGCCAGCCCGCGTTTGACACCGAAGGAGTGATGAAAGCGCCCGGTTTTAAGGTTTTTCATATACAGGACATTGACTACCGCAGCAATTGCCAAACTTTTAAACTTTGCCTGCAGGAGCTTAAAAAATGGAGCGATGAACACCCCAGCCATAACCCTATTTTTATTACCATGAATGCCAAGGACGAGCGGATGAAGAAACCCGGCTTTACCATCCCCGAAAAATTCACTTCGGCAACATTTGCTGCCCTCGACAAAGAGATTTTGGATAACCTGGGCAAACAATATGTAATAACCCCCGATGATGTAAGAGGCAAATACAAAACGCTGGAAACCGCCGTATTGCACAACAATTGGCCAACGCTAAAAGCCGCCAAAGGCAAGTTCATTTTTATTTTGGATGAGAAAGGTGCGAAAAGGGCCGCCTATATTGCCGGTCATCCATCATTAAAAGGCAGGGTGTTATTTGCCGATGCTATGCCCGGCACGCCCGAAGCCGCTATCCACATCATGAACGACGCTAAAAAAGATCTTGTTGCAATAAAAGCGCTGGTAAAAAAAGGCTACATTATCCGCACCCGTGCCGATTCGGACACCGAGGAGGCCCGCAACAATGATAAAAGCTCGTTTGTGGCAGCGCAAAAATCGGGCGCTCAAATTATCAGTACCGACTACTACAAAAAAAGCACTCACTTTAAATCAGATTACGTGATCAGTTTTGCTGATGGCACCTATTTTAAAGTTGATCCTTTGTTTAAGGCGACAGCGGCTGTTGGCGCAAAATAACAAGCATATTATAACTAATAACGGGAGCCCTGGATCTGATAGTCCGGGGCTTTTTGGGCTTTTTGAGATAACATAATACGGCAAAAGTTGATATCCGCTAATGGAGCACCCCTTTCTAAATTAATTATCCACCCTCTGCAACGATTTTCTGTTTACCGCTGTCTTATCTGTATAAACCAAACAAAAGCATCATGAAAACATATATTCTCTCGGCATTACTTGCCTGCCAAACTATAGCGGCTATAGCGCAGGATAATGATGGCAAAACGCCATACCTAACCAAATCGCTGGCAAGCGATGCCATCAGCAGCGTTGTGGTAAATACCTCGGCAGGGGGTATCGAAGTAAGTGGCCGTGCCGGGCAGGCGCCAAGGGTTGAAGTGTACATCAGGGGCAATAACGGGCGCGATATATCTAAAGAAGAAATAAAAAAACGGCTTGATGAGGATTATGACCTGAGCATAACCGTAACCGGCCACGAAGTACGGGCCATTGCCAAAAACAAGCACGAAAATCAAAACTTCAACTGGAAAAAATCAATCAGTATCTCGTTTAAAATATTTGTTCCGCAACAGGTTGCCACCAACCTGAAAACCAGCGGCGGCGGCATCCGTTTGGATAACTTGAAAGGCATCGAAACATTTACCACCAGCGGCGGCGGTTTGGAAGTTGACAGGCTTTACGGCACAATAAAAGGGACCACATCGGGCGGCGGCATCAGGGTTACCAACAGCGGCGATAACATTAACCTGCAAACCAGCGGCGGCGGTATTGAAGCTAAAAACCTTACCGGAAAAATCAACCTGGAAACATCGGGCGGCGGGTTACGCCTCGAAAATTTAAAAGGTACTGTAAATGCCCATACCAGCGGCGGCGGTGTTGAAGGCAGCAATATCGAAGGCGAGCTGGTTACCAGCACATCGGGCGGCGGCATCGACCTTAAAGGGATGAACTGCAGCCTTGACGCATCAACAAGCGCCGGCAGCCTGCGCGCGCAAATGATTAAGGTGGGCAAATTCCTGAAACTGGATGTAAGCTCGGGCAATATCGACTTACAGTTGCCGGCAAACCAGGGCCTCAGCCTTGATATCCGTGGCGATGGTATTAACCAGCACCCTTCAAAAATAAGCGGTTTTAGCGGGCAGTGGGACAACGAACATATTAAAGGCACTGTAAACGGCGGCGGTGCACCGGTAACTGCCGGGGCGTCGAGCGGTAACGTAAGCGTAAGATTTAACTAAGCAAACAAACCAATCAACCATATAGTAGAAGCTCCTGGTCGGAAGATCAGGGGCTTTTTTAGTGTTTAGTGAAAAATAGCAGCTTTGCTCCGGTTTTTACAAAAATGCATGAGCAATTGTGTTGCTTAAGATGGTAGATGATTGCTTTGTATGGTATTGATGGTTAGGCATTTAGATTCGTGTTTTTAAGTTGTTGAGATATGTTTTTACTTTTAAAACAAATACTTAAGGCTTACGGATTCAACTATATTGAAGCAATAAATAATGAATAATATGCTCAAATAGCTGAATCGATTTAAGCTATTAGTTACGATTTTTACTGATGGGGTGTATCTTCATACATCCCGACTTCAACCAGCATAAATGAGAAAACTGATAAGCATTCCTCCGGCCTTTAAACAATTTGGCGACCAGCATTTTGCCAACGAAAACTATTACTTCAGCTCGGATCCTAAAGAGGGCAAAGTTGGCTCGGGTGGCGGAACCGTTAATTTATTGTACGAAGCCAGTAAAGAGGAGAAGGCCACGGGCCCGATAGGTAATTGGTTACGCAAAGAGAAGCGGTTGATTATCCATGCGGGTGGCCAAAGCCGGCGTTTGCCGGCGTATGCAGCCGTAGGCAAGGTGTTTACCCCCATGCCCATCTTTCGCTGGAAAAGAGGCCAGCGCATAGGCCAAACGCTGATTGACCTGCAGTTGCCGCTGTATGAAGAAATATTGAACAAAGCCCCCAAAAACCTCAATCACCTGGTAGCCAGCGGTGATGTGCTTATTCGCGCGGGGGGCATATTGCCCGAAATTCCGGATGCTGATATTGTTTGCTTTGGCCTGTGGGAGCGGCCCGAGAAAGCATCTAATTTTGGTGTTTTTTTTGCGCAAAAAAGCTCGCCCAAAGAGCTGGCCTTTGCCTTGCAAAAACCCACAGCTCAAAAATTGCAGGAGTTGCAACCTAACTACCTGTTTTTTATCGATATCGGCGTTTGGCTGTTTAGCCCCAAAGCTATGGAACTGATGTTTGAGCGTAGCGGGTGGAATAAAGATAGTAACTCGTTTACCAACGGCATTCCTTCGTTTTATGATATGTACACGGAGTTTGGGCAAGCCCTGGGCCAAAATCCAACCCTGAAAGACGATGCCATCAACCAGTTAAAAGTGGCGATTGTGCCACTCCCTAAAGGAGAATTTTATCATTTTGGCACCAGTGCCGAGCTGATAGAATCGACCGATAAATTGCAAAACCTGGTAAAAAACCAGGAAGAAATATGGCATAATAAAATAAAACCCAGCGCAGACTTGTTTACGCAGAATGCAATCACCAAACTTGACTTTACCGGCGCCAATAATTCTATCTGGATTGAGAATAGTAATATTGCCCATACCTGGAAATTGCGTTGCAGGCACATAATTACCGGCGCACCTGCAAATGATTGGGTGCTTGATTTGCCCGAAGAAACCTGTCTTGATTTTATACCCGTTGGCGATAACGATGAATGGTGTGTAAGGGTGTATAGCTTTTACAACCCCCAATTACCCGTTCGGGGAATAAATGCTAATAACGGCTATACCGCTGCCGACTGGTTTAATGAACCGGTTTACCCCATATTTAATGCGACAGACTTAAACAGTGAAATTATACAGGGCCTGATTGATAACCCATTTAATTACCCGGAAAAAGTAAAACGGTTAATTGCCGCAGCTGATGTTGCGGATGAAGTAAACCTTTACCGCCAGTACGCCCAGCGTGAAACTTTTTTAGAAAGTAACCTGCAAAGCATGGCTGCTAACTGGAAACAATCTGTTTTTTACCAGCTTGATTTGAAAAATGCTGCCGGGATATTCAAAAACGCAAAGCTAACGTTGCCGCCTGCTTTACCGGATGATGCCCCGCTGTTAACGCGCCTGCATGACCAGATGTTCAGGAGTGAGGTGTTGGGCTCGAACGATCCATCGGCTGCCGCTTACGAGGCAAAAGCATTTGGGTTGCTTGCCGAAACTATTGTTGACACAGCTAAAACCGAACTTGCGGCGCCTCGCCTGGATGTAATGTCCGATCAGATTGTTTGGGGCCGCAGCCCTATCAGGCTCGACCTGGCCGGTGGCTGGACAGACACCCCGCCAAACTGCCTCATAAACGGCGGTAAGGTACTTAACCTTGCCATTGAACTTAATGGCCAGCCCCCGCTACAGGTATTCATAAAACCCTCTGCCGAATATGTTATCACGCTACGATCCATTGATTTGGGTGTCAGGGAGGATATTACTACCTACGAGCAATTAAGTGATTATAATAATTCCGTAGGTTCGGCATTTTGTATTCCCAAAGCGGCGCTTTGCCTGGCGGGTTTTGTTCCGGAATTTTCGGCAAACAGGTATGGTTCGCTGGCAGAGCAATTGAAGGACTTTGGTATGGGCATCGAGGTAACGTTGCTGGCTGCTATTCCTAAGGGATCGGGCCTGGGCACAAGCTCAATCCTGGCAAGTACGGTATTGGGTACCCTGAGCGATTTTTGCGATTTGAAATGGGATAAATATGCCATCTGCTCGCGCACCTTGGTTTTAGAGCAAATGTTAACAACCGGTGGTGGCTGGCAGGATCAGTACGGCGGTGTTTTTGGCGGAATTAAGCTTTTGGAAAGCAATCCTGGTATTTTTCAAAAACCAACGGTGCGCTGGGCTCCTGAGTTTATTTTTACCGATGCTTCTGCGGCATCCGTGTTGTTATACTATACCGGAATTACCCGCGTAGCTAAAAATATCCTGGCCGAAATTGTAAAAGGAATGTTCCTTAACGGCAATGGCTATTTAAGTATCCTGGAAGAAATGAACCACCACGCCCTTAAAACCTACGAGGCTTTCCAATACGGTAACTTACAGCAAGTAGCCGAGGCTACAGGCATTAGCTGGGAGCTTAACCAGCGTTTGGATGGCGGCACCAACACACCCGAAACCCAGGCTATTATTGATCGGATCAGCGATTTTATCATCAGCTGTAAACTGCTGGGCGCAGGCGGCGGCGGTTATATGCTGATATTTGCAAAGGATGTGGCCGCAGCTGCAAAGGTGCGTAGCGCTCTTAGCACCAACCCGCTTAATAACAGGGCCAGATTTGTTGACTGGTCTATTTCGCGCGATGGATTTAAGACATCAAGAAGTTAATGTAAAGTTAAGCAGGGGCAAATATCACGCCCCTGTAACCTTTAAATATTGCTAAACCTTTATTTTTTATTTGAGTTAGTTGCGGGGTGCTCTTGCATCGCTGTCCTTATTCATCAGCTTACGCCCTTTACTCATTATTTTTAAACGTTGCCGTTTTAACGATATGGATAATGATGTTTTATCAGCCTCGTTATTATGCAATCCGTAGGCGGCTATAATTTCTTTGTAGGATAGGCTGCCAATAATTTTATTTTCTGCCGAAGTAACCGGTACCAGTTCGGCTTCATGTTTGGCCATCAATTCGGCAGCCAGGCGTAGCGTTGTGTTGCCTGTCAGCATTAATGCCGATGGGTGGACGATATCTCCGAGATTGAGTTTTTGAACCTGGCTGGTATTATACATATCGCCCAGTTTGAACGTGCCTATGTAATCGCCTTTTTTATCCACTACAATAAAATCGTGGGCCGCTGAGTTGTGGGCAAGTAGCCAGGCTTTTACTTCGCTAACCGGGTTGTCGGCACTTAAAACAATAGCATCTTTGTTCATAACGTCAAATACAGATAGCTTGCTTAATACGTCGGGTTCAAATGATACAGGTGTGGCTACCCCTCTGCGGGCAATTTTCTCGGTCATGATGGTATTCTCCATTAAAAAAAACGATACCAGGTACGATGCGGTGCAGGCGCCAAGTAAAGGCAATAAAGCGTTTGATTGCATGGTAGATTCGAGCGCGAACGTAATACTGGTTAAATAAGCCCTTGAAGCGCCCGCAAACATAGATGACATGCCCAGCAACGCCGCCATAGGTATGGTTATACCCGAATTTGGAAAAAGCATTAAAATAACCGCACCGATGATAGCCCCCGCCGCGCCGCCAATAGTTAATAAAGGCGCAAGGGTACCGCCGGATGTGCCGCTGCCTAATGCAATAGCCCATGACAGAAATTTAAAAAAGCATAACCGCAGCACAAGCAGCAATGGAATGGTCCCCGATAAAATGCTGATGATATTATCATATCCTACGCCCAATGTATGAGGCGCAAAATAGCCAATTACCCCAACTGCAAGGCCACCTAAGGCGGGCCACCACATCCAATGGATGGGGAGTTTATCAAACCAATCTTCAATTAAATATACAATTTTGGTTATCCCCAATGACAAAAAACCGATAATTAAACCGATGCCACTGTAAATAGCCAGGGCTCCGTTTGTAGGAACCGTTAAATTGGGCATAGGAAAAACCGGCCCCGATTCAAACAACAGGTGATGACCTGCCGCCCCCGTAATACAAGCCAGGGCGACGGGTAAAATAGATTTGGGCGAAAACTCAAACAAAAGTAATTCGATGGCCAGCAACACAGCCGCTATGGGTGTACCAAATATGGCCGACATGCCCGCGGTTGCACCGGCTGCAAGGATAACCTTACGCTCATTGGCGGTAATTTTTAATAGCTGGCCCAGGGTTGATCCTAAGGCTCCGCCGGTTGCAATTATGGGCCCCTCGGCACCAAATGGGCCACCGGTACCAATAGCAATAGCCGATGATATAGGCTTTAAAAACGTAATGGATGGTTTTATTTTGCTTTGGTTGGTTAGTATTTGTTCCATGGCTTCGGGAATACCATGTCCCCTGATGACTTTGGAGCCATACAGGGCCATTAGCCCAACAATTACCCCGCCAATGGCAGGCACTATAATAACCCACAGGCCCAGGTGGTTAGCGGCAGGGCTATGGAAACGCACATCCAGCATGCCGTAAAAAGACAGGTTGGTTACAATATTAATAAGGTATATAAGCCCCTTGGCTATAATGCTGATGGCTATTGCCACCAAAACAGATAACGCCGATACATATAATAACCTGTTTTTTATACTTCGGGTTAAGGCTAATTTACCCTGGTGATTGTTGATGGCGTTTAAGGAAGGCGAGATGGGAATGCCTGTTTCTTTTTGTTTCATGATGAATATTACACGAGCCCATTTTTAAAATGGCTTTAATTTTATTGCAAAAGTAATATAAAATTGAGTTTTTTTAAACTTATCAATCATAATATATTGCATGTGCAATATATTATGGTGAGTTTTGCTGCTGAAATCATTGAAAACATTACGAGGATAGTAACATGAAAAAATTCAGTTATGCATTAATGGCGATAGGGGTTATCATCATTATTATTGGTTTTTTAACTTTTACCAATTTAAAAACAGTTAACGCGGTTGATTCACACAACTGGACAATTTACATTAATGGCGCAAAATCATTCCCATGGCCGGTATTTGGGGGCTCGGTAATTGCCATATTGGGAATTATTTTTAACATGGCTACCTGGGAGCAGCCAAAAGGCCGGTACTTTTAATAATTTCGCAAAGGCTATTGCCAATAATAAAATACTATTCATACATGGCAAAAAGTAAAAGCGTTTGTGATTTAAAGAGTTGCTTTTTGTGCATGCACTGCTTAACAGACTGGATTCCGGTTATCGATGCGCAGCGAAAAAACTATGTTATAAAAAAAGGCGAAGCAATATTTAAAGAAGGCGACCCGGTTACAGGAATTTATTTTGTTTACGAAGGCAAAATAAAAGTACATAAAAAATGGGATGCCGAAAAAGAACTGATATTGCGTTTTGCGCAAAAAGGCGATATTGTTGGCCACCTGGGGCTTGGCGATACGGGTTATTATCCGGTGTCGGCTACGGCTATTGAAGCCGGTGTTATCTGTTATATCAGCATGGATTTCCTGGAATCCACCCTGAATATTAACAATAACTTTGTAATTAAGCTTATGCGGTTTTTTGCCAACGAGTTACAGGAATCTGAAAAGCGGATGCGCAACCTGGCGCACATGCCTGTTAAGGGGCGGGTTGCACAGGCGCTTATTTCCCTTAAAAATAAGTTTGGCATCAATGCCGGTGGATATATCGATATCGACCTGAGCCGGCAGGACCTGGCCGCATTTACGGGTGCTGCATACGAATCGCTTTTCCGTACTATAAATGACCTGGTTGAAGAGAAGATCATCGAGATAGCCGGGAAAAATATACTGATTAAAGCCGAGGATTTACTGCGTAAGCTAACGGAAGAGGCTGCATAGCCGGCTGCTTAGCGCTGGTACCTGCGCCATACCATAAACCACTTTTTATTGTTGGGATATTTGCGATGGCCGCTTACGTTGTTTACCAGTAAAGCCACCAACAACAATACTGTTGCGCCGGATAGCACCGGGCTTAATACATATAAATACCCCAATGCCTGTATTTTGGCCGACCCGATGTTGGCGATGAGTGCTGTGGCGCCACCCGGCGGATGCAGCGTTTTGGTAATTTGCATGAATACAATGGCAATTGATACAGCCAGGGCCGATGATAGCCAAACCTCGTGCGGGATAAGCTTATGCATAGTTACCCCTACAATAGCGCAGATTACATGGCCGCCAATAAGGTTTCGGGGCTGGGCGAGGGGGCTGTTTACAATGCCATAAATTAATACCGATGAGGCTCCGAAAGAACCAATAAGGAATAAATTATCCGAAGGGCTAAAGTACCGGTTGCTAAAAAAACCGATTAAGCCTATACCAAGGAACGAGCCGATAAAAGTCCAGAAATGTTCTTTATAATCAACCAGCGTTTCTTTATAAACAATATAACGGGCGGTGCGAACGTGGCGATGTATCCTTCTGATCATAATAATTGGTGGGCGCAAAAATAGGCACTTTAATCATGATTATAAACCACCGGGTTAAAATTGGGAACTGATATTAATGGTTGTTTTTTGTAGAGGCGCATCACATGCGTCTCCCACATGCAAATCGAAACCGGTATAGCGGGAAACGCATGTGCAAGAATCCAGGCTACAGCAATGTAGTTACCGTCCCAGCCCTGGCCGATGGTTGCTTATAATGACGCGTTGTAAGTTGTTGATTGTCAGTATTAAATATTCGTCATTGCGAGGTACGAAGCAATCCCCTACATGCTAAGCGCCGCATAGTCCGGGATTGCTTCGTACCTCAATGACGGTGGTTTGAACCATTTTTAACCAAATCCGTTGCACGTCATGGCTGTTTTTTCCAGCCTGGCTGGTGGGTACTCGCAACGACGGTAGTGTACTACATTGGTTAACTAAATCTTGTCTTGCCGGGATTTCTAATTTTGAGTCTACATTAACCTATATCATATCAGCAGGAAATGAAAGGGCCCCGGACTGTTTCAATCCGGGGCCCTTTGTTATTAAAGCATCATTAAGCCTGTTTGCTTTGCACCAAACGGTGTTCGGCAATACATGCGCGCTATCTTTGTTTTTGCCAGCGTTTCTTTGCGGTAGTTAGCGTAATAATCAACGGTCATCAAATCAACCTGGTATTTATAGGTTTTATCTTTGGCAGCGCCTGCATACAGTTTGCTGACAAATACCTGCGCAAAATCGGCCGACGTGTATTTTTCAAGTTCGGTGTTAGCCGCTCTTTTTCCGTTAATCCAGATACCATAGTTGCGTGCATCTGTAAAAACGCTCAGTTGCTTTGCCGTTGGGAAGGCGCGTGGCAGTATAAGCCCGTTGCCCATCATAAAACCAACCATTTGTTGTGCCTGCTGTTCTTTGCTCATCTGGCCATATATTTCTTTAAGCCGGGCTTTATCCTCATCTGAAACTTTCATGATCTTTCCATCCGCCGAAATCATGTTTTTGCCGTGGCTACTTAATGCCGCCGTAAAATAAGGCTCGTATTTATCAGCGATGGTTTTATACTCGGCCAATAACTCCGGCGATACACCGTTTGCAGTGTGCTTATAATTAAGTTCTGCAAAAATAAAGTCGCGGTGCACTTCGCCCGCCGGGCTGTTTTTGGGCGACGGCTTGGGTTGGGGTTGGTCCGTTTTTCCTTTAGCCGCCGGTGCTTCTGCTTGTGGTTGCTGTGCTTCGGTTTTGGTGGTGAATAACAAAAATGCCGCGATGGTGAAGGGCATAACGGCCAGCCGGCTAAGCCAGGCGTTAACGGTGGTGGTGGTTTTAGTCATCATGATCAATCTTTTTTTGGTTATAGCGTAGTTGAATTGGCTGGTTATGCCTAAGCCGTTAAGGCCCGATAAACTGTGAATAAGCAGGTTTTGATAATTGGCAGTATCGTAATGTGTGTTTAATACTGCGGCATCGGCCAAAAATTCGTGGTTTAGCTTAATATAACGGCGGTATATTAAAATGAAGGGGTTAAACCAGCAAATGGCCTGCACAAGCTCGGTAAATATGATGTCAATGGAATGTAACTGGCGGGCGTGGGCAAGTTCATGATACAAAATGCCGTCGTCAATTTGCCCGTTTTGATAGTCGGCACGGTTTAAAAACAGGTACTTTAAAAAGGTATGCGGCGTTTGTTTTTGGTCGATTAGCACCAGGTTTGCATTTTTATATAGCGTGGTATAGTTTTTATCTATAGTTTGCTTGATGTTATATAGGTTTTTTATAAACCGTAATAAAAGCAAACCGGTAACAAAAACATAAATGCCGGGCAAAAGGTAAAATAGGTAGTTGATATGCTCAGGAAAGGATATTGTAGACGCCGGTATCACCGTTAACGATGGGGCAGGGGCATCAAATATTTCTGCCTTAAAATAGGGGTGTTCAACAACCGGTGCAGCACGGTGCTGTATGCTGATTAAGGGTACCGCGAGCGAAAATACAATGCCGAACAAAAGGTAAAACCGGTTGAAAATATACGTTGCTTTATTTTTAAGCAACACAACATAAGCAAGCAGCAGCAAGGCGCTGCAAAGCGTAAAGTTTAGCAGGTAGGCTGTCATGATTTTTTCTTGTTTAATTGTTTGTCTATAATTTTCTTCAGGTTTTGTAATTCAGCATCGGTAAGGTTGGTTTCGGTTGTAAAAAACGAAGCAAACTGCATGGCCGAGTTGCCAAAAAAGTTTTTGATAAGCCCGTTAACATGGGTTGCAAAGTAATCCGACTTTTTTACCAGGGCATAATACTGCCTGGAGTTCCCCATCAGGTTATAGGCTACAAAACCTTTATCCTGCATGCGTTTCAATAAAGTGGCAATAGTAGTTACTGCGGGTTTGGGTTCCGGGTAACTATCTATCAGGTCTTTCAGGAAAACTTCCTGGCCTGCCCAAATCAGTTCCATTAATTGCTCTTCGGTGTTGGTTAGCTTCATGTTCTACGAGATTAGAATTTGCTCTACAATTGTAGAGCAAATAAATCATAAAAGCAAATACCCGCGATTATTTTTTTTCGCGGGTATTTGCAAAGGCCCTTAAAAGATGGCTAAAGCACTGTGGTTATATTATTTTACGCGCTCAAACCGCGCAGCCCAGCCACCGCCAGGTGCCAGTTTTACAGATAGCTTGTCTTTCGCGGTAACGTTAATAACGCTGCGTTTATAATCGGTAGCGTCCTTATCGGCATTTACGCCATCCTCAAATACAATGGCCTTATAATTGCCATCACCTAAAAATGCTAAATCGATATTTAAATCCCTCGCATCCCAGTTGCTCATGGCGCCTGCATACCAGGTAGTGCCTTTGCGGCGTGCAATGGCTACATATTCACCTACCTTACCATCAAGGGCAACGGTTTCGTTAAAGGTGGTGGGCACTGCAGCTATAAAATCGGTGCTTTCCTGCTCTTTGGTATAAATGGTTGGGTTATCGGCCATCATTTGCAGGGGGGCTTCAAATATGGTATACATAGCCAGCTGGTGGCAGCGTGTTCCCTGGCTCATGGGGTTGCCGTTTACCGGGCGAAAGTTTGCTTTTGTGGCATTGCGCATAGCACCGGGTGTATAATCCATCGGGCCGGATAGCATGCGGATGAACGGAATACTTACATCATAACCCGGGTGGTTGCTTACACCCCATTTTACATTCTCCAGCCCTTTTACGCCTTCAAAATTCACAATATTAGGAAAAGCGCGCTGAATACCGCTTGGTTTGTACATGCCGTGGTAATCAACAATCAGGTGATGGTCGGCCGCCTTTTGGGCTATCTCATAAAGGGATGATACCATTTTCTGGTCGTCGCGGTCAATAAAATCTATTTTGAAACCTTTTACACCCATTTTGGCGAATTTGTCAAAAGCTAAATCGGTTTGGCGGGTAAGTGCATACCAGCTCGTCCACAAAATGAGGCCCACGTTTTTTTGTTTAGCATAATCAAGCAGTTCCTGCAGGTTAATCTCGGGCGAAATCTGGGTAAGGTCTACAATGCTCGACCAGCCCTCATCCAGCACCACATATTCTATTTTATTGGCCGATGCAAAATCGATAT
Source organism: Mucilaginibacter ginsenosidivorax (assembly GCF_007971525.1). Taxonomy (NCBI): domain Bacteria; kingdom Pseudomonadati; phylum Bacteroidota; class Sphingobacteriia; order Sphingobacteriales; family Sphingobacteriaceae; genus Mucilaginibacter; species Mucilaginibacter ginsenosidivorax. The sequence continues at coordinate 3,442,548 of NZ_CP042437.1, forward strand.
AATATTTATAGGTAGGGTTATTAATGCCGGCCTTAAAATCAACGTGGCTGATGTTCCAGTCGTTCCACCAATCCCAGGCTACCTTGCCCGGCTTAATCCACGACAGGTCGGTCAGCCTTGATGGCTCTGCAAGCTTTTGTACCATATCGCTATTGGCCAATTGCTTGTCCTCGGTGCTGATAATCACCACGCGCCATGGAAAGCTGCGGGTGCCTGTAGTTTTGGCTATATAATCGGCCCGGCCGTTCACCACGTAGTTCATATTGGCATATCCGCCGGTGTGTTCCACTGTAGGGTATTTGGCAAATGCCCCTTTCAGGTTTTTGCTTCCGCTACCATCGCCGGTTAAATACATACCAGGATAATTGTTCAGGTCGGCTTCTAAAATGGCTGCTTTTTTGGGCGTGCCAACATCAACCAACACAGGCAAAAATGCCAGGGTGTCTTTTTTTACGGCAGAGATGTTAATGTTATCGTAAAGCGCCTCAAAAGAGGTTGTCCATTTATCCTTATTCCTGAAATCGTTTACAAAAGGCAGGTATGCTTTGTCATCATCCTTAAAATTGAAGTTGGCTTCCTCGTCAACAACGGTAATTTCACCCTTTTTTTGTGCGGTAAAGCGGTAGGCCACCCCATCGTCATAGGCACGAAATACAACCGCGTAGTCGCCTTTACAGTTGATGATGACCTGGTTGTACTGGTCATGAACCCTGTCTTTTTTATAAACAGGCGTATTAAACCAGGTATCGGCGGATGATGTTTTGGCCGATTTTACAATCACGTTTTTGCCCAATACCTCGCCGCCTGCTAAAGTCATGGATATAGTTGAAGGGTTAATAACTTCGGTATCCTCATGTTTTACCCACCAGCTGATAGTGCTGCCGGTGCTTATAGCTAAATCGATTTTTCCATCCGGCGATTTTATATGGTAGCTTTTTGCCGATTGGGCAAGGAGTGTGGTAACAGGTAGGCATAGGCAAAGCAGGAGCAAAAGTTTGGTGTTCATCACAAAGGTGTTATGGTTAAAAATGGCGGTTTATGCATCCCGAAACTAAGTATAAATATACTTACGGCGTAATGCATTCCCGACAAATTGTGATGAGAAAAAAACAGGTAAATGCCCGGAATTTTACTCCTCGTCCAGATTGTACTCCTTGTTAATCAGGGTAATCAATAATTTGGCATGTTGTTGTTGCTGGGTCAGCATATTGTTATAGCCCAATACCACACCTTTTAGCAAAGCCGCCTTATTGGCCAGTGATAAAGCGTTTGATGCAAATAACGGGCCTACATTAGGGCCCGGTGTTTTACCGTTTTCAACAATATACCGTACATCCATTATTTCGCTAAGCTTATCAATACACTCTTTGCTGTAATCGCTATATCCCTTTTTTTGCCCGTCTATTTGAGTGATGATGGATTCGTAGTTCATAATGCTATCGGTAATAGCATGGTTTTGTATCAGCCTTAATGAGCCCGAATATTTAAGCTGTGTAAGCGTGCCGGTTGAAAATGGCATAACCGAACTTACCAGCATCGCCCAACTTAATTTATGCAGATGTATAATTTCTGGTTTGGAAATATTTGGAGTACTTAAAATGTTAATAACACTATCTAATCCCTTCACCTTTTTGTTGTTCAGGTCAATAATAGTCCGCATATCTGCGGTATCCGATTTAAGATCCCTTACCATACTGTGCATATATTCCTTGGCATGGCTGTGCTCATTAATGTGCTCCAGTTCATACTCTGCTACCGAGCCGGCAAAGACAGCCAGGAACAACATGAAAAATTCAAATAGGTAATGCTTAAGCTTACTCCTGTCGGTATGGGTGTGGTGGTGTACTTCCATTGTGAAACGATGCCCTAAAATAATAAAAATGTTGTTGCAGAATATTAAACAGGATACTTTTCTCGCGCAAAGACGCAAAGAAAAACAAGCGGGTTACATCTCGACTTAGCATCTTTGCCTTTTGCGGGAAATGACGCCCTCCGGGGATGGTTGCAATGAAAAAAGGCCAACAAAACCAACAGATATTGAGATGCCTTAATTGCGAAAAACAGCATTTTTATGTTAACCATGCGAAAATCTAAAATATCTGATTATTAGGTATTTGATGGATTTTATTTTTGAAATGTGTTAAGTTATGTTAACCATGTTTTGGCGTTTGACCAACACCACGGTTGCTAAAATTCGTGAAATTTGATTACATTATAGTTCCGCCGGCAGGTATTCGTGCCCGAATTTTTACCGCCACGCAGGCCGTTAACAAGGACATGGCATTGCCCCCTAAACTGGCTTTCTGAATTAAAAAACAAAAAATCCTTTCAATTCCCCCAAATTCTGATTACGTTTGAATTTTTTGTTGATGTAGCTTCTATTAATTTTTTATCAAAAGTTAATGCTACGAGTAGACAGTACAAAACCATGCCAGATTATTTATGCCATTGCAAAGCATGACTACCTTGGCTATGTAATTGAGCCGCACATCGTTCAGCTTAACCCCAACGGCGAATTTTCATTAACCCACCAGCGCTTATTTTCCAATACGGCAAAAGAGTTTATTCATTGTATTGATGAGGTTGATATTAAGCTTATCAAGGTTTTGGAGGAGATGGAGCAGGGCAACGTAATTAAGCGCTTTTATAAAAAGCCTATCCGGCCGTTTGAATTTTTTGCCAAGATATTTAACGAAACATTATTTGATACCATTCGCCCTAAGCTGGAGAAACGGATGGCCGAAGCGCTGAACCTGCTGATGCAAGCCGGCAAAAAGGTTTACCAGATGAGTAAGGAGGGTTATCCCGGCGAGCGAAAGCTGCAGATAGCAACTGAGCCTGCCAGCGTGCTGTTCCATTTCAGGCGAAACGAGGAGGAGATAAGGTATTTCCCTACGATTAAATACCAGGGGATGCGCATCGAATTCATGTTTAAAAATGCCGAGATCATTTGTAACCACCCGGCCTGGATGCTGCTTGACGATACTCTGTATTATTTTGATAAAGAGATAGAAGGTAAAAAACTGGTGCCGTTCCTGAATAAGCGCTTTATCGCCATCCCCAGGTCGTCAGAGCAATCTTACTTTGAAAAGTTTGTTGCGCCGCTAATTGAGAAGCACAATGTATATGCCGAAGGGTTTACTATAAATACCGAAAAGTATGATGCGCAGCCGGTTGTAAAACCTATTTATGTAGAGGGAGGTACATCGCAGCTGCAGTTGTACTTTAAGTATGCCGGCTACATTTTCCCTTACGGCGATGGCCGTACAGTATCGGTACGGATGGAAAAAAATGGCGACGATTACCTGTTCCACCGCATTAAACGCTCGGGCACCTGGGAAAAGGGCAAAATGGCTCAGTTGGAGCAATTAGGTCTTAAAACTACCTCCAGTTTGTTTCAAAACCTGGAGGTTGATAATAAGCACGATGAAGACGCTGATCATTCTTTCTCGGTATTTGAATGGCTTAACCAGCATCATAAACAGCTAACAGAGCAGGGTTTTGAAATAGAGCAACCCGAAGGGCAAAAGCGGTATGTTTTTGGAAACAGTAAAATAGACCTTGAAGTTTCTGAAAACAACGACTGGTTTGACATTAACGCCATTGTTTGGTTTGGGCCATACCGCATTCCTTTTATCCAGCTAAAAAACCATATTCTTAATCATAAAAAGGAATTTGTTTTGCCATCAGGCGAGATTGCTGTTATCCCCGAAAAATGGTTTTCGCAATATGGTAACCTGTTGCATTTCACCGAGGGAGGTAATGAGTTACGACTGCGGCGCCACCATATAGGCCTGGTTAATGACCTGGCCGAAGGCGAAATGGCCAACGTTACCATGACCCGCAAGCTACAAAGGCTTACCAATTTTGAAGAACTGGAAGAAATTGAGATGCCGGTAAATTTTGAAGGCAACTTGCGGGCTTATCAAAAAGCAGGCTATAACTGGTTTCACTTTTTAAAACAATACCATTTTGGTGGTTGCCTTGCCGATGACATGGGGCTTGGTAAAACGATACAAACGCTGGCCCTGCTGCAAAAACATAAGGAGTTTACCGAAGCAGAGGGCAGCAAGAGCACATCGCTGGTGATTATGCCGACATCGTTGATATACAACTGGCTTAACGAGGCAAAAAAATTTACACCGCAGTTGAGGCTGATGGTACATACCGGCACGTTACGATATCGATCGGCAGATGTGTTTGCCAACTATGATGTGGTTATTACCACATACGGCATCAGCCGGATAGATATCGAAATGTTTAAGGACTACTTTTTTGATTATGTGATACTTGATGAAAGCCAGAATATCAAAAATCCGTCGTCAAAATCATTCCAGGCAGTTAAGCAGCTTAAGTCGCGTTTTAAACTGATATTGAGCGGTACGCCGGTTGAAAATTCGGTTAACGACTTATGGACGCAGATGTCGTTTATAAATCCCGGGCTGTTGGGTAACCAGCAGTTTTTTCAGAACGAGTTTGTTACGCCCATAGAAAAGAAAAAGGACGAGGATAAAGCCCGAAAGCTACAGGCGCTCATTAAACCTTTTGTGCTGCGCCGCACCAAAGAGCAAGTAGCTACAGAACTGCCGCCAAAAACAGAGACCCTGCTTTACTGCGAGATGAGCGAGGAGCAGGCATCGGTATATGAAAAAATAAAATCAGAATACCGCAACGAATTGCTGAAAAGCCTGGAGGATGGCACCTTTGCCAAAACCCAGATACAGGTATTACAAGGCCTGATTAAACTAAGGCAGATAGCCAACCATCCCCTCATGATTGATAAGGATTACGAGGGCGACAGCGGGAAATTTGAGAATGTTGTACACACCCTGGCCAGTGTGTTGGACGGCGGGCACAAAGTGTTGATATTCTCGCAGTTTGTAAAGCAGCTTGCCATTTACCGCGAGCACCTGGAGCGTGAGGGGATATCATATGTATACCTTGACGGCGGCACCCAAAACCGGGGCGATGTGGTTAAACAATTCCAGGAGGATAAAAAAACCAGGGTGTTCCTGATATCTATAAAGGCAGGTGGTGTAGGCCTTAACCTTACCGAGGCCGACTATGTATTTATCCTTGACCCCTGGTGGAACCCGGCAGTTGAACAGCAGGCCATTGACCGTACCCACCGTATTGGGCAAACCAAAAACGTGTTCATTTACAAATTTATCACCAAAGATTCGGTTGAAGAGAAGATACTTGCCCTGCAGCAGCGTAAATTAAGCCTGAGCCGCGCTTTAATTACCACCGAAGAGAGTTTTATCAAATCGCTTACTGCGGATGATATAAAGGAGATATTGGGGTAGGGGTGCGGAAGATGTGCAGATTTAACATAAAAGGCCAATCGTTTTGCGATTGGCCTTTTGTATTATCATCCGTCATTGCGAGGTACGAAGCAATCCCGAACTACGCGAGATTTGGCAAGTAGGGGATTGCTTCGTACCTCGCAATGACGAGTGGGTTAAGTCTTTTTAAGATTACTGCCCGCTTTTCTTCTTATCGGCAAAAGAAAACACCTTTTGCAGCAATGGCGTTGTACGCGCGCCCAGGTTTTGGCGAATGTTCAGTTCCTCTTTTGCAATCTCTACAAATAAGCCATCAATGGCTTTTTGGGTTACATAGTCGGTAATATCGGGGTTAATTTTTGATACAAACGGTACTTTGTTATAGGCCTGCGCGGCATCAGTGTAATATTTTGTAGCGCCAACTTTGTTCAGGCTTGCCTGAATTACGGGTTTAAACTGGCCGGCCAATTGTAAAGTTGTTGTTTTTTTAAAGTACTGTGTTGCCGCATCCTGGCTGCCTAACAAAATGTTGGTAACATCCTGCAGGGTCATTTGCTTTATGGCGCCAATAAATATGGGTTTGGCTTTTACAGCCGCATCTTCGGCGGCGTGGTTAATAGAAGTTATCACGTTATCGCAAAGGCTGCCCAGCCCTATGCTGCGTAGTGTTCGCTCTGCTTTTTGCGCTTCGGGCGGGAATAGTATTTTAACTTCGGCGTTTTTCAAAAAACCATCTATTGCCGATAGCTTATCCGAGCTTTTGCCGGTACCTATTTCAAGGGCCTGCTTAAGGCCGTTTCCTATCTCAAACGTAGTAGGTGTTCCCTGCGCATTGGTTGTTGCCGCCTGGGCTACCTGGTTTAGCGTATCGCAGCTGCTTAGGGTTATAAAGGACAGCAACGCTGTAAGGATTAATATCTGTTTTTTCATTTGGGCTAAAATTAGCAAAAAATAAAGCCAACCGCCAGCAAATTATCCCAACACTTTTAACAGGGCAAATACGCCTGCAGCAATTAACGCAGAAATTGGAATGGTGATAATCCAGGCCCAGATAAGGTTAATGGTTACACCCCAGCGTACAGCAGATACACGTTTAGTTAAACCAACCCCAATGATAGAGCCGGTGATAGTATGCGTGGTAGAAACCGGGATACCAAACCTTTCGGTAATAAACAGGGTAATGGCGCCTGCTGTTTCGGCACTTACGCCTTCCAGCGGGGTTACTTTAGTTATTTTTGACCCCATGGTTTTAACAATTTTCCAGCCACCGCTCATGGTACCAGCTGCAATAGCGGTATAACAAGCCAGCGGAATCCACTCGGGCATAGCTGCACCTGCATGAATTACCTTGCCCGCAATTAAGGTTACATATAATATGCCCATTACCTTTTGGGCATCGTTACCGCCGTGTGCAAAGCTTAATGCCGCTGCCGATATTAGTTGCAGCCTTTTAAACCAACGCTCGGCAGTAGCAGGCTTTGCGCGTTTACAAATGTTTAATATCAAAATAGTTACCACGTAGGCTATAAGTAAACCAATAAACGGAGCCAATACAATATAAGCGATGATTTTAAGCACATACTGCATCTCGATGGCGTGCAGTGCATTTGCACCCATATAAATAGCGTTGGTCATACCGGCGCCGGCAAAGCCGCCAATTAGTGTATGCGATGAACTTGAGGGGATACCAAACCACCAGGTAATTAAATTCCAGGATATAGCGGCCACCAAGCCAGCCAATATTACGTGCAGGGTAACGTAATGCTCCAACACAATTTTTGATACTGTATTGGCCACCTTATGGTCTTTTATAAAAAAGTACGCGGCAAAGTTAAATACAGCGGCAAGCAATACAGCCTGAAAAGGTGTAAGTACTTTTGTTGATACGATGGTTGCAATAGAGTTGGCAGCATCATGAAAACCGTTGGTGTAATCAAAAACGAGTGCAAGTAAAACTATAACAACAAGTAGGGAGGTAACCATTTAGTGATGATTAGGTATGCTTAAGCGTTTTTAACTAAAATAGATTCCATTACGTTGGCCGCGTCTTCGCACATATCTGTTGCGGTTTCAAGGGCGGCCAGGATTTCTTTATATTTTATCAGGCGGATAGCATCTTTTTCGTAAAGGAATAAATCGGCCACGGCACGGTCAAAAACATAATCGGCCTGGTTTTCCACGCTGTTTATCCTGATGCATGAATCGGCAATGTTGCGCACGTTGCGCAGATCCTTTAACTCGCGCACGGCCTTCTCCAGGTCGATGCTTGCCTGTAGGATCAGGTCAGATAGTTTACGGATGTGCTCGTTAAAATCATCTATCCGGTAAAGGCTCATGCGGTTGGCTGCGCCCTGGATGTAATCGGCAACATCATCAATAGCTGTAGCTAACGCGTGGATATCTTCGCGGTCAAAAGGGGTAATAAAATTTTTGCCCAGTTCAAGGTATATCTGGTGGGTAAATTCATCGCCTTTATTTTCAAGCTTGTCAATTTGTTTAAACAGCTCTTCGCGGGTGGTAGTGTTATTGGAGTTAACAGCTTCTACCAAAATAGTAGCCATTGCTACGACATTGTTTGCTGCCTGCTCAAATAAAGGAAAAAATATTTTTTTGTCCTTAGGTACAAAGTACTGGAAAATGCTGTTTAATGACATGATGCTTAAAATTGGTGTAAAGGTACGGTTGCTATGTTAAATTAATGTTAACTTTTTAACACTGGTATGTTGGGGAAAGGTAAAGTTTGTTTTGCTCTTTGCAAAGTAAAGCCAAAAGTTGATCCCAAACCTTCGGTACTGCGCACATTAATGGTTTGCTGGTGCGCCTCAATAATGTGTTTTACAATGGCCAGGCCCAATCCAGAGCCCCCAATTTGGCGCGACCGGCTGGTATCTGTACGGTAAAAACGCTCGAACAGGCGAGGCAAAAACTTTTCTTCGATGCCAATGCCATCGTCGGTAACCTCCACCAAAACCTGGTCGTCAAGTACAAAAAGGCTTAATGATGTGCTTCCTTCTTCTTTACCGTATTTAAATGAGTTATCAATCAGGTTAACCAATACCTGCCTTATTTTTTCCCTGTCGGCATATACAATAATACCTTCATCATATTTCTGCTTAAATATCAGCTTTATTTTATACTGCTTGCCTTTTATCTCAAGCGATTCAAAAACTTCTTTAATCAGGTCGTTTATTTTAAACTTGCTGTAATTGATGGGTATTTCGCCCGATTCCAGCTTCGAAATCTCATCCAGGTCCTTAATAAGGTAGCTTAACCTATCCACATTTTTAGAGGCTTTTTCAAGGAACTGGCGCGCCATCTCGCGGTCTTCCATGTCGTCATCCTGCAATGCTTCAATGTATCCCTGTATGGCAAAAAGCGGGGTTTTAAACTCGTGCGAGATATTGGATAAAAAATCGCGACGGAATTTTTCCTGCTTGCGCAGGTCGTCAATCTCCGATTTTTTTTGTTTGGCCCATTCTTTTACCTCCTGCTCCACATCATCAATGGGGTTGGCGGTTACATGTTCGCCCAGGGCATCTCGCAAATCGCGGCCAAGCTTTAAATTGTGAATGAGTTTGTAAATAAGTTTGATGCGCGAGTAAATATACTTTTCTATCAAGTAGTAAAATACAAAGTAGCTTACCGCTATGGTGATGGTGAAAGTAACCATCACATCATACCATTTATGCTGAAAATAAAAGTTAACCGCCGATAGGGTTATGGCAACCCCAGTTGCGGTAATTAAAACCAGTACACGCAAATTCATAGCGTAAAGCTACAATTTATAGATCACTAAAGCCCAGCGGAATGGCCACTTCCATGTTAATTTAAAGTTATCAATTTGTGCTTTTTTTAGCAGTGTTAATAACTCCTGCTTTTTAAAGCCCCGTTTAACAGATAGTGGCCCATCGTAACGTACCATTTTATTACGGGTTAACACATGTGTAATGAAAATAACCGCATAGTATAATACCCAATGGCGGTGCAAATCGGTAATGATTATTCCCTTTTGGGCCGATGCATACATGTTTTTAATCATCGTGATCCAGTGTTCGTCGTCAAAATGATGGGTAAACAAATTGCTGATAATGATATCGTGCTTGCCTAACAAAGGAGTATCGTTTATCACATCGGCCCGCACGTAGCTAATATTAGCAAACGTTTTGGATGCATTGCGTGCATAGTTTATAGCTGCGGGGGCAGCATCAATGCCGGTAAGCTTTAGGGGCATCTGTTGTTGCGTTGCCCATTTGGCAATGGCGATAAGCGTGTCGCCGCCACCGCAACCCCAATCGCTTATGGAATAGCCCTGTTTTACGGGGAAGTTTTTTATAGACGTAATGGCTTCCTTATGCCCGCCAAACCACGAATTTACCTTGCCTAAACCTTCCAGCACGGGGGCTATCTCACTGTCGGGCAAGTTTAGGTCGTCCATGATTTCGGCATCAAAGGCGCGGTGTTTTAAATTGGGCATGGTATCAATACAATAGCCTTATGAAAAAGGTTTTCCGTGAGTTTTACTAATCAGGTACCTGGATAATGGCGGCAAGCCGTTTAACAGGCGAAGTGTAAGCGCTGTTGTATTGTTATTGCCAAACAGGCGCTGCAATTGCCGGCCTACCCATAACCGCTGCGCAAATTGCCGGTTCCAGGCATCGGTATAATCGGCCTCTAAAGCTATGCGGTTATCTTCATGAAATTTGCCGGTTTTATAATGGCTGATAATTTTATCCGACAGGATTTTGGCCGAGTGGATAGCCATGGTCATGCCGTTGCCACACAATGGCGCTATCATTCCGGCGGTATCGCCGCTCATTAAAATATGGTTATCAACCGGGGCTTTCTTTTCAAACGATATCTCGTTAATCACCTCCGGCTTATCCAGTAAAAAGTCGGCATTGGCAAATATATCGTCGAGATAGGGGTTTTTGCGGATAATGTTTTCTTCTAATCCCTGCAAACTACCGTATTTGCGCAGGTCATCCCGGTGCGCCATGTAGCACATGCAATACCTGTCGCCATCGGTTTTGCTTACGCCGCAATAGCCATCTTTATAATTATTAAGCTGGATAAGATCCTGCGGCAAATCCATTTTTATATGAAATTTTACGGCCAGGTAGGGGCTGCGTTTATAAAAAAAGGGCCGCTTCAGTTTTTGATCGAGGTTTGACCGTTTGCCGAATGAGCCTATTACCAACGGCGCCGTTAACACTTCGCCAGGTGTAACCACCTCAAACTGATTGCCGGCGTAGCGCACATCCTCCACCCTTGTGCCTGTCATGAAAATTACGCCTTCTATTGTAGCCTTGTGGTATAAAAAATTATCGAAGGTATACCTGCTTAGCCCAAAGCCGCCCAGATCAAGCTTTTGAGCAAATTTAACGCCCGAGGCAGCGGTAACCTCTAACCTGTTAATGCGGGCAACATTAAACTGCTCGAGGTTAATATCTAAAGTATTTAAAAAAGGGATTACTTCGTTAGAGATGTATTCGCCACATACCCGGTGCATGGGGTATGTTTTTTTTTCGATAAGGGTGACTTTTAAGCCGGCGCGGTTTAATAGTATCGCGTTAAATAATCCCGCAAGGCCGCCGCCAACTATAATTATATCGTTCATAGGCTTATTAGCACATTTCCAATATCATACCCTCAACCGTTAACCCCGGCCCAAAAGCAAAACTCATGATTTTTTGGTCAACCAGGTTTTCGGCCTTAAGCATTTTTTGCAATACAAACAGGATGGTAGCTGATGACATATTACCATACTGCTGCAGGGTTTCATAGGCAAAAGCGTTGCTTTCCTCGGGTAGTTCCAGCGCATCCTCAACAGCCTCCAGTATTTTACGGCCACCGGGATGTACTGCATAGGCGGTTATTTCATCGGCATTAAGTTTTGCCTTTTGCAAAAAGCGGCTAGTTAAAGCCTTGATGTTTTTTTTGATCTGTTTTGATACCCGTGAGGTTAGTTTCATCTCGAACCCTGTGTTACCCACATACCAGCCCATATCGTCGCGGGCTTCGGTCACAAATTCCGAGTAAAAGTTTTTTAAGGTAAGGTTGGTGCCAGTCCCCAGCCGTTGCGATGTGTTCTCTACCAATACCGCGGCGGCCCCGTCAGAAAACAGGGAGTTGGCCACCCAGTTGTCCAGCGTGTTATCTTTTTGAAAATGGAGGGTGCACAACTCCACGCTTACTACCAAAACCTTGGCTTCGGGATTGGCACGGCAAATATAATCGGCAACTTTAAGGCCGTTTATGGCGCCGTAACAACCCATAAAATTAATACAGGTACGTTCGGTATCGCGGTTAAGTTCCAGTTTTTCTACCAGTTCAATATCAATGCCGGGGGCATGCATGCCCGTACAGCTTATGGTAACCAAATGAGTAATTTGTTTGATAACATCGGCTCCAAAACCGGCCAGGCAATTTTTAACCGCATTTATGGCAATAGTGATAGCCTCATCCTGGTAAAGTTTTAAGCGTTTGCGGGTATCCGGAAAAGGGGTAAAGCTTCCGGATGTATCAAAAAAGGTATAGTTGGATGGATCTGGTTCGCCAAAATCCGGGATCACCGAGTACCGGTAATCGATACCAGAATTATCGTAAATACTTTTTAACCGCGCGGCGTTAGTTGCATCCAACCCGAAAGCATTCACCATAAAATGGTAAATATCCTGCTGGGCTATCCGGTTATGGGGATTTGCTATCCCAATGGCACTGATGCAACTCTCCATTTAAATTTAGCTTTATTTAAGTCTGAAGTCCTAAGTCGTAAGTCTTTTTCGACTTAGAACTTTCGACTTAACGACTTTATTTGCTGATCTCGGTTTCTATCGAAACATTGGCCTCGTTGGATAAAATCACGTTTTTGCCCCCAACGCCAAAATCTGTCCTTAAAACCTGGAAATCGCCTTTAAACGTGGCACTGCTACCTGCTTCAACATACGTAAAAGGTATTTCTATCAGTTTTGTTTTGTCTCTGATAGTTACGTTAAAACTGCCGGTATAGTTGTTTCCGCTTTTATGTTTAAATGAAACTGACTTTAAAATGATCTTTGGATATTTAGCCGCATCAAAGTAGTCTTCGCTCTTCAGGTGGTTGTCGCGGCTTTCATTATCGGTATTCACTGTGTTTGATGCCACCGAGGCCTCTATCGAGCTTGTTGCGAGGCTGGCTGGCTTAAAATTAATATCGGCATTAAAGCCCCCAAAAGAGCCTTCGACATTGAAGCCCAGATTTTTGATTTTAAAAGTAACTGCCGATTTGGTTACTTTATTTTGCGCAAACGTGTTTGCTGCTAAAAAAAATAAAATTGCAATGCTAAATAGTTTCCTGGTCATACTGCTGCTAAGGTGATTTTCAAACATAATAATTTATCTGTAACTAATTTTTACATTAGTAAGATTAAGCAACCTGCTGCAGGTTTAATACGTTTCAACAAATAGTATTGGTTGCTTTTACCTATGGATATAAATCTGCCCGCATGAAATTGAAACAATTAATCCCAACACCATCGGCCTGGGCCCACATGCGTTTTGTTTTCTCTGTTTTTTTGTTGCCTGTTTACCTGTTTGCTTTTAGCCAGGCCACATTTGTGCAGCCGGGGCAGGCTGTGCTTATATTTTTTATCTGGCATTTTCTGGCGTTCCCGGCCAGTAACGGGTATAACAGTTATTTTGATAAGGACGAGGATAGCATTGGCCTGCTGGAAAAACCGCCCGAGGTTGATATCAGCCTGTACTATTTTTCTATCCTGCTGGAGGCACTGGCCTTTGGCCTGGGTTTTTTAATTAGCTGGGAGTTTGCGGTGGCGGTACTTATTTATGGCATCATGTCTAAATTGTACAGCCATCCGGCTACGCGGTTAAAAAAGTACGCCATCATCAGTTTTTTAACGGTGTTTATTTTCCAGGGATGTTTTATTTATTACGTCACCTATTCGGCATTAAGCGGGCTCAGCCTGTTCATGCATTGGGATACCGGGTTTATTGTAGCCGGGGCAATTTGTTCGTGCCTCATTGGCGCATCGTACCCGCTCACCCAGGTTTACCAGCACGAAGAAGACAGCCGCCGCGGCGACAGGACAATCAGTTTATTATTGGGCTACAATGGCTCATTTATTTTTTCGGGTGCCATGTTTGCGCTGGGCATAGCCGGCTCATTTTACTATTGGCACATGGAGGGCAAAATGGCCAACTTTTACTTTTTCCTGGTATGCGCGCTCCCTATATTTTTATTTTTCAACTACTGGTTTTACAAAGTGGGAAAATCGACAGCGCATGCTGATTTTAAAAACGCCATGCGCATGAACTTTTTAAGTTCGGGTTGTATGCTGGTTTATTTCGGCACCCTTGCGCTGATAAGTTAAAAGGTTGAATTATGGTTGGCATGCGAATTTATAAATACAATCTGTCCTTCAGGTGAATTCGGTTTTTAATAAGCTTTGACAGATTTGCGGCTCGGGGGCAATCAAGGTAAAGTTCGATAGTTCCTACGGAGCAAAACCTATTTTTCCTGTTTCTTTCTACAAATTGGTAGAGGCTGTCTCATAAGTAAAATGGAGGCTCTGAGAATCGTCTATACAAAAACGTTCTCCGCCACCTATCCGAATAAATAAAAGAAAAAGAGGCTGTTCTCTTACTTATGAGACAGCCTCAATCTCCGCAGATAATCAGACGTGACACCACAATTTAGGTCACCGCTATGAAACAATCAGAATCAATGTTGTTAAACCAACTGTTTATGCAGATTGGCTACTCCGTGGCAATCAAGACAAAGTTCGATAGTTAAGTAGCTCCTACGGCGCAATCTCCGCAGATAATCAGACGTGACACCCCAATTTAGGTAACCGCTAAGAAACAATCAGAATCAATGTTGTTAAGCCAACTGTTTATGCAGATTGGCTACTCCGTAGCAATCAAGGCAAAGTTCGATAGTTAGGTAGCGCCTACGGCGCAAAAGCAATTATCTTGTTTTTTCTACAAATTGGTAGCGCCTATGGCGCAATCCCGTAGATATGTAATATCCAATGTTAGGTAGCAGCTACAAGGCAGTCAAAATCAACGTTAGTAAACCCCAAGTTTCTACTAATTTATATTCGCTACTAAACAAGCTGAATCACCCTAACTAAACGATGCAAATCTATCCCGTAGGGATAACCTATTTGTAGAAAAAACGGCCCAAGATATTTTTGCCTCGTAGAGGCTACCTGATTTGACAATGCTAATCGTCTAACAAATCGTGAAATATGTACCTTTCATCATACTCAATACCGTGCTTTTTTAGCATATCAAGGTACTCATCCCTAAACGATTTCTTTTGATGATGTTCTTTTTGGGCAAAAATATCCTTGACTACTGAATTAATCTGATATCTACAATTGCTAAAGGCTCCATAATTTTTCTACAAGTGATAGCACCAATGGCGCAATCCCCGTGGAAAATTAAACGTAATATCCACGTTAGACAACAACTACAAGGCGATCAAAATAGACGTTAGTAAACCCCAAGTTTCTACTAATTTATATTCGCTACTAAACAAGCTGAATCACCCTAACTAAACAATGCCAATCTATCCCGTAGGGATAACCTATTTGTAGAAAAAACCTCAAAGATATTTTTGCCTCGTAGAGGCTACCTGATTCGATAGTTCTAATCGTCTAACAGATCGTGAAATATGTATCTTTCATCATACTCAATACCGTGTTTTTTTAGCATATCGACATACTCGTCTTTAAACGTTTTCTTTTGATGGTGTTCTTTTTGGGCAAGAATATACTTGGCCACCGAATCAATTTGAGATTTGCTATTGCTAAATGCGCCATAACCCTCCTGCCATTGAAACTTTCTTTTAGTAAATCCCTGCTTATTTACCATTTCGGAACTATCTCCTTTTACAAGGCGCATTATCTCGGATATGGATTGTTTAGGATTAAGACCAATGAAAAGATGTGTATGATCTGTCGCCGAATTTATCGCCAATAACTTATGCCCATTGTTTTGGACGATACCTGTAATGTAGCGATGCAAATCATCTTCCCATTCGGGCCGAATAATGGCCATTCTGTATTTTACAGCGAATACGAAGTGAATGTATAATTGAGTGTAAGTATTAGGCATCGTCAAATTTAATGTTGTATCGGGCTTTTTTCAAATACAACATCAAATTTAAAACTCCACGTGTACCCTTAACGAAAACACATTCACCGGCCCCCTGTCTTTATTATACGCCGGGTTTACAATAAACTGGTAATCGGGCGAAAGCCAGAATTTTTTTTGATAGGCGTTAATTTTGTAATACAACTCGGCAATCAGCTCGTTGCTGTAATTTAACTTGCCATCGCCAATAATGAAACCATAACCACCTGCGGCCAGGTAATCGCGGTGTGGGGCCGATAGGCCGTTTACTACAAATGCCAGCCCAAGTTCGTCGTCGTCGCGTTTCCAGGAATTGCCTTTTAGCACGCCGCCAAAACTTAACGAGCGGTCTATCTCGGTAAAATACCAGGTTTCAGTATGGCCGTCATTATAGCTCAATTTGGCGAATACACCAAAATCTTTACTCAGGTACTGGTCGGCACTGATGCCGAAACCATATTTGTGTTTGCCATAAACTAAATTGGTGTCAACCACGGGGTTAACAGCGCTTGCGGCAAGGGCATCGCGGTAGTTACCCATTTTGCCATTATTACGGAACCCTAAAATACGGACGGTACCTTTATTGCCATTGATAGTATAGCGCCTTTCATACTCCATGGTCTGGGTGTTGGCTTTGCCAACTTTGGCATCCCATATGGCGCCGTTGGCGGTAGTTGTCGACATGGTGAAGGCGAATCTCAGCGTCCAGTTGGGCATGCCTAATTCGGTATGGATACCCATGGCATAGCCGCGGGTGTTGGCGGGATAATCCCAGGCGCCGTTATCCATCAGCGACCAGTTCATGAACTGCGAGCGTGGGTCGTGGCTAAATTCGTTACCATCGTAAAAATCGGCCATGCCAAATTTACCTGCGGTAACCGAAAAATAGCGTTTACTTTTTAAGCCGGCAAGCTGGTTATTCTCATCCTGCAGGGTATCTTTCTCTTTTCCCCATTCAAAGTTTTGGGTAAAGTATAAACGGGCAATATAAATTTTAGGTTCCGAGCCGCCAACGCGAAAAGTTTCGCCATTGGGGAAACCCGCAACCCCCAGGGTTTTACTCAAGCCCGATCCGCCGGACAGTTCGGGGTTAAAAAATGCCGACGCCCCTTTCCAAAGCCTGGCCCCGCCAAACAGCGTGGTGGTGATGGAACTTTGGGTTTCTGACTGGGTAAGCAAACTATTATCGCCGGTATAATTGGCCCCGAAGGATGGTTTATACTGGGTAATAACCGTTTGCTGGAAATGAAAATTAAACCGTTGCTGTTTAAGCGTATCCTGGGCCTTTGCTGTAAGCATAGTGCACAACAGCGGCGTTATAAAAAGTAAAGATTTTTTCATGTGTAAAAGTTGATCCTGAAACGATTATGGGGGCTTATGGTTTGCACTCCAGGTAAAATTGCTGCAAATAAGCTACCATAAACTGATGACGCTGCCCGGCCAGCTGGCGACCGGTTGGGGTGTTCATCTTATCTTTAAGCAGTAATAATTTTTCGTAAAAGTGATTAATGGAGGGGGCGGGCGAATTTTTATACTCTTCCTTGCTCATGTTTAAATTGGGCTCAATTTCGGGATTGTAAATTTCGCGCCCTTTAAAACCACCATAGTTAAAGGCCCTGGCTATGCCAATAGCGCCAATGGCATCAAGCCTGTCGGCATCCTGTACAATAGCCAGCTCGGGCGAGTAGAAGGTTTGTTTATCAAAGCTTGCTTTAAACGACATATGCCGGATAATTTGCTGCACATGTTCAATGGTAGCCGCATCAACACCCTGGCTCAACAAATAGTTGCCGGCAGTGCGCGGCCCTATTTCTTCGTCGCCGTTATGAAATTTACTGTCGGCAATATCATGAAGCAAGGCGGCAAGTTCAACAATAAGAGGATCGGCTTTTTCGGTTTGGGATATCAGTTTGGCGTTGGTCCAAACGCGGTGTATGTGCCACCAGTCGTGGCCACCTTCGGCATTTTTTAGTGTTTCCCGCACAAAATGTACGGTATTGTCAATCAATTTTCCTGTTTCCATCCGGCTGCAAATATACATTACCCGGCGAAAAAGGAACCTATTTAATGCAGATTACGCAGCAGCAGTTTTTTCGGTAGCTATCAGTTCGTGCACATCAACCTCCAATATGGCGGCTATCTGGAAAAGTCTTTCTACTGTTATTTTGGTATAACCGAGCTCGATTTTACTATATGCATTTTGCGATATTTTTAATTTTGCAGCCAGGTATTCCTGCGTATAAGATAACTGTTCACGGGTTTTCCTGATGTTGGCCGCAATAGCCTTGATTTTATAATTCAGCGTATCTTTCATTACTACTAATAATGTTTTAACTATCCATTACCTACGATATTAATAGATCTTTGGATTTTTTGTTTTTTATTTTTTTTTCTAACGGGCTCAAAAAGAGGGTTTAAAACCCTTATTTCAATAAAAAGAAACGAGGGATCAATAGCGTTTTTTAATAATAGATTAAGGAGTATTTAATCTATATGAAATCAACTATTGTGTTTAAGCAACCTCGTTTTGAAGATGATTTTTTATTTCAGCTTAAAAACAGGAGCCCGGCAGTTCTTTTCTTAAAAAAAACACCAACAGGGTCGCAAGCATGTGTTAACTCATAGTTAGACCGTTTGGGGGGATCGTTATTGAGGTGTTGTGTCTTTAAAAAAAAGCCACTTTTAACAACAGATTAATGACATGCCATCTGATTTTATAATTCCCGAATCAGACATCAAATAATACAGGGTTAAACATTAAGGGCTTTTCATAGTTATCAATACATGAAAGCATTGGTATTAAACTGCACACTGAAACCATCGCCCCTGCCATCAAATACCGAAGCGCTGGCCACGGAGGTTGTGCATGCACTGGAAAAACTTGGGGCCAAAACCAAAATGATCCGCGTGGCAGATTATGATGTAAAAACCGGCTCAAAATCTGATATGGGCGAAGGCGATGGCTGGCCGGCAATACTGAAAGAACTATTAGCCGCCGATATATTAATTATGGCTACGCCTACCTGGATGGGCACGCTATCAAGTATAGCCATGCGGGTTATGGAGCGCATAAACGGCTTATACCCCGTTAAAGATGAAGAGGGCAGGCCTGTTACCTACAACAAAGTGGCAGGCTTTGTAGTTACCGGCGAAGAAGATGGCGCCAGGCATGTAGTTACCGAAATTGCGGGCGGACTTATGGACGTGGGCTTTACTATAGCCCCGCAATCATATACTTACTGGAACAATGGCCCCGGCCCGGGCAAGGCATATCTCGATTCGGATTTCAGGAAAGATTGGTCGAAGCAAACAGGAAAGCTGGTTGCCGCCAATGTAGTTGCGGTGGCTAAGGCATTAAAAAAAACGCCCATTCCGGCATAGGAACAGGCGTATATTGGGTTAGCAGGTTACCAATCAGTCTTTTTTTACAAAGTTTCCTGTTTCATCAAAAATCAGGTCGCCTACCTTTATTTCGGCCTCATAAAAGGTTTTGCCGGTGGCATCGGTAACTTTGCCGGCTTCCTTTATCTTTGCACCTTTATAATGTGCTGCAACATAAGGGGCGATGCTTTGAGGCAGCGCGCTTATTTTTATGGCATTTACAATTTCAACAAAAGTACCGGCTGGCGTAAACACCGCAGAGTTATCTTCGCCCGATTTGCCGCCCCAGTTGGCTTCATAGTTGCCTTTTTCTTTTTCCCATGTTACTTTGCCTGCAGCCGGGTATTTGGTTGCCAACGCCGACTTTACTGCGGCAGGGACATCTTTTAATTTAAGATCCTGTGCCGTAACAACGCCCGAAGCAAGGCCGAGCGCCATTAAAAATGATAGTTTCTTCATCATGATAAATTTAATTTACACAAGGATAAACTACCAATCTGGAGAAATGCTGGCCGCTTTTTGTAGAAATTTTGGATAATGAAATGATGTTCAGTTAATTACTAAAATTCATATTTCGACTCTGAGGAGATTACCCGTTTTCGTCGTTCTACATCGGTTTCCAGGCTATGATCGTAAGTGTTATCGGTCACGGTAATATTCAGGTCTTTATCCCTGTCGGCCATGTACATATTGGCCTCGGCAGTTTTGGCAACGGCCACATCGTACGGCCCCTTGGGCGACATTAGTTTAACAAATACCGGTAAACATTCAAATAAAATGAACAGGTAGCCAATAAACGAGATGGCCAGATAGGTGTCCAGGTCGCGCGTGCCATTTTCATTGTATGATAGCTGGCCCAGCGCCCAGTTCCGGTCGGAAAAACCGGCCACATTGGCCAGGCTATCCAGCTGATGATCGGTAAATAGCCGGGTACTGTTTAGCCCCTCATAATCTTTGCGGTGGCCCAGGTATGCGTCAAGCTGGCCCAGGTTATCGGTAACGGTTTTCAGGCGGGCTTCTTTTTCTTCCAGCACGGCTTGTTTCTGCTTGGCATAGGTACCGTAGCCGGTAATGCCCGATGTTTGGTTGGTTTTATCGCCAAAAACCTCCTGGTTAAGCAGGAAACGGCTCCGGTTAATGTCTTTCTCGAGCGAATCTTTTTCCTTTTTCAGATCATTGGTTTTACCCATCTCCATGGCATACTTTTGATTGTACGTTTTTTCGAGGGTATCAATTTTACGGTGCTGACCTTTCAGGTAGGATAGTTTTAATTTCTGGCGGATCTCTTTATCAAATATCTTCAGTTCCAACGGGCGCGATATTACTATACCAATCATTATGGCCAGTAATATCCGGGGCGATGCCTGCAGTATCTGCTGGTTGGTTGTACCTTCTTTATTAATGCTCGATACAATGTACCTGTCCATGTTAAAGATGGCTGTTCCCCATAATAATCCAAACAGTATTGCAAAGCCAACAGCAAAGGCATCGCCGTTAAAAACAAAGTACATGGCATAGCCTCCCGAAAGGGATGCAAACAATGCCGTGAAAAATATGGTAGCCCCAATGCCCACATACTTATTATGCTCGATGGGGTATTTTTTAAGTGTATCTATATGCGCTCCTGAACAAAACCAGAAAAAGCGGGTAACTTTTTTCATGTATATCGTTTTTTAAATAGATGCCGGTTAATATTTGTGTCAAATTATTAACGTGGCTATCTGCCATTTGCCGGCCAAAGATGGTTAAAAAAGCATATTGTGCAGCAAATCATATAATAAACGCTCTTAGGCATTGATTGTTACAAAAATTGCACGTAATTATTTGCATTGGAAAAAAAGCTACCTTTGGATTATAATTTTATTGATCATGAACGAGATAACCGTACAGGAGTTAAAAGAAAAAAAAGAAAAAGGCGAAGATTTTCAGCTAATTGATGTTAGGGAAGATTTTGAATATGAAACATCAAACCTTGGTGGATTATCTATCCCCCTTGGCGGCATTTTAATTGAGAGCGAAAAAGTATCTAAAGATAAACCGGTAGTAGTAATGTGCCGCAGCGGCAAGCGCAGTGCAGCAGCTATTATGCAGCTGGAGCAAAGGGGTTTTACCAACCTGTACAACCTGCGCGGCGGTATTTTAGCCTGGGCGGCCGAGATTGACCCCGACTTAAGCGTATATTAATCATGGCTTTTAAATTAATACTTAACGTGCTATATACCATTGGTTTGGTATTATGCGCTTTTGTGGCTTACCAGTACTTTATGGCCAAAAACTACCCGGTTATGGCTGCTGCGATAGCTGTGGGCCTGGTGGTTATTTTCTTAAAAATAAGACTGTTAAAAGACGTAAAGAACTCGCAGAAAAAGGTGTAACTTCATTGCATGTTTATAGCAATATTAGGAGTTATCGTGCTCGTGGTGGGCATCGTACTCAAACGCTCGCCCGAACCGGCCAGCCACTTTAGTAGTACCATAAGTATAGTTGGCGGGGCATTGGTGGTCATTGGCTTGCTGCTGTCCAGTTTCAAGGTTATTGAACCCGGAAAAGTAGGTGTACAAGTACTTTTCGGCAAAGTGCAGGACCATATTTTAGAAAGTGGCCTGCATGTTGTAAATCCAGTTGTCGAGATCACGACCTTTGATGTGCGCTTGCAAACCTACACCATGAGCGCCGTTCATGACGAAGGCTCAAAAGAAGGCGACGATGCAATCCGGGTATTGTCGTCTGATGGTCTTGAGGTGGCTATTGACCTTTCTGTTCAGTACAAGGTAAATGCCGATAAAGCTCCATTTATTATGCAAAACATTGGCGAAGACTATTTAGAGAAAATAGTGCGCCCGGTTTCAAGAACAGCCATCCGCGATAACGCCGTAAATTATGCAGCTGTTGATCTTTATTCAACCAAACGGCAGGAATTTCAGGATAGGATAAACAGGTTTATTACGGCCAACTTTGCTAAACGGGGCCTGGAATTGCAACAGATCCTGGTGCGTAACATCACCTTGCCTGCATCGGTAAGGGCCAGCATAGAATCCAAAATAAACGCCGAGCAGGATGCCCAGAAAATGCAATTTGTGTTGCAAAAAGAAAAGCAGGAAGCCGAACGCAAGCGTGTAGAGGCCCAGGGTATTGCCGACTATCAAAAGATACTTTCAACCGGTTTGTCGGATAAGCAATTACAGTACGAGGCTATTAAAGCCCAGATTGCTATAGCCACTTCGCCAAACGCCAAAGTGATCATCATGGGTGGCGGCAAGGGAAACCCGATAATGCTGAGCGATAAATAATGCACACGAATTTTGCACACGAATTTCTCTAATTGAATCGAATTTAATACACACGAATAATCACGAATTGAATCGAATTTCACGAATTATAAGCAGACTTCCGAAGTTTTTGAAACTTCGGAAGTCTTTTTTTTAAAAGTAGAACTTTTTTTAATTGTAGGCCTGAAACCTAAAATCACATTGAGGAGATTATGAATTACTGGAAATTTACATCCGCAGCCGGTTGGTTTTCGACTCTGTTGCCCGATAATTGGTCGGAATATGACGATGATGAAGGTACATATGCATTCTTCAATACGGATAAATGGAGCGGCAATTTACGTATAACGCCAAATAAATGGGAAAATAGTCCCGATATAGCGAGTGCCATTATCACGGGTGAATTGAAAAGTAACCCGCAAGCCGTAGCTACGAAAATAGGGAACTGGGATGCTGCCTTTTATAGCCAAAAAGGTAGTGATGACACGCTTAACTACTTCTGGACGACCGGAACCCAAAACTTTATATTTATATGCTCCTTTTCGGTTAATATAGCGTTTCTTGGAACAGACGCCCATGACAAAGAACTGTGCGTTGTAGAGAAGATCCTTGGCAATATTGAAATAAATTTGGACTGAAAACATTATACCGGTTTACATTTCGCAAAAAAACAAAAGCTTTTCCGATTCAACGCTTTTTTAAGATGACAACCTGAACAATGGTAAATCCAACAGATAAACTTGAAACTAAATGGCAGCCAATCGTTATGTTTTATGGGGTTGCTTTGCTGCTTATCATCATTGGTGCATCCATTTCGCCCACCAATTTAGCCGGGGCGGGGATCGACTTAATCTTCGTGCTGATTGCCGTCATCGGCAACATCGTTCTGCTTTCCAGGTCGGTATTTAAACTGATAAAACACGGTAAAGCCTTCCGGGTAGCTGTAGCAATTCACGCCGGAGTGTTTATGCTTTGGTTCGGGACACTCATGTTTACTGTTATCTACGCTGCCATAACATCATCAAAATAAAAAGCCACCCTGTCACAGGCGGCTTTTATCGTTTTCAGGAAGGTAATATAAAATATCGTTGTGTTTAGCCGCCCCGATAATTCGTGAAATTCGATTCAATTAGAGAAATTAGTGTGTATTATTCATTTGCCCTATGATGCTGTGATACCAGCTTATCAACCGGGTAGCCCATTGCTTTACATTTGGCCACAATTTTGTCGAATTCGCCCTGCGGCATGGTTGGCTTGCGGCTCATGATAAACAGGAACTTATAATCGGGGTGGCCGACAACCGCGTAAGAGTAATCTTCGGCAATGTCAATAACCCAGTAATCAACCTTAATTGGCCATATAAACTGGGCTTTCATTTGGGCTGCATTATCATCTTTATCCGGGAAAAGCTTCGATTTATAGGTTTTTACCTCGTTATCTTCTCCCTTTTTGGCTATTGTTATCACATTATAATAGCCATCCTTATTCAAGGTATAATTGGTAGTAGTTTCTTTTGTATCCTTATCAAACATGGTTGGTATTGATGATAATGAATACCATTTACCCGAAAACTTAGTCAGATCGACCTTAACTACCGGTTTATTAACCGGACCAACCATACTGGTAATAAATAATAGCAGTGCCGTGCCAATTGCTTTCATAAACTAAAAAAAATAACGCCCCGTTTATTCCAATTACGGAATAACGGGGCGTTAAGATTTTTTTAGTGTATAGCGGATGGTTGTAACAAGTGTGTCATTGCGAGCGATAGCGTGGCAACCTCGTTGCTCGCATGGCGGATTTGCATTGGTTACGAGATTGCTTAGTTCCTCGCAATGACAAAAAACTACTTCACCAACGTACCAATGGCTTCGCCTTTGGCTATTTTCATGAAGTTGCCTTCTTTGTTCATATCAAATACGATGATAGGCAGCTTGTTTTCCTGGCATAGGGTAATGGCTGTCATGTCCATTACGTTTAAGCCTTTATCATATACTTCCTGGAAACTGATTTCGTCGTAACGGGTTGCTGTGGGGTCTTTCTCCGGGTCGGCGGTGTAAATGCCGTCAACGCGGGTGCCTTTTAGTACCACATCGGCTTTAATTTCAATAGCACGTAACGATGCAGCTGTGTCGGTAGTAAAATATGGGTTACCGGTACCGGCACCAAAAATCACTATTTTACCAACCTCTAAATGGTGCATAGCGCGGCGGCGAATGTATGGTTCGCAAATTTGCTCCATTTTAATAGCCGATTGCAGGCGGGTTTCAACACCAATACTTTCTAATGCATTTTGCAGTGCCATACAGTTAATAACGGTGGCAAGCATGCCCATATAATCAGCCTGTGCACGTTCCATGCCCGATTTTTCGGCGCTCAGGCCCCTAAAAATATTACCGCCGCCAACAACTATCGCAATTTCCATTCCTGTGTCGTAAACACTTTTAATATCCTGGGCATATTGCAAAACCTGTGCATTGTCAATGCCATATTGCCTTGTACCCATAAGCGATTCGCCCGAAAGCTTCAGTAAGATTCTTTTGTATTTCATTTGGTGTGATTTGTTATTAACAGAAATAAAGGGAACTTGCTTTTGTAGATATCATGAATTGATAAAGCGTTGTTCATATGAGGTGTCGTTCCGCAAAAATAGCGAATAAAAATTAGTGTTAAAATTTTATGTTGTCTTTGTTAATAAATGACCGTTAAGGTAGGTTGCTTCCACCTCAAAATCAGCGTTAAAAACAACCATATCGGCAATAAAGTTTTTCTCAATTTTACCTTTTTTACCTTGTTTTGCCAGTTCGGCCGGGTACAATGAAGCCATGTTTACCGCTTCGGCTAACTCAATACCCACTTGCTTTACACAGTTTTCTACCGCTTTTAACATGGTAAGCGACGAACCGGAGAGGGTTCCATCGGGCATTACATATTTATTGCCTACCAGTTGGTGCTGGTATGCGCCCTCGGTAGTTGAGGTTACGGCATCGGTAATTAAAAAAAGTTTATTGCCCAGCTCGCGTTTGGCCAGGCGTATCATCGCCCAATCTACATGGTTACCATCGGCTACAATGCTGGTATATGGCCGTTCTTCAAAAATAGCGGGGATGTAGCCGGGTTCGCGGTGGTGCATTTGCGGCATGGCGTTAAACAGGTGGGTTACCGCAGGGATGGGTTTATTTAAAAATGCTTTCCCCTCGGCATAAGTAGCGTTGCTATGGCCCGATGATATAATAACTCCCTGGTTGTGCAGGTAATCAATCACTTCCTGGTCTTGCAGTTCGGGCGCTATGGTAATCATTTTTATTTCGCCTTCGGCGCGTTCTACCCAGCCTTTTACTTCGGCAAGGGGGGCTTTTTTAATATACTTTTCCGGGTGCGCGCCTTTTTTGGCCGGGTTTAAATATGGCCCTTCCAGATGCAGGCCCCAGAAAGCGCCAATAGCCTTTTTACGAAACTCCTTAGCCGCTTCAATTCCTTTTTCTACAATCTCGTTGGTATTGGTGCCAATGGTGGCAAAAACGCCCGTAGTGCCCTGGTTTAGCAGGTCATTCTCCAATCGTTCCAAAGCAGCTACCGTTGGCGTACCCGCAAAAAGCAAGCCGCCGCTGCCATAAATCTGTAAATCGATAAAGCCAGGGGCAAGGTATGAGCCGTTGAGGTCGCGCTTGTCGGCATCAGCGGGGATGGCTGTATCATCAATAACGTCAATAATAGTGTCGCCTGAAATTAAAACGGCTTTGCCTTGGGTAATTTGCCCATTGGAGATTAGTTGATGGTTGTGAAGTGCAATCATAAAGCCCCCTCTAAATCTCCCCCGGTAGGGGAGACTTTTTGTTTATTGTTTATAATTAATTTATCTCTTCGCAAAAATCCCTCCCTACCGGAGAGAATTATGGAGGGACCTCCCTTTCATAACAAAGCCCTCCCTACCGGGGAGGGTTGGGTGGGGCTATACAAAAAAAATCCCCCTCGCTAAAAACGAGGGGGATAATATAATTAAGCTCCTAAAGCTACCCGCTTAAATGCGGTTACTGTGAGGCCTTTTTCAACGGTGGCCAGGAACTGGGCAACGTTTTTTGATGAATCTTTCACAAACTCCTGGTTTAACAGGGTTGAGTCTTTATAGAATTTGTTCAGTTTACCTAAGCTGATTTTTTCAACCATTTCTTCTGGTTTACCTTCAGCGCGGATCACGTCTTTAGCAATTTCCAATTCACGCTCAATAACAGAAGCATCAACACCATCTTTATCAACAGCGATAGGGTTCATAGCTGCAATTTGCATAGCAACATCTTTACCTGCTTCGTCAGCACCTTCAGGGTTTGAGTTTAAAGCTACCAATACACCTAAACGGAAGTTACCGTGTACATAAGCGATAACTTTTTCGCCTGTGATGATCTCTAATTTAGAAACACCAATTTTTTCGCCGATTTTACCGGTTTTGTCAATAACAGCTTCACCAATAGTAGTAGTGGTGTTTTCTGTATCGATAGAAAGCGCGTAAAGTTCTTCGATGCTTTTTGGCTGGTTTTCAACTGCTTTGTTAGCAATTTCGTTAGCGAAAGCGATGAACTCAGCGTTTTTAGCCACGAAATCAGTTTCGCAGTTAAGCTCGATGATCACACCGGTTTTGCCATCGGCGCTTGTGCGCGATATAACAACACCTTCGTTTGATTCCCTGTCCTGACGGCTTGCTGCCACTTTAGCTCCTTTTTTTCTTAAAAAATCGATAGCTGCTTCAAAATCGCCGTTAGTTTCGGTTAATGCTTTTTTGCAATCCATCATACCGGCACCAGTTTGCTGGCGCAGTTTATTTACGTCGGCTGCAGATATTTGTACTGTAGACATCTTTTTTTGTTTTAAGTGGTATGTTATTAGTTGTAGGCTGCCGGCAAATTTAAATTGTCCCTGTAACCTGCAACTGTATTTAGTATTAAAAAATACAGGTTGTAAAGTATCGGTATATCTACCTTAATTCTACAACCTATATGAAAAAGTCGTAAGTATTAAGCCCAAAGCCTCAGAGTAATTCCAGACTTAGTACTTAGTACTTACGACTAAAATATAATTACTCTTCTGTTTCGGCAGGTGCTTCAGTGTCAGCGTCGGCTACAACGTCTGCAACTTCGGCAGTTTTCCTGGTTCTTTTACCGCCTTCGTTTTCGCTGCGGTCTTTTACTTCAGGAGCATCAGCTTTTGCTTTAGCGGCTACGGCTTCTTTTTCTGCTTCGTCTTCTTTATCGCGTTTGCGTTCTTCCAAACCTTCTTCAATCGCTTTGATGATAATGCTGGTAATCAATGAAATTGATTTGGTAGCGTCGTCATTCGCAGGGATAGGGAAATCGATGTTTGAAGGATCGGAGTTGGTATCAACCATAGCAAATGTAGGGATGTTCAACTTCAAAGCTTCAGATACAGCGATGTGTTCTTTCTTAACGTCGATCAAAAATAATGCTGCAGGTAAACGGTTCAAATCAGCAATACCACCTAAAAGGGTTTCTAATTTGATACGCTCACGTTGTATCATCAGTCTTTCTTTTTTAGAAAGGTTGCTGTAAGTACCATCTTTAGTCAATTTATCGATGTTTGACATCTTTTTGATCGACTTACGTACGGTAGCAAAGTTGGTTAACATACCACCCAACCAACGCTCGGTGATGTAGGGCATGTTTACACTTTTTGCATAATCAGCAACGATATCTTTCGCTTGTTTCTTTGTAGCTACGAATAATACCTTACGGCCTGATTTTACTATTTGTTTGATAGCTGCAGCAGCTTCTTCAACCTTAGTTAAGGTTTTATTTAAATCGATAATGTGGATACCGTTACGCTCCATGAAAATGTACTGTGACATTTTCGGATCCCATTTGCGGGTAAGGTGACCAAAGTGTACACCTGCATCCAGTAAATCCTGATATGTTGTTCTTGCCATTTTGTTGTCCTCCTGTGATTAACGTTTACTGAATTGGAATCTCTTACGTGCTTTCTTACGACCTGGTTTTTTACGCTCAACCATACGGTCATCGCGGGTCATAATACCTTTAGCGCGTAATGCTGGTTTCTTTTCAGGATCCAGTTCAACAATGGCTTTAGCGATAGCTAAACGAACGGCTTCTGCCTGTCCTTTTACACCACCACCTGCAACATTTACTTTAACATCAAATTTTCCGGTGCTACCAGAAACCTCAGTGCTCTGAGTTACGATGTACTGTAATGGCAATGTTGGGAAGTACTCTTTGTAATCTTTACCGTTAACGATGATCGCACCATTTCCTTCTGAAAGGTAGATGCGGGCAACGGCTGTTTTTCTTCTGCCTGAAGTGTTAGTTGTTGGCATTTTTTTTCTCCTTTGAAATTAAAAAGTTAAATGGTTGTTGGGTTTTGTGCTGCATGTGGATGCTCGCCACCTGCATATACATACAGGTTACCAAATAATGCTTTACCCAAACGACTTTTAGGTAACATACCACGAACGGCTTTTTCAATTACGCGTTCAGGATGTTTTGCCATTAACTCCTTAGGAGAAATGAAACGCTGACCACCTGGATAACCAGTGTAAGAAACATACTGCTTTGCGCTGAATTTGTTTCCGGTCAACTTTACCTTGTCTGCATTGATAACTATTACATTATCACCGCAGTCTACGTTCGGGGTGAAATCTGGCTTGGTTTTACCACGAATGATCATTGCGATCTTAGTGGACAAGCGCCCCAAAATCTCGCCTTGTGCGTCAACAACAACCCATTGTTTGTTAACGGTTTTTTTGTTGGCTGAGACAGTTTTGTAACTTAACGTATTCACTTGCTTTAAATTAAATTGTTTAAACGTTTATTATACCCCGCATTTTCGGGACTGCAAAGATACAGCTTATTATGTTATTAACAAATAGTTTTGCACTAATTTTTAAGCCGTTATTCATCCTGCTGTTCAGGCAATTAAAACGGAGGGCTTTTGTTGATAAGTTAGCTCGGGGTTGCAAATGTTTGTAGGTGTTGGTCGCGATAGGACGCTAAGACGCAAAAGAGACCAAATCGCGTTGCGGCTTAGCGTCTTTGCACGCAGTCATCATGTGAAACCTAAAAAAATCGTTATGACGTGCAACGGATATAGTTAAACAAATGTTATAAACAACCGGCGAGTAACTACCAGAATAATCCTGGAAAAAACAGTAATGACATTGCTGCAAATGGGGCTGTTGTAGAGACGCATAATTGCGTCTCCCGCAGGATATTCAGGATTTGCAAGGCTGATTTGCAAGATCAATTTGCATGTGTGATTTGCACGCGGGAGACGCAATTATGCGTCTCTACGTTGAAAATTAAAAAAAAGTATTATTGATAATCAATAACTTACATTCATGTCATTATAAGGCACGAAGCAATCCTTTCGATGCCCTAAGCCTTTTTTTCGCTGCCGCAAGTGCCCTCACTTGTGGCCCGCATGCTAAGTATGCGCTGTGCGTTTAGGCAATCAACTATGTTTCTCGTCAACCTCAATTCTTTCGCTTTGCAAATTGAGAATCCGTTTAAAATGCAAAATCCCGGGTGAAACAAACATCCGGGATTTGCATATTTATACTTGGCATAGTGTTTACCTATCAGCGGGCGCACAAGCCAGGAGGCTGCGACGCGAGCAAGTCACTTAACGCCTTTGCTCGAAATTTTCATCTTTTATTAAGCCGTCACTATATAAGCCTACTTCCCGCACTTTGTTGGAGTTGTCTCCAACAAACTCGTGGTCCGTTATTATCTCGCGATAGCCAAAGCCATCTGAATTCTGCCGTTATCGTTACCAATCGGCAAGTCATTATTTAAAAGGAATTGGCTTACGGCTTACGTTTTAACGGCTGTGCCGCCGGGAACGAAGTTGTTGGAGACAACACGAACAAGGTGTAGTAGTTTTTTTACCCGATTTAACAGGATTACGTTTTAGATATTAAATTTATAAAGTGCTTATTGGGGATTAGTAGTAATTATAAGGTGTCAGCAACTTATGATTAGTCTTTATTACTCTTAATTTGTATTATAAAATTTATAAAAATATTTTTATAAATTAGCCATACTCTGAACCACCTTATATATCAATGTTAGATCAATCCTTTTCCCCAGATAATTTTAAGACGATAATACAAATACTTAACAGAAAGGGTATATATATCGAGGGAGAAGGCAAATTTACAAGAG
Source organism: Mucilaginibacter ginsenosidivorax (assembly GCF_007971525.1). Taxonomy (NCBI): domain Bacteria; kingdom Pseudomonadati; phylum Bacteroidota; class Sphingobacteriia; order Sphingobacteriales; family Sphingobacteriaceae; genus Mucilaginibacter; species Mucilaginibacter ginsenosidivorax. The sequence continues at coordinate 3,472,806 of NZ_CP042437.1, forward strand.
ATGTTTTCCTTCCATCGAGAAGAGAAGCCAATAAATTACTATCCATAAATCAAACTATAAAGAGTGAAAGAGAAAGACTTATCATTAACGCAAAACGAAATAGTACAAAATTTGACTACGGAAGCTATAAATTTTTCAAAGACGCATTCAGTGACCTTAAAACAAAGATAAGGAAGGTAAAGGACGAAAAACTCGAGGAAGTTCTAAACGAACTATCCGAACTTGTTAACAAAGAATCTTATAAAGTAGGTTTTAATAGAGGACATATAAAATGGGGTAAGCAACTTTATGTTGATAACGGCACCGCCGAGGATTTTCTTGTATTGAAACAGATACAATACAATTTAAAAAAATCATTTAAAGTTAAACCCTCAAGCAGATCTTTAATATTACCACAGCTTATTACCTTGCTTGAGGATAAGTTTTCTAAAACAGTGATCAGAACAGATATTAGTAGTTTTTACGAAAATATAGATCACGGCTTACTGATTAGTAAAATAGGTAATAATAACGTTCTGAGTTCACCCTCTAAACGAATTATTAAACAGGTTTTAAACGCCTATTGGCAGACGTTAATTGCAGACGGGTTGAAATTGTCGACTGACATAAGAGTTGGGATACCAAGGGGTTTTGGGATTAGCGCCTATCTGGCTGAAGTTTTTATGCGCGAGTTTGATAGTCGTATTCGAGCTCTTCCTAATGTAACCTATTATGCGCGCTATGTTGACGATATTATTATAATTATTACGCCAAATAGCAGGCACGAGACAATTTCTCCAAACAGTTACATAGACAGAGTAGAGAAAATTTTGGATGAAGAGGTCAAGCTGAGTTTAAACTTAGAAAAAACAAAAGTACTTGACTTGCGGCCTGTTGCCAGTAAACTGACATCCATCAGTACGTTACAAATGACATTTCTAGGTTATATATTTATTTTTAAGTATCGGCATGTTGATAACGATATAAGCAACCCTATTAGTTTGCAGAACGTTGTCGTTAGAATGTCAAGAGAACGTAAAAAAAGATATGCGAAGAGAATAATAAATGCTTTTAAAATTTATGACCGAGGAAGAACAGTCTTCTTAAAAAAGTCTAATCGATTATTAATAAGGAGAATTAAATATCTAACAAGTAATACGAAACTAATCGGCAATAAATCAAAGGCATTCGTTGGCGTTTACTTCTCTAATATTTTTTTAACAGAAGACTACGATGATTTAATATTCTTAGACAAATTATTGTCAATAGAAATTAATAAACTCCCAGCATCTACAAGTTACCTGAAAGCAAGGCTGACTAAATTCAAATTCAAAAAAGGGTTTAAAACGAAGATATTTTATAATTACAACTTAAAGACCTTGGATTTGATTTTAAATAACTGGGATTGATATGGGCAAAAAAAAAATAATTGATATTAACTACTCAAAGGAAAGGGTAGTTTTGTCTGATGTACTTCCATTTGAAACTCCTCTCATATTTTCAAATCGCCATTTTTACAATTTCCTGAAGCAACATAGTTTCATGTTAGATAACCCTCAGGAGATTTCTAATAAAATTCATCAAATAGAAGCGAGTTTAAAGTTTGCAAAATCTTACAAAGACCAACTTGTAAAAGAGTTGCAAATTTTGAAAATTGTTAGTGACTTGATGTTTTCGAAATCTTACGATAAAGGGCTAATATCGAAACCGTTTACTTTTAAGATTAGGCATAAAGAAAGCGACTTCAGAGAGCTCAGTGTAATACACCCCAAAAATCAACTTGAAGTCGTAAAATTTTATGATCGTTATAAAGACTTGATCTTATATTACACTTCTTTGAGTCCATTTTCTTTAAGAAAACCACATAAGTTAGCTAAATATACTTTTTTCAATGACTTACTTCATAAGAAGCGAAATGATTTAGATGAGCCACAGGGGGGCGTTGAACAATACGATATTGAGTATGAAAATCTCAAATCTTTTTTTGCTGTAAAAAAGTATAACAGTATTCATAAATTTTATGAATCGTATCAATTCCACCGAGCTGAAAAGAAATACAATCATCTTTATAAGTTTGATATTTCAAAATGTTTTGATAGCATTTATAGTCATACAATAGCGTGGGCGCTTTTTAATAAAGAAATTTTAAAAAATAATATTAATGATTTAAGTTCAACCTTTGGTGGCGAATTTGACTTTTTGATGCAAAAAATGAATTACAATGAGACGAACGGTATCATTATTGGTTCTGAGTTTTCGAGGATTTTTGCAGAAATTATATTACAACAAGTCGATGTAAACGTTTATGATTGTTTAAAAAATAAAAAAAATGAACTTGATTGTCTAGTTTATAAAGTTGATTACGAAATATTCAGATATGTAGATGACTATTTTGTTTTTTACAACCAGGAACAGACGATAAATGAAATTTTAAAAGAGTTCAAAATCCAACTAAAAGAATATAAGTTAGCGTTTAACGACGCAAAAAGCATTCAATATCATAAACCCATTATAACAGAGATTAGTATTGCTAAGCAGAAAATAAGTGATTTATTTAGAGACTATTTAAAACTAAAAGAAAAAGATGGGAAACTTCTTATCGATGGAGAAGAGGAGAATGATGCAGAAGGAGATTTCGATGAAAACACCAGGGAAAAATCTATATTTTTCAATGCTAATCATATAATTACAAGGTTTAAAATCATCATAAGTCAAACGGGCGTTGAATATAAGGACATCATGAATTTCTCATTAGCGATTCTTGACAAAAAAACGTCTTCGCTAATAAAAAAACATAAATCTATTGGACAGGTTAAAAATAAAGAAAAGGTTTTTCTTAAAGCGTTTTTGCAGATATTGGATATAGCTTTCTTTCTTTATTCTGTGTCACCAAGAGTTAACTCTACAATTAAAGTCTGCATGATAGTTGAAAAGCTATCGAAGTTTTTGATTAGAGGAGCAAGCAATAAAAGTGACGAACCATTTAACGATTCAAACAAACACTTGCTTTTAAAAAAATGCAATGATGACATAATACTTGTGTTACAAAAAAATAAGTCATCTCAATTCGTTCAAATCGAAACCTTATACCTACTGATTTGCCTTAGTCAATTAGGTAGAGAATATAGATTGAGTTTAAGATCACTTCGTGAATACTTTGGCATTTTCGAAAACAACAATGGAGAAATAAAATTCAAACATGAACTGAATTATTTTTCAATTATGGTATTACTGTTTTATATCAAAAACATCAGTATTTATCAAGAACTAAAACAACCCATTAAAGATCATATCTGTGAAAGGTTTAAGAACGTTAATAGAGAGGATCGAAGGTCAAATACAGAATTAACACTGCTACTATTTGATGTGCTAACATGTCCTTATTTGGACGATGAATATAGGAAAACAGATGCTTATGGTAAATTTAAAGCGGCAACTAAGTTAGAGGATAAGAGAAAATACAAAAAAGAATTTTCAAAGACCCGTTATAAATACAAACGAAAACTTTTAACTTTAAACGATGTAGCAGCCAATCACATTGAGCTTATTGAGAGCCGGAAGTATTGGTTTATAAAATGGACGGATTTTAATTTTGGAATGGAACTCGAAGCTAAGAAAAGCCAAGAAGTTTACGGTTAAGATATACTGCAATCGCCTTGTCAGCAATGACGCCACACACATGCAGGATTCATGATTTCTCTAATGGTGAGTATCATGAAGTTAAAATGAAACAGCTCAGGGCGGGGCTGTTTTTTTATATTATTATCCAAATGCCTTTTTTGCTTTCCTTTAACTCATGGTTCCACCCTTGTCGGTGTTCCCGCCCGCACTTTGTTGGAGTTGTCTCCAACAAACTCGTGAACCGTTACTATCTCGCAATAGCCATCTGTATTCTGCTGTTATCGTTACCAATCGGCAAGTCATTATTTAAAAGGAATTGGCTTACGGCTTACGTTTTAATGGCTGTGCCGCCGGGAACGAAGTTGTTGGAGACAACTCCAACAACGGCTCGGCATTTGGCGTGCTTTTATGTGCGGGTCAATAACCCTACTTCTTTTTAAACCAGGGCACAAACACGCTTGTACTTGCCTGGTATTCTTTAAAGGCCTCGCCTTTGGAGCGCAGGGATTGTTCTTCGGTGGCGGGGATACCGGTAACTTTTAACAACAGGTACAAAATGATGGCCGGGCTAATAATGGCCAAAATGCCCCAGGGTGATCCTAAAGCAAATACAAAATAGGAAACCCACATGAGCCACTCAAAAAAATAATTGGGGTGGCGCGAGTAGTTCCAAAGGCCTATTTGGCAAATGTGGCCTTTATTAGCCGGATCGCTTTTAAAGGTGGCTAACTGCCTGTCGGCAATGGTTTCGCCGGTTACACTGATAAACCAAAGGATAAAACCGGCATACTCCAGCGGAGAAAGAACGGTGGTTGTATTAAGGCAAGAGATAAAAAAGGGAATGGCCAAAAGTACATTTGATATGGCCTGGAACTGGAAGAAAAAGAAAAACTTCTTTTCGGCGTTGGGTGCCCACTCTTTACGCAATTGCTGGTAACGGCCTTCTTCCTCGTCCAAATGCCTGGTAATTCGGGTAGCCAGGTGGGTACCTAAGCGCACGCCGGCTATTATTACCATGGCACATATTAACACCTTGCGGTCGTGATAACCGGGGGCTAAAAAAAACAGGATAATGGCAATAACCGGGAAGTTGTACGACCAAAAGATATCAACCACGCCGGCATTTTTAATTTTATGCGCCCAAAGCCACACCAGCACCATAATGCCGCAACAGGCCAAAAGGCAATAAATTACCAAACACAAAAGCGAACTGTTATCCATTTTTCTTCCCGAATAATTCTTTTAAGCCCTCGCCCGGTTTAAGCCGGAAAAGCTGGATGAGCACAAAAGCACAGCTGGCAATACTGCCCAGCGCAAATAATAAAATGAGCCAGGTAATTTTAACAAGCAGGTACTTCTCTTTATAGCATACCCAAACAAATATAACCAAAACATTGGCGTAAAAATCCCATAGCGTAGCCCGCATCCAGGGGATGGACCCCAGGTAATCCCAATTGGTAAACAGGTTGCTGTTCAGGCTGGTGGTTATTACTACATAACACATCCACACCAAAACAATACTAAACAGAATTTTTAAGGCATTGATCATGGCCCGTGTTTATTTGGCTTTTGCGGCTTTGATAAATGCAAGCGCATCGTCTGAGTGTTCTTTGCCCTGCATCATGGCTTCGTGGGTATAAACTATTTTGCCCTTCAAATCAACAATAAAAGTTTCGCGGCCGGTCATAAAAAACTTTTTGTGGATGCCAAACTGGTTATAAACCTTGTTGTCGGGGTCGCTTAGTAAAGTAAACGGCAGTTTGTAGTGGTCGGCAAAACCTTTGTGGCTGGCAACCGTGCCGCCGTTTATGCCAATAACCATAGCGCCGGCTTTGGTAAACTGGTCAAAACTATCCCTAAAGGCGCAGGCTTCTTTGGTGCAAACCATGCTTTCATCTTTTGGATAAAAATAAATTACCAAAACTTTTTTGCCCACGTAGTCGGCAGTTTTAAATTCCTTACCATTTTGGTCAAGCAGCGAAAATGTCGGCATCGCGTCGCCGGTTAATAATTCTTTACCGGTTTGGGCCTGTGCCGCGCAGGTAAACAAAAAGGATGCCCCTAATATAAAAAGCAGATATTTTAGCATGGTGGTGTTTATTTCCATAACCTACGAAATTTTTGAGCACAAGCGATTTAATTATCGTAAAATAAAAAGGCCATCACTTTGTTTTATGGTGACGGCCTGTATTTTATGCTTGTAACAAAGATTTTATACCAAATTCTTTTTAATATAGCTGATGCTCTTGGCAATACTATCAAACGGATCGCCGGGGCATATATCCTGTTCAACAAAGAAATATTTTACGCCTGCCTTTTTTGATTGGGCCAGGATCTTTTTAAAGTCGATAATGCCGTTACCTACTTCGGTAAATTTCTTTTCGGGGGTGCTGTCCATGTCTTTCATATGTAACAGCGGGAAACGGCCCGGGTATTTGTTAAAAAAGGCAATCGGGTCTTGTCCGGCTTTGGTCATCCAGTACAAATCCATTTCCATTTTTACATTGTCGGCATCAGTTGTTGTTAACAGTATTTCGTACGGGTATTGTCCGTTATCCTGTATAAATTCAAAATCGTGGTTATGGTAACATAATTGAATGCCCGAGTTTTTGCATGTTTGGCCGGCAACATCAAGCAAACCTGCTACTTTTTTATAATGCTCGGCGTCGCCCCGTTCTGATTGTGATAAGTAGGCGCAAACCATGTACTTGGCGCCAACGGCGGCGGCATCATCAACGGCTCTTTTCCAGTCGTTAAGGATAGTGCCTATCTGCGATGCACCGTTAACCTGCTCCTCGCCAAGGCGATAATGCGCACTTGGCATTGTAAGGCCTTCCTTTGCCAGTAAACTGGCAAAACCTTTGGCATTCATGCCGTAAAACAACTCGGTGCCTGTGTATGTTGCCCCTTCAACCGTGTTGTATCCTAACTTAGCTACTTTAGCTAATGCCGCGGCCGGGTCTTTCGCCATGGCATCGCGAATGGTATATAATTGCAGGCCTATCTGTTTTTTGTCGTAAGCAAATAAGTTTGGTGCTGCTAAAAGTCCGGCAGTAAGCATAGCCGAAGTTTTAATAAATGAACGTCTGGTAGTCATAATTATATTTTATAATTAGTGAAGATTGGTGGTGTTTATGATTGGTGATGTAAATATACTGTATAAACAATACTAAAAGCAATGACTTGATTTTATTTGAATAGTTTAATTAAACCGTGCGATTAAAAAGCAGTCATATTGTTACAAACGGGCTTACACCTTTTGCTTTTACACCTATCACAATTCAAATATGAAACTCCCTGCAGGTTTGGTTTTAGTATTTTTGTTTTGCGTTACGGCGGTAGTGCGTGCCCAAACGGATAGCGATATTGTTCGTATTCGTGTTATGAAACCTGTGCGGGAATTATTTGACAACACTGCAGATAAAGGTTCGTTTGGATTAACGCTCGGCATCGGGCAGGTTTTTCACCGGGGGCGGGTTTGGTTTGATGTAGGCGCCTTCGCCGATTTAACGAACTACAACTTCGATATCGATAATGACAAACGTTTTAGAGGCTCAATTTTATGCCTGGGACCTGGCTTCTGCACCCGGTATTGTTTTAACCCTCAAAATAGTTTTCGATTTTCTGCCGGGTTATTACTCAAAGCGGGTTATAACTGGGGTACCGGCGATGTTTATATATATGACGGTCAGCACAATAATTACGGCGACAGATTGGAAGACAAATCAACTAAAAGCAATATCAGCGTTGCTGTTTCGCCGTTTATTTCCTTATCCACCAATGGTAACCCGGGCCCTATTGCTATAGAATTGGGATACGATAGCGCTAATTATGCCAGGCAGATAAACAATCTGCGGTCAGCTTATTATTCCCCATTAAACTATCATTCTGGGTATTTATTTGTTGGTATAGCCTTAACATTCGGAAATTAGTAGCTGATCTGCCAATATCGAAGATATCATTTCTAACCTATTGGTTTTATTTGTAGGTGGGCTTAAACTAAACTGATAATAAATAGTCTGTTATACGGGGCACGGGCCTTGTCATCCTGATTTGCTGGGACTTCTGCTTTACACCTATCACAATTCAAATATGAAACTTCCTGCAGGCTTGGTTTTAGTATTTTTGTTTTGCTGCGCTTTAAAAACGCAGGCACAGTCAAGTGGCCCTCTGATCAGGATTGGCACTATGCAGCCCACAGCCAATCTGCTCGATAGCAATTTAAGCAGGGGCTCGTTCCGGGTTAATATCGGCTACGGGAAAGTTTTTGCAGGCGGCCATTCCGGGTTTGATATTACCGGTTTCGCCGATGTAATGAATTATAATTTTTATTTTGATGACGATTACAAACGCTTTGAGGGCACAACCCTGTATACCGGTATCGCCATAACGCCCCACTATTGTATCAATCCTGAAAGTGATGTACAGGTAGCTGTTGCCCTCTCCATAAAAGGAGGCTATAATGTTGGATATGGCGATGTATACCGCTACAGCGAACCCCGGGATGATTATACCGAAAAACTGGAAGGCAAATCAACAAACGCGGGCTATACTTTTGCTTATTCGCCCATGATAACCTTTTCCATTCCAATCGAACATGCCAGCGTGGGGCTGGAACTGGGTTATGATAGTTCAAATTACGGCGCGGGCATCAACCGTTTACGGTCAAAGTATTATGCTCCTATAAAATATAATTCGGGTTACTTATTTATCGGCGTGTTTTTCAGGCTGCACCATTAGCCATTCAATTCCATGACGGATAGTGTGATTAGCCATTTGCTATTTTTTACCCACCTGGTTAAATTCACCGCTCAACTACGAGCGCGTAGAAGTGGCGCTCCCGGGATTTTTAAATCCTAAGATGTCCGGTTTTCCAGCCTGCTTTTTCTGATTTTTTTAGCAAGATTCCGTCATTTTATTTTTGTATTAATAAATACGCATTTTGTATCAATAAATAGCATATTTATTGTGCAAAAGGTTGAATTAATTGCTCGTTTTTACGCATTTATGCATGAAAAAAAGCCCATTTTGAGATATAAAAGCAAGCTGGTAAATTTGTATTGTTTAAAACAAATAATAACGTTTTTCCGTCGTTTACAAACATTTTACAATGCGGAAATTACTCTGATCGGGGCTTATCCGTTTTTACTACCCACGTTATCAATACAAGTAGTGTTTTTGAATACAAAAATTATTAAGCCCATCAATTAAGTAGCCATTTTTACATATAAACAACATTCTTTTCCCTAAACTTGCAGTACAGAACGATTGTTGCTCCTCAACCGCGTATTATAAAACATGAGTGAAGAATTTTACGGGCAAATTTTTACCAAGCAGCAAAAGCTTGAGTATGTGCCGTCTAACAAGGAAATTACCCGGTGGGCGCTGCGCGTTATTCATTTGCTATATCCGGAGCAAACAGCAAAAGTATTTTCGACTGTTGATGAACTAAAGTCGGAATTTGCGCTGCTGGAGGCCGAGCTTTACAAAATTATGGAGGCCACCAGCGCTTGTGCCGATTGCGATAACAAAAAACGAGCTGCCGGTTTTTTTGAATCCCTGCCGCATCTTTACCAGGTTTTAAATACCGATATACAGGCTATATTCAACGGCGATCCGGCTGCCCGAAGCGAGTTTGAGGTTATCCGCACCTATCCGGGCTTCTTCGCAATTTCGCTTTACCGGCTGGCGCACAGCTTATATACCCGCGATGTTCCTTTGATCCCCAGGATCCTGACCGAATATGCGCACTCAAAAACAGGTATCGACATTCACCCGGCAGCCGTAATAGGCGATTATTTTTACATTGACCATGGCACCGGTATTGTTATTGGTGAAAGCTGTACCATTGGCGCACATGTTAAATTATACCAGGGCGTTACCCTGGGCGCATTAAGTGTTGATAAAAGCATGGCATTTACCAAACGCCATCCAACGGTACAAGATAATGTGGTTATATACTCCGGCGCCACCATATTGGGCGGCGAAACCGTGATAGGCAGCAACAGCATTGTTGGAGGAAATGTGTGGCTAACCAAAAGTCTGCCGCCCAATTCAAGGGTGTACCACACGCCAAGCATCCGTATTTTGAAAAAACTAACCCGGCGCATTTTTGGCGAGCAAAAATAATTGACCGGCAATTATTACCCTTTTACCGAAATTTTAACCTTGCCTGCCAGTTTACATAGGTAAGCAAATTCGTTTTTTCTTGATTTTGCAGTTATATCATTCAAAATATACTATCTGCAAAAATGAAATCACTTAGCCTGTGCGCAATTGTATGCCTGTGTTTTATCGGCTTAAATGCGAGCGCCCAAAATAAAAAACCTTTGCTGAGCGATAATCAGCTCAAAACCAGGCTCGATTCGGCAGTTGATAAAGGAGCGAGAATTTATATGGATACGCCCAATACCGTTGGTATTGCCATTGGTATTTACAGGGACGGCAAGGCTTACACCTACAATTACGGGGAGGTAAAAAACGGAACAGGCAAACTGCCCAGTGCCGACAATTTTTATAATCTTGGCTCGGTAGCCAAAACTTTTGTAACCACCATGCTGGCCCAGGCGGTTGTCGAAAAAAAGGTGAGCCTTAACGACGATATCAGGAAATACCTTCCAGGCAGCTATCCCAACCTTCAGTATAATGGCCAACCTATCAGGTTCGTTAATTTGGCCAACCACACATCGGGCTTGCCGGGGCAGGCGCACCAGTTTCCTAAAACGATAAAAGACAGTTTAAGGAAACTGACCTTACCAGAGCAGCTTCATTTTTACGACGCATATAAGGCCGACAGCCTGCTGAAAGACCTGCATAATTTAAACCCCGATACCATCCCGGGCACAAAATTCAGGTACAATGGTAATGGGATGATGGTTTTGATTCTCTTGCTGGAGCGTATTTATCATCAGCCTTATGAACAATTGGTAACGCATTATTTAAAAACGCATTTAAATATGGCCGATACCAAAACACAAATTGATATACATTCCGATAGGTTGGCCCAGGGCTATAGCAGCAACAATCAGCCCCAGCCATTTTTAAACTTAACCGATTATTACAACGGCCCAAGCATGAATTCGACTATAAACGATATGCTTAAATATCTCAAAGCCAATTTAGCGGAAGATGACCCTGCAATAAAACTAAGCCACCACCTCACCTGGAAAAACCCCGATAATACCGGCGTGGGTTTAGGCTGGATGATGGATGTTGATTACAAAGGCGCACCTATTATTTATCATGATGGGCATACAGGTATCGGCTTTAATACTATGTGTCTTTTTTATCCGGGTAAAAACCTGGGGTATATTGTTATCGTGAACGACAATATAGATCAACAACGCCTTACCGATCTGCAAACAAACATTCAAAGGGTACTTGATAAGCAGTAAAGTGGTTTTAAAGTCAATTCAACTGCTTTTGGTCCCTATTTAAATATTACTGCTAATTTTGTTTACGATAACCAGGAGCAACCCTGTTTTACATCTATCTAAAACAAACAACAATGGCTACACTCATTGATTTAATAGGCAACACGCCTATGGTTGAAATAAAAAAGCTGAACCCTAATCCAAACGTAAAAATATTTGCCAAGCTGGAAGGCAACAACCCTGGTGGCAGCGTTAAAGACCGCGCATCGCTCAACATGATCCGCAGCGCTATTGAGCGTGGCGATATTAAACCCGGCACCAAATTAATTGAGGCCACCAGCGGCAATACAGGCATAGCGCTGGCCATGATTGCGCGGTTGTTTGATTTGGAAATTGAACTGGTAATGCCATCAAACTCCACCCGCGAACGCACACTTACCATGGAAGCTTTCGGGGCCAAAGTAACCTTGTTGGAAGGCATTGAACTTTGCCGCGATTACGCCGAAGAAAAAGCCGCCACAGGCGAATTTTACCTGGTAAACCAGTTTGCCAACCCCGACAATTTTGGCGCTCATATTAAAAGCACCGGCCCCGAAATTTGGCGCGATACGGAAAGCAAGATAACCCATTTTGTGAGCGCCATGGGCACTACCGGCACTATTATGGGCTGCTCTATGTACCTTAAACAGCAAAACCACGATATCCAGATAGTAGGCTGCCAACCTACAGAGGGTTCGTCTATCCCTGGCATCCGCAGATGGCCCGCGGCTTATCTGCCTAAAATATTTGATGCATCAAGGGTAGATAGGGTGATGGATATTTCTGAAGAAGAAGCTACCCAAAGGGCTCGTGAACTGGCCAAAGTGGAGGGCGTATTTGCCGGCATGAGCAGTGGTGGCGCCTTATCTGCAGCTATAAAATTAGCATCTGAACTAACCGAAGGCGTAATTGTATTTATTTGCTGCGACCGTGGCGACAGGTATCTGAGCAGCGAATTGTTTGGATAATTTGGAGGTATGCCCATGGGGCTTAAACATTTTTGTTACCGCCCAACCTACCCTGTACCCACATCTTTTTAGCTAAAGAAAATGTCATTTCGAACGAGCCAGCAGTGGAATTGAGCGGGCGGGGTGAGGAGAAATCTTCTACACCCTGCATCCCAACGGCTTTTCAAATGCAGAGCGTACAAGATTTCTCCTCGTACCTCGTTCGAAATGACAACCGTGTTGTTCGTTGATCGAAAATATTTATCGTTTACTAAAATCTCTTATTGTCCTAATCCGTAACTGATAACCACCGTTGGTAATAAAGTGGCGTTATCAAGCGGAATTTGATTGTCTGTAATTATTGGCTTACGTTGAGCATAAAAATCAAACATATGTTTCTCTAAACTCTTGCCTGGCACAGCCGGCGGAATGAAGCCGATAGAGAAGGGCAATACAAAATCATGAACCTTTTCATGATCGGGGATAATCCATTTATGGTTTGACTTTTTTAAGGCTTCAATAATAGGCACTGTTAAAACATAGTCGTCAGCATAATAAATCACTATTCTTGTTATTGTGCCTTTTGTATCGGCAGTAAACTTAAAAACGGCAGTTCCCACGGCTCTTTTTTTAATTATTTCGGGCGATACCACAACGCTGTCTTTAAAAAAGGAGTTCATCACCGGCGCACCTCCCTGGAAAGGGAACGCAAGCTGTGTTTGCGCCATAACGTAAGTTGATGATAATACTGCTACGGCTAATAATAATATCTTTTTCATTAATGTGTTCTTATATTAACTGGTTACCTGGGCTGCGGGCGTTCACTCGGGTCGCGCTTGCTGCCGTCATATAACTCATACTCAAATAAACGGCAATCCAACTTGCCATTATAAAACTCAATTCTGCGCGATGGGCGTAGGCCTATTTTTTTTGCAAGGTCGGGATTTCCTGTAAAAACGTATCCCCTGTAACCAAGGCATTTCTTTTTCAAAAAGTCGCCCATTCTTTTATAGGTGACTTCCAGCTTGCTGTGCACACCTAAGCGCTCGCCGTATTCCGGGTTAAACATTACTACTCCGGGTACTTCTGGTACTTCGGTATCTTCAAAATCACAAACAGCAAAATCAATTAAATGTTCTACTCCCGCGGTTTTAGCATTTTTTTGAGCAATATCTATAGCATCTTCAGATATGTCGGTAGCGATAATTTTAAAGCCTGTTTCTTTCCTGGCCTTGTCCTTCAGCTTACGGCGCTCTACAAAAAACACGTTTTCATCGTACCCCATAATATGCATAAAACCATAGTTCATCCTGAATAAACCGGGATGCTTATCGGTAGCCAGCAGAGCAGCCTCAATGGCCAAAGTGCCAGATCCACACATCGGGTTAATAAATGTGCTCTTCCTGTCCCAGTTGGTAGCCATAATAGTTGATGTGGCCAAAGCTTCAAGCATAGGGGCCTTGCCGGGTATTTTGCGATAGCTGTGTTTGGCCAACGTTTCGCCCGATGTATCCATAAATATATCGGCCTCATCGTCCTGCCAGTATAAATGCACCAGGGTTTTATTGGCTTCGGCGCCTGAGTTGGGGCGAATGCCTTTAACTTCCTTAATCCTGTCAACAATAGCATCTTTCACCTTTACGTTGGCAAACAAAGGCGTAAGTATATGCTCGTTATTAACGTTTGATGTAACCGAGAAATACCCGCTGAAATCGATCAGTTTTTCCCACTCAATGGTCACTAACTCGTCGTATAGTTCTTTTGGGTCGGCGGCTTTAAAACTTTTTATTAAATAAAGCACCTGGCTTGCGCAGCGCAGGTTTAAGTTAAGCGCTATGGTATCTGTAACTGTGCCCTTAAGCTCCACCCCGGTTTGAAAAACGCGGACCGGTGTGTAGCCCAATGCTTCTACCTCCTGTTGAAGATAGCCTGACAATCTTTTATTGCAGGTAATTATTATTTTACTTTCGTTGTGGAAAACTTGCATGATATTTTGCGAAATTAAGCATTAAAAACGCCCTATTTTAATTTCTTATCTATTAACTTTACATTTTAAATTATTTGAAGATTATGGAAGTTAAAGGTAAAGTACATGAAGTGTCGCCAACACAACAGGTAACCGACTCACTAAAGAAGCGCGAATTGATATTAGAATATATTGAAAACCCTCAATATCCTGAGTATTTGAAGTTCGAAGCTATACAAGATCGCTGTGCTTTGATTGACAATGTAAAGATAGGCGATGACGTTGAGGTTTTCTTTAACCTGCGTGGCCGTCCATGGACTGATAAAACAGGCAAAAAAAGCTATTTCAACTCGTTGCAGTTATGGAAAATTAACGTTCTTGCAGGTGCAGGCGCAGCATCTACACCAGAGTATGCAGCACCGGCCGCAGACATCAGCTCATCAAGCGATGACGATGATTTGCCATTTTAATTGATTTGCCATTTGCATAAAATATAAAAAGAGGCCTCAATTTGAGGCCTTTTTTTATTGCCTTTCCCCACCTGTTCAACTACCGGCAATAGGTTATATTTCAAAGCGTTATTATTAATTTACAATTGTTAAATTTTGTTAAATAGCCCCTTTGTTGGCTTATTTAAAATATTTTTGTTTGTTAACAAATGAAGAGACGTAGTATTGGTTTAATTATAGGTTTAATGGGGCTTGCACTTTTGGGTGTAATGGCCATGCAATTATATTTTTTAAGGCAATCGTACCAGATGCAATCCGAGCTTTTTGACCGCTCTGTTAACGAGGCCCTTAACAACGTGGTATCAAAAGTAACCAAACAGGATGCCAACAACTTTTTAAATTCAAAAGCCCAGGTTAAAGCAGCCGAAATAGATGATGCGGGAATAAAGGTTGTAAAAAGCGCTGAAAACAAACCCTTTACCCCCAAAGCGGGCAGGCGGCAAACCCTGAGACAAAAGAAAATAGCCCTGCTGCGCGATAGTCTTGAACGCATGATAAAGCATCAAAAACTTGATGATGAGCTAAGCGATTTATTACAGCAGGAGGGCACCGTGGATATTAAAGTGACCATGGCGCAGTTTACCGATGATGCCGGCATAGTGCATGCCAGCTACAAACAGCAGGTAATTGGCACACACATTACCCATACCGCAAAAATACCTCATAAACTGCGTAAATATGATACGCTGCGTTACGAATATCCCGATCCGCAGTTTGGCAAGCAATTAATTTTGATACCGCGCATTAACCCCCTTTGGCAGCGCGAACAAGTGCGCAAGCAAAAGGAAAGACAGGTTGCACAGATCAAAAGAATGCTGGAGACCGATTCGATCCAAAACGTAAGCGTAAACACAAACCCTGGCAAGACAAATGTTATAGCCAACCTGGCCGAAGAATACAGCAGATCGGGGCAACCGCTTACCAAGCGCTTAAACCTGCTTTGGATAGATACTCTTTTACGTTTTGAACTGCATGACAAAGGGATTTCTTTGCCCTTTAGCTACGAGGTTACTACGGCCAGCAGCGATTCGCTTATATTTTCAAGCGCCAACGACCTGGAGGGTAACAAGCCTGCGTTTATACCTGCCAATACCTACCAAACGGCTATTTTTAGTCGCGATGTAATCAACGATCCGGGAAAGATCAAGCTATCGTTTCCGCAAAAAAACTCACTCATATTAAGTAAAATGACTGCTACTATGGGTACAACCGGCGGTTTGCTTATCGTTTTGATATTTTGTTTTGGATATACCATTTTCTCTATCCTGAAACAGAAAAAAGTATCAGAGATGAAAATAGATTTCATCAATAATATGACCCACGAGTTTAAAACCCCGGTATCAACTATTATGATTGCCAGCGAGGCTTTAAAGGACAAGGAAATTACAAACGATCAAAATAGGGTATTGCGCCTGGCCAATATAATTTTTGAGGAAAATGAACGTTTAGGTAGCCATATAGAGCGCGTGTTAAATATTGCCCGCATCGAAAAAAATGATTTTAAGCTTGATAAAAAGCCGCTTGATGTAAACGATATGATAGCGGTTGTATTGGATAGTATGGCGCTTAAGCTGCATAAATGCAATGCTAAAACCACACTTGAACTGGAGGCCGAAAACGCGGTAATAATTGCCGACGAACTTCATTTTTCAAACGTGTTGTATAACCTTATCGATAACGCAATAAAGTATAGCCATGAAAACCCCGAAATAACCATCAGCACTTTCAATAAAAACGGACAGGTGGTAATTAAGGTGGCTGATAAAGGTATAGGCATGAGCCGCGACCAGCAAACAAAAATATTTGAACAGTTTTACCGTATTCCTACAGGTAACCTGCACGATGTTAAAGGTTTTGGACTGGGCTTAAGCTATGTAAACACCATTGTAAAAAGGCTGAACGGCAGTATCAGCGTAAAATCTGAAAGAGAAAAAGGATCGGAGTTTGAATTGAAATTCGCGGTGGCGTAGTTAGTCGGAAAGTCCGCAAGCCGGAAAGTCCGAAAGATTGTAAGTGGTTATCTGTACTAAATATATACTTTCGGACTTATCGGACTTTCCGACTTCCGAACTAAAAAAACTTTCCGACTTCCGGACTTCCGGTCTTTGGGACTATAAAAGCAAATGAAGAAAATACTACTGGTTGAGGATGATGCCAATTTAGGTTTACTGCTACAGGACTACCTGCAGTTGAAAGGGAAGTTTGATGTTATCTTGTGCAAAGATGGCGAAGAAGGGCTGCGTACCTTTACCAAGCATGTATTTGATTTGCTGATACTGGATGTAATGATGCCCAAAAAAGATGGCTTTACCCTGGGCAAAGATATCAGGAAAATAAACCCGAACGTACCCATCATATTTGCCACAGCCAAAGGCATGATTGAGGATAAAACCCAGGCCTTTAACCTTGGTGGCGATGACTATATTACTAAGCCATTTCGTATAGAAGAACTACTCTTGCGTATAAACGCCTTGCTGAAACGCAGCAGCGGTACCGAAAAAACTGATGAGGAAAAGCAAACCAGCTTTAAAATTGGCCGGTATACTTTTGACTATACCTCGCAAATCATCACTATAGGCGAAACCCTTCAAAAGTTATCTACCAAAGAGGCCGAACTTTTGCGCCTGCTGTGCATGCGTAAAAACGAAGTGCTTACCCGCGAAGAAGCCCTGCTAAATATCTGGCATGACGATAACTACTTTAACGGCCGCAGCATGGATGTGTTTTTAAGCAAAATTCGCAAGTATTTAAAAGATGACCCCAATGTCGAGATCATTAATGTACATGGCAGGGGCTATAAATTACTGATCAATTAGCGGGAAGCTGGCAAGCATCTTTTAGTTTGGCAGCAAAGTTTGCAAAAATGGCCGATCTTCAAGGGTGCCCTTTTTGATTAAATTTTTAAACCAAAAAGAAATTTTATTCTGTCTTATTATCAGGGTTTTAACAGGTATAGCCTTAACAGGGCATAACATTCCATCCCCGTGATCCGTTAAATCCACTTATCAAATAAGGGAGGCCGCTATTTACCCCTTTTAGGGTATTGATTAACTGGCTTTTATAATTATATTTGTTTACTGATTAATTTATTAAACTCAGACAAAAGGCTCAATGAGATATCTTTTACTAATTATCTTGTGCTCCGTAAGTATATCCGCATCGGCACAATGGTGGGTAAAACCGGCTAAAAGCATAGGTAACGTATTTAAAAAACACGAGCGTTTTCCGCTGATTGCTGATGTAAAAGACCACTCCATTGGTCGGCTACCGGCGGCGCAGTTAGCTAAACATAAAATCACCCGTGTTAACCTTGATCTTGCCTCCTATTCGCTTTACCTGCAGGAGATGGCGGTAATGAAAACCGCACAGCATAATATGAGGTTCAGGGTATACAATGCTGCAAGCTACAATTTTAGCGATCTGGCACAAATGTACCTGAAGCAAAACCGCTTATCCGAAGCTAAATGGTATTGGCTGCAAAGCCTCCTGATATCGCGCCAGCAAAACGACGACAAGCACACCATAACCAGCCTGATGGGGCTTGCAACCTGCAAAGCCGGCTACGGCGATTTTACCCAGGCCATGCAGGATTTGAACGAAGCCCGCGATATAGCCAATAGCCACGGCTTTACAGCTGATGTTGCCAGCATTAACAAACAAATGCGCTACCTGCAGGACAATAAAGACAACCCTAAAGCCGAGATCCGTTATGCGGAAACCGCCGAACAGGAGCCTAAAAAGGTAATTAAATAATTTTTTTATGTAACAATAGCGTAAAATGCCATTGCTTGTATACTACAAGCAAAACATTATCGTATAATTGTTATTGTTATTAAGAGACAGCATTTTGACTGTCTCTTTTTTTTACGTTAGCAATAATTTATTAGGCACAAGTATTGATGTTTTACACAACTCCCGATTTAACTACAGTAAAAAATATGTTTAAGAAAGTATATTTATTAGTATTACTGGCCGCTGCACTTGCATGTAAGGCATCGCCGTCAAAACCAATTAAGGTTGCAGCCTCAGATTTGCAGCCCGATGAGCAACAGGTTATCGTGTGCAAAAAAATTGCCGAACTGATTACCAACTACAACTATAAAAAGGTGGAGTTGAATGATTCTATATCAACAATTATATACAATCGCTACATCAAATCGTTAGACGAAAACCACAGTTATTTTTTAGCATCAGACATTAAAGATTTTGAAAAGTACAAAACGGTGCTGGATGATGATATTAAAGAAGGTAACCTTAATGATGCGTTTTATATTTTCAATGTGTTTCAAAAAAGGTACATCGAACATGTAAACTACTCGTTGGCGCGCCTAAACAAAAGCTTTGATTTTGATAAAAAAGAATCATTTGTTTATGACCGTGATAAACTGCCATGGCCTGCCAATCAAGCCGAAATGGATGATATGTGGGGACAGCGCGTTAAATACGACCTGCTGAACCTGAAAATAGCCAGCCCGGACATGGCTAAAAATAAAGAAACACTTAAAAAACGTTACGAAAACTTATTGTCGCAAGCCAATAAGCTATCCAACCAGGATGTTTTTCAATACTTTATGGATGCCTTTACTGAGGCTATTGATCCGCACACCAATTATTTTAACCCTTCAAATGCGGCTAATTTCAATATCGAAATGTCTCGTCAGTTAGAGGGTATAGGTGCTTCCCTTTTAGTTGAAAACGAATATGTTACTATCAAATCGATAGTGCCGGGTGGCCCTGCCGATAAAAGCAAGCAAATCTCTATTGACGATCGCATTGTTGGTGTTGCACAAGGCAAAGAAGGCGAGTTCCAGAACGTAGTTGGCTGGAGGGTTGAAAATGCTATCGCCCTTATTCGCGGTACAAAAGGCACTACAGTAAGGCTCGAGATTTTACCGGCAGGTGCTGGTGCGGGTAGCAAACCAAAAACGGTAGAAATGGTGCGCGAAAAAATTATTTTGAAAGATCAATCTGCCAAAAAAGAGATCCGCACCTATAACAGTAATGGCAAAGCAGTTAAAATAGGGGTAATATCTATCCCTGCATTTTATATAGATTATAATGATTACAAGGCGGGCAATCCCAACTATAAAAGTACCACCCATGATGTTAAGTTATTGCTGGATAGCCTAAAACAGGAAAATGTTGATGGCGTAGTAATTGACTTACGCGAAAATGGCGGGGGCTCATTAATGGAGGCTATCGAACTTACCGGCTTATTCATCAAATCGGGCCCGGTAGTGCAGGTTCGCGATACTAAAGACCAGGTAGATGTAGAAAAAGACGAAGACCCTTCGGTTACTTATTCAGGCCCGCTGGGCGTACTTGTTGATCGTTTTAGTGCTTCCGCATCCGAAATTTTCTCGGGTGCTATCCAGGATTATGGCCGCGGATTAATCCTGGGTACTCAAACGTATGGCAAAGGTTCGGTACAAAACGCTATCGACCTTGATAGGATACTGGGGTCGCCAATTCGAGATAAAATTAAAGATTTGGCTGGAAATGTTGCCGGGACAAAAAAGATGAAAGTATCAACCGGTAGCCAGAGTACTTACGGCCAGTTAAATTTAACTATAGCTAAGTTTTACCGTATCAGCGGCAATTCAACCCAGCATAAAGGTGTTATGCCCGATATCCAGTTCCCATCGTTAATTCCTTTGGATAAATATGGCGAGGATACAGAGCCATCGGCTATGCCTTTTGATGTGATTGAGAAAAGCGATTTTACCAAAGCCGGCGATTTTACCGCAGTATTGCCTCAGCTTAAAAAGATGCACGACCAACGCATGGCTACCAGCGATAGCTACAAATATATGCTGGAAGATATTGCCGATTTTAAAAAGCATGAAAATGAAGGCAGCGTAACCCTAAATGAAGCCGACCTGAAAAAACAGCGTGATGCCGATGAGCAAAAAGCAGTGGAGCGCAACAACCTGCGCCGCGTTGCCTTAGGCTTGCCCGCACTTAAAAAAGGTGATAAGAAACCTAAAAACGAGGACCTTGACTTTGTAAAACGCGAAGCCGGCCAGATCATGACTGATTACATCAGCTTAGGGTCGAAGTTTACGAGCGTAAAACCTTAAGCTATCTGTGCAGATGAATGAAAAGGAAAAAGGCCTTTCAGCAATGGAAGGCCTTTTTCTTTTATCTTTTTTGCAATTAAACTAAAAAGCCTGTCGGGATATTTGTTATCCGACAGGCTTTTTTACTCCCCCTTCAGGGGCTTGGGGGCTATTTCGGCCCGTATGTTACAATAGGGATAATCATTTCTTCTAACGAGATGCCCCCATGCTGGAAAGTTTCGTTATAAAAATTAACAAAATGATTATAGTTATTAGGGTATACAAAATAGCTGTCCTCCTTGGCAAACACAAAGCTTGAGCTTAAGTGCAACTTGGGCAGCATAGCATCGTGCGGGTTGCGGATATGGAATACTTCCTTAGCGTTATAGTTCAGGTTTTTACCTTGTTTGTAACGTAAGTTGGTATTGGTATTCCTATCGCCGACAATTTTGCTTGGGTTTTTTACCCGGATGGTGCCGTGGTCGGTTGTAATAATTACACGCACCTGTTTCTGGGCCAAAAACTTCAACAGATCAAACAGGGGCGAGTGTTCAAACCACGAGAGGGTTAATGAACGGTAAGCCGCATCGTCGCTCGCCAGCTCGCGAATCATCTGCATATCGGTACGGGCGTGCGATAGCATATCCACAAAGTTGTAAACAACCACATTCAGCTCGTTGTTCATCAGGTTGCTAACCGATTCATTCAGCGCACGGCCTTCGTCGATATTCAGGATTTTATGGTACGAGTATTTGCAGTCGCGGCGTAAAACACGCTTCAAATGATCGGCAACAAATTCCGATTCGTAAAGATTTTTGCCCCCTTCATCCTCGTCGTTTTGCCACATTTGCGGGTAGCGTTTTTCCATATCTAAAGGCATAAGGCCGCTAAAAATGGAGTTACGGGCGTATTGTGTTGCTGTAGGCAAAATACTATAGTAAGTATCTTCTTCCTCCATCCTGAAATACTCGGAGATGATAGGGTTGATGATCTTAAACTGATCGTACCGCAGGTTATCTATCAATATAAAAAACAGCGGCCCCTTGCCATCCATTTTAGGGAACACCTTCTTTTTAAACAACTGCGGCGAGCTCGTAGGCGCCGAATCGGGATTTTTTATCCAGTTTAAATAGTTGCGTTCAATAAATTTGCAAAACTGCATATTGGCTTCAGCCTTTTGCATGGTCAAAATTTCGTGCATGCCGGCATCTTCCAGTTTCTCCAGTTCCAATTCCCAGTAGATGAGCTTTTTATAAACGTCAACCCATTCCTGGTGGCTCAGGTTGTCGTTCAACGTCATGCCCAGCGTACGGAAGTCCATTTGGTAGGCCATGGTAGTTTTTTCGGTTACCAGGCGTTTATTTTCCGTTAGTTTTTTAATGGTAAGCAATATTTGCTTTGGGTGAACCGGCTTTATCAGGTAGTCATCTATTTTTGAGCCGATGGCGTCTTCCATCAAATATTCTTCCTCGTTTTTGGTTATCAGCACAATAGGAACATCATTATTAATGTTTTTTATTTGCTGCAGTGTTTCCAGCCCGGTTAGGCCCGGCATGTTTTCATCTAAAAAAACAAGGTCAAAGTAGCCGCTTTTGAAAGTATCAACAGCATCGTTGCCATTGGTTACGGTAGTAACCTTATAGCCTTTTTCGCTCAGGAAAAGTATGTGTGGTCGTAACAGGTCAATTTCATCATCAGCCCATAAAATGGTGGTATCTTGCATAGTATCTGGATTAAAAATATTCTGAATCAGAATTTTCAGGATTTGAGAATTTTCAGATTATTGAATTCAGTGAATAAGATTAAGTTAGTTCAAATATGCCTCGTTTAATCAGTCATATTTTGTTAATTCTTAAATTCAGAAAATTCTGATTCAGACTTGTAAACCCCAAAGGGACGCTTTTGTTGTTGATTGGTAAAGGTATTAACAAAATTTAACAAACATCACCGGCTTATTTTACCTTTGTTTTACATTTTTGCACTTTACTTAATCCATTGAACAAAAAGAAAATAATAAACGATCCGGTTTACGGTTTTATCAGCATCCCAACCGAACTGATATTCGACCTGATTGAGCACCCTTACTTTCAACGGTTAAGGTACATTAAGCAATTAGGGATGACTCACCTGGTTTACCCCGGTGCGCTGCATACCCGTTTCCACCATGCCTTAGGTGCTATGTACCTGATGGATACTGCCATTGAAACCCTGCGTAACAAGGGCCACAACATAAGCGACGAAGAGGAAGAGGCCGTTACCATTGCGATATTGCTGCACGATATTGGCCATGGGCCATTCTCGCACGCCCTGGAGCGCACCATTATTGAAGGGATTGACCATGAGGATATTTCATCTATGCTGATGAACAAACTCAACGAGCAGTTTGATGGCCGCTTAACCATGGCTATCAGTATATTTAACAACACTTTCCCCCGTAAATTCCTTCATCAGCTGGTTTCAAGCCAGTTGGATATGGACAGGCTGGACTACCTTAATCGCGATAGCTTTTTTACCGGCGTATCCGAAGGGGTCATCAGTTCCGAACGGATCATCAAAATGCTAAATGTTAAGGAGGATCATATTGTTGTTGATGCCAAAGGCATCTACTCGATTGAGAAATTTTTGATTGCCCGCAGGCTCATGTACTGGCAGGTTTACCTGCACAAAACCGTTATTGCCGGCGAAGAATTGTTGGTAAAGATATTTAAACGCTGCCGCGAGCTTACCCTGAAAGGCGAAGATCTTTTTGCTACACCGGCACTAAAGCATTTTATAAAAGGAGGAATCAGCAAAGAGGCTTTTATGAACCAGGACCATCACCTGGAAACTTTTGCCAGTTTGGATGATACCGATATTATGGCAGCAGTAAAAGTTTGGGCCGGGCATAGCGACTTTATACTATCAACGCTATCACAAAACCTGGTTCAGCGTAAGTTGTATCATGTAGATATCAGCAATAAGCGTCCCGATAAGGAGTTTGTAAACTCCCTTATAAAAAAGGCAATGAAAAAATACAGCATAAGCGAGCAGGATGCCGGTTACTTTGTTTTTACCACGTCCATCCGCAATAATGCCTATACCGCCGGCGATGGCAACATAGGCATATTGATGAAGGATGGCCACGTACATGACATTACAACAGCCAGCGACAACTCCAATTTGGAGGCATTAGCAAAAACCGTAAAAAAATACATACTTTGCTACAGTAAGGATTTGATTTGAGGCTCGAGTTGCGGGTTGCGAGGTTCGTGTTGCCTGGCTTTTTCTTGTTGCAGCTACCCGAACCTCGCAACCCGCAACCCGAACCAAAACTGTACTCAATTAATAATTTGCTGCTTTAATTATAACATTTAAATTTGTCAATGCAATTTACTGCCCAGGATATAAGTTTTCTGCTTAACGGAACGGTGGAAGGCGACCCTTCGGTTACTGTTAATCAGTTGGCTAAAATAGAAGAAGGTGCCGCCGGCAGTCTTTCTTTTTTGGCCAACCCCAAGTATGAGCAGTATTTATATACTACCAATGCTTCTGTAGTTATTGTTAATAACGATTTTCAGCTTACCGGCCCGGTAACGGCCACACTTATCAGGGTAGAGAATGCCTACAGCGCGTTTTCGGTATTGTTGGAGAAATACAACACTTTTAAGCTTAATAAAAAAGGTATCGAGCAGCCTTGCTTTATACACCCAACAGCCCAAATTGGCGCCGAGCCTTATATAGGGGCATTTGCCTACATTGGTCTTAACGCAAAAATTGGCGATAACTGCAAAATTTACCCCAACGTTAACATATCAGATAATGTAACCATTGGCAACAACGTTACCTTATTTTCGGGCGTTACGGTTTATTTTGATTGTGTAATAGGCAATAACGTTATTGTTCACTCTGGCGCGGTTATCGGCAGCGATGGTTTTGGTTTTGCTCCTAATCCCGATGGCAGTTACACTAAAGTGGCCCAGATAGGTAATGTTATCCTGGAAGACGATGTTGAGGTTGGCTCAAATACCACTATCGACAGAGCAACCATGGGGTCGACGGTGATACGTAAAGGCGTAAAATTGGATAACCTGATTCAGATTGCCCACAATGTAGAAATTGGTGCAAATACCGTTATCGCCGCGCAATCGGGCATATCCGGAAGCACTAAAATTGGCGAGAATGTGATTATGGGCGGCCAGGTTGGTTTGGTTGGCCATATCAGCATTGCAAACCGTTCGCAGTTCCAGGCACAATCGGGCGTTAGCCGTACTATTGCCGAGGAAGGAAAAAAATGGGCGGGTACGCCTGCTACGCTATACAGCGCAAACATGCGTTCAAACGTAGTCATAAGCCGCCTGCCCGAATTGGAGAAAAGAATAAACGAATTAGAAAAAATAATTGCCGAATTAAAAAGGGAAAGTCATTAGTTCAGTAACCGTTCATTGGTTCATTAGTTCAAGGTTCATTGGTCTTTTGCGCAGGCAAATAATGAACTTAACTAATAAACTATTCACCAATGAACAAATGAACCAGTGAACCAATGAACTAAAAAAAATGAATGTAAAACAAAGAACCATTAAATCACCTGTATCGGTTTCGGGTACCGGCCTGCATACCGGCCAAAGGGTAACCATGACCTTTAACCCGGCACCCGAGAACCATGGGTATAAATTCAGGAGGATTGATATACCTGGCTCGCCAATAATTGATGCCGATGTTGATAATGTAACCGATACATCGCGCGGTACCACCATTTCTCAAAATGGGGCTACCGTGAATACCGTAGAGCATGTATTGGCTGCATTGGTAGGAATGGAAATTGATAATGTGCTGATAGACATGGATGGCCCTGAAACGCCCATAATGGACGGCAGCTCTATCCAGTTTGTTGATATTATAACAGAAACAGGCTTTACCGAGCAGGATGCCGACCGCGAATATTACCACATACCTTACAATATCCATTACTCGGAGCCGGACCGTAAGGTAGAAATGGTTGCCATGCCTTTAGACGATTACCGATTTACCTGTATGGTTGATTACAACTCGCAGGTGTTGGGTAGCCAGCATGCCAGTATCTCGAGTATTACCGAGTTTAAAAAGGAAATTGCATCATGCCGTACCTTTTGCTTTTTGCACGAGCTTGAAATGCTGCTAAAGCACGACCTGATAAAAGGCGGCGATTTAAACAACGCTATTGTAGTTGTTGATAAAGAGGTAGACGAAGAAGAACTTGCCCACCTGGCCAAGCTGTTTAACCGCAAGGACATTAGCGTTGCGCCGCAGGGCATTTTAAACAATGCCGAACTACGCCACCAAAACGAGCCCGCCAGGCACAAGCTGCTGGATATGATTGGCGATTTGGCCCTGGTTGGTGTACCGCTTAAAGGCCATATTATGGCTGCCCGCCCCGGTCATGCTGCTAACGTGGCCTTTGCCAAAAAAATAAAAACCCTGATTAAAAAGGAAAAAAGCCGTAAACAAGTTAAAGTTTACGATGCCAATGCTAAACCGGTGTATGATACCGTTGAGATTATGGGCCTGCTGCCACACAGGCAACCTTTTTTGATGATTGATAAAATATTGGAGCTGACCAAAAGTCACGTGGTGGGTGCTAAAAACGTAACCATAAACGAAGAGTTTTTTAAAGGCCATTTCCCGGGGGCACCAATATTTCCAGGTGTGTTGCAAATTGAGGGCATGGTACAAACGGGCGGCATACTGGTGTTAAACACCGTACCCGACCCTGAAAATTACCTGACCCTGTTTTTAAAGATCGAGAACGCGCGCTTTAAAAGCAAAGTAGTGCCTGGCGATACTATCATTTACATTTGCGATCTGCTGGCGCCAATCCGCCGTGGTATTGCAACCATGAAGGGTGTGGGTATGGTAGGTAACCGGGTTGTTGTTGAGGCCGAATTAATGGCACAAATTGTAAAAGTAAAAGGAAACGAAGCATGATCCAGCCTTTAGCATATATACACCCACAGGCAAAAATTGCCGATAACGTGGTGATTGAACCCTTTGTTACCATCCACAAGGATGTTGAAATTGGCGAGGGTACCTGGATCGGTTCCAACTCCGTAATTATGGATGGAGCCCGGATAGGCAAAAACTGCCGTATTTTTCCCGGTGCCGTAGTATCGGCTCCGCCGCAGGATTTAAAATACAAAGGCGAGCAAAGTACGGTATCTATTGGTGACAATACCACCATCCGCGAATGCGTAACCCTTAACCGTGGTACCGCTTTAGATAAAAACACAACCACCATAGGCAGCAACTGCCTGCTGATGGCGTATGTACACGTAGCGCACGATTGTGTTATTGGCGATAACGTAATTATAGCCAACGCGGTGCAACTGGCAGGGCACATTAATGTGTACGATTATGCTTTCATCGGTGGTTCATCGGCCGTGCACCAGTTTGTAGAGATTGGCGCGCATAGCATGATCTCAGGCGGTTCATTAGTACGTAAGGATGTACCTCCGTTTACCAAAGCCGGCCGCGAACCATTATCGTATGTGGGTATCAACTCCGTAGGTTTACGCCGCAGGGGCTTTTCGGCAGCAACCATTGCCGAAATCCAGGAGATTTACCGGATCCTGTTCCTTAAAAAATATAATGTAAGCAAGGCGCTTGATATCATCGAAGCCGAGTTTACACCAAGTGTTGAACGCGACGAGATCATCAACTTCCTGCAAAACTCTCAAAGAGGGATCATGAAAGGGTTTGGGAATAGTTAATGTCGTCTGAATCAGAATTTACAGAATTTTAGGATTAACAGAATCTTGTAAATTCTGATTCAGACAATTTCTAAGTGCGATTCTGTAAAACCTGAATCGCATACCACGTCCGAATAGCGCGTTTTCATTCTGCACATTCTAAAATTCTGTAAATTCTGATTCAGAAATATGACCATCACCCTCAACAACATCGGCCGCCGCTTTAACCGCGACTGGATTTTCAGGGGAGTTGATCATACGTTCACTGCCGGCGAATCATACGCTATTCTGGGTCCTAATGGGTCAGGTAAATCTACATTGTTACAGGTTTTAAACGGGAGCCTGTCGCCCTCTATCGGTACAATAAATTATACCTACCAGGATAAACCCATCGAGGTTTCGCAGGTGTTTAACTACCTGAGCCTGGCCGCACCATATTTGGAGGTTATTGAGGAGTTTACGCTGAGTGAAATGATCGATTTTCATTTCAAATTTAAAAACTACAAACACGGGCTTGATAAAAAGCAGCTGATTGAGTTGTTGAATCTCCCCAAAAGCGAACACAAGCTTATTCGTTATTTTTCATCGGGCATGAAACAGCGCCTCAAGCTTATCCTGGCCTTTTGTTCTGATACACCAATGTTGATGCTTGATGAGCCTACATCAAACCTTGACGCCCAGGGCGTTGACTGGTACTTAAGCCTTGTGGAGCGTTTTGCTACCGGCAGGCTCACCATCATCTGCTCCAACCAGGAACACGAGTATGGCTTTTGCAAGTATAGGCTGAATATATCGGATTACAAAAATTAGACTTGAGATGTTAGATATGAGATTTGAGACAGAAGTGTCTGAATGGTTCTTGTTGAAAATCTCTCTTAGGAATACGTCGATTTTTATCTCAACACATTATTGTCATAATTCGATCTTTCCAGGTCAAAATCTCAAATCTCATATCTAACATCTCAAATCTATTCCTGTACCTTTAGGTAATCAAAAACAACAACTACTTATGATACCAGTTAAAGGATACGCGGCGCAATCGCCAACTACCAATCTTGCCCCATGGGATTTTGAGCGTCGTGAGGTTGGGCCTCATGATGTGCAATTTGATATTTTATTTTGCGGTGTTTGCCACAGCGATTTGCACCAGATTAAGAACGATTGGTTCCCGGGTATTTTCCCGATGGTGCCAGGTCATGAAATTGTTGGCCGGGTTGTAAAAGTTGGCGATCATGTAAAAAACTTCAAAGTTGGCGATTTAGCAGGAACAGGTTGCCTGGTTGACTCATGCCGTGTGTGCGAAAACTGCAAACAGGATTTGGAGCAATACTGCCTAAACGGGAGCTCGCAAACCTATAACGGCCTGGAGCAAGACCATAAAACACCAACTTACGGCGGTTACTCAAACAGCATTGTGGTTAACGAAGATTTTGTACTGCATATTTCTGACAAGCTTGACCTTGCCGCCACTGCGCCATTGCTATGTGCCGGCATAACCACTTACTCGCCGTTAAGGCATTGGAAAGTTGGTAAAGGCCATAAACTGGCTGTTTTAGGATTAGGCGGATTAGGCCATATGGGCGTTAAATTTGGTGTTGCCTTTGGTGCCGAAGTTACTGTATTAAGTACATCGCCGGCTAAAGAAGCCGATGCTAAGGCATTAGGTGCGCACCACTTTGTGGTTACCAGCGATCCTAAGCAGATAGAAGCTGCCAAAAACTCTTTTGATTTTATTTTGGATACCGTATCGGCACCGCATGATTTTAACATGTACTTGTCGTTACTGCGCACCAATGGGGTACATATTTGTGTAGGGGTACCACCAGAACCGGCCAGCGTGCAGGCATTTAGCTTGTTGGGCGGCCGTAAAAGCCTTGCCGGATCGGGAATTGGTGGAATTGCCGAAACACAGGAAATGCTTGATTTTTGTGCCGAACATGGAATTGTTTCAGATATTGAAATGATAGATATCAAAGAGATTGATACCGCTTATGCCCGCATGGAAAAAGGCGATGTAAGGTATCGTTTTGTGATTGACATAGCTACGCTGTAAGATTTGAGATATTATCTCTATCGTCATTGCGAGGTACGAAGCAATCCTGAACTGTGTGGGACTTAGCATGTAGGGGATTGCTTCGTGCCTCGCAATGACGTTTATTATATACGCCTTTCATTAACGACCGCAGTTCTTATTTCTTGCTCCTCCATCCGTAATTCGCTGGCTATCTTCCCGGTAAAAATCTCACATCTCATATCTCACATCTCAAATCAAATTTCTAATTTTGCGCCTCAATATTATTTTATGGCCAAAGCATCAGATGTTAAAAATGGAAATGTGCTTCGCTTTAATGGCGAGTTAGTGCAGGTTGAAGAATTTTTGCACCGTACACCAGGTAACTTGCGTGCATTTTACCAGGCCCGTATGCGTAACGTAAAATCCGGAAAATTGGTTGAATACCGTTTCCGCACCGACGAGGAGGTTGATATAGCCCGTGTTGAAACCAACGATTATCAATACTTATATGAGGACGGCGATTCATTAGTGGTAATGGATAACGCAACTTATGATCAGCATAACGTTCCAAAAGCTTTATTTGGCCCGGCGGTTAAGTTCCTAAAAGAAGGGATGAACGTTATTGTAGCCTTTGAAAGCGATGAGCCGATCATGGGTTCAATCCCCGGATCGGCCGAGCTGGAAATTACATATACCGAGCCTGCCGTTAAAGGCGACACTTCAAGCGGTGCCCAAAAAAATGCCACCGTTGAAACCGGCGCAGAGATTCGTGTGCCGCTGTTTATCAACATTGGCGATAAGGTAAAAGTTGATACCGCTACCGGAACTTATGTTGAAAGAGTGAAAGGGTAGGCCCAAACGCGGAGCCCCCTCCGCCCCCTGAAGGGAGGACTTTTTGATTAGCATATTCACCAACACTATTAAACAACAAATCCCGGGTCTTTTGAACCGGGATTTGTTGTTTATGCAAATCAAAGGCTCCCCCTTCAGGGGGCGGGGGGGGAATTAAACAACCCGTTCCTTTCCTGCTCCTGGTAGTTTTGCACCGTTTCAATGGCGTTATCAACTACATCGCTAAGGGCGGTTATAAAGCTGCCGGGTTTGGCAAGGCTCATTGCGTGTTTAATGGCATCAACCTCTTTTGATACCACTTCGCAAGGCTTATTGGCGTCAACAGAGTAAATACCCTCTTTAAGCAGGGTTAATATGTTTTCTTCGGTGCGGCCACGGAGGTGTTTTTCCTGCCGCAGGATGATGTAATCAAACATTTCGGCAGCTATTTTGCCAACCTCGCGAATATCGTCATCGCGCCTGTCGCCGGTTCCGGCTATAATGCCAATTTTCAATGGAGAGTCGATATGCCTTAAAAATTCCTTGATACCGTTAAAGCCGTCCGGGTTATGCGCAAAATCAATCATGAACCTGAAATCTTTAAACTCAAATATGTTCATGCGCCCCGGCGTTTGCGCTGCCGATGGGATAAATGTTTCCAACGACATTTTAATATCCTCGGTTTTAAAACCCCACAGGAAGGTAGCCAACGTGGCCGCCAGCACATTCTCGATCATGAATGGCACCGTACCTCCAAAAGTTAAAGGGATAAGGATAGTGCGTTGTACACGGATTTTCCAATCGCCTTTTTGAATGGTAATAAAGCCATTCTCGCAAACGGCAGCTATCCCGCCTTTGCGGCAATGTGCCTTGATGATAGGATTGTTTTCGTTACGGCTAAAATAGGCTATGTTACAATCGGCTTTGTTGCCTAAACGAACGCAATACTCGTTATCGGCATTTAAAACGCCCCAGCCATCTTTTTTTACCGAGTTTAAAACGGTTCCTTTTACCCTTGCAAGGTCATCAAGTGTATGAATATCGGCCAGGCCAAGGTGATCTGCCTGGATGTTGGTAATTACACCAATATCGCAAAAACCAAATCCCAAACCCGAACGTAGGATTCCGCCACGGGCTGTTTCCAATACGGCAAAATCAACGGTAGGGTCTTTCAGGATAAACTCCGAGCTTACCGGCCCGGTAGTATCACCTTTCAGCATCATGGTGTTTTGTACATAAATCCCATCAGATGTGGTGAAGCCTACCCGGTGCCCGTTATTTCTTACAATATGCGCTATCAGGCGGGTTGTTGTGGTTTTTCCATTGGTGCCCGTGATGGCAATAATAGGGATACGTGCCGACTTGCCCGGAGGATAAAGCATATCCAACACATGCCCTGCAACGTTGCGCGGCAGGCCTTCGCTTGGCGCAATGTGCATCCTGAACCCAGGTGCTGCGTTAACCTCCAGTATTACTCCGCCATTTTCGGTAAGGGGCTCGTGCAGGTTTTCGGCCATAATATCAATGCCGCAAATATCAAGGCCTATTATTTTAGAGATGCGTTCGCAAATAAAAACGTTTTGTGGGTGCACATGGTCGGTAACGTCAACGGATGTGCCGCCCGTGCTTAGGTTGGCGGTCGACTTTACAAACACTTTTTCACCTTTGACAGGCACCGTATCAAGTGTGTAACCCTTTTTTTCAAGCAGGTCAAGCGTGTCCCGGTCAATAGAAATCAGTGTTAATACATTCTCGTGCCCGTATCCGCGGCGTGGGTCGGTATTTTCCTTATCAATAAGTTGCTGTATGGTTAATATGCCATCGCCTGTTACATGAGCCGGATCGCGCAGGGCGGCGGCGACCATTTTATTATCAATTACCAGTACGCGAAAATCATAGCCGGTAATAAAACGCTCCGCAATAACCCTTCGCGATATTTTGGCGGCATGTTCATAGGCTGCAATCGCTTCTTCTTCTGTACGAATATTGATAGAAATACCCCTGCCGTGGTTACCATCCAGCGGCTTAAATACCAGCGGGAAGCCCACTTTACGGATCACTTCGGCTACGCCGGCAACAGATGATATGGTCATGCCTTTGGCAACCGGGATGGCTTGCTCCTGTAACATGCGCTTGGTTTCATCCTTGTTACTGGCAATATCAACGGCAATGCTGCTGGTTTTCTCGGTCATGGTGGCGCGGAAACGAACCTGGTTTTTACCATAACCCAACTGTACCAGCGATTGATTGTTAAGCCTTATCCAGGGGATATCCCTCGCAATGGCCTCTTCTACAATTGATCCTGTGCTTGGCCCTAAACGGGTGTTTTCACGAATTTCGCGCATCTCCTGTATATCGGCCTCCAGGTTATAGTCTTCACCTTTTATCAGGGCTTCGGCAATCCGCACGGCCGATTCTGCCGCAAAGGCACCAACTTTCTCTTCAATATAAGCAAACACTACATTGTAAACCCCCTTTGTTTTAGTTTCACGCGTACGGCCAAAGCCTGTATCCATGCCGGCAAGGGTTTGTATTTCAAGGGCTATGTGCTCAATAACGTGTCCCATCCAGGTGCCGGCAATAACCCGCTGAAAAAAACCGCCGGGTACTCCGGGCGAACAGCGGTGCGAGTATAACGAGGGAAGCAGTTTTTCTAAACGCTCATAAAAACCATCAATCTCGTTAGTGGGCTTATGTTCCATCTCCTGCAGGTCAAGCCGCATCTGTATTAACTTTTTGCGGTTTATGCTCCAGATGTTCGGGCCGCGCAACACTTGTATATTCTCAATCTTCATAGGCTTGCTTCAAAATTTTTTAAGGGCTTAATTTCTTTAAAACTATAAAACTTAACACTGTAAATAAAACTTTTAAAGGCAAAAAGGCATTATTTG
The DNA here is from genome assembly GCF_007971525.1 of Mucilaginibacter ginsenosidivorax. Lineage (NCBI taxonomy): Bacteria > Pseudomonadati > Bacteroidota > Sphingobacteriia > Sphingobacteriales > Sphingobacteriaceae > Mucilaginibacter > Mucilaginibacter ginsenosidivorax. The sequence continues at coordinate 3,505,736 of NZ_CP042437.1, forward strand.
TTTATAACAGACTGTGTTTTTGGTTCATTTTATCGTAATTTGTGGTTTTATTAGTTGATTGGGTTGGATTAGGTTGATTGAGAGAGTGGTTGCTTTTGTTTTTGGGCAAACTAAACTAATCAAGCTAATCCAACCCAATCAACGCAAAACTTAAAAGAAATGATTGTCCCGAAAGGAAAACTTATAATAATAGGCGGTGCGGTTGATATGGGGAGTAACGTAACCATACAGGAACACATTTTGCAGCCTGACTATATTAAATTTTTTGAACAGGGCATTTTAAAGCGGATCATCACCGAATCGGCTAAACACCATGGCTCGTTAGTTGAGGTTATTACCACTGCCTCGCAAATTCCTGAGCTGGTGGGCGAAGAGTATATTAAAGCATTTGGGCAGCTTAATGTTACCCACGTTAACGTATTGCATATTAAAAGCCGCGAGGATGCAGCAAAAAAAGAATATTTAGACCGCATCCGCAAAGCAGACGTGGTTATGTTTAGCGGCGGCGACCAATTGAGGCTGACGGCTATTTTTGGCGGTACGGAATTTTTACAGATCCTGAAAAAGAGATATCTGCATGAAAACTTTGTGATAGCCGGCACATCGGCGGGGGCAGCGGCGGCATCTACCCATATGATTTACCGTGGTCAAAGTAACGAGGCGCTTATTAAAGGCGAGGTGCAGATAACAGCGGGATTGGGGTTTGTAGATTCTGTTATAGTTGATACGCATTTTGTACAACGCGGCCGTATTGGCCGGCTAATGTATGCCGTAGCTACCAACCCCGGCATTTTAGGTATCGGCCTGGGCGAAGACGCCGGTTTGCTGATAACCGAGGGTAACATTATGGAAGCCATTGGTTCGGGTTTAATTATTTTGGTGGATGGCAGGAATATTGTAGCTACCAATATTTATGATGTAGAAATTGGCTCGCCGGTTTCTATCGACAATTTAAAAGTACACGTCATGTCTATCTATGATAAATACGATTTGGCACAACATCGCCTATTGATTAAAAAAACAGTGAAGGTTGAAGAGGGGGTGTTTATACACGCGCCCGATAGCGACCTTTTGCAATAAAGCCTCACCCAACCCGCTCCAAAGGAGAGGGTTTAGCCGGGTCGTTTTCAAATAAACCTATCCCAAAGCGTTTATATTACACTAATTTTTGAATCATTTAAATTATTCAAAATGAAGATTATTATCCATGGCGGTTTCTTTAGCGAATCGCAAACTAACCAGGAAGTAAAACAGGCCAAACAACAGGCTTTAAAAGATATTGTGCAGGCGGGTCATAAATACCTGTTAAGCCATACCGCGCTTGAAACAGTTGTGTACACCGTTAGGCTGCTGGAAGATTGCGACCTGTTTAATGCCGGTACCGGTTCGCAGATCCAGAGTGATGGCAAAATTCGCCTGAGTGCTTCATTAATGGATGGTAAAACACAAAAATTTTCTGGTGTTATCAACATCGAAGATGTAAAAAACCCCATATGTATAGCCGAAAAGCTAATGGCGTATGACGACCGTGTTTTGAGCGGCAAAGGCGCCAAAGACTTTGCCACCAACAACGGTGTTGCCTATTATAACCCCGAAACGCCGCAACGCAGGCATGAATACGAAAAGAAACTGAGCGACTCCATCAGGTTAGGCACTGTTGGCTGTGTGGCGCTCGATCTTTATGGCAACTTGGCAGCCGCGACATCAACTGGCGGCAAAGGCTTCGAAATTCCGGGCCGGGTAAGCGATTCGGCAACTACTGCCGGCAATTATGCCAATGGTTTTGCAGCAGTATCCTGTACGGGCGTTGGCGAGGACATTGTGAGCGGCTCGGTAGCGACAAAAATTGTTACCCGGGTTACCGATGGTTTGCCAATTTCTGTTGCTGCCGGGAAAACTTTAGATGAAATGAAACCCTACGATGGTTTTGCCGGTATTATCGGCATTTCTGCCGATGGACATATTTACCATGCCGATACCCATCCCTATATGGTTTGGGCATTGCATGACGATGATGTGGAAGTTTTTGATTAAAGTTCAGTCTGGTTTTATACTTCGCCCGAAGTATCTTCTCCAAAATGAATAATATTACCGTTGTTATCCAGGATGCTAAACTGGCGCCTTTTCCAGGGCATGTTTTTAAGCTTGCCGTTGGGGTGAACTACGCCTTGAGGCGTATATTCGGCATATAGCTTATCTACCTCGGTTACGTTAATATAACAACCGGTATTTTTAGGAACTTCAGGATCATCGGTAGGCCAAAGGTGAATGGTGATTTCGTCCCGGTTAAAAATAACATAACCATCCCAGTTGGCAACCGATGTAAAGCCCAGCTTTTCGGTATAAAACCTGATGGTTTCTTCGGCATTTAATGATGCCAGGATGGGGATGGCTTTTTGGAGCATGGCTATGTAAATTAATTATTTGATGTTGTTGCGTTATTTTCCTTCATCCTCATGCTAAAAACAGTTTTATCCATTTTAGGAGGATCATTCTCAGGATAATTATAAACGATGCTGTTTAAGTAATTAGCTATTTGCAATCTTTCCTGCCAGGTAAGTTGGCGATAGTAAACCTTTGCCGTTTGCCGCTTCAACTACAGCTCGGGCGTTAAACGGAACATTATCCAGCTTAAAATTGCTCACAATCCAAATATACCCCAAAAAAAATTACATGTAACAACTTTGTTAAAGCATGGCCGCGGTTTTTTGTTGATTAATAAATAGGTTTGTTATTAACTGATCTTATTAATTATTAACTATGAAACTAAAACTACTTTTTTCATGCCTGCTTTCCGCGGGCATAAGTGCGCAGTTGTTCGCCCAGGAAACCGTCGATCCTGCAATTGTTCAAAAAATCCGTGAGGAAGGCCTTAACCATTCTAAAGTGATGGAAACCGCTTTTTATTTAACCGATGTATCCGGCCCGCGTTTGGCAGGGTCGCCGGGTTTAAAACGCGCTCAGAACTGGGCCGTTGAACAATTGAAAACCTGGGGCGTAGCCAATGCCAAACTGGAATCATGGGGTAAATTTGGCAAGGGTTGGGAAGTTCAAAAAAACTACGCGGCTATTACCGTACCATACTATCATGCCATTATAGCTATCCCTAAAGCATGGACCCCAGGTACAGGTGGCTTAATCAAAGGCGACGTAATGGTAGTAAAAGCCGATTCGGCCGCCGAGCTGGAAAAATACAAAGGCAAGCTGGCCGGTAAAATTGTGATATTTGATACCAAACCACTTACCGAGCGTACATTTAAATCAGATGCGGCCCGTTACACCGATGATGAGCTTGATAAAATGGAAAAGGCTACTATGGCCCCTGCACGCCAGCGTAATGCATTTGATCCAAATTCGCCGCAGTTTGTAGCTATGCGTAAGCAACGCGCATTCAGGGCCTCATTGGGGACTTTTTTACAGGCCGAGAAAGTTGCCCTTGTACTAAGCCAGGCCCGCGGTACCGACGGTACCGTATTTACTACTAACGGCGCATCATATGCGGATACCGCGAAAGCCGTTGCGCCCGAGCTGGAAACCAGCAGCGAAGATTTTCAACGTATTTTACGACTTGTAAACGCAGGCAAGCCGGTACAGCTTGAAGCTGATATTAAAACCCAATTTTTTACCGATGACCTGCAAGGTTATGACGTAGTTGGCGAGATACCAGGTACCGACAAAAAATTAAAAGACCAGGTGGTAATGATAGGTGGCCACCTTGATTCATGGCACGCCGGTACCGGCGCAACAGATAACGCGGCGGGCAGCGCGGTGATGCTGGAGGCTATGCGCATCCTGAAAGCTATTGGTTTTAAACCCAAACGTACCATCCGCATTGCATTATGGAGCTCGGAAGAACAAGGATTATTTGGCTCGCGCGGTTATGTACTTAACCACTTTGGCGACCCCAAAACAATGGAATTGAAACCTGAGCAAGCCAAGCTATCGGCTTATTATAACCTTGACAATGGTACCGGTAAAATAAGGGGTATCTACTTACAAGGCGACTCTGCCGCCGGGCCGATATTTAAATCGTACCTGGAGCCGTTTAAAGACCTTGGCGCCACTACCGTTACTATTAGCAATACAGGCGGTACCGATCACCAATCGTTTGATGCAGTGGGTATTCCTGGCTTTCAGTTTATCCAGGACGCCATTGACTATGGCTCGCGCACGCACCACAGTAACCAGGACACCTTTGACCGCCTGGTTGAAGATGATTTGAAACAGGCGGCCACCATCATAGCGTCGTTTGTATACAATACCAGCCAGCGTGCAGAAATGATACCACGTAAAGAATTGCCTAAGCCACAACCGGCGCGGGGATTTTAATTGATTGAATTATATCAAGCCACAATAAAAAAAGCGATGGGTTATCTCATCGCTTTTTTATTGCTTTATCCGTTTATCAAATGCAAATGGTTCTGTTTTAACCAGGCGGATAGCTTTAAAGTCGTCGTGTTTTGGGTTGATCAGGTAGTTTATTTCTTCTTCAATTATCGAGGATGGTACGGCTAATATAGCCGATTGTTTTTCGTTGATCCACTTTTCTCCCAGTTGCTGGGTGTACAACATTTGGTCGTATTCCAGCCAATTAAGTGGTAAATCCTCCTTTTTTATACTGACTATGGTTAACCCATCCGGCACTGCGATTGTCATCACATTAAAAACAAGGGTAAGCCCGGCCTGGCTCCTGTGAACAACATTCTCGAGGCAGGCAAGTGAGCGGGACGATGCGGTATATATCATTTCCACATCATTGGGATTCCAGCGGGCTGCCCTGCCCGAGGCGACAAGTTTGTACGCAGACTTTTCGAGGGCGATACGATAAACCAGCATCTTAAGCCAGATCGCCGAATTGTAAGCGGATAAGCTCTTCTTCGATAAGTTGGATACCGGTGATTGTATCCATCATATCAAAAGGCAACCGGTTACCAAGCCCATAAGCCGGAGTAGTAAGCCATTTATGAAAAGCCTGAGCAGAGCCAAATATTTCAATACCGGTATCAAACAATGCAAATGATTTAAGTAGTTTTTCGCTTAAGGAAGCATCCAGTTTTAAATCCTTATTAACATGGTTTTGGATAGTTTTAACTGTGGTTTTAAAGGTTTCCTGGAACTCATCTTGTGTAAAACCCGATAATGCCAAAAAATCAAGTGCGGTTTTTGCTTCCAGGCCTTTTTTTGAAGTATTGAGTAAGCTGATGGCATCTGTATACTTTGGCTGGCGGATATAGACCCCTTCAAAATCATTTACAACGCTTACCATTTCGGTATCCTTATAAATTACAGGAGATTTTTTTTTGCCGGTTTGTGGTTTATCTTTTGCCATTGTTTTTAATATCAAATCCAAATATAGAAAATTTTCTAAAAATAAAAGAATTTTTTCCAGTTATTTTAACTCAATCTTTTGGTGCTGGTAAGGTATTTCGACCCGTGTAAAACCTTTGTCTTTTAACTTGCTGCTAAAATGTTGTTGAACCTCATATTCGCCATGAACAAGAAAAACTTCTTTTACTTTCGCCGGATCCTGGCAGGCCAAAAAGTGCAGCAGGTCATCGTAATCACCATGGGCGCTCATTGATCTTATCGAGCGTACTTCGGCATTCACCTGGTACATTTCGCCAAAAATACGTACCTCATGGTCGCCGGCAAGCAGGTGCCCGCCAAGGGAACTTGGTTCACAGTAGCCTACCATCAAGATGGTGTTTTTATTATTGTTGATGTTGTTTTTAATATGGTGCTTAACACGCCCGGCCTCGGCCATGCCCGATGAGGAAATGATAACACAAGGTCTCGGGTCATCATTCAGCGCCTTGGATTCTTCTGTTGACTGGATAAAACGCAAGCCCTTAAAACCGAAAGGATTGGCGTCAACCTTTAGTACCGCTTTAACCTGTTTATTATACACTTCGGGATGGTTCATTAAAACCTCCGTCGCTTTTTCTGATAAAGGGCTATCTACATAATAATGCAAATCGGGCAGCGTTCCTTTCAATTCCAGGGAGTTTAATGCATACAACAGTTCCTGCGTGCGGCCAACGCTAAAAGCTGGTATAATAACTTTGCCACCCTTAACCTCGCAGGTTTGTTTAATAATTTCCAATAAAGCTTCCTCAATCGGGCCCTGGTCCTTGTGTAACGAATCGCCGTAGGTGGATTCGAGTAAAACATAATCGGCCTGGTCAAACGGCTGTGGATCATTCAGCAACATATCATCATAACGGCCAACATCGCCGCTAAAGGTAATATGGGTAACTTTGCCATCCTCGGTAATTGCCAAGTGTACTGCCGCACTGCCCAAAATATGCCCGGCATCGGTAAGCTTTAGTTTTACGTGCGGCGTAATCTCAAACTCTTCGTTGTATTCAACAAGTTTAAAAAGCCTTAGTGCATCCATGGCCTCTTTATCAGTGTAAAGTGGCTCAAGCAGCGGCAAACCTTTGCGTGCGCGGTGCTTGTTGCTATACTCGGCATCCTGCATCTGGATATGTGCCGAATCCATGAGGAGGATACGGGCAAGATCCATAGTGGCAGGTGTACAATAAATGGGGCCATTAAAACCTTCGGCCACCAGCCGGGGTATTAATCCGCAGTGATCTATGTGCGCGTGCGATAATACCATGTGATCAACCTTTTTAGGATTAAACCCGAAATGCTCATTCAGGTTGTCAGACTGATCGCCCATGCCCTGGAACATGCCGCAATCTAATAATATAGAGGTGTCATCTTTTAGGCGGATAAGATGTTTGCTGCCGGTAACATTACGTGCAGCGCCGTGAAAGGTTATATTCATTTATAATTGGGTATAAAGTAACATAACGAAGATGAGGATTTAATGTTTAATAAAACAAAACTAAGCTTTTAGTTGTTATTTTGGTTTATAGTTTTTAACTTAGATTAACCAATTTGATAGCCAATGTGATTTTAAACAAACATTGGCATTTTTTTACACAACGCACATGGAAATTAAAGAATTAACCCGCGCCGAAGAACAATTAATGCAGGTATTATGGCAGCTTGAAAAAGCTTACGTAAAAGATGTTATTGATATGCTGCCCGAGCCAAAGCCGGCTTATAATACGGTATCAACCATTATCCGGATACTTGAAACAAAAGGCTTTGTGGGGCACACTGCATTTGGCAAAAGCCACCAGTACCATCCCATAGTAAGTAAAGACCAATACCAGGATTTTGCATCGGATAAATTACTGAGCGGATATTTTGATAATTCGGTTAACCGGATGCTTTCCTTTTTTGTGAAGAAAGAGAAAATTGACCTTAAAGAGGCTGATGAGATCATGAAACTGATTGAAAAACTTAAAGACAAATAGTTATGAGCTGGTGGCAATATTTATTACTGGTAAACATTTACCTGGTTTTATTTTACGCGTTTTATGTTTTGTTGCTGCGTAAAGAAACCTTTTTTCAATTAAACAGGATTTATCTTGTCACGGCTGCCCTTCTTTCATTTTTTATACCCGTTATACAGGCCGATTGGGTGCAAAACCTTTTTATAACCCAGCAGGTAAAATATACCATTTATAACCTTCCCGCAATTCAATACCAGCTTAGTGCAACCGAAAACAGCCACATTAAAATGGGCGAAATATTGGCCTCCCTGTATTTACTGGGTATTTTGATTTTATCGGCAAAGCTTACCCTGCAGCTGTTTAAATTGCGCCGGGTTATGCGGATGCCTAAAGCCGAGGTGCCTTATTCTTTTTTTAAAACGGTAAAGTTAAATGAAGAGAGCCCGGATAATGCCGTTATTGAAGCTCATGAACAGGTACACGCACAACAATGGCATTCGGCCGATGTGCTTCTTGTAGAAATGGTGATGATTATTAACTGGTTTAACCCGGTTGTTTACCTGTATCGTATTGCTATTAAGCATATTCACGAATACATTGCCGACAGGCAGGCCGTGCAGGCCGGTACAAGCAAAGCCGAATACGCCCTATTACTATTAAGCCAAACGTTTAATACGCCAACCCACCGGCTGGTGAATCCTTTTTTTAATCATAGCTTATTAAAACAGCGCATCATGATGCTGCAAAAAAATAAGTCGCAGCGTATCAGACTTATTAAGTATGGTTTATCTGCACCGCTGTTCATTTTAATGTTGATCTTGTCATCTGCTACCATCAATAATAGCCAGGCCGTTACGGCTATCAATAGTAAAGCTCAGGAGATTTTTATTACGCCGGCAACAGAGGTCGATCTATCAACCGTACTTGGTAAAAACGAACCGATAAAAGGGGGCGAAATTAAAAGCCTGGCCGATACTACAAGCGATGATGTGTTTTCATCGGTAGAAACATTGCCTGAGTTTCCGGGAGGTATTGGGGCTTTTGGTAAATTTATAGCATCAAATATCCGGTATCCTGCAACAGCCAGGGAGCAGCACATCCAGGGAAAAGCAATTTGTACCTTTATAGTAGAGAAGGATGGCAGCCTGTCGAACATTAAAGTAGTGCGTGGTGTAAGCCCCGATATTGATGAAGAATCGATAAGGGTTTTAAAACTGTCGCCCACCTGGAAAGCAGGGATACAAAATCACCATAAAGTACGTACACGGTTTTCTGTCCCTATAGCTTTTACGTTAGACAAGTCTGATAAAACAGCAGACGCAGGCCAGCAAGGCGATCCGCCACCTGTAGTTGAGCAATTACCGCCAAATTCAACCAATAGCGTGTTTGCCTCGGTTGAGCACTTACCTGAATTCCCCGGAGGGGTTGGGGCATTTATCAAATTCCTCGGAGCAAATATTCGTTATCCAAAAGATGCCCGCGAAAAAGGAATACAAGGGCGGGTGATCATTACATTTGTGGTTGAAAAGGACGGCTCGCTTTCGGGCAACAAAATTGTCAGGAGCGTAAGCCCCGATATTGATGCCGAAGCACTCCGGGTACTGGCAATGTCGCCCAATTGGTCGCCGGGTACCCAAAAAGGCAAGGCTGTGCGGGTACAGTATTCTGTCCCCATCAGCTTTAAACTGGCTGATGATAACAAGCCAGCCAAGGCCACTGAAAACAAAACCGGCAAAGTAATGCCATTAAAAGATAATACCCCATCCTACACGGGGACTGTAACCTCCCAAGATACATTTAAAGGCCATATTGCTGGGGATGCCGATTACAAGGGCTATTTCACGATGAGAAGAGACAGTAAGACCAACGAGCCACTTTATTTGCTTGATGGTAAAGAGATAGCCGCTGCCGGTGTAAAAAACATAGCCGTAAACTGCATTCAAAGTATTGATATATTAAAAGACAGGTCAGCGATAGACATATATGGCGACAAAGGCATCAATGGCGTGGTAAAAATTACGACTAAGAAGTAGATGTGCAGGTCAACTTCGTTGAGGGCTTCGCCGTTTCAAATGTGCAGATATGCAAATGACTTTTTCTGAACTGGGATTTTTTGAATTTATCAGATTCTTTGGATTAAAAAAATCTTACAAATCTATTAACCTGCTTAATCAAGATGCAAACAATACAATGTGCAGATAAATTGGTTTGTCAAACATGGAAAGCCATAATGAAGAAGGGGATAACGATTTGCCAATCAAATCATTATCCCCTTTTCTTTTTTTTTCATTTGCACATCTGAAATCTGCATATCTGCACATCGATCTACTTTGTATACCTGTTAATAATATCCACAATCACTTTGTTTTTTTGTAATTGGGGCAGGTAATCAAATAAAATATAGTGCTTTTCCGGATCGCTGGTGAGGGCCATTTCCAGGTGGTTTAGTGCTTCATTGTATTCGCCTTTGGCAAACAGGTAGGCAACCATCCGGTAATAAAGCTCGGCAGCTTCGGGGTTGTTTTTTATGGCTTGTGATATGATTTCTATAGCGCCTACCAAGCGTTGCTGCTCATACAATATAGATGAGTAATCCAGCCAGGCATCAATATCCAGCGGGTTTAGTTCAACCACTTTTTCGTAAGCTTGTTCGGCTTCGGTCATGTGGCCCAGTTTATATTCGGCATCGGCAATGGCAAACCAGTAGTCGGCATTGGCAATATCCAAATCAAGGGCTTTTTTGTAAAAATGCAGCGCCTCAAAATAGCGCTCCTCAAAATCAAGCGTAACCCCGATACCAAACCAGGCATCGGCCAGTTTAGGATCCATTTTCACCGATTTTTTATAGAATGCACGGGCGTCATCCATCTGCTCCAGTTTCTCGTAGCACTCGCCTATAGCGCAATAAGTATCGGCATTGGGTTGCTCATACTCAAAGGTGTGGCGATATACTTCAATAGCTTCGGCATATTTTTCCAGGTTAACCAGGGCATTACCCTTGTTAAAGTAGGCCGATGCAAAACTATCTTTAATCAGGATGGCATAGTCATAAGCATCAATAGCTTTTTCAAACAAACTCAGTTTGGTATAGGCATTGCCCAGGTTGTACCAGGCGGCATAGCTATATGGTTCGTTATCGATATATTGCTGATAAAACTGTACGCTTTCCTGCTGGTTATCCATTACATCGTAGCAAAATGCCAGTTCGTAAAGGGCGTCCTGGTTTTCCATATTTTGCTTAAGGCATAGCTTAAGATAGCTTATGGCGGTATCATAATCGCCCATGTTTTGGTAAACGTAGGCTATATGCAGCAGTATTTCGTCGGTTTCTTCGGCCAGGCCAAGGGCTTTTTCATAATTTTCCAGGGCCTCGCTAAAACGCTCCATACTCTCGTACAGGTTGCCGCGAATGATATAAATATCGGCATCCGAGGCCTCAAGCATGGCTGCTTTTTCAAGCGCGGCAAATGCTTCGGGCACTTTATTGCCTACCACCAGTAACTGGGCCTGTTTAATTAAAAATACCGCTGCAAATGGATGCTGATTGCGCGCATACTCTGCTACCTGTAGCGCCCTGGCCGGATCATTCTTTTCGATGTAATAGTCGATAATGTTCTCAAACGCCTGGGCATCAAAAAAGTACTGGTCTTGATTTCGAATCATTTCCTCGTACCGTTCTACCGAAAATTTGGGATCTTCAGTAAAACCAAATTCAAATTCTTCTTCCATTCAATTTTGTTTGCAGAACATCCGCTTTAGGTTAACAATTGTAATTGTCTTGTAAAGACTTATTGAAGTCAAAATACAAATAACTAAGCAACCAATTTGCAAATAAGTTTTCAACATTCAAACATTGTTAACAACCGTTAATTACAAAGCATTGATAATTAACAGTAATCATTAAAACCCGCAATTCAAAAAATTGCTTCAAAGATTTCTACCTTTGGCAAAAGTAACAATTATGGGCCTTGATATAACAGACATTCTAAAACGTTTACATATAAACGATGTAAATGATGCTTTTAGTACAGGCAGCAACTGGGGCAGCAGCGCTGGTGCAGCAATAAAAAATATTACATCGCCGGTTGACGGCCAAAAAATAGCGTCGGTTAAATTTGCTACCGAAGCCGATTATAATCAGGTAGTTGAGCAGGCAGCCACTGCGTTTAAAACCTGGCGTACAACGCCGGCTCCCAAGCGCGGCGAGGTAGTACGCCAGATAGGCGAGGCCCTGCGTGCCAATAAACAGGACTTGGGTACCCTGGTATCATACGAGATGGGCAAAAGCCTGCAGGAAGGGCTGGGCGAAGTGCAGGAAATGATTGACATTGCCGATTTTGCCGTTGGCCTGAGCCGCCAGCTATACGGGCTAACCATGCACAGCGAAAGGCCGGAGCACCGCATGTATGAGCAATACCACCCGCTGGGTATTGTTGGTATTATATCGGCTTTTAATTTTCCGGTGGCCGTTTGGAGCTGGAACTCGCTGCTGGCCATGGTTTGCGGCGATGTAAGTATATGGAAACCATCCGAAAAAACACCTTTAACCGCTATTGCGTGCCAGCACATAGCGCAGGAGGTTTTAAAAAGGAACGACATAGCCGATGGCGTTTTGAATTTAATTAACGGCGACCGTAACATTGGCGAACTGATGGCCAATGATACCCGGATACCGCTGGTATCGGCCACCGGATCAACCCGTATGGGTAAAGCAGTTGGCGCGGCAGTTGGCGCGCGGCTTGGCAAAAGCCTGCTGGAGCTTGGTGGTAACAACTCCATCATTATTACCGAAAATGCCGACCTGGATATGTCGTTAATCGGCGCCGTATTTGGCGCGGTGGGCACTGCCGGACAGCGCTGTACCAGCACACGCAGGCTCATTATTCACGAAAGTGTTTACGATGCCTTTAAACAAAAGCTGGTAAGCGCTTATGGCCAGATACGTATTGGCAACCCGCTGGATGAGCACAACCACATGGGGCCGCTTATTGATACCGACGCTGTTGCGCTTTACCTTGATTCGATTGAGAAATGTAAAGCCGAAGGCGGAAACTTTGTGGTAGAAGGCGGCAAGCTGGAAGGCGATGCTTATGCATCGGGCTGTTATGTAAAGCCTTGTATTGCCGAGGTAGAAAACCACTATAAAATTGTACAACACGAAACCTTTGCCCCAATACTATACCTGATTAAATATTCAACCATCGAAGAGGCTGTTGAATTGCAAAATGGGGTGCCACAGGGCCTGTCATCGGCCATTATGACCAATAATTTACGCGAGGCAGAACAATTTTTATCCTACGCTGGTTCTGATTGTGGAATTGCCAACGTAAACATTGGTACATCGGGTGCCGAGATAGGCGGCGCCTTTGGCGGCGAAAAAGAAACCGGCGGCGGCCGCGAATCGGGATCTGATGCATGGAAAGTTTACATGAGGAGGCAAACCAATACTATTAATTATTCAAAAACGTTGCCATTAGCTCAGGGGATCAAATTCGATCTCTAATTTTTTTATTTTCTAATACTTGTACATGTTCAATTTTCGTCCACTTATTTTAAGCGCTTTTTTATTTTCGTCACTAACAATAACCATATCGGTATCGGCTCAGGAGGCCGTGAAAAAGTCCGAGCCCGAACCGCCAAAGTTCTGGCACCTGATGGATCTTAAAACCGAGGGCTACTTTGGTATAAGCTTAAAACAGGCTTATCTTTTTGTAAAGGGCAAGCAGAGTAAAACAGTGGTGGTGGCCACGCTGGATAGTGGTATTGACACCTTGCAAAAAGACCTGAAAAGTATTTTATGGGTAAATAAAAAGGAAATTCCGGGTAACGGTATTGATGACGACCATAATGGTTACGTGGATGATATACATGGCTGGAATTTTTTGGGTGGCGCCGGCGGTAAAGCCGATTTTAACGAGACTACCGAGGAGGTGCGCGAGTATAATAAGCTGAAAGGCAAGTACGCAAATGCTACCGATAGCACCGCTACCAACAAGAAAGAATTTGCTTATTGGCAGCGCGTTAAAACTGTTTATGATACAACCCTGAACAAGGCAACTACCGAAACCACGCAGCTACAGCCTATCATGAACGCGCTGATGGCAACCAGCGGATATATTAAACAAGCACTTAAAATAGGGGCAAACGGCACTTTTAGGGAAACGGATTTGGTGAACATGAAAACCGCCAACGACACCTTAAGCCAGAGTAAATATGTTTGGACAACCATATTTTCACAGGAAGGCGGCAATAAAACCAATGCCGAAATTATTAAGGATTTGAGCGAATATCTGGCCAAACTGAACAATGACCTTGCGCCCGACCTGGAAGCCCGCAAAAGAATTGTTGGCGACAATGTAGATAGTATGGATCATAAGCCTTACGGTAATAACCTGTTGAAATTTGCCGATGCATCGCACGGTACAGGCGTGGCCGGGCTTATTGGCGCTGTACGCAATAACGGTTACGGAATTAATGGTGTGGCCGATAATGTGCGTATTATGGCCGTTAAAACGGTACCCAATGGCGATGAGTACGATAAAGATGTGGCCAACGCCATCCGCTACGCGGTTGATAACGGGGCCAAAATCATTAACATGAGCTTTGGCAAAAAACTATCGCCACATAAGCAATGGGTTGATGACGCGTTTAAGTACGCCGCCTCAAAAGATGTGCTGCTGGTGCTGGCCGCCGGAAATGATAACGACGATATGGATAAGAACCCCGATTATCCGAATGATTTATTTGCCGATGGTTCATCAACAGATGCAGATAACCTGATTAACGTAGGCGCTTCATCTGCCAAATTGGGCGATCACCTGGCCGGCGACTTTAGCAACTACGGCAAAAAAATGGTTGATGTTTTTGCCCCAGGTGTAAAGGTTACCACTGTTGATACTGATGCGGAGTTTAACACCGAGGATGGTACCAGTTTTTCGGCACCTATAACATCGGGTATTGCGGCTCTTTTGTTGGAATACTACCCAACATTAAGCGCCAAACAGCTAAAACAGGTGATCCTGGCATCGGCAACGCCATTAACCGGCACCATGGTTTACAAACCCGGCAGCAAAACCGAAAAGGTTGATTTTACCACCCTAAGCAAAACCGGCGGCATTGTAAACGCCTATAAAGCATTACAGATTGCATCAACCTTGCAGGGCGAGAGGAAATAAAAAGTTGGCTCCGGGGATTGAACCAACAGATACGGAAACGAGAAATAAACCATGTCATTGCGAGTAACCACCGGCCAGGCTGAAAAAAATAGTAATGACGTGCAACGGATTTGGTAAAAAATGGTTCAAACCACCGTCATTGCGAGGCACGAAGCAATCCCGAACTATGTAGGACTTAGCATGTCGGGGATTGCTTCGTGCCTCAATGACGGATATTTTATGGTGGCAATCAGTAACTTACAAATGCCTCATTATAAGGAACAAAGCAATCGCAAACTATGCAAATTCCCTATGCATCCGACGGGAGTGCCACGCTACCGCTCGCAATGACATAATATAATGGTCGTGCTAATGGTTGCGGATAAATTGTTCCGAGACCCTCCACACTTTTTATTTTCGGAGATAAATCGTCCGAAAATCTTTGCCCGCTAAAAAACTACTTTTTCTTATCGGCATTAATGGGTTTTACCACATTGGCTTTGCCCGATTGATAATCAGACGGTGCTTTTTTACCGCCCTCGGCGGCAGGTTTCTTTTTTTCTTTTACGGCTTGTCTGTCCTTGCTCATGATGATTTCTGTTTTATAGATGTTAATAATAGGCCAGCAAATTTGGCAGCCTTGTTTAATTTGTATTAAAAATGGTATTTAGCCGGGAGTTTCTTTTGCCCCGCCATTAAAGGAAGAAAAGGAATTGCTTTATTTTTTAAAACGCTTATCTTTGAATCGAATTACTAAAGCAATTAATTAAAGGTAATGTTTTAAGTAATATAAAACGTTACAGCTTATTTTAAATATCAAAAAACTGTATAAATGTTTAACTTTGAAACGGTTTTTAACATACGTACATTAATATAATTACAACACACAATAGCTACAACAATGAAAAGCTTCATTCCTACAACTACTTATGCAGTTTTAAATTATGTAATTGCCCTTTTACTAATTTCGACACTGTGGACATTTGATACCTTGCACATTGGTGGCGCGGCGTTATTTTTACCGTTAATTATAGGATGGCTGCAACTGATCATGGCTATTTTTGCTAATAACAAACTGGGCTTTTTAAAAGTATTCCCGATGAGCATGCATAATGTAAACGATGTAATTATGGGTTCGTTTTTAATGTGCTCACCATGGGTATACGATTTTCATTCAAAAATCTGGATTCCGCAGGTACTTTTTGGTGGCGCGTTATTTATAATGGGCATCTTCACCCAGGGCTCGCCGCTGATTAATAAAGAGCATACCTTACAACAAGGCGGTATTACTTCAACCGATTCATTGTAATTTGGGACTGCTTAGATCATGACATAATAAAAAAGGAGCGCAATTTGCGCTCCTTTTTTATTCAGGAACTTTTTGTTCCTGCGCTTGTTCCCTTTCGCGCAGGTTACGCATAATCTTGGTATATCCGCGATGCCGGTGCTGATCATCATGTAGCGGGAATACCAGCCCGCTGCCCCAAAAACGGGTGCCATCTTTACGCATATGGTAGCGTTCGTCAATAGCGCGGCCTTCTTTCAAGGCAGTTTTTAACTCCTGTTCCGGTACGCCTGCTGCAACGTCCTCCGGGGTAAAAAACACATCGGCGCATTTGCCTAAAATCTCAGGCTCTTTATAGCCCAACACCTTTTCGGCGCCAGTATTCCAGCTGTTGATATCGCCATTGGTGTCAGTAGTAATTACCGCGTAATCTTCCAAGCTTTCCAATACCTGCCTGAAAAAATCTTCGCTCATCCTGAAATAACGGTCGTCAAATAATTCGTCCTGGGTAATGGTGTTATCAATAGTTTGATATTCAATAAAAATATTGCTGCTATCTACACCGCAGGCCAGTTGCATCGGTTCGCGGGTAATTTTATAAAAGGTTTCGTAGCCATCGGGCAGGTTGTTTAGTGCTGGTTTTTGCTTTACAGGCATCATGGTAATGGTAACAGCTTCGTCGGTAAGCTGGCTGTTAATATTTACTAAAAGATAGCTGTATCCTTTTTCTATCAGGTTGCCAAGCAGCTCAGGGGTAAATGGAACGCGCATTTTTGTTAAGGTTAAAACTGTTCGCTTTTCCCTCGCAAAAATGAAACCATTTGTGCTTTATAGGTAACAGGATGATTTTATGTGTAAATAAAGTATCTAAAATACTTCGTTAAGCCCTAAAAAAAAGCCATTGGAGCCATAACTGCCGCGGGCGTAATCAAAACACATGTTTGATCGGGTGTATTTATTAAACAGCAACCTTAGCCCAAAACCGGCACCGGGCTCCCAGTACCTGAATAATTTGATATCACGCTGGTTATTGGCCGATTCGATATTTACAAAAGTAACGCCACTTAGCAATTTGTTTTTAGTGAGTGGAAAACGGTATTCAGCCTCGTTATAAACAAAGGATGGCCCTTTAAACCGTCCTATTATAAACGCCCGGCCAATACGTCCGTAAGCATCACTTGCTGTGCCTGGCAGCTCAAGGTAAGGTAACGATCCGCTCAGGAGGTAGTTGGCCCAGTGCCAAAAAGCAAAAACGTTTTCTGGGTCGGTATCGCTCAGGCTCCAATACTTCCTGAATTCGGCTTTCAGCTGCACGGCATTATGGTTGCTGCCCAGCCAGCCCTGGTTGGTTCGCAAAATTATATCGGCATAAATACCCTTAAACGCACGGTTGGGCTGATCGCGGCTGTTATACTGAAAATTTAACAGGATGCCGTTGGCATTGTATTTAAACGGATAATAACCTTTGCGTATACTATAACGGTAGTTGTGCGTTTCTTCAACCGGGATGTTTTTTCGGTTATCATCAATGTTATCATAAAAATTAAAACTAAGACCAGCCCCTATGTAAATGTGGTCGGTTATTTTGCGGTAAATGCGCTCGTTGATTTTTAAATAGGTGTACCTGATCGGAAACTCGTCGGGGTTATCATCAAAATGCCTGTCGCCCATATGAAAGGGGCCGTCGCCAACGCTGCGCCTGCCGGTACCCAGCCCATTATCTTTGGCTATGGTTTTGCCTACCTGTAGAGTGCCCTGCAGGTTCCAGGTATTTTTTGAAGTAAAGGCATTGTGTTTAAATTCAAGTGTGGAGAGGCCGTTTGTAGATATATAAGCCCCCGCGTTCATTACCGATAATATGGTATTACGCCTATCGCCAAAATACTTACCCGCAGCAGATGTTGCGCCTATGGCAAAACCAACGCTTGGGTTGTAAGCGGCTGATGGCAATACCGCCCAAAAAAAGTTTTTTTCATGCCGGCTGGTATCGGCTGTAGCCGGCTTCCTGCTGCTGAAAATTGAATTTAAAAGGCCATTGGCATCACTTTGGGTTTTTAGCGAATCCTCTAAACTAACCCTGTTTTGCGCGTGAATGGCGGTTGTGGTTAGGATAAGAAAAAATAGCGCAAGGGCAAATTTGCAAATAAGTGAAATCAATTTAGGGCATTAATTAGTAAAGGCTAATATAAACTTATCATTTTGAAAGTGCGCATGTTAAGCGGGATTTTGTTTGATTTTCTAAAGATTGACAGGCGTTTTAAAAGAGACTCCAATGCTAAAAAAAAGAGAGCGGCTTTGCTTTATGGCGGGCCGCCCTCTTTTGTTAAGTTTAACATTAAGAAATGATTTTCATAGGTAAATGGAAATCTGCAACCGTGCCCGATAACAGGACACAGCAGTTTAGCTATTTTATTTTGTAGCTAAAAATCTCTGATTTTAAAATCACCTTGCCGCCTGTATTTGCATAAACAGCAACCACTCCAATTCCTTTTGCTACATAAAACTCCTGGGTAAACTGCGTGGTGTATACGCCGTTAATTTTAACCTGCAGCTCCACATTACTATGAATTAAGTTTGTGTAGTTTTTCCCGAGAATAACGCGCGAGATACCTTTTTCGGCAATGGTAGTCTTTAGGCGGGCGTCAACCTGGTTTTCAGCGTCGCTTAAATCAAGAGCGGTTGTCCAGCTTGTACCGGCCTCAACATTATCGTTCAGATAAGGAAGGTCAAACTGCTTGTCGGTTTCATCGTCAAGCTGGATGGTGCTGTACACATGATTTTCAAAATTGAGATAGGTTTTGGTGGTGCCATCGTTATCAACCGAGCTTAATACATGATAGTTTTTTGTCCCTATCTTTTTAATCTCGGCAGTCATCGTGTTCTCGGTGGTGTCCAGTGTTTCGGTATTATCCCCGGGTATTGGCGATACGGCGGTGGTGCGGTATTTCCAGGTAGAGCCGGCACTTACCGGTTGATAGGTATCGTTACCGGTGTTACCGCCGGGAGTGTTGCTGTTGTCTTTTTTGCAGGCACCAAAAAATAAAATTAGCAGGGTGGTTAAGGTTAAAAGTGTCCTTTTCATTTTCGTAAATTAATTCGTGACCGTTTTCCGATCGTTTTTATGGTAAATATTTATTTATTAAACCGGCATCCGGGGCGCCTCCGTTTGCCGCGTTTTGAAGCCAATGACGTGTAAAATATCTGTTACGTTACAATGGTGTATAAATATTTTTTGTGTAATAAAACTTAGCAATGCAATTTTATTGTTATGAAAAGGTCTTTAATGCTTTGTAAGTAATTGATTAATAGTATTTTAAAACAGTCGTGTTTAAGCGGGTTGTTTAATTGGGGAAAAATAAATTTTGATCGGTTTTTTCTGAAATAAGGAGTATTTAGCCGGTTTGCTTTAGGATAGCCACAGTGCTGAATACCTGAACCAAGAATAGCCAGCGTTGGGTGCGGACAAAAACGGGCTAATATTTAGTAAAATATCGATGCCAAAATCATATAAAA
Organism: Mucilaginibacter ginsenosidivorax; assembly: GCF_007971525.1. Classification (NCBI taxonomy): domain Bacteria; kingdom Pseudomonadati; phylum Bacteroidota; class Sphingobacteriia; order Sphingobacteriales; family Sphingobacteriaceae; genus Mucilaginibacter; species Mucilaginibacter ginsenosidivorax. Next base: position 3,524,998 of record NZ_CP042437.1, read on the forward strand.
AGCCGGGCTTTTATTCTTCCGGAATAAAAATAGCTGGGCCGAAATCCAAGTTATAACGTACAACGTATACCTCTGAAAATCAACTCAACAAAAACGTATAACTTAACGCGTTAAACGTACAACCTAAAATATGTGGTACGATAAATTAATTGAACAAAATAAAGTCCCGGACCTGCTTTTAAGGCAGGGGATCCGTAAGTTATTAAAGCAACGCCTTGCCGATGAAAATAAAGGCGATGTTGAGGCTCAGCAGGAACATTTAATGGCATTAATTGCCCAGTTAAAGGCATCGCCTATTGCGGTTAATACTGCCGATGCCAATGAACAGCATTATGAAGTACCAACCCAATTTTACCAGTACTGCCTGGGCAAAAATTTAAAATACTCAAGCGGCTACTGGAAACCCGGCGTTACCGATATTGATACATCCGAAGATGACATGCTGGAAATTACCTGCCAACGGGCAGCATTAGCCAATGGCATGAATATTTTGGAACTGGGTTGTGGCTGGGGTTCGTTATCCTTGTACATGGCAGCTAACTTTCCGCAGAGTAACTTTACGGTAGTATCAAATTCGCGCACGCAAAAAAAATATATTGATGAACAGGCCGCCAAGCGTAGAATAAGCAACCTTATTGTGCTTACCGCCGATATGAACACTTTTACGATAGCCGACAAATTCGACCGCGTGGTATCGGTAGAGATGTTTGAGCACATGCGTAACTACCAGTTGCTGATGGCCAAAGTAGCGTCGTTTTTAAAGCCAGATGGAAAGCTGTTCATTCATATATTTACGCACAAGGAATACGCTTACCTGTTTGAGGTAATTGACGAAACCGACTGGATGAGCAAATACTTTTTTACCGGAGGCATTATGCCCAGCGACGACCTGATGTTTTATTTTAACGACCACCTGCTGGTTGAAAAACACTGGCACGTAAGCGGCAGCCATTACGGCAAAACATCCGAAGCATGGCTAAGCAATATGGATAAACACAAAGCCGAAATTATGCCATTGTTTGAGCAAACCTATGGGAAGGACCAGGCCATAAAATGGTGGGTGTACTGGCGTATATTTTACATGGCTTGTGCCGAGCTGTGGAACTATAATAACGGAAACGAATGGATTGTAAGTCACTATTTATTTCATAAAAAAGCAGCATGATCCGTTTTGTAATCTGCATTATACTATTGCTGATATCCTTACTCACTATTTTTAAAGCGTTTGAATACACCATGTGGATGGTATCCATCATCGCCACGGAGTTTTGCTGGGTGTTTATCCTGTTTAGTTTGGCCGCGCTTTTGTCGGGCTTTTTTTCTGCAAAATACCAGCTGGCCGGAACGATTACGGGTGTTTTGGCACTTATTTTATTTACCACACCAATAATCAGAGCCTATAATGTAGCCGCAAATCTTAAGCAGAATTTTACCGCTGCGTTTGGCCCGGGCAGCACTATTGTTGACGGTGCCAATACACAATCGCCCTATAGTTTTTTTAATATGTTCAGAGGAAGCAAGGAGGTTGCCTATAAAACTTACATCTACAACAAGTACCCGGATTTAAACCTTACTATGGATTATTTCCCCTCACAAAAAGTGGGTAACAGGCCCTGCGTAGTTGTTGTACACGGTGGTTCATGGAATAAGGGCGATAATAAACAACTACCCGAATTAAACAGCTATTTGGCAACCATAGGTTATAACGTAGCGGCCATAACTTATCGCCTGGCGCCCAAATACCAAACGCCTGCGCCGGTAGAGGATGTGCATGCCGCTTTTGCCTACCTGCGTGCACATGCTGCGGAGTTACATATCGATACCAATAATTTTATTTTGCTGGGCCGGTCGGCCGGGGCGCAGATAGCTTTGTTGGCTGCTTACACCTTGCACGATCAGGGATTAAAAGCCGTAATTGATTATTATGGGCCGGCAGATATGGTTTGGGGATATTCCATCCCATCAAGCCGGTTGATCATGGACTCGCGTAAAGTGATGCGCGATTACATAGGGGGCGCTTATCAGCAGGTGCCGCAAAAGTTTGCGGCTTGCTCGCCACTGGAGTTTGTGGGTAAGCAAGCCTTGCCTACACTGATCATCCACGGCGAAAACGATGTATTGGTATCGCCCGAGCACAGCCGGAGGTTAACCCTGAAGCTGGAACAAAACGGCATCAAACATTTTTACTTAAAACTGCCCTGGGCTACGCACGGCTTCGATTTTAATTTAAACGGGCCTGGCGGGCAGCTGGCTACTTATACGGTTGAACGTTTTTTAAATACGGTAACAAAATAACATGTTAAAAACGGCTATTATAGGCACCGGTATTGCCGGTATGGGCTGCGGCCATTTCCTGCACCCCAACAGCGACCTTACTTTTTACGAGCAAAACGACTATGTTGGCGGCCATACCAATACTGTAACGGTAGACGAAGAGGGTAAGCCCGTGTATGTAGATACCGGCTTTATGGTTTTTAACTACCATACTTACCCCAACTTGTGCCGACTGTTTGCCGAGATTGGCGCACCGGTTAAAAAAACCGATATGTCGTTCAGTGTGCAGCACGTGCCTACCGGGTTGGAGTATTCGGGTTCGAGTGTAAACCACCTATTTGCACAGCGCAAAAACATCTTTAATATTAAATACATTAAAATGCTGATGCAGATTGGCAGGTTTAATAAAGATAGCGTTAAAATTGTTGACGACCCAAAGTATGCCAATTATTCGATAGGCCGGTATGTAAAAGAGTTTGGTTTTGGCGAAGAAATGCTGTGGAAATATTTGGTGCCCATGAGCTCGGCTGTATGGTCTACCCCGATGGAGCAGATGCTGGATTTTCCAGCTGTAACGCTTATCCGTTTTTTTCAGAATCATGGCTTTTTAGGGCTGGATACCCAGCACCAGTGGTATACGTTAGAGAACGGGAGTCAATCGTACCGGGAAATCCTGATCAGGCCGTTTAAAGACCGTATTCATATAAACCGCAAAGCTACCCAGGTTGTGCGTACCCCCAACGGTAAAGTAACAGTGCATGCAGCCGACGGCTCGCAGGAAACATTCGACAGGGTGATTATAGCAACCCATGGCGATGAGGCCCTTGCCTTGTTGGATACGCCTACACCGCGCGAGCACAGCCTGCTATCATGCTTTAAATACCAGTACAATAAAGCCACCCTGCATACCGACGAAAGCATTATGCCCAAAACCAAACTGGCATGGGCAAGCTGGAACTACCGCATCCAAAACCAGGACGGCAAGCTAAACCCCAGTACCATTTACTGGATGAACATGCTGCAGGGCGTATCAGATAAAAAGAACTATTTTGTATCCATCAACCCGCACGATAACATAGACCCTAAAAAGATCATCCGCGAGATTGATTACCATCACCCTTTGTTTGACGTGCCTGCCATAAACGCCCAGCAGCAGTTGTATAAGCTAAACCTTGATGGGCCGGTTTATTTTTGCGGCAGCTATTTTAAATACGGCTTCCACGAGGATGCCTTTGCCAGTGCGGTTAAACTTTGCTCGCAGTTGCTGGGCAGGCCGGTGTATGATGAAAGTGTGGTGATACAGCCGGCGGTATAAATTTCATTTTCAATAAACTTTATGAGGTTTTGAATAGCTATTTTAGGAACCGCTTAATGCCTTATCAATAATGAAGTCGATATTTTACATTATTACCATTTCTACATTATTATCGGGATGTAGCGACTCGACGCATAAGGCTGTTAAAACTAAATCTGTTCCTGTAGATACTACAAATTCATTTAAGATAGGCAATCTGTGGGTCACTCCTAAAAAAGAGTTTAAGTTTAATTCGTTACGGGAAGCCGGAAGCGATACAATTCACCTTGTTGTTTGTGCAGATTACGTTTACTGGCCTTTTGGAAAAATAAAAGATCAATTAAAATTTAGTTCGAGTCTTCTGAATAACTTTAAGGTTGTTAATAAAACTTATAAAATGCCTGGCGGCCCAGCTGTTTTTCAGGTATTAAAACATGCATCAAGTAAACTGATTTTCTTTTTTGACAATTCTGATGGAGAAACCCACACAGATATTTTCAAAGGAGAGATATACGATGCGGATGTCAGTTTTTCTAATAACATAAAAATAGGAATTGATTTTGAAGGGTTTTATAGAGTGTTTTTTGACTACTTCCCTGGCGAATTAAAGAATCACTACAAGGTCATACAGTTTAGCTCATGTGTTGATGGAATAACACACACATATACTTTCAAGAACGGTAAATTAAATTCGGTCGTATTTACTACATATGGCTACCGGGACAGTTTTTCGAAAGTTGATTATTAGGTGGACCGTCCATCAACCGACCGCCCATTTATTCCGTATATTCAAACATGACAAACACTGCTATCAATTCCTGCTTATACAAGGCAAAAGTGATGCACCACCGGCTTGCGCCAAAGGTGCATAGCTTCCACTATGAGGTGTTTATGTTTTACCTCGACCTTGATGAGATTGATAGCCTAAGCAAAAGCCTGAAGCTGATGAGCCGCAACAGGTTCAATCTGTTTAATTTTAAAGATAAAGACCATTTGCAACTGCCGCGCGAAAATCCGGATACCTCCAAAAACATCCGCCAGCATATTACCGCTTATCTGCAACAAAACGGCGTGGATATTGGCGCCGGCCGTATCATGGTGCTTACCAACTTGAGCACCATGGGCTACCAGTTTAACCCGGTATCGTTTTATTTTTGCTATCACGAAAACGGGCAAATTGCCTGTTCAATAGTGGAGGTTTGCAATACCTTTCTGGAGATGAAGCCATACTTTTTAAGCGCTGCTACTATGCAAGGCGATCAGTTTAAAGTGAACACCGAAAAATACTTTTATGTATCGCCGTTCATCGATATGGATACCAATTTTGATTTCGACCTGCACATCCCCGGCGAAAAACTGGACGTGAGAATTGATGATTATGATAAACAAGGCAACCGTTTTTTTATCAGTACGTTAAAAGGAGTAAGAAAACCCCTTACCGATGCAAACCTGCTGCTTTATTTTATCAGTTTCCCGCTCATCACCCTAAAAGTAATTACGCTTATACATTGGCAGGCTTTGAAGCTTTGGCTAAAAAAAATCCCCTTTCATAAAAAAGAAGATCAAAAAGAACTGCAAAAAGAAGTGTTCAGACCTTTTGGAAGAGAACCAAGAGGCAAGAATCAAGAGTTAAGACAATAAAAAGTGCTTGAATATAAAAGCTATCAGTTTAGTAGCTTTTTCCCGATCGAAATTAAATATAAAAATAGATCGTTGTTTTTGTCTTTCTTGATTCTTGAATCTAATTTCTTGACTCTTTCATTTGCCTTATTGCAACTTTTTGTAAATTGTATAAAACCTTGCACCAATTAAATTACGTAACTATTACAAATAACCATACCAGCATAATAGTTTTCTGAACCATGGCCAGCACGCTTACAATCACAAAAACCAATAGCTTTTACCAGGATATCGTTTTGAATATCCTATCCAAAATGGATAAGGGAACCCTTTACCTTACTTTGCCCGATGGCGGACAAATGGTTTTGGGCAACGGCACGGGTAATGTGACGGCAAGCGTTACCATAAATCACAGCGAATTTTATAAGCGTATTATTTTATTTGGCGATATTGGCTTTGGCGAGGCCTATGTTGATGGACTTTGGGATACCGATAATATCACTAATGTAATAAAATGGTTCCTGCTGAATATTGAAAATACACCGGGGCTTTCGGGTAGCAAAGTTCAAACGCTGTCGCTTAACGTCATGAAGTGGTTTAATAAAATATATCATTTTAAAAGGGCCAATACGGTTGAAGGCTCGCGAAGGAACATCTCGGAACACTACGATCTGAACAACGATTTCTTTGCCAGTTTTCTTGATCCTACCATGACTTACTCGGCTGCTTACTTTTATAAAGATGGCTTAAGCCTGGAAGAAGCGCAAATAGCCAAATATGATAGGCTGTGCCGCCAGCTGCATTTAAAACCAACCGATCATGTGCTTGAAATTGGCAGCGGCTGGGGGGGCAATGCCATTTACATGGCTCAAAAATATGGCTGTAAAGTAACCTCATTAACCATATCCGAAGAGCAGCACAAACTGGCCGTTGAGCGTGTTGAGGCCGCCGGGTTAAGCGATAGCGTAAGCATCCTGGTAAAAGATTACCGCCAGATGCATGGCACTTTTGACAAGATAGTATCTGTTGAAATGCTGGAAGCCGTAGGCTTTAATTATATGGATGTTTACTTCCAAAAATGTCACGAACTGTTAAAGAAAGACGGCATCCTGGCTATCCAGGTAATAACCTCGCCCGATTCACGCTACAAAGCCCTGCGTAAGGGGGTTGATTGGATTCAGAAACATATTTTTCCCGGTTCGCTGTTGCCATCGGTAGGCGCCATCAACCAATCTATTAACCGCACCGGCGATATGACGATGGTTGATTTGAAAGATATCGGGCTGGATTATGCCCAAACATTAAAATTATGGCACGAAGCTTTTAACGCCAACCTGATTAAAGTAAAATCGCTGGGCTTTGATGATAAATTTATCCGCAAATGGAATTATTACCTCTGCTATTGCGAAGCCGCCTTTGAAATGCGCAACATCAACGTAATGCATTTGGTTTATACACGGCCTAATAATATTGGGAGGTAGTTTTTGGTGAATGGTTGATTGAGTTGATTGGGTGAGTGGTTAAGTGGTTTTTAATTTGTAATAAGGCTTAATGCTTTTACCAGGTCGGGGTCGTTTTTTGTTACTACATCCAGCGGGGTATACAGCACGGTATACTTTGGAATAATACCCCTTGCATGTACCGGGTTTTTAGTAAAAGCATCTAATCGCATCCACGGAAATTCAACAATTATATGGGTATTTGGCAGCGTTAAATGTTGTAGCGTGCCCCCGTTGCAACCTTCCTCTGCGCCGGCTGTTTCGCGGCCAATGAATGTTGCATTTTTACATTGCGATTTTAGCGCTGCAGTAAAAAGGGCGGCAGACGAAAATGTAGCTCCATCAATTAAAACCAATAAATTGCCGCTGTAATGGTTAGCCTTTGCAAGCGGCAAAGCCCCATACAACTTGCCGAATACGGGTTTAACGCCAATGTGATACCACGAACCTGCTTTATTGCCCGGCTCAAAGCCTGATTTAAAACTCGCTGTCCGTGTTGTGTCAAAATATTTTTCAAAGCTGTTTACAGATGGATCGGGAATCCTCGACTTTATTTCTTTAACAATATGAAAAGGGCCATCGGCAAGGTAAGCTAATAGCTGCATCGCTATCCTGATATCGCCGCCGGTATTGTGCCTTAAATCAAGCACCAGGTTTTTTGTGCCCTGTTGATGGATTTGTTTAAATACCTCCTGATAAAGCGTAGTATCGCCGTACCGAAATGTTGTTGCCTTAAAGTACGCGGTGGATTTGTTTTTTAAAAAAAGCAGGGGAAGGTTGCCGGTGTTTTTTGCCTCGGTCCAGCCTGCAAAATTGTCAACGGGTTTTGGTGGGGTAATTGAAGGGTTGCCGGCCGTATCCAATACTAAGTTTTTTACCCCTGCCTGTGTTTTAATGTTGAGATGATAGGGCCCTTTCCAGCGGTAATATTTATAACAGGCATCTTCAAAGCCATCGTATTCGCTTAAAAATAATTCTTTAAATGTTTGGCCGTCGCCATCGGCACAATACAAATCGGCCCCGTGGTTAATTATTTGTGTTACAGGTATGTTATTGATGCTTAAAACCTCGTCGCCGGTATTTAATAGCTCGTTTTGATGGGTTGTAATCCATGCCCGATGGTCGCGGACGAGTACTTCAAACGGTAAACGCGGTTCTTTATCGGCGGCTGTTTTTTTGTATCCTTCGGAATGCCTTAGTTGCGTATGCCCGCATTTTAGCCGGCACAAAAATGGGTAAACACTGCTGATAAATTCGGTTTCGCTGAGCGGCCTGTTAATAGCCGAATAAGCCTGGTTATATGCCACTTGTAAACTATCGGGCGGGGTATAAATGCCGTAAGCGGGATGCATTTCTTTAATGGCAGCCCAAAGTACGCCCATGTCAGCCTGCATGTTTTTAACAGTAAGCTTATGTACCGCCGTGTTTGGGATGGCAATAACTTTGGGGCCATTTTGATAGCAGGCTGTAACTGTAATAACTAATACGCAAGGCAGTAGCAGGAATAGGTTTTTTAAATTCATTGCAAAAATACTATAACATGTAGCCCGCCGCTCCTAAAACCGGCTGACAGACATGCAGACAACCCCCCGGTTTACTCTTTAGAAGCGTTTCTTCGACCCCTCTTGAGGGATTGGCGCTAACCTCGCTTCATTACATTTTCAAATTTTCAAATCCTCAAATTCACTCATCCATTCACCCTCTGCTCCCTGAACCTGCTAAAAAACACAATAGCCAGCAGGCAAAGTACAGCACCGCAAATACCGTTAAGGCGCAGGCCATAATCGTGGCCCGGATCTTTACCGTATACAGTTAAAAAAGCAAACAGGGCTATACCCAGCGTTTGGCCTAATTTTACAAACAGGTATTTAACGGCAAAAAACATCCCTTCGCGGTTTTCACCCGTACGCAGGGCCTCGCTTTGGGCAATCTCGGCAAGTATCGCGTTCGGGAGGATTCCTAATGATGCCAGCGGAAAAGAAGCGCTTAAAACAAGGATGTAAATTTGCACCTGGGGCGCAAACGGGAACTTACCCAGGAAGAATATAGCGACAAAAATGAGGCTCAACAGGCCAAATGAAAACAATACAATTGTTTTTTTGCCGATTTTTTTAGATAGGAAATTAACAAGAGGATAAAATACCAGCGAAAACAGGACCATCGATCCCATCAATATGCCGCCCATTGATTCGGGCAGGTTAAGCAGTACAGTTAAAAAATATAACAAACCGCTTGATATGATACTGAGCGACATGTAGTACGAAAAATCGGATATGAGGTAATACTTGAAATTTCGGTTTTCAAACGTTTTTCTGATGGCCGGAATCAGCCGTAAATGCGTTGGCTTGCTGCTGGAGTATTTTTTTTCATCGATACTTAAAACGGGCACCAGCATTATTAACCCTGCAAAGCCGCACAAGCCCCAGATGGTATACTGTACAGCCGAATTGCGGTCGAATATGTGGAAGCTATGCTGCACCAAATCGGCAAAATTATTTACCATGGCCGATATGATGATGCCGATAACAAAACCCACCTGTTGAAACGAGGAGAGCTTTACTTTTTCGGCGGCCGTATCGGCCATCTCTGGCAATAACGCATTATAAGGGATAATGTAGCTGGTGGCAGCCATAAAAAAGCAAACAAGGGTAAACGTAATCCAGGCTGCATTTTTCATGCTTTCCAATCGGGTTACCGGGTGAAAAGTAAGCGCGCAAAAAACAATTGCGGGTAAAATGGCCCATTTCATGAAGGGGATGCGCCGACCGGCCGGGTTTTCGCTTTTATCGCTCAATGAACCTATAAAAGGGTCAAAAACGGCGTCAACAAACCTGCCCGAGGCCACGATGATTGACATGATATTGAGCACACCAAACACCAGCAACTGCGGCACCAGCGGAATTAACCCCGAGTTGGATGGAGGCAGGTAAAAATAGGGTAGCATCACAATAATGATATTAGTCATTACGCTCCAACCTATCATCCCGCAGGCATAAGCAAATTGTTTTGAAAGTGGAAGTTTAGCTGCCGGCATGTAATGCAATATGCAAATATTAACTCAATGCCGCAAAGGTGAGAGGCGAAAGGTAAAAGGCGAAAGGTAAAAGGTAGCCGCGGCTGAGCGGGATAAGCTACCGGAGAAAGGTTGTTTGAGGGATAAAGGCGAATCATTCACCCTTTCCCCTTTAACCTTTTACCTTTCCCCTTTTACCTTTTACCTTTCCCCTTTTACCTTTCCCCTTTTACCTTTCCCCTTTCTAAAGTCCCGAGTAATAATCATAGCCCTGCTCGGCCCAGTAATCGGGCGGGCGGTTATTGCTAAAAGTCATGGTGCCTATGCGTTTCAGGTTTTTGATGCCATATTTAACCGGGATAATGAGCCTTAAAGGTGCGCCATGTTTAGGCGGCAGGGGCTGTTCATTTACCTCATAGGCCAGCAGGGTTTGCGGGTGCATGGCGCTTGGCATATCAATGCCCACGTAATATCCTTTATCGGGTGTTGCCAGGCCTACGTATTGTAATTTTGCCTGATCGTCTAATTTGAAATGGCTTATAAAATCGCTGAATTTTACGCCGCCCCAATGCGATATCTGGTCCCAGCCTTCCACACATTTAAAATCATAAACAATATCTGTTTTGGGCAGGGCTTTAATATCATCAATAGAGATGCTCAGCACCTCGCCCGAGTGTTTTTTTACCTGCAAGCGCCAGGCGACAACATCTATTTTGCCTTCGCTGCCAATATCTTCATTATGGCGTACATTTTTGGCCGCCATTTCTTTGGGATAAGTTTTAACCAGGTTATTATTGCTGAATACCCTGCGGAAAGCAAGCTCGGTTTTGTTTAAAGCCCGGCGTAAAGGAGCCCGTGCCCCGGCGGTTACGGTTGCCGTTTCCTCAGGCGAATTATAAAGCCATTTCCAGCCACCATAGGCAGCCCCGGCAGCTATAAAAAAGGTGCCAAATGATATAAAATTGCGGCGGCTGATCTTTTGCTCAACCGTAAGGAGTTTTTTAGGGCCTTTATTTTTTTTATTGAACGGGGTTTTCATCGGTAGTGGGGGTTGGGGTTTCGGTAATAGGTTCAGGATCTTTTACGGTGATAACTTCAAATCCGGATATCACCGAACGGAAATTATTCCAGCCGGCAAGTACCACCTGTACAATATGGATCAGGAAGAAAAACACATAGCCAATGGTTAAAGCAAAGTGAAGGATGCGTGCAAAATGGTAACCGCCGCATAGCCAGGTTAAATAATAAAACTGCACCGGTTTGTAAATAGCCAGCCCGGTTATCAGCGAGCCAAAACCCATTATAATAATTGCGGTGTAGGCAATGCGCTGGGCCGCGTTGTATTTATTTTGAGGCGGCGCCATTTTGCGGATGTGCAGGTCATGCAGCAGTACCAGCCAGGCTTCTTTAAACGATTTTTTTTGCGGCACCAGTTCGCGCCATTCGCCCGATATGATGGTGTACAATACGTAAACCAGGCCGTTAAGGGCAAAGGCCCACATAAACAGGAAATGGAATGCCATCCCCTCAGATAACCGGTGGGTTATGTTAAAGGCGTGGTAGAACCCCTGGGGAAAAAAACTAAAAAAGGTATGCCCAAACAGGGTGATGCTGTACTCATCATTGGCCCAGTAAATAAGCATCCCGCTCCATATCATAATTGTAAGGATAGGGAAATTTACCCAATGCGTCCACCGCATGGCCAGCGGGTGTTTTTCTTTTATTATTTTCATTTAGTGTTGGTTTAAAGGTTTCATATTAATGAATCGAATAGTGAATGTTCAAAGCACAAAGTCTTATAGGATCTGTTACTAATGAATTGTTGATGTTATATAAACATCGTTTTGAACGCTGGTTACGACTCACCCCGGCTACGCTACGCTGGCCGACCCTCTCTCCGGCTTCGCCGCAAAGAGGGTTAACTTCATTTTTTTCTTTGGCAACTTTTCGTATCCCACCCCTCTATGCGACACAGTCGGAGAGAGGGGGAGACTGGCGTAGCCTCGTCGGGGTGAGTCGAATCGCCGCCATGCGATACGCCTGGATTTCAAACTCTTTATTATCTATTGTCAGCAGCAAACCAGCCTTTTTATTATTTACTCGTACCTATATCAAACCCCGATTTTGCCGCGGCCAATATGGCGCCAGTGCCGTTGTTTTGTACAAAGCCAATAACCTCACAACCGGCGGCGCTAAAACCATTTGGCAAAGCAATATTTGCTGTGCCGGTGCCACCTGTGTTTAATGCCACGCTTTGTAGGTTACGTACTATTTGCACGTGCGATAGTGTGCGGCCGCCGTTTTCGCCGCGCTGCACTTTGGTTTGCCCGTTTTTTTGAACCAGGGCCAATAGTAAAGTTGTGTTTTTACCGGCGCCTTCGGCCTTGTACTGCACGGCAATATGGCCTGCGGTATTCTGCGCGTTAAGAGTTAGCCCGCCCGCTGGGGCGGCGCGTAAGCCGGCGGTAATAGCATTACGCAAAGTACCTTCTTCCGATCCTACAAATTCCTTATGCCCGTTAACTACTATCTGCGGCGTATAAACCGATTGCAGGTTTAGCCAGTTAGCATATTGGTTTTGGCGTTTCGAATAATCGGCACTGCTAAAAGGGTCTTTCCAGCCCAGGCGGTTCCAGTAATCAACGTGGAAAGCCAAAATATATACCGGTTTGTCGGCGTCTTCTTTCTGTATACGTGACACCAGCTCATCGGCCGGCGGGCAGCTGGAGCAACCCTCGGATGTAAACAGTTCAACTACTGCAAAACCGCTAACCGAAACTTTGCTGTGGTTTTTGTTTGCAGCGCTACCAGTGACAGTAAATGCGGATGTTGCCAAAACGGCTACTGTAAGGCCTGCAGCAACAGCCAATATTTTAAATCGTTTCATAATTTTTATCAGTTTGATATACGTTTTTATGGCTTAGTCGGCTTGTTTTGGATATCCTTACAAAAATTTTTTTTTATTTGGCAGGCCGGTAGCAGGCAAATAAATGCGTAATTGAAATATAATCAGCAGGATATATGTAAATTTAAGCAATTAAAAACCGGTTTCGGGCAAGTAAAAAAAGCAATATTTTATTGTAAGGATTGGACGGCATAAACGACTAACAGCATAAAGGTTTTATGAAAATACTTATTTAATGGCTGCTGATAACCAACTTTTAAACCCCAGGCTTTGGGTTGAAACCCATGCCGATTATCTGTATGGCTATACGCTGTCGCGATTGAACGACGAAGAACTGGCTAAAGACCTGGTGCAGGAAACTTTTTTGGCGGCTTTGCAAAGGGCCGATAAATTTGAGGGCAAAAGCTCCGAACGTACCTGGCTAACAGCAATCCTTAAAAATAAGATCATTGATGTTTACCGGAAAAAATCATCGGGCTTAAAAAATACCGATGTAAAACAGGCGGAAGAGGAGCAGCAGGATTTTTTTGACGAAGACAACGGGCATTGGAACAAAGCCTACCAGCCAAAGCCTTTTGGTATTGAAGACCATGACCCGCTGGCAGGCAAAGAGTTTAACAGCATATTGCAAAAGTGCATGCAAAAACTGCCCGCCCTTTGGATGGCCGTTTTTACCATGAAACATATTGATGATGCCACTACAGATATTATTTGCAGCGAGCTTAAAGTTACACAGGCCAACTTTTGGGTAATTATCCACAGGGCCAAGCTTAACCTAAGGGCTTGCCTCCAAAAAAACTGGGCCTAAAAATTTAGCAACATGAGTCCACTAAAACATATTATATACAATTGCAGGCAGGCTACATTTTTGATTGAAAAAAAGCAATACAAAAAATTAAGCTTCCGCGAATTTATCGAACTGCGCATCCACCTGGCGGGATGCTCGGTTTGTACATTGTATAACAAGCAAAGCCGTGTTATTAACCAAATGGTGCAGCAACTTTTTCATGACTCGATGAAAGCCGAAGGAGCGCACCTTGACGAAAGCTTTAAAAAAGAACTGCAACACCGCATTGAAGAGGAATTGAATAAAAATTAAAATACTTTGTAAGGTATCATTAAGCTGCCCGACTAAGGTTGAAATGTTAGTATAAAACAACATAAAAACTAAAAATCAAAGTATGAAAACAATTATTTCAGGCGCATTGGCAGCAACAGTAGTTGCACTATGTTTAACCCTTAACGTGCAGGCTAAATCATTAACGCCCGCAAATTTAAAAGTATCGGTTACCGCAGTAAGCGACACCGGCAAAATGGCCAAGGGCAAAATGAAAATGGCTAAAATGGAAAAGAAAAAAATGGCCAAAATGGAAAAAGGGAAGATGGATAAAATGAAAAAAGACACAGCAGGTAAAATGTAACCTGGTTTTTGGTTTGTTGATCGTTTAGAGGGAGGTGATGCTCCCTCTTCTTTTTTAATCCTATTTCATAAATCTTAATTAATTCAATGATGAAAAAATACCTTTTAATTTTAATGCTTGCTTTTACAGGCTTACAACTTTCGGCGCAAACAGGGCTTAAAAAAGGCGATGATGCCCCTGTTTTTAGTGCTACCGATAATGCAGGCAAAGCGGTTGATTTGAAAACATTATTAAAGGCGCATAAATCTGTAGTGCTGTTTTTTTACCGCGGCGAATGGTGCCCTTATTGTAATAAGCACATTGCCCAATTGCAGGACTCATTACAATTGCTGAGTGCAAAGGGAGCCTACGTAATTGCGGTAACCCCGGAAACTAAGGAAGGCATCGATAAAACCATCCGGAAAACGCATGCGTCATTTTCGATAGTGCAGGACAAAGGGTATACCATTATGAAAGATTATAAGGTAAACTATGTACTTGATGATGCTACGGTAGCTAAATACAAAGGTTTTGGCCTCGATTTGAATGTAAGCAACGGCAATACCGACCATGTACTGCCGGTGCCGGCCACTTACGTAATTAATCAATCAGGAAAAATTGCTTTCGTGCATTTTAATAAAGATTATACCAGGCGGGCATCAATAAGTGATATTATGCGGGCTTTGTAACTACAAGGCATTTTATTTAGTACCGAAGGGAATTTATTGGGCCAACAAAAGGCACAAATATTTGGATGCACCTAAAAGGCGCACACAGTTTTAGTGTTAACCATGGTTTTTTATAAAACATTGATTATCATGCGTTTGTAAATATTTTATCTGAAATGTGTTAAGTTATGTTAACCCAATTAGCTGTGTGTACCTGGTGTAATAGGGGAGCCCTGTTTAATTTTCCGATAAGGCTCCCTATATTTACCAAACCATGAAAAAACTACTACTAATTGCACTGCTATATAGTACTGCAGCCTTTGCCCAGGAAAAGCTTAATCAAACACAAAAGTTTAGCATTACCGGGCAGGTTGTAAAAGAATCGGTTATCACCATTGATTCAATAATGCAATACAAAGTGCAGGATATTGGCGAAATGAACGTGACCAACCACTTAGGTGAATTTAAACACAAGGACGACAAGCTAAAAGGCGTTTTACTGAAAGATATTTTAAGCCATACCATTTTTAAAACTACCAGCCCCAAGCTGTTGAGTACTTTTTATTTTGTTTGCCAGGGTAACGATGGCTACAAAGTGGTTTACTCATGGAACGAGTTGTACAATACTGAAGTTGGCA
The DNA here is from genome assembly GCF_007971525.1 of Mucilaginibacter ginsenosidivorax. Lineage (NCBI taxonomy): Bacteria > Pseudomonadati > Bacteroidota > Sphingobacteriia > Sphingobacteriales > Sphingobacteriaceae > Mucilaginibacter > Mucilaginibacter ginsenosidivorax. Next base: position 3,540,309 of record NZ_CP042437.1, read on the forward strand.
ACCATGTTTTTGTACTGACAGAAAAGAATGGCATAAAAGCAGATAAAATGCCCGAGAGCCTGCAAATGAGCTCGGCAGCCGATTTTAAAACCGGCCGGAGGTATTTGCATAACCTGGATAAGATCATTGTAAAACAAGCCGAATAAAACCCATGTTTGGCCGGATAAATCATTCCAACTATCACCAGATTTGTGATAAACTTGCATTAGCCGATCCAGATCTGGCTGATATCATCAGCGCATACGGCTATCCGCCGCTTTGGTCACGGCCCAATACTTTCGAAACCCTGGTGCATATTATCCTGGAGCAGCAAGTTTCGTTGGCCTCGGCATTATCAGCCTTAAATAAAATGCGTGAGCGGGTACAGGAAATTACCCCAGCGAGGGTGCTGTTACTTACCGACGAGGAATTTAAAGCCTGTTACTTTAGCCGGCAAAAGACCAGCTATACCAAATACCTGGCCGAGGCCATCCTAAGCGGCCAGATCGATTTAACAGCGCTTGAAGAATTACCTGATGATGTAATCCGCGCCGAACTTACCGCCCTGAAAGGCATCGGCAACTGGACAGCCGATGTATACCTGATGTTTGTACTACAGCACGCCAATATATTCCCCATTGGCGACCTGGCCGCTGTAAATGCCTTAAAGCGGGTGAAAAAATTACCCAAAGATACCAGTAGGGAAGAGGTGCTTGCCGTAGCAGAGCAATGGGCACCCTATAAAACCGTGGCGAGCATGTTGCTATGGCATTATTATTTGTCGGCAGGCCCTCCGGCCCGCTAAAGGGGGAGGTTTTTGATTAGCTAAAAGCTTTAAGTAAATGAGTTCCCCCTTCAGGGGGTTAGGGGGCTAAAACTCCAGCTCCAATAACACCGGGCAATGATCGGAATGCTTGGCTTCTGGTAAAATGGCGGCCCGTTTGATGTTGGCTTCCAGTTCTGTACTGGCCATGGCGTAATCAATGCGCCATCCTAAATTTTTGCCGCGTGCGCCGGCCCTGAAACTCCACCAGGTGTAGTTATGAGGCTCTTTATTTACATGGCGGAAGGTATCTATAAAACCACCTTCAATGAATTTCTCCATCCACTCCCGCTCTTCGGGTAAAAAGCCGGATGAGTTGGCGTTTGATTTTGGGTTGTGGATATCAATAGGGCGGTGGCAAATGTTATAATCGCCGCAAACTACCAGGTTGGGGATTTCTGACTTTAAGAGGGTCAAATACTTGCCAAATTCGTCAAGGAAACGGTATTTAAAAATCTGCCGTTCATCGCCGCTTGAGCCGGATGGGAAGTAGGCGCTCATGACCGATACCTCGTCAAAATCAACCCGGATGCAGCGGCCCTCACGGTCAAAATCGGGGATGCCACAACCGTACTCAACATGTTTGGGCAATTGTTTGGTAAATATCGCAGTACCGCTGTAACCCTTCTTTTCGGCCGGGAACCAGTAGTGCTGGTAGCCCATCTGGTCAACCAGTCCAAGGTCAGTAAGTACATCGGGCGTAGCTTTAATTTCCTGCAGGCAAACTACATCGGCATCAGTAGCCTGTAGCCAGGCCAACCAGTTCTTGCTTATTGCCGACCGGATACCGTTAACGTTATAAGTGATTATTTTCATGTCGGATTTGGGATGTTCGATTTCGGATTTAAAATTAAGATTAGTAAAGCGTACAATTTTAGATTTTTTATTTTATCAATCGTTCACATCTAATGATAATTTAAAAAATAAAAATCCGAAATCGAACATCCCAAATCCGAAATCAAGAACCCCGGCTCAGCAGCTTATCCAGTTGCTTGCACTCCTTTTTACTAAGTACATCTACTTTCATCGGGATATCGGTAAGCGGGCGGTCCCTTTCATCTTTCTTCACCGCGGCAATGTGGTCAACCATATCAAAACCTGTTACAACTTCGCCGTAAACGGTATAACTATGATCCAATTGGGCTGTGCCGCCAACTGTTTTATAATATTCGCGCTGCCAGGCAGGTATTTTATAACCTTTTAGCCGTCCGTTTTCCAGCGAATCCATTTTGGCATCGCTAAGGCGTTTACCTTCTACAATATAAAACTGGCAACCGCTTGATGCTTTCTTGGGGTTATCATCGCGGGCGGCGGCCAGTACCCCACGTTTATGAAACAGGCTGTCCCTGAATTCGGCCGGGATGGTGTAGCCAACATCACCGTTGCCCAATTCGTCACCCGGTTTGGCTTTGGCCGGATCTTTCGAATCCGGGTCGCCGCCCTGGATCATAAAATTCTGTATCACACGGTGAAACAATACACCATTGTAAAAACCTTTTTTTGCCAGTTTGATAAAATTGTCGCGGTGCAAAGGAGTCTCGTTGTATAGCCGGATAATTACGCTTCCGTAACTGGTGCTGATGCGCACATACTGGTTTTTGGGAGGCTTTGCAAAGGCAATGGCAGTAATAAATAAGAGTAAAGTTAGGGTAAGGATTTTTTTCATATATCGTCTGAAATCAGAATTTACAGAATTTAAGAATTAGCAGAATATTGTCTGAACCGGAATTTGTCGAATTTAGGAAATTACAGAATTTTTGGAATAATAATCACAATAACCTAATTGAAATGTATAAGAGCTGTATTTGAATAAATACTACGGTTTAGCCAACTACTCACCTAATCAACTCAATAAACCCAATAAACCATTCACCATCCTATATCACCCCCAGCTCTTCAAAATAAGTGATGATTAATGATTTTATGAGCATTTCCTGCTCCAACATGGTATAATTAGGAATAACCTTAACAAGTTTCCAGTGCGGCCAACCATCCTGGTCAAGGCCTTCCAACTCGTAAAAACCCATCATGCTCATGAGTTTGCAGTTGGCAATATGCATCAGTTCTTCTTTTTGGCGTTTGCTGAATTTGCGTGGCCCCTGGCCAAGTTCCTGAACGCCAATTAAAAACAATAGTACTTTTATATCGGGTTTCTCGTTGTCAAAATCTTCGGCAATACGGTTTTGCAACGCACCCCACTTAATATTAATTTCTGCCGGTTTCATATTGGCAAAGGTACGTTCATTAGTTCACTGGTTCATTAGTTGATTGGTCTTTTCTCTTTGGCGTTCATTGGTTCGCGGGTTCATCAGTTCATTGGTCTTTGGTGGCGGAGCAGTTCAATGGTCTTCTATCTTAGCTTAAGGGCTGGCTTTGAAGGTTGTTTTATATAGGAATTTGCTAAGCTAACCTACCATCCACTAATGAACCAATGAACCCGTGAACCAATGAACTAACAGTATTGTTACAATGTTGCATTAAATTGCCCGTTTAAATGCTTACTTTTGCTTTATCCTGCAAAAAGGTGTTGACGTGAAGAAAAACAAGGTAAATATCATTTACTCGTGGCTGTTACTGGTTTGCTTTATTGCAGGGCAGTACATGGTTTACACGCATCAGCACCATTTGTTAAAAGGTATTTCAAAATCGGTATCTGTATCCAATACCCATCCACAGCAAACGGTTAAAGAAAAATGCGACATGTGCGATGCTATGCACCACAATTTCGCGGTAATTCACAATGCTTTATATGCAACGCACCAAACAGCGGTGATGCATGTTTTTAAGGCTTGCGACTATGATTTTGTAAGTTTTTCGCTGGTACTGACTGCCGGTCGTGCTCCGCCGGTGTTTTCGTAACAATTCCACCCTGTTATCATTTTTTATTAAGAACGCCGTTTTATAAGCGGTATTTATTGATTTACACCCCATTCTTGTTATGAAATTAAAGCTGATTAGCTTCTATATATTATTATTTGTAGGTTTTGGCGTCCAGGCGCATATTGCCCCCCATACTCTTAAAAACTTGTCCGAAGATGTTGTCGGAACATTATCCGGCACCATTACCGATAAGGCTGATGGCAAACCCATTATTGGCGCCACTATCACCATTCCCGATTTACGTAAAGGCGCCGTTACCGATGCCGATGGTAAGTATACCTTTAACAACATCCCTAAAGGCATTTACCTGGTGCAGGTAAGCTATATAGGTTACCTGACTATTAACCAACGTGTTGATTTTTCGAAAACCAAGGTGTATGATGTAAAAATGCAAACATCATCCGTTGAGGCCGGCGAGGTTGTTATCACCGGCGTGAGCAAGGCTACCGAAATAAAGCGCAGCCCAGTGCCTATGCTGGCTGTTGGTAAGGCTTATTTAGAGCAGCGTGCGGCATCGGGCAATATTATTGACCAGATAGCCACACTGCCAGGTGTAAGTGCCGTTACAACGGGGCCAAACGTATCCAAACCCTTTATTCATGGCCTGGGTTATAACCGGGTAATTACGCTGATGGACGGCATACGCCAGGAAGGTCAGCAATGGGGAGATGAACACGGAATTGAGGTTGACCAAAACTCGGTTGACCGGGTGGAGGTAATAAAAGGCCCGGCCAGTTTAACTTATGGCTCGGATGCCATTGGCGGGGTGGTGAATTTGATTTCGCCGCCACCCGTTCCAGAGGGCACTATTGCAGGTTCGGTACAGGGAGTTTATGGTACCAACCAGGGTTTGTTGAACGGATCGTTCCGCTTGCAGGGCAACCAAAATGGCTTGGTATGGGGAACTGTTCTATCGGCCAAAGAGGGCAAAAACTACCAAAATCAGCACGATGGTCGGGTTTATGGTACCAACTATAAAGAAAAGGATGCCCGTGTAATGGTGGGTTTAAATAAATCATGGGGAACATCGTACCTGAACGCTTCGTTATTTGACGACGAGCAATCCATCCCCGATGGCAGCCGCGATTCCCTTACCCGTAAGTTTACCCGCCAGATAACCGAGGACGATGCCTTCAGACCCATTGTTCCAGAATCTGTACTAAATAGTTATACCATTCCTACGCTGCACCAGCATGTGCAGCTATACCGCATTTACAACAACAGTAACTTTAGGCTGGGCGATGGTAACCTGATTGTAAACCTGGGTTACCAATACAGTCACAGGCGCGAATATACACACCCCGAAGCTGGTGATGTTGCCGGGCTTAACCTGCATTTAACAACTTACACCTATGATGTTAAATACAACTTTAACCTGGGTAACGATTATGAAACCACGTTGGGCATCAACGGGCAGTATCAAAACAATACTATTGGTGATGCTACTGATTTTCCTATCCCCGCATATCATCAGTTCGATATAGGCCCTTTCTTCGTGGTAAAGAAAAGTTATGGCAAACTCGATCTTTCAGCAGGGGCAAGGTTTGATAACCGGTCATTTAGCAGCAGCGCCGCTTATGTGGATACATTGGGGTCAAATGGTTTTCCTCAGTTATATATCGGTGCAAATCCAACGTCTGCGCCAAATGTAAAAACTCAGTTTGACGCTTTTAGCAAAACATTCCGGGGTTTTTCGGGCAGTTTTGGCGCTACTTACAATGTGTCTGATGCTTTTTTGGTGAAGGCAAATATATCGCGTGGTTTCAGGGCGCCAAGTATTGCAGAGATATCGGCAAACGGGCCAGACCCCGGATCGCAGATCTACCATATCGGTGATAAAAACTTTAAACCGGAGTTTAGCTTACAGGAAGATATAGGCACGTTTTTAACGCTACCCAATGTAACGGCAAGTATTGAATTGTTTAACAATGATATCTCCAATTACATTTACCAGCAACAGATCTTGAATCCGGATGGCAGCCCCGTTTACACCCAGGGATATACCACATTTACCTATGTACAAAGCAAGGCCCGTATTTATGGCGGCGAGGTAAATGTAGATTTGCACCCTATTTCATGGCTGCATTTCGAAAATGCTATGAGCCTGACGTATGGCGAAAACAAGGGTAACGGAGGCTCCGTTGCAGATAGTTTGAAATACCTGCCATTTATACCGCCGTTGCATACCCATTCTGAACTGCGCGGTACCTTCAATGGTGGTTTTGGTGATTTCAAGAACCTATATGTATTTGTTGGGTTCGACCACTACAGCGCCCAAAATCGTTTCTTTTCGGCTTATGGAACAGAAACTTATACACCCGGCTATAATTTGCTGAGCGCCGGTTTTGGCGGCAATATTGTGAACAAAGCAGGCCAGCCGGTAATTAAATTATTTATTGAGGGTACCAACCTGGCCAATGTTAATTACCAATCAAACATGAGCAGGCTAAAGTATTTTGATAACCCAACCGTGCCGGCAGGCGTTCGCCCGGGTATTTTTAATATGGGACGTAACATTAGCTTTAAAGTGGTGGTTCCGTTCGGATTTAATACAGGTAAGAAATCGTAAGATAGTTTTAAACACAAAGGCATTTATAAAACAAAGGCGAACTATACGGGTAAACCGAGGTAGTTCGCCTTTATTGATTAAGCCTGCGTAACTGGCTGATGGTGTTCATGACAAGTTTCGGCACAAACCTGGCAGGGCATGACACATTGTTTACAATGATCGTGTTTATGTTTACCACATTCGGCTGCGCAACGGCGGCAAATCTCTTCGCATAGCACCAGGTACTGATGAGCTATTAACAAGTCCCGCTGTAATAGGCGTGCACCCCGGGCGCAAATATCGACACAGTCACGGTCGAGCCGGATTCAATCTGCCATCATTTGCACATCGTCTTCACTTAAACGCGCTGTTGCACGGTTTTCGCATGCTGCTACGCAATTCAACAACCGTTGAATAATTGCGCTGCGATCGTGATTTTCCATATCGGTATTTGTTATAGTGCTTAATAACAATCCCCATAGTTGGTAAATGTTTTGAAGCATTTAAAATGCGCCGGAAAAACCACGCAAAGCCTAGCCGATGAGCTTTAAAACAAAACAGGCTCCCTCGTTACCGAAGCAGCCTGTTTTTATAGAGTTTGAATTTTTATTATTGTTGATCTGGCTCGTCAGATGGAGTGCCAACAATTTTGTAAATGGTATCGCCATTGTTGTTCCTGCTTTCCTGGTAGTAATAACCGTCAGGAGAAACAAATAATTTTTCGCCGTTAATTTTAATCTTACGGCAATCATCAGGCAATTGTGTTACAATATCGCCAATTTGCGGGCCTTGCTGTACATCGCCGTTGCCGCCATTATCGGTATTTAACTCACCATCTTTACCCGCAATCACATACACTTGCGTGCCGTCATCTTTTGTGTAAGGCTGATAGTACACTCCGTTTGATTCATAATATTGTTCGCCATTAATCATGATTGATTTTGCATCTGATGGTAGGTTTTTAACCTCGGCACCAACAGGCGGTTCAACCACAGTATACTGATCATTATATTGACGGTAGTATAAACCATCGCTATAAAAGTATTGATAATCACCAAACCAGAACGGATAGTATCCGTAAGGCAGGAAGCCGATGCTAAAGCCGATACGTGGATAATAATATGAATTATAGTAGTTGTGGTATGGGTAATAAACGTGGCTGCCAAAATAACCACCGCGGCCACCGTAACGATATCCACCTGTGTAAACTCTTTGCCCATAACCAGTACCGCCGCTATAGTAATTGCCACGGCCACCATTATAGGCGCGCCTGTCAAGGCTGTTATAGCTGCGCGTGCCGCTGTATACACGTTGACCTGCGCCGTTAACGCTGCTGCGTTGAGGAGCAATGGCCACGTTATTTGATCTGTTGCCGTAACCATAGTTGCCGCGTTGTGGTGCAATTGCCTGGCTGCCACGGTTAACACTGCCGTTTCCGCTGAAGCCACGTGAAGGCTGTGCTACAGAAACGCCCTGATTGCCACCGCCATTATATGATGGGCGCGCAACACCTATGCTACCGCCACCACCCGAAGGACGTGAAACGCTAACGCTGCCACCGCCACCACCGCCTGATGAACGGGAACCGCCACCACCACCGCCACCGGATGATCTTTGGCCGCCGCCACCGCCGCCACCACGTTGGGCGTTGGCAGTAAATGCTAAAGACAAGCTTAACAAGCCGGCTAAAGCGAATGAAAATAAATTTTTATATGTCCTTTTCATGATTGAAAGATTTTTAACTGTTCGGCAGATTTCTCTGCCTTGTATAAATATATAGACTAAAAAATGTTTAAACGGTTTAATTGATTTTTAATATTATTTTGTATAATAATGCAAAAAACGCACCAATAAAAAAATTACCTACACAACAACCTCAAAACCGCCTTTTTATTGCTTTGTGCTTACTAATTTAAAGCCTCGGCAATCACTAAAAATGGCTCCTCAAATTGCAGGCTGAAAAATCCATCTGCAATAGTTTGATAGTTATTTTCGCCATTGTCCTTCAAACCACTAAATCTAAGCGCCTTTGTTTTCGACAAGACTTCAATTTGCTCGCCTGCTGGTTTCCACTTGCTGAACCCCGAGATTACCGGATAAATTTTTTGCCGGGCATTAAAAATAACCAGGTTAATTTTATCAGCATAAGGCAAAAAATCACTTAGTTCCAGCTCGTCGGCTATTACGTTAACAGCAGGATAGTTATTAACAGTAAGGAAATTTAGCGCTGCCTGTGTTATATTGCTGTTTCCGGCAGCAATCAACTTTACATCAGACTGGGCTAAAACCGCTCCGTCATCATCGGTAATAATCCAATCTATTTTAATGCCAAAACTGTTCAGCTTTTCGGCGGTGTCGGGTGTTGTTATCACCGTCGGACTCCATTCCAATAATTGCCCCAGCAGTTCCTCCTCAAAATTATCTATCCCCAATACAAGTAAAGCAGGCTCCTGTTTCTCGCGAACGATATGATGCGACGACATTTGATAAAGTTAAGGCGAATAAATGAATATTGGATGAAAAGAAACCGGCCCGAAATGTTAAATTATTTGATTTAACATTTCGGGCCGGTTAAAAAGGTTATTTGCCCAGGCCATCGGGCTGAAAATCCAGCGATATCGAATTCATGCAAAAGCGTTTTCCGGTAGGTGGTGGGCCGTCATCAAAAATATGGCCCAGGTGCGAATCGCAACGGGCACAAATTACTTCGGTACGCTGCATACCTACCGAGTTATCTTCTTTATAAATTACGCTGTTTTTACGTACCGCCTGGTAAAAACTGGGCCAGCCACAATTGCTGGCGAACTTGGCGTCCGACCGGAAAAGCTCGTTACCGCAAACGGCGCAATAGTACGTACCCCTGGCGTTTTTGTCCCAATATTGGCCTGTAAATGGCCTTTCTGTAGCTTGTTCACGTGCTGTGGCATATAAAGCAGGCGACAGGATCTTTTTCCACTCCGCATCACTCACCGCTAAATGTTTGGTATCGGTATTGGAGTAATAAGGGTTGTTCTCGTGCCCTTTGGTTGATTTTAGATGCTGGGCATTGGCGCCACATGCTGTGCCGGTTAAAATGGCAAATACTATTAGTGCTAATCTCATTTTTTTAATTTTCCTTTAAATACACTCCTGAATTTTTCCAGCTCGGGCTGTATCACATATTTGCAATAAGGCTGCTCGCCATTTTGGTTAAAATAGTTTTGATGATAATCTTCGGCTTTGTAAAATACCGTAAAGGGATTTACCTGGGTAACTATTTTATTGGGATAAACCTTTTCGGCATTCAGCTTATTGATATAATACTCGGCTTTTTGCTTTTGGGCCGCGTTGTGATAAAATATGGCCGACCGGTATTGCGTGCCTACATCATTACCCTGGCGGTTAAGCTGTGTTGGGTCATGGGCTACAAAAAAAGCGGCTAACAATGCATCATAAGTTACTTTAGCAGGGTCGTAAATAATGTTACAGGTTTCGGCATGGCCGGTTGTGCCGGTGCAAACCAGTTTATAGCTGGGGTTGGCCACGTGGCCGCCTGCAAAACCAGATACAACTTTTACAACACCCTCAATCTGTTGAAACTTGGCCTCGGTACACCAGAAACAACCGGTGGCAAAAGTGGCGGTATCAAGTTTTGGAGCGTTTGAATTATTGGGATTGATGGCCGGTTTGGCAAACGCAGATGCCCCGGTAATGATGAATAGCAGTAATTGAAATGTTATTTTTTTCATGTTTTAATCGATCGGTGCAGCTTTTGTTTTTGCAGCTAATGTTACTAACGTAAAAAACAGATGTTTGGTAACCATGTAGTCGGGATTTCGGGGATATCCTTACAGATTTTTACTCAAAGGTGTAATTTGTTAGCAAAGCCAGATGCATATACAAATTTACAATAACGAAATAATGACACCTTAATTTATCAGATTTTAATTGATACGCCCTATTTATTATGTAAGAGACGGCAATTCATTTGCAACCACTATTTTTAGTAAATGCACTTCCTGGTCTACTTATGAAGGAGTGCATAATTTTAATCCAAGATCCATAATTATCGCGGATTGGTCAATTGTAACTTTAGCAACTCGTCATTTAAATAGCGAAAATCCGGCCTCAATAAAACATCCTGCACCATACATGCATCCCTGATAATGCCGAGTTTTGCCTGGATATCGTTGCTTTGTTCGCTGCTCAGATTAAGTAAGTCGTCCAGTAAACAACCAAAAGCCCTTACCTCAAGCCGTTCAAGTGCCGGGGCTAAGTCGCTGTTGTTTTTGTCATAAAAACAAGCAGCTCCAAAATCGCCAAACAGGGTGTTTGCATCATCATCAACCAGGGTGTTATGGGCGTACATATCGCTGTGCATTATGCCCCTGTTATGTAGCTGGACCGCAACGGATGCAATTGTAACGGCAATTTTTACTATTTGCGGGGTTGTGAGCGAGAGGTCTTCTTTAAAAACATCCCGGGTGCAGCTTTGTAAGCTGGGGGGCAGGCCGAGGTTATAAAAAGACGGGGGAATTAAGCCCATTACAAGGCCTTTTTTGTCTTCGGGGTGGGCTGTTATTTGCCCGATGAGCTGTACCAACCCGGGGTGAGCACCGGCGGCAACACAAGTATTCATTTCATCCTCTGGCGAACCATCGCTTGTAACAGCACCTTTAAATATTTTTATGGCAACTTCCGGCGTTTTTGTCACTTTGCGCCAGGTGGCTTTGTGTATAACGCCTGACGCACCTTCACCAAGGTGCTCATTCAATTCCAGGTGGTCCCAATGGATGAGATCAAGTGACTGTGCCGGAGGGATTTCACAAAAAGGGTTTCCCGAAAATGCCAGCCAGGAAAGCCTGGGCATATATAAAAGCCATTGGGGAAATTCGCTTAGCTTATTGGCAGAAATTCGCAGCAACTCCAGGTTGCTGCAATTGCTAAGCTCCGGCGGTAAAGTCGTAAGTTGATTACCGGCAAGCATCAGTTTTTGCATCCTTTTGCAGTTGCCAATAGTGGCAGGCAAATCCGCAATCCTGTTGTTGGTGAGTATTAGCCATCGCAGGTTGGGATTAAGCGATTTTGAAGGAACAGCGGCAATTTGGTTTGATTTAAAGCCTGCAATATCCAGCAAGGGGCAGTCGGCCAGAACTTCGGGTAGAACGGTAAACGGATTTTCTGAACAAAAAAAGATTTTCAGCTTTTTCAGCCTGCCAAAGTCTGCAGGTAGTGCGCTGATGTTGTTATAGGATAGGTCAAGCCTTTCTAAAGTATCTGCCAGTTCGAATATCTCTTCCGGGAAATGTGAGAGTCCCTCGGAAAGCGTAAGCGAAGTGGCGCCTTTTAGTTCGCCGTTTTGTAATTGTAATAAAGTTTGCATGGCAGGGTTTCCTTAAAACAGCCCCTCAATGATATTGGCGGCAGATAAACCCTCCGCTTCGGCGTGGTAACTACGTACAATGCGGTGGGTTAAAATGGGTTTGGCAACGGCTTGTACGTCCTCAATATCGGGCGAATATTTTCCGTTAATAACAGCATGGCATTTTGCTCCGAGTATCAAAAATTGTGATGCCCGCGGGCCGGCTCCCCATGTTAATAAACGGTTTACCTGCGGTGTGGCAAACTGGGTATTGGGACGTGTTTTTGATACCAGCTTTACCGCATATTCCATCACATTATCGGTAACCGGGATGTTGCGTACCAGTTGCTGAAAATAAATGATTTGCTCGGCGTTCAGTATTTTATTAACATCAGCCTTTAAGGTGCTGGTGGTGTTTTTAACAACTTGCAATTCTTCTTGAAATGAGGGGTAGTTTAATGTTACGTTGAACATAAACCTGTCCAGTTGCGCTTCGGGTAGGGGGTAGGTACCTTCTTGTTCAATTGGGTTTTGGGTGGCTAACACAAAAAACGGCTGGGCCAGTTTATGGGTAACCCCGGCGGCCGTAACCGCTTTTTCCTGCATAGCCTCTAATAAGGCAGCCTGCGTTTTTGGTGGGGTACGGTTTATCTCATCGGCCAGGATAATGTTGCTGAAAACGGGGCCGGGTATAAATTTAAAATTACGGTCCTCGCCTAAAATTTCAGACCCTATGATGTCAGATGGCATCAAATCGGGGGTGAACTGGATGCGTTTAAAATCGAGGTCTAATACCTGCGATACCGTTTGTACCAATAGTGTTTTGGCCAAACCGGGTACGCCTACCAGTAAACAGTGGCCGTTGCTGAAAATAGATATCAGCACAAACTTAACAACCTCATCCTGCCCGATTATTACTTTGCCAATTTCGGCACGTATTTGCTGGTAGGCCAGCTTTAAAGCATCTGCGGCTTCAACATCAGAGCGGTGTGGCATAGGTTGTATATTATTTAGCTTGGGCAGTTGTTGTTACGGGCGGAGTTAACCACTTTTTTAATATGTCGCAAGTTTGGTATTCAGGATCAATTTTGATGAACGTTTGTTTACGGCGTTTATCAAACCATTGGTTTACTACCCTGGTGTTTTTATCCTGGTAAGCAAAATCCTTCAGCTTAGGGAAATCCTGCGCCAGGTTGGCCTTGTGGGCATCGGTTGCCGATTTAAGGAATAGTATTTTATAACTCTTTTTACCATCGGCGCCGGTAAATACATCAGGTTTAGATATGCTGCCAACTTTCATGGTATCAACAACCAGGGCAACCTTAGGGTCAAGCTTATCGGTAGGGATAAAGGTTGTACGGGTTTGTACGTTTTCGGCATTCAGCATCATACCACCGTTAAATTTGGTTTCTTTATCGTCCGAATAAAAATTCGCGGCGGCAGAAAAATCAAGATCTTTTTTATGCGCCATCATCAGCGTATAAATACTGTCGGCTTTTGCTTTAGCCCTATCCAAACTGGCTTGCGTAGTGGCCGGCGCTATCAGGATGTGCCTTACATGTACCTGCTCGCCGCGGCGCTCAATAACCTGCAAAAAGTGAAAACCAAAGTCGGTTTCAAACACTGGCGAAATCTCGCCGGCTTTAAGCTTAAAGGCATTGGCTGTAAATTCTTTTACAAACGTAGTACGATCGGCAAAACCAAGGTCGCCACCTTCAACTGCCGATTGCGGATCTTGTGAGTATAGACGTGCTAAAGTTCCAAAGTCCTCGCCTTTTTTTACGCGGGCAAGCAGTTCTTCAGCTTTTTCTTTATACAGCTGTTTTTCTTCTTTACTTAGTTTGGGCTGAAAAACAATTTCGCCAACCTCAACCTCTTTGTTAAATGAAGGCAAGCTATCCTTCGGCATTTTGTTAAAATAATCTTTAACATCCTGTGGCGTAACATTTAGCTTTTCGGTTATTTTTTGCTGCATTTTTTGAGCTATCATCTGCTCTTTCATGTCCGGGCGAATCTCATCTTTATACTGAATTATTGATCGGCCTAAAAATGCTTCCAGTTTATCCTGGCCACCAGCACGCTGCATCATTTCGCGCATGCGGCGGTCAACACTGGCATCAATGTCATCATCCTTTACATCAATACTATCAATAATAGCCTGTTGTGCCAATAGCTTTTGCGTTAATAACGATTGCAGTATCTGGCATTTTACAGACGGATTTGGCTGCATGCCTTCAACCAGGTAACGGGCGTATGATAGTTCAATATCCGACAATAAAATAGGGCTGTTACCAACAATTGCGGCAATTTTATCTAATGTTTTTCCTGGTGTTCTGGCAGTGTTGGTATCTGGTTTGGCTGCAGTAGCGTCTAAAGTAACTTGTGCCTTTGCAACTGATATTATGGAGATAAACCCTAAAACTAATAACCCTAACTTTCTCATGTAATGCTTTATGTACTAAATAAAACGGAAATAACAATTCCGTTAAAACTTCAAATTTCGGTAAAATTTATTAATTATAGCTGCACAATTAAATTGAATAAAAAACAGAGTATTAAGTCGGTAGTCTTTAGTTTAAAGTCAGAGGTCGAAACACGTCTTTTTTTGACTTAAAACTTAGTACTTCGGGCTTCAGACTAAGTACATGCTATAATTGTGCTAATATGGTTATAATGCTTCAAACGGTTTAACTACTTTTGGTTAAAATTTGTTAAAGTGAAAGTTGAAAACCCGGTTGCCCTGCGCTTTATTTTACAAGATGAACTTTATTTGCTGAAAGCAGATAAGGCGATGTACGAAAACCTTGCAATAGCCGAACCTGAAATTGAAAATATTGCGCCCGCTGTAACCGTAACTGCCTCGCCGCCGCCAGTAACCAAACAACCGGAACCAGCAGTTCAATCACCCGTACCAGAAGTTAAAACGCCTGTAGTAAGTTTTAATTATTTAGGTAAAAACTTAAAACGCTTTTTGGTACTGGTACACTATCCCGAATTGGAGTTTATTGACGATGCCCACTTAGCCGCGCTTACCAATATTATTAAGCGGAAGGATTTAAGTATAGACGATATTGTAATTTTAAACCTGGCCAGGCATGCCAGCGTACAATATAATGAACTTGTTAATTTTTTTAAACCCGCCCGGCTGTTGGTGCTGGGTAAAAATGCTATGCCACAAGGTATAGCCCCACTGGCGTTAAATGCTACCAGGGCTTTGGGAGATATTACAGGCTTATACAGTTTTGCATTCGGCGAAATGATGGATAACGTAGAGCATAAGAAAGCTTTTTGGGAACAAATGAAAACACTATAATATAATTGGGCGATTTGAAAATGAGGACATCCTGATAAAACATCATATTCAAATTCTCAAACGGCGCAGCCCTCAATGTAGTTAATCCTCAAATTTTCAAATTGATTCAATATGACCGAATTAGTATTCGCCACAAATAATCGCCACAAACTCGAAGAAGTAGAAGCAAAACTTCAGGGCAAAATCAAATTGCTTACCCTTAACGATATTGGATGCCATGATGATATTGAAGAAACCGGTACTACTTTTAAAGCAAATGCTTCAATTAAAAGCCAATACATTTATAATAGGTATAAACTGAATTGTTTTGGGGATGATAGCGGGCTTGAAATAGATGCCCTGAATGGCGAACCGGGCGTTTACTCGGCCAGGTACGCTGGAGAGCACGGTAACCATGCCGCTAATATTAAACAGGTACTGGATAAATTAAAGGACGAAACTAACCGTAAAGCAAGGTTTCGTACGGTAATATCATTAATATGGAATGGTGAAGAATATTTTTTTGAAGGAACAGTCGAAGGAACTATCCGCACTATCCCCAGTGGAACGGACGGCTTTGGATACGACCCAATATTTGAGCCCGATGGCTACGCTATAACCTTTGCCGAAATGACGATGAATGAGAAAAACCAGATAAGCCACCGGGCAAAAGCCATGGAAAAACTCATTGCTTTTTTAAGCATTGCTTAAAAAGAACAATCTCAGTTAATTTTCGTAACCTTAATGGAACACTATTCGTAAAATAGTGCTATAAGGAATATACCTATGAATCTTATTAATAAAATCAGCCGCTCGTTATTTTCAAAGGATACCGATCACCGTTTTGCCAAAAGCCTTAAAAACGTTAAAGAAGCCGACCTGGTAGTTGCATCTATTAACCGGCGTTTATTTGAACTTGAAAGGGAGTTAAAATCAGAAGTGGTTAAATACAGTTAAGCTTTTGGCAGGGTTTATGCTTATATGCATTAAATAACTTCTGTCATGAAAAACTTATTAAAAACCCCGGTAGTAATCCTATCCCTTATTTTTTTATTCGCGGCCTGTTCAACTCCGCAAAATGCAACTACAACTAACGTATCCCGCGGTAAATTCACTGGCTCCTGGACATTGAATAATGTAAGTTACCAGGGCCTTGTACAAGGTGCCGTTCAAAATGTGTTTGACCAGGCAGCTCCCGAAGCATTTGTTGGCAGCACCTGGAAATTAACCAATAGCGGCAACGGCATTTACACTTTAAGCAACGGCACCGCTCAAACTATTTTCTGGTCGGTTTATAACGGCGGCACTACGGGCACCCAATTTCAGTTCAAGAAAATTTATCAAGGAGATAAACCGAAAAACGTAGCCGAAGGCTATCGTTTGGATATTGCCAGCAACGATGGCAATGCCATGGTACTTAAATCACCTGTTGAGGTAGGTGGTAGTACCGGTTATATTATTTATTCGTTCACTAAAAATTAGGTGAAAGGGTAAAGGCGAAAGGTAAAAGGTTTTCCTTTGCCTCAAAAAAAGGGTAAGCACAATTTGTAGTAGTGCTTACCCTTTTTTGTTTTTACCAATGGGCTCCTTTCGCCTTTTACCTTTCGCTTTTACCCTTTCAACTCAAAACTATTCTGCCGCTGTAAATTTCAAACAAACCGGGTTGCCAATATCTATTTTAATGCCTGTTTGGGTTAGCTTACCTGTATTTTGGTCTATTTTAAATACAAACATACTATCGCTGCCCTGGTTGGCAACCACCAGGTAATTGCCCCATGGGTCGATGGCAAAATCGCGTGGGTTTTTGCCGTAGGTAGGTTGGCGCGATACAAAGGTAAGCCCGCCTGTTTCCTGGTTCACCGCATAACAAATAATTTCGTTGGTCTCTAAACGGTTAGATACGTACAGAAAACGGCCATCAGGCGATAAGTGTATAGCTGCGGCAGCTGTTTTGCCTGTAAATCCATCCGGCAACAAAGTTATTACCTGTTTCTGTTTAAACTTACCATTGTCATAATCAAATACAAATACATTCGATCCCATTTCTGTTGCCAGGTAAACATGCTTTTTATCCAAAGAATACTCCAAGTGGCGGGGGCCTTCTCCCGGAGTAACACTTACAAAGGTAGGATCGGTTAATGGAGATGCCTTACCTGCGCGATAGCGATAGATGTTTATCCTATCGGTACCCAAATCATTATAAAACAGGTATTTTTCATCGGGCGACAATATGCTCATATGG
The DNA here is from genome assembly GCF_007971525.1 of Mucilaginibacter ginsenosidivorax. NCBI lineage: Bacteria > Pseudomonadati > Bacteroidota > Sphingobacteriia > Sphingobacteriales > Sphingobacteriaceae > Mucilaginibacter > Mucilaginibacter ginsenosidivorax. The sequence continues at coordinate 3,557,414 of NZ_CP042437.1, forward strand.
GCATGCGGGCCTTCCTGGCGTTCTTTGTTGGGGCCTTTACCCTCTTCATTACGTACAGTTTCAATGCCGTTGCCTAAAGAACCGTCCTTATTAACAGGTAGCACGGCAACCTGGCCGCTTGAATAGTTGGCTACAAATACATTTTTTTGTGCTTTGTCTACAGCAATATAGCATGGATCGGCACCTAAAGATGATTGTTTGTTGATGAAATCTATTTTACCGGTTTTGGCATCAAATGAAAATGCGCTCACCTCGCCTTTGGTAACTTCGTTTACGGCGTAAATAAATTTATTGTTTTTGCTGATAGTAAGGTACGATGGATTGGTTACACCATCTATCTGGCTTAAATAAGCAAGTTTGCCACTCTGGGTATAAAAACGGTAAACCATAATACCCTTACTGGTACCTGTTGTATACGTACCTACAACCAGGTCAAATGATTTGGGAATTGGCTTTTTATCCTGGGCGTAATTAAACAAAGGCGATAGCATCGCTATGATCAAAAGAACTTTTTTCATGTGGGTACAAATTGATTATGGAGCGCAAGTTAACAAAATAGACAAAAAAACGCCCCGATGTTTAGCGGGGCGTTTTATATTATTTTATCAGGTGTTTAAGCTGGATGATCTCGCTTTCTTCTAAATGGCGATAACGGCCGCGTGGAAGGTCTTTTTTGGTGAGGTTGGCGTAAACCACCCTATCCAGTTTTACAACTTCGTAACCAAGGCTTTCAAAAATGCGGCGTACCACACGGTTTTTTCCGCTGTGAATCTGGATGCCCACTTCTCTTTTTGATGCACCGGCAACGTACGATACCGAATCGGGTTTAATTAAACCATCTTCCAGCTCGATACCATAAGTAATCTTGTTCAGATCGCCTTGAGATAAAGCTTTATTTAATTCAACCTGGTATAGTTTGCTGATGTTGCTGCGCGGGTGCGATAATTTATCGGCAAGGTCGCCATCGTTGGTCATTAATAATAACCCGGTGGTGTTCCTGTCTAAACGGCCAATTGGATAAATGCGCTCTTTGGTTGCTTTTTCAACCAGGTGCATTACAGTACGGCGCTCTTGTGGGTCTTCGGTGGTGGTAATGTAATCCTTTGGTTTATTTAATAATACGTAAACCATTTTTTCGCGACGCAGTGTTTCGCCGTTATATTTGATCTCATCCTTACGGGGATCAATTTTGGCACCTAATTCGTCAACCACTACACCATTTACCGATACCACACCTGCAATGATCAGTTCATCGGCCTTACGGCGAGAGCAGATGCCTGCATTTGATATATAACGGTTAAGGCGGATCAGCCCATCATCCTTAGTTTTGGTTTCGGCTGGTTTTTTACGGCCACGCATGGTCCTTTCGGGCGCGCTGGTATCTTTGGTTATCTTGTCGTAAGTAGGTTTACGTTGTGGCTTGTCGGCATTGTAAGCCGGTTTATCTTTTGAAAAACCGCCTTCGCGTTTTTTAAATCCGCCTTCGGGCCTTTCGCCAAATTTTTTATCTGTTGATCTTTCTGCACCCGTCCCAAAGCTTCTTTTGGGTTTATCGCCAAAATCGGTATTTGATGTACGTGTAAGTGGAGAAGAGTATGGTTTCTTTTCGCCGGCACTGCTGCCGCCAAAGTTTCTTTTGGGTCTTTCTTCACCTTCGCCGGAAGTTGGACGGCCAGAGTATGGTTTTCTTTCGCCGCTGGCCGATGAGCCTGCGCCGAAGCTTCTTTTTGGCCTGTCTTCAAAATCACCACCTGTTGGCCTGCCGGAGTAGGGCTTACTGCGTGGCGAAAAAGTTTTTTTATCGCCAGATGAAGCACCGTCTCTAAAGTTACTTTTAGGCCTGTCGTCACCTGCAGATGGTCTGCCGGAATACGGCTTTGACCTGCCCGACGATTTTTTGTCGCCAGATGATGCGCTGTCCCTGAAATTGCTTTTGGGCTTATCATCACTGAACCTGTTGCTTTGGAATGGTTTATCCGGTCTGGATAGTTTCTTCTTTTCTCCGTCCGGAGTGGCTTTGCCTTTTGCGGTTGCCGGTCTTTTTGGCTTTTCGTCGCCTCTTGAGCTTCTGCCAGTTGATTTTCCTGGCCTGTCATCGCGACTACCTGTTGGTCTCTTAAATACCATATTTTTTTGTTTAGCGCTTTCGCAGCGTGAGGGTCAAAGTTACGCTTTTTTGGCACAGTTTAATCAAAAAAAATAAAAAAATGTTGGCAAACAAAATCACGGTTTAAACGGTTTTAAACACGGTTTTTGAACCGAAAACCCATGCTAAAAAAGTTGGCAAAATCCTAAGTATTTGATTATGTGATTTGTATGACATATCTTTGCAGCACATTTTACCTAATGTATAGTTAATGATAAAAAAAGAAATGATTAAAAAACACTTACTTACGTGCTCCGTAATCCTGGTGCTGGCCCTCATTTCAAAGCTTAATATTTACGGTACAACGATTACCGAAACGGTTGCAAAACCGGCCAAATTAAGCCATCGGACCTCGAAATTTATTTTTATTAAAAGCACTACGGCTGCCTATAATTTTGCCGACGAAGCTTTACCTGTTAACGATGCAAGGGTTACCAAAAAACTCAACAAATCGCTTAGCCAACATTCTTTTAAAAGTGTTCAGTCAACCTTGCTGCACCGCAAGGCCGAAGTGCTGTTCCCTATTATTGAGCCAATTTTAAAGTTTTACGGTATTCCGGATGATTTTAAATACATCCCGCTTGTTGAATCGGGCCTTAAAAGCGGCACTTCTTCAAAAGGAGCATCTGGCTTATGGCAGTTTATGGCCGGCACTGCGCGTACCTATGGCTTAAAGGTTGGCCATGGTGTTGATGAGCGTCAAAATGTACGCAAATCGACAATCGCTGCCTGCAAGTATATCAAAGAACTATACGCCGAGTTTAACAGCTGGACACTGGCTGCCGCAGCTTACAACAATGGCTCCATTAAAATGGAACGCGCCATTAATAAGCAAAACGAGGATAATTACTTTCGCATGAGCCTGAACCGCGAAACCGGTTCATACATCTATAAGCTTATTGCCATGAAAGCAATTATCGAACAGCCTAAAAAGTTTGGGTATAAGGATTACATTGTCATCCCACCCACAACACAACTGTTAGCCTTTAATTAATTATGATTTAATGAAGGATTGGATCGCTTAGCGTTCTAATCAATAATTCAGACACTCAATAATTCAAAAAGTAAAATTTTACGGAGCACTTGAAAGCCGATCTTCCTGGATGGAGGATCGGCTTTTTTATGTTTTGCCATCCAATAATATACAGCTAAATGCCATAGTAAATTGATCATTGAGCTTTCTGTTTTAGGCTTTCTGCCTTAAGCTCTCTATTAAAACAAGTTTAAAAAATTACGGTTACAATAGGGCTGTTATTTTTAAGTCAAATAACGTTTCGGGTTGTTACATATCTTATAAAGCATCAGCTTTTTACATATATTTGCGAAAAATATTAGTATAGTTGGCGGGCTTTTTTTAACCGGCCAAACTGTATTGTTTTTAAAAATACATATGATTGAAAAAACCATCGACCTGGGCGAACAAAGCGAAGTTGAAGTTTACGGGGCCAGGGTACATAATTTAAAAAATATTGATGTTTCTTTTCCGCGCAACCAGCTGGTGGTAATTACCGGTTTAAGTGGCAGCGGCAAATCGTCATTGGCATTTGATACCATTTATGCCGAAGGGCAGCGCCGTTATATGGAAACATTTTCGGCCTACTCGCGCCAGTTTATGGGCGGTATGGAGCGGCCGGATGTTGATAAAGTATCGGGCCTAAGCCCGGTTATTGCTATTGAGCAAAAAACAACCAGCAAAAACCCGCGATCAACAGTGGGTACTATTACCGAGATTTACGATTTTATGCGTTTGCTTTTCGCCCGTACCGGGGACGCCTATTCTTACACAACAGGTGAGAAAATGGAGCGGATGAGCGAAGACCAGATCCTGAAAACCATTACCGAAAAATTCGACGGTCAGCCCGTGAACATCTTGGCCCCCGTTGTAAAGGCCCGTAAGGGTCATTACCGCGAGCTTTTTGAATCTATCCGTAAGCAAGGTTACCTTAAAGTATGGATTGATGGTGCCATGGCCGATGTAGAGCCAAAGATGCAGGTAGACAGGTACAAGATTCATGATATTGATATTGTGGTTGACAGGCTGGTGGTGACAGAAAAAGACAGCAAGCGTTTATACACATCGGTGCAAACGGCGCTTAAAATAGCCAAAGGCATTATTCGCGTGGGTGATAAGGATGGTAACGTAGCCTATTATAGTAAGTATTTGATGGATCCGGTTTCGGGTATCTCGTACGATGAGCCGCAGCCAAATACGTTCTCGTTCAACTCGCCTTATGGTGCCTGCGAAAAATGTAATGGTTTAGGATACATTTTTGAGGTTGATGAAGCATCGGTTATCCCTAATCCTAAGCTAACCATTATGAATGGTGGCCTCGCGCCGATAGGTGAATACCGGGAGACCTGGATTTTCCAGGTGCTGAAGGCCTTGGCTAAAAAGTATGAGTTTTCATTAACTACCCCTATAGAAAAGTTAAGCCGCGATCATTTGGATATTATCCTTAACGGAGCGCCAGATACCATCAGTGTTTCTGTTGAGTACAATAAATGGAACGTTCAAAGTTATACCATCACTTTTGACGGCATTGTGCGTATGCTGGAAGAGCAGCAGGAACGCCGGAATGACGAAGGGATGGACGATATGGAAAATTATCGCGTACTTAAAACCTGCCCGGTTTGTGATGGTGCGAGATTAAAAAAAGAATCGCTGCATTTTAAGGTAGATAACAAAAATATATTCGAGCTGGCCTGCATGGATATCAATCACCTGCAGGAATGGTTTAACGGCCTGGAAGACAGGCTGAGCGAACGCCAGAATGTTATCGCCAAAGAGATCCTGAAAGAGATCCGTGCACGTATTGTATTCCTGCTTGATGTGGGTTTGAGTTATTTAACGCTGGATAGGACGGCCAAAACGCTTTCGGGTGGTGAAGCACAGCGAATCCGATTGGCTACACAGATAGGCTCGCAGTTGATGAACGTTATGTACATTTTAGATGAGCCGAGCATCGGCCTGCATCAACGCGATAACGAGCGACTTATAAACGCACTTAAAAACCTGCGCGACCTGGGTAATACCGTTTTGGTGGTTGAGCACGATAAAGATATGATACTGGAAGCCGACCATGTTATTGACATGGGCCCGGCAGCGGGCGTACACGGCGGGCAGATTGTTGCGCAGGGAACACCTGCACAGCTGATGAAAGAGCATACACTCACTACATCCTATATCAATGGCGAACGTTCTATCGCTATTCCTGAAAAAAGGAGAGAGGGTAACGGAAAAACACTAAGCCTTAAAAAGGCAACCGGCCATAATTTAAAAAAGGTTTCTGTTGATTTTCCGTTAGGTAAATTAATTGGTGTTACAGGGGTATCCGGAAGCGGTAAATCAAGCCTAATTACCGAAACGTTATATCCTATTTTAAATCATCATTTTTTCAGGGCCAAGAAACATCCGTTGCCTTACGAAAAAATTGAGGGGCTGGAGAATATCGATAAAGTGATCGAAATAGATCAAACGCCTATCGGCCGTACACCGCGATCGAACCCGGCTACCTATACCGGTGTGTTTTCAGATATTCGGAACCTTTATGTAGCCTTGCCAGAGTCGCGGATCAGGGGATACAAGCCGGGCCGCTTCTCATTTAACGTAAAAGGTGGCCGCTGCGAAACCTGCCAGGGCGCAGGCATGAAGGTTATCGAGATGAATTTTTTACCTGATGTGCAGGTACCATGCGAAGAATGTGGTGGTCGCCGGTACAACCGCGAAACGCTGGAGGTTCGCTATCGTGGCAAATCCATCAGCGATGTGCTGGATATGAGCATTGAAGATGCTACGCCATTTTTTGAACATATCCCATCCATATACCGCAAGGTAAAAACCTTGAATGATGTTGGTTTAGGTTACATTACTTTGGGCCAGGCGTCAACCACGCTATCTGGTGGCGAGGCTCAACGTGTTAAGCTGGCTACCGAGCTATCAAAAAAAGATACCGGTAATACCTTTTACATTTTAGATGAGCCTACCACAGGTTTGCATTTTGAGGATATTAACGTGCTGTTAGGCGTGCTTTATCAACTGGTTGATAAAGGCAATACTGTTTTAGTAATTGAGCATAACCTGGATGTAATTAAAGTTGTTGACCATGTTATCGATCTGGGCCCCGAAGGTGGCTCTGGCGGCGGTAAAATTCTTTTCAGCGGTACCCCCGAAGGTTTATGCAAAGTGAAGGAAAGCTTTACCGGCCAGTTTTTGAAAAAGGAAATGGACATCAAATAAAATATCGATATATTGTGGATAGAAACTAATGCCTATTGAAATGAAAAAGAGCAGGGGTTTTCTATTCACAGTTTTTGCCCTGCTTGTTGCAGTGGCAGCACTGGCTTTTACACGGACACATCAGGATGAAGACCGTTTTCTTAGCTATTGGGTAAACCCCAAAAAACACGAACTGAAACTTTATTGGAAGGACGATGGAAATTCGAATTTCGGCAGTATCCAAAACCTGAAGCTTTGGCTTGATAATAATAAGCGTAAGCTGGTATTTGCCATGAACGCAGGGATGTACAAACCGGATGGATCGCCACAAGGGCTGTACATCGAAAATAGAAAAACATTATCGCCCTTAGATACATCATCGGGTAATGGCAATTTTTACCTGAAGCCCAACGGGGTTTTCTATCTTACAACAACCAATACGGCGGTTATTTGTAGCACAGCCTCGTTTAAAGATCATGGTGATATTAAATACGCCACCCAATCAGGGCCGATGCTGGTGATAGGTGGGCAAATTCATCCATCATTTAAAGCGGGGTCAGCAAACCTGAATATCAGGAATGGCGTTGGTATTTTACCAACCGGCGAAGTTGTTTTCGTAATTTCTAAAGTGCCCGTTAATTTTTATGATTTTGCAGCGTATTTTAAAAATATGGGCTGTAAAAATGCCTTATATCTGGATGGTTTTGTTTCGAGGGCTTATTTGCCCGAAAAAAACTGGGGGCAAACAGATGGGAACTTTGGGGTGATGATTGGGGTAACCGAACCTAAATAATGTTTTACTGACGGATAAAAGCAGGATATCTTTATTTAAAATTAAGCAAATGGAAGTTACCACATATACAACCTTCAGGCAACAACTTAAATTCTATCTGGATAAAGTTCGCAATGATCATAAACCCTTAGTGGTTAAAAGTACGAATGCAGAGGATGTTGTAGTTATTTCTAAAGCTGATTATGAAAGCATGGAAGAAACATTTTACTTGCTTAAAAGTCCTGCAAATTCTGCCCGGCTGATGAAAAGCATAGAGGATTTGGAAAATGGTTTAGGTACCGAAAGAAAACTGATTGAAGAGTGAGAATCGGTTTTTCCGATCAGGCCTGGGAAGATTATCTATATTGGCAGACTACCGATAAATCCATTTTAAGAAAAATAAATGCTTTAGTAAAAGATATAGAAAGAACTCCATTTGAAGGTTCTGGCAAACCAGAGCCGTTAAAGCATAATTTAGCGGGTTTGTGGTGTCGACGGATAAATTTAGAACATTGCCTTGTATACAAAATTGACAACGGATCAATTCATATCCATCAATCCCACTATCATTACTAAAACATTAACAAATAACTCACATGCTTCAGGGTTTGCCTTAACTTCTCTAAGGCAATGCTCACCTGGCGTTCAACCGTTTTGGGCGAAATGTTGAGTTTGCTGGCAATTTCCTTATACTTCATATCGCTAAAGCGACTCAATACAAAAATTTCACGGCATTTTTCGGGGAGGGTGTTTATGGCTGCTTTTATTTGATGGGCCAGTTCTTTTTCTTCGTACCCGTTTTCAACTGCGCTTCGTACTTCATCAAGCAGGTTGTTTTTTTGCAGGTAGTCAACGTAAAGATTTTCTATTTTCTGGTGCTTCAAATAATTGAGGCAGCGGTTTTGCGCCATTTTATACAAGTATGAGCTTACCGATGTTGAAAACGTAACCTCATGACCTTTCTCCCACAAATCGGTAAATATTTCGGCTACTATCTCCTCGGCCACCGGCAAATCATTCACAAAACGATTGGCGAAAAGCGTAAGGCGGGTATAATGAAGTTTAAATAAAACTTCAAACGCGCCGGCGTCGCCCTGTGTTAGTTTTGTTATTGACGTGTTGGTTTTTGAGGTAATCATTTATTCATAGCGTGGGTAAAAAGAAATACTTTTTAAAAAACTTTAACAAGTTAACGATTAAATTTTGAAAGCATCAAATTTAATATGGAAATATTGATGAATATGCCTGCAAATATTTTGTATCGCGAATATAATTCGCAATTAGCAGGGTGAAATTTTGCCTTTATCCGAATTTAATAAAAAATATTTTAACTCCGCTTGAGGGTGCGCGGTTTTTCAGTTGTCTTGCTAATAAGAACACGAATGGACAACGAGGAAATAAAACTGTTACTGGTAAAATATATAACCCGCGAAGCCGATGAAAAAGAGGTGGGGCAGGTGAAGGAATGGATTAATGCACACCCCGAGAATGAGCAGTACTTTGCCCAGCTATATGAAACCTGGCAAAACATGTTGTACCTGCAGCCCGATGTTATTAATGAGGAGAAAGCATTCGCCAAATTTTCGGCAGCAACTATTCCGCATGTACCAAAATACCGGGTGCTTGCTGTATGGAGTAAGGTGGCTGCAGCCGTAGCCCTGTTTGGTTTACTGACAGCAGTGCTTGTAAGCCATTATTCAAAAAATGTGCAGAGTACAAGGCAGGTATTTGTTAATAATGGGGGCGTAAAAAAAATAGTTTTAAGCGATGGCACCACCGTTTGGCTAAATGCGGGCAGCAAGCTTAAATATAATACAGACTTTAATAAAACAAACCGGACTGTTTATCTGGAGGGCGAGGCTTTTTTCGACATTGCTCCTGGCAGCAAAACTATCCCGTTTTTGGTTAACACTAAAAATTATACCATCAGGGATATCGGCACAAAATTTAACCTGAAAGCTTATGCTAACGACTCCTTTTTTGAAACCACGGTTGTAAAGGGCGAGGTAGCGGTTGAAGGTAACATAGATAACAACACGCGCGAGATGAACCGCATCTATGTTAAGCCGCACCAGGTGCTCAGGATATATTATCCCAGTGCTGAAAAATACGCGGTAAAGCAAGATGATAAAGAATTGAAAAACCTAAACGAGATACAAGTATCGCAGGTTGATTCGGCAAAAATGGACCGCTACGATGGCTGGAAGGATGATTTGCTGGTATTTGATGGCAATACGCTCGACGAGATATCTAAAGTATTGGAACGCAGGTACAATGTAAAAATTATTATGGACGATGCCGAATTGCAAAACATCCGCTATTCGGGCAGTTTTAAAAGTATATCCAGTATAGATAAAGTTTTAAACCTTATAAAAGGTAATACAGCCATTAATTACACTATTGCAGGCAATACAATAAACATCACAAAAAACAATAAAAACTAATCTGTTAACCCTTTAAAAACAAAATAACCTATGGCGATAAACTAACGCTCTCTCTTTCAAAATAGAACCCGGTGTGCGCTAACACTCCGGGCCCTCAATAAAATCAATAGCTAATACCCTACGCTTGGGGAAGCATCGTATTAACTGATTAACAAACAAATTTATGATAAATTTTGACAGAAAATCTGTAATGGCTGCGCGTGCGTGGCAAAAAACGATTAAAATTATGAAGCTTGTAACTGTTTTACTCTTGACGGGAATAATGCAAATACACGCAGCTGCTTTTTCGCAAAACGTTTACAACTTTAATGTAAACAATATATCTGTTAAACAGATGTTTAAGCAGATTGAAAAAAGCAGCAAGTACACGGTTTTTTACCGGCTGGACCAGGTTAACATTGATAAAAAAATTAATGTTGAATTGCAAAACGCCAGTATTGAAACCGTGATGAAGGATGTGCTTAAAAATCAGCAGCTCACCTTCCAGGTGGTTGATAATATCATTATTATTAAACCGGCCGATGGCAAAACTATAGCAACAGTTACAGTAACCGGTACCGTTACAGATGCCGCGGGGCTTCCTCTACCCGGTGTAAGCATAAAACTTAAAGGCAGTACATTAGGAACAGTAACCAATATCGACGGAAAATATAGCCTTACATTGCCCGATGGCACAGGCATACTCCTGTTTAACTTTTTAGGCTTTACACCACAGGAGGTGCCCATTGGCGGCCAAACAGTGGTAAACGTAAAGCTTGTTGAAGAATCAAAAGCGCTGAACGAGGTTGTAGTGGTTGGTTATACTACTCAAAAGAAGAAAGACCTTACCGGTGCCGTAGCGGTAGTAAATGTTAAGGATTTGAATAAACAAGCTTCGTCATCAGTTAACAGCCAGTTACAGGGGCAGGCATCGGGTGTTACAGTAACCGGATCGGGCCAGCCGGGCGAAGAGCCACAGGTACACATCAGGGGTTTTAATACGTTTGGCGATAACACCCCTTTGTACGTGGTTGATGGCATGGAAACCTATGATGTAAGTACCCTTAACCCAAATGATGTTGAATCGTTACAGGTGTTAAAGGATGCAAGTTCAGCTTCAATATACGGGGCAAGGGCTGCAAACGGGGTTATCATCATTACCACCAAAAGGGGCAAGGGCAAAGTGAGCATTCAGTATGATGCTTATTACGGTTCGCAGGTACCCAAGGGAGGCAATGTTTGGCATACCTTAAATCCGCAGCAAACGGCCGACCTTCAGCTAATGGCCGAAAAAAATTCGGGAATAACAGATTTTACCGACCCGCTTTATAACCCTACCGGGGCAAATTCAAAATTTACACTGCCAGATTATATTACTCCTGCCGGCGCAAAAGAGGGAAGCCCGGCGGTTGATCCGTCGAAATATTACGTTAATCCGTTGTATACATCGCCAGATGACTATAATAACTTTTACCGTATAACGAGGGCGAATAAAGCAGGTACCGACTGGTATCACGAACTATTCAAATCGGCCCCGATAACAAGTCATAACGTAACCTTAAGCGGAAGCAGCGACCAGGCGAGCTACCTGTTCTCGCTCAATTATTTTAACCAGCAGGGAACATTGATTGATACTTATTTAAAACGGTACACCTTACGCTCAAATACTACATTTAATATTACCAAGCATATCCGCGTAGGCGAAAACCTGGCTTACTCTATTACTAAAAACCCTAAAGTAAGCACAAACAATCCCGATGGTGTTATTGCCATGGGTTTAAGGGAGCAGCCAATTATTCCGGTATATGATATTAAAGGGAACTACGCCGGCAGTTATGGCACCGGCTTAGGCGATGCCAACAACCCGGTGGCCATACAGCAACGTTCAAAGGTAAGCGGCGCTACAGATTACCGCCTGTTGGGTAATATGTTTGCCGAAGCGGATATAGTTAAAGGGCTAACCCTGCGTACCAGTTTTGGCGGCGACATCACCAACGGTAATGACCATTACTTTAATTACCCAACCTACGAAAATGTCGAAAATTCGCAAACCAACAGTTATGGCGAAGATTCATACAGTAATTACACCTACAACTGGACAAACACCCTTACCTATCAAAAGCTATTCGGAAAACACAGTTTTAATGTGGTAGTAGGTACCGAATCTGTAGAAACATACAACAGCGGGCAAGGGGGCAGCATACAAGGCTTTTTTAACTTCGACCCAGATTATGTTAACCTGTCTACAGGCACCACCAACAAAAATATTTACAGTGGCAAAAGTGCCACCTCGCTTTTCTCGGAGTTTGCCCGCCTTGATTATATTTTTGATAATAAATACCTGTTTAACGCTACCATTCGCCGCGATGGATCTTCTAAATTCCCGGTAACCCAGCGTTATGGCTACTTCCCGGCTTTTAGTGCCGGCTGGCGTATTTCGCAGGAAAGCTTTTTGAAAGAAGTAAAATGGCTTACCGATTTGAAAGTGAGAGGTGGCTGGGGTATTATGGGTAACCAGATTAACATGGGGGCCAAAGATGCCTTTACTACGTTTAATACCAATATAGGCCAGTCATACTATCCTTTAGATGGTAATGCTGCGTTGCTGCCAGGTTTTTACCAGGATCAGATAGCCAACCCCAACGCATTGTGGGAAAAAGATATCAACTCCAACTTTGGTTTTGATGCTACCCTCCTTAACGGAAAAGTAGCCATAACCGCCGATTATTACCGTAAAGACATTAAAGACCTTTTATATGCAGCCAAGCAATTGGGTACTGCCGGTAATGGTAATGTGCCTGCACAAAACGTAGGCAAAATGAAAACAGACGGGTTAGATATATCTGTAACAACTAATTTAAATGTAAATAAGGAGCTAAGCTTTAGTGCCACAGGAACCTTAACAACCTATAATAACAAAATATTAAAAGTATCTGATGACAGGGACTATTTTTCGGGCGATGCCACCAGCCGCTTTGACGGCCCGATAACCAGGAGTGCCGTAGGCCACTCATTGGGCGAATTTTATGGTTACCAGGTAGATGGTTTCTGGAATAGCCAGGCACAAATTGATGCGGCCGATGCCGGTGCTCAAAAAATAAGCGGCGACCCTAATGCTGTTTATCAATCAGATACTAAAGTTGGCCGCTTTAAGTATAAAGATGTTAACGGCGATGGTGTAATTACCGATGCCGACCGCACATTTATCGGTAACCCTAACCCTAAATTTACAACAGGTTTAAACCTGAGCGTAAATTATAAAAACTTTGACGCCAGTGTATTTCTTTACGGCTCGTTTGGCAATAAGTTGTGGAACAGTGTTAAATACTGGCGAGACTTTTATGCCTCATACGGAACTGCCAAAAGCTATACTGCGCTTAATGATTCATGGACGCCAACGCATCAAAACGCAAAAGCGCCTATACAGGAGTTGGATGCATCGACAAGCAGTGGCGCAACGCCAAATTCCTATTTTGTTGAAAACGGTACCTACGTGAGGATGCGCAACGCGCAAATTGGTTACACCTTCAAAATTCCTGGTCTTAAAAAAGCAGGCGTTCAAAAATTAAGGATCTACGTATCAGCAACCAACCTGTTCACATTAACCGGTTACAGCGGCATCGATCCGGAATTGAGCGGCAATACCAAAGATTTTGGTATTGATGAGGGTAGCTACGCCAGTCCACGTACATTTTTATTCGGAGTAAATTTTTCATTATAAACACAGCATTAAAAGTATTACAATGAAAGCAAAAAGATATTTCAGCGTCCTGTTGCTTAGCGTTTTCGCGCTGGGTGCATGTAAAAAAACATTTCTTGATAAACCAATTAACGGCGCGCTCGAGCCTCAGTTTTTACAAACCGAAGCAGGTGCCCAGGAATTATTAGTAGGCGCCTACGCTGCCCTTGACGGCCAGCAGGGCGGCGATGCTGCCATAGGTGGTGGCGGCTCATGGGAGGCATCGCCCGATAACTGGATTTACGGCGGCGTGGCCGGCGGGGATGCTTCAAAGGGAAGTATTGCCGGCGATCAGCAGCCTATTGAGCCCATTATGAAGTATAATCCCGATGCCAGCAACGGTTTTTTTGACAGCAAATGGAGGGCCGATTATGAAGGGATTTCAAGAACCAACAATACCATTGGTATCACTAACAAAGTTGCCACTATTGCAGCAGCTACCAAAACAAACATTATAGCACAGGCCAGGTTTTTACGCGCCCATTACTATTTCGATCTGAAGAAGATGTTTAACAATGTGCCTTACCTTGACGAAGCCACCACAGATATTAACCAGCCCAATACAACAGATATATGGCCAAAAATTGAGGCCGATTTTCTGTATGCCTATAATAATTTGCCCAATACACAGGCTAATGTAGGCCGGGCCAACAAATGGGCGGCGGGAGCATATTTGGCAAAAACATATTTGTATGAGCATAAATATACCGAGGCCAAGGCTGTTTTTGATGCCGTTATTGCGCAGGGCGTAACCGCGTTGGGCTTAAAATATGCGTTAAACGAAAAATTTAATGATAATTTCAGAACGGTCACCAATAATAGCGCCGAGTCGGTTTTTGCTGTGCAGGCAGCCGCAAACAGTGATCCTAACGGGCCTTCAAATGCCAACGATGGCGATATGCTGAATTTTCCATATGGTAACAGCAGTCCGTTTAGTTGCTGTGGTTTTTATCAGCCGTCAATTGAGCTGGCCAACCATTTTCGTACCAACCCGGCTACCGGCTTGCCATACCTGGATGATTATAACAGCCATGCTTTAACAACCGATATGGGTGTAGCGGCAGGCGATGATTTTACACCTGATGACGGTACCATAGATCCCCGTCTTGATTGGACTGTTGGCCGCCGAGGCATACCATATCTTGATTGGGGTATCCACCCGGGCACCGATTGGGTACGCGATCAACAATACGGGGGCCCTTACTCGCCCATAAAAAATGTATATGGCCAGGCCGAGCAAAGTGAAAACGGGGATAACACTTCGTGGGCACCTGGTTCGGGTATTAATGTAAACCTTATTCGTTATGCCGATGTGCTATTGATGGCCGCCGAAGTTGAAGCCCAGCTGGGTAATTTTAATAAGGCTGAAAGTTATGTAAACATGGTGCGCAGCAGAGCGGCCAACACATCTGGATGGGTACACAACTATAAAGACAATGATAACCCTACCGCTGGTTTCACCAACACACCCGCTGCTAATTATAAAGTCAGCGTTTACCCTGCCGGTGCTTTTACAGGTAAAGACTTTGCGCTGAAAGCCATTTATTTTGAACGTAAAATTGAACTGGCAATGGAAGGGCACCGCTTTTTTGATTTAGTTAGGTGGGGTATTGCCGATACCGAGTTAAATGCCTATATGGCCTATGAAAGCAAGTTTACCAACGATGTTAAGGGAGGCAAATTTTTGAAAGGCAAAAGCGAATATTACCCCATTCCGCTTATTGAGATTGACTTAAGTGCCAAAGGCGGATCGCCGGTGCTTAAACAAAACCCGGGTTACCATTAATAAATTATAATTATATCTGCCGGGGTTTTTATATCCCGGCAGATTTTCTCAAATTGCTGCGTATTACCCCTGCTGTAAACCGGCCAACAACTATAAACCACAATATGAACACATCATCGACACGATTTTTATCGCTGGATGTATTTAGAGGGATGACTTTATGTTTTATGATCATCGTGAATACACCAGGGAGCGGGGCTGATGCTTTTGCGCCCCTACAGCATGCAGCCTGGCATGGTTTCACCCCAACCGACCTGGTATTTCCCTCGTTTTTATTTGCGGTGGGCAACGCCATGAGCTTTTCGATGAAGCGCTATATCGAGATGGGTAATGCCGCCGTACTTACCAAGATATTTAAACGCACGCTACTGATATTTTTAATAGGATACCTCATGTATTGGTTCCCTTTCTTCAATTTTGATAAAGGGCACTTTGAGTTTTCGCCGATAAGCCATACCCGTATTTTCGGGGTATTGCAGCGTATCGCGTTGTGTTACTGTTTTGCGTCGCTCATGATCCATTTTTTATCAAAGCGTTCGGTCATTATTTTATCCATCTTGTTCCTGGTAGCTTATTGGATTATCCTGCTTGTTTTTGGCGATCCGCTAAACCCGTTAAGTATGACCGGAAACGCTGGCTATTACCTGGATAAGCTTGTACTTGGCGCCGATCATATGTACCATGGCGAAGGAAAAGCATTTGATCCTGAAGGTATCCTGAGCACCTTGCCGGCTATTGTAAACGTGGTTGTTGGCTACTACGCCGGCAAATTCATTCAGCAAAAAGGTAAAGGGTACGATGTGATATCAAAAATGCTGCTCATGGGCTGCCTGTTCATCTTTATTGCCCTATGCTGGAATATGGTGTTCCCTATTAACAAAAAGCTATGGAGCAGCCCGTTTGTACTGATAACCACCGGCCTTGATCTGGTGATCCTGTCATTCCTGGTATATGCCCTGGAGATTAATGATTGGAACAAAGGCAACTGGACAAGGTTTTTTACCATCTTGGGTAAAAATCCACTACCACTTTATGTACTGTCAGAAACTTTAGTGATTTTCTTTTACATGTTTACTGTAAAGGGTAGCAGTTTATATAATTGGATAAATACCAATATTTACCAGGCTATAATACCCGGTGCAATAGGCTCATTGCTGTTTGCCATAAGCTATATGCTTATTTGCTGGCTTGTGGGTTACCTGCTGGATAAAAAGAAGATTTATATCCGCGTGTAAGCATTAAACCTAAAAAATAAAACTTAAAGGCGCAGGCATGAAAATGGCCGCGCCTTTAAGTTTTGGAAGAACTACAGATTAAAAAAGTTATACTCCAGTCTAACCAGGTACATGTTTTTGGAGTTGCGCTCCATGGCATTGTACAGTGGTGCGCGGTACGAAAAATCCAACCGGCATAAACTGTTAAAAATAAACTGCACAGCTGGTGCAACATCCAGGTAGCTTTGCACGTGTCCAGGATTTGTTTTGCCTAACAGTTCTACGTATAGGTTCATGTTTGTCTGGCTATAATCGCGGTAGTGCCGGGGTAATAGCAGGTAACCGGCCGATAGGGTATAGGCGATGGCATTTCTGGCCTGAAATTCAGGTAGTGCATGTCCGCCGGCATTATCAAACGCCCGGATATAGCCTGCCGAGCCGGATATAGCCAGTTTATGCAGCAGTTGTGTAAATACAACACCGCTTTGCAGGCCACTGTTATCTCCTTCTAAAGTTATTTCCTGGTTGGGCACAGGATTATTGATGCTGGCCAGTTTAACAAAAGCGGCCCCCCTGAAATGCTGCTGAACAGTATCAATCGAAAGGAACCGATATTTGGCGTATACACTGCCTCCATCAAAATGCTGATTGTTGCTGTAATAATCAGACATGTAAACAGATCCATGTACCATAAGGTGGCGGCTTACGCCATACATAGCTTCAATAGTGCTGCGGTTTTTGTAAGTAGGGCTAAAAAAGCCCTGGTTTTCTATCCGCATACCTAATGAACTGGTGGCCATATTACTGGCTGGTTCGGTGTTTACATACAATTCCTGCGAGAAAACAGGGCATGCCATAGCCGTTAGGCAAATAGCCAGAAATAAGATTCTCATAAAAAATGATTAATTATATGGCTAAATGATAAACACGGCCGGAAGAAGGTGCTGCATCTGTTACCTGACCCAGGTATTTTTTTGATACCGATTTTGGCGCAAATCCCTGATCAACAACGGTAACATTAACTGTACCGCTGGTTGGTTTATTGGCAGGATTAAGTAGCTTGTAGGTATCGCCTCCGTAGCTGAAATTGTTATCGGCTACTTTGGTGTTATCAAAGTTGTAAGTGGCTTTCAAGCTGTTTACCGAAAATCCCGAGCCTTGTACTTTTTTGCTCATTAACTCAAAATTTACAGGCACATCGTTTTTAAAGGTGATAAGGTAAGTATTGCGGATCAGGTCGGTTTTAATGTCGCCTATAAAAGGCAGGGTGCGGAGTGCTTTTTCTGTTGATTTGGCGCAAAGGGCGCAGGTAAGCCCGCTAACCTGTAATTCAGCTTTGGTAAACTGAGCTTTTGCAACGGTAGCAGAAAGAGAAAATATAATGATGAATATTTTAAGCGTTTTCATTTGAATCTTTTTAAATTAATATTGAATTAAACTGTGGTAATATACCGGGTTATTAGCTGTTCAATTAACTTATCAGATCCGGAAAATACAATTTTTGATAAAAGTTGCTAAACTTTGTACCGGCTCATCGGGAGGTGCGCGGTCAAAATACTTTTCGAGCGAGGGCTGTTGCGGAAAAAAGGAATAATTGCCAAATGGAAGGTGAGGTAATTCAAAACCAAATATTTGGCTTAAAAAGGATGCTTCTTCGGCCTGGTGTACATCTTTAACCTTTATCTGTAAATGGCTGTTTTTACAGCATTTTATTTTGCCAGCAACCTTATCCATGCCGCAGTCAACAGCAGGGGCGTTCAATTTAACAGATGAGATGTAGTTGCCGCAATAATGCAGGTTAAGCGCAAAGCCTAATACTGTAACAACGTACAGCATAGTCAATAATACCGCTCCTGATTTTTTTAGCATATAACAAAAATAGGTGATTAACTTGTTGATTACAAATTGTTTTTGGAGAGAGAAAGTTGATGTAATGAATATTACCGAACTTACCGCCTGTTTTGTTATCCCTACTGGCAATATTTTAGTTGGAAGGGGTTTTAGTTGTTGCCAAATAGCACATTTGTAACAAGCGGGAAAGATAGTTGCCAGCCATAAAACAAGAAAACCCGGCCCTCGCGGCCAGGCTTTTCTGATTAACTTGATCTTAAAACTATTAAATTATATTATTGAGCCGACTGTTTAGCCTGGTCTTTCATGGTTGAGTTGGCAACAATTACAATTTCTACCCGGCGGTTTTTTGCACGGCCATCTACTGTAGTATTGTCGGCAATTGGTTCGGTTTCGCCCTTGCCCGAGGTTTGTAAACGTGATGCGGGAACATTTTGAGCAGCGATGTACGATTTTACAGATTGTGCCCTTTGTATTGATAAATCCATATTGTGCGCGTCACTTCCTGTATTATCAGTATGGCCAACAATTAAAATATTGGTTTCGGGGTTGTTTTGAAGCGATACCGCCAGCTTTTGCAAATTGCTTTGTGCTTCTGCTTTTAAGGCAGATTTATCGGTATCAAACAAAATACCCGAGTCGAATTTCACCAGTATACCTTCACCCTCGCGGGTTACAGTAGCGCCAGGCACAGTTTGCTTAATTTCGGCAGCTTGCCTGTCCATATTCCGGCCAATAAATGCACCTGCTGTACCACCCACGGCGCCACCAATAATAGCACCCAAAGCAGTGTTACCTGCAGCCTTGCCAATAAAAGCGCCTACAGTACCACCGGCACCTGCGCCAATGGCAGCTCCTTTTTGTGTTTTAGTTAATGAATTACAGCCCGAGCCTAATATTCCAACTGTAGCCAATGCTAAACTTAAAGTTGCTACCTTGATTTTTAAAGATTTCATAATAGTATAATTGTATATATACAGTACCATTTGCAAAGCAGATGCCAAAAGCCCAATTGGGATAAACCAACCAGATCTGCCTGCAAATCCACACTGCCGCTATATTTTTTTAACAATTAAGAAACCAAGGGTTTGAAAAGAGCGTAACGTTTAGTCTTAATCAAAGATGCTGACTAATTTTTAGTACATAAATGTAAAATTCCAGATACAAAAATAAGCGAAAAGAAGTCGCTTAGCTAACTATGATTAAAGTAGCAGGGAAGATAAGTTTGAAGGTACTGCCCACATTTTTTTCTGATACCACATCAATTTCGATATCATGGAATCCGGCTATTGATTTTACAATAGGCAGGCCAAGGCCAAAGCTGTCCTGCTGTAATGACTGGCGAAATTTTTTAAAGCGGTTAAATATAAGAGGAATGGCGTCGGCATCAATACCTATGCCCGTGTCGGTTATACTGATTAAAAATTTGTCGTGAACAGCCACAGCGGCAACCCGGATACTACCGCCTTCGCGGTTATATTTTATGGCGTTGTTAATCAGGTTGAAAAACAAGTTAAATAACAAGAATTTGTTGATATTAACCATGTACCAGTTATCCGGGATTGAAATTTCGTAACTGATGTTTTTATCTTGCAGGCGGATGGAGATTTCGTCATAAACATCTTGCAGCAGTTCGGCAACTAAAACCCTGTCCTCTTTTAAAAACTGCTCATTTTCAATCTGTGATATCAGCAGCAGTGTTTTGGTGATACTTTTAAGCCGGTTAAGGATCTTCTGCATCTCCAGCAAACGCACCTTTAGTTCGTCATTGATATCCTCTTCCTCAAACATGTTTTCAATTTTTGATTGAAGGATAGATATAGGCGTCATCAACTCATGCGATGCATTGGAAATAAACTCACGCTCCCGGTGAAATTTATCGGCAATAGTCTCAATCATTTTATGGATGCTCAGATCAAGATGCTCAAAATCAGATGTTGTAGTGCGCACTTTGCGGTACGACTGAAAATTGGGAAACTTTTGACCTACCAACTTGGTTTTTATTATAATACGCAAGGGCTTAAGTACGTAATTGGAATAAACCTGGTCGGCAAGTACAGTAAGCAATATCATACCTAACAATACCTCGAAGGCCAGGTTTTGCAGCGGGACACTGGTTTCGTCAAGCGTATCTACACTTTTTCCAATCTCCAGCAGGTAGTTTTTGTTTTTAACCTTAAAGGTATGGCTCAATATGCGATACTCCAATGTATCGCCTTCGCTAAAAAGGCGTTTACCGCGTTGGATGGTATCTAAAAAATACTTGGAGTCAACTTCGTCAAGACTAATGTATTCATCTTTAAGGGGCAGGTAGCTACCATACCCTTCGCCGTTTACAATATAGGTTTCAATACCCTGGCTTTTTACAATTTGCAGCAGCTTGTTTTTTTGCTTTATCAGCTTGCTATCAACATAGCTGCTACTTATGTTTTTTATCAATACGGGTACCAGCAATACAAACAGTATCACAATCACCAATTTTGATATGGCGTTAAAAAGCGTAAGTTTTGTCCTTAATTTCAAATATTCAGGCGTTTATCTTTACTTTATAGCCCAACCCGCGCACGGTCTCCAACCAATCGGGCGATGCAAATGCATTTAACTTTTTCCGGATATTTTTAATGTGTGCGTCTATGTAATTGGAGTCGTAATCATTATTAACCACACTACCCCAAATATGTTCGCTTAACTGCATCCTGGTAAGCGTGCGGTTTTTATGCAGAATGAGGTAAGCAATCAGGTCAAATTCTTTTTTGGTAATGGTGTTAACCATGCTGGTGCCATATGAAATGGTGCGGTTGGTTAAATCAATCAGGAAACCATCAAGGTCAATAATGTTATTTTTTACCCCAAACTTACGGCGAATGATGGCCTGCATCCTGCTTTGCAGTTCAAGTAACGAAAACGGCTTGGGCAGGTAATCATCGGCGCCCAAATCAAGCCCTTTAATGCGGTCATTAATCTCGGTACGGGCAGTTAGTATAATACATGCGGCGTCTAAACCTTGTTTTTTTACCTCTTTTAACAGGTCAAGACCATCGTAATCCGGTAAGCCGAGGTCAATCAGGATAAAATCGTATAAATTGACAGCAATTTTTTCTGATGCCGAAGCCCCGTCATAACAAACCTCGCAGATGTAATTATAATTTGTCAGGAATATTTCCAGCTCGTGTGCAAGCGCTTTTTCGTCTTCGATGATCAAAACATTCATGCGCTGCTATTAATAAAACAAGTAAAAAAATGTAAGATTAAAAAACGATTCTTTGTGGTTTTCCAGCACCCCCTCTACGTTAACAGGGATTGAATAACGCCAGGAGGCCTCAAGGGTATAATGAGGCCGGTTATAAGCAATAGGTACTTTAAAGCTATAGTTAAGCATTTTAAACTTACGGTTGTAACGCGCCGAGTTTGGGTCATCGTACACATAAATATTGTCAATCTCTTGTTTAAAACGATGATCTACCGAGTAGCGCTGTACAAAATTTTGAGTGCCTGTTATAAAGTTAAATGATGGATTGAATGAAAGGTAATCCTGGTCGTCAAAAATGCTCCAGCTGGTTTCAATATATTTGGAGTTTGTAACGGTAACAAAAAAATCGTTGGATTTTCCAAAAAGATAGTCGGCTATAACACTGGTTTTCAAGAACTTCCAGTCGTATGAATTTTTTAGGTTGATATCATTTGACGAGGCCGACTTAATAACATTGGCCTGTTTATTAAATATAAACCGGGTATAGCTTACCGCTCCTGAAAACTGTTTAGAAAATTTATAAAAGTAGCCGCCGCCAACATCAACTTCGTCAACCGGCGCATACCCCAAAACCTTTAAAATAGAGCCATAAGCAAAAAAGCCTTGCTTTGTGTTATAAATAACATCGCCTGTAACAAAGGGATATTTAACCGGGCTGGTGCGCCCGAAAAAGAGCGCGTCGCTGCCATAGTTTATCCCTACCGAAACAGATTGTTTCCTGATGACGGTATCTGTATCGGCCACAATGTGGATGTTGCCACCGGTAAAAAGCGTGTTGTTAATACCCGTAGCGTATAAGGCATTACTGCCGGCAATAAAAAAAAGTAAGCAAAGGTACTTCATCAAAAATTGGTAAATTGTTTGTTAACCACCTGTTTAATCGCCATTTCTTCGAGGTATTTCTGGCGGGCGCTCCAACCCTTCAGGGCGGCGCTGTCTTTTAGGCTTGGGTTTAGGCGGCACAGGCGGAGTGTTTTCATCTACCTTTGCCGGCTTGGCCTGCCGTTTTGCCTTAGCTACCTCTTTAATTTTATTTTTTTCTTCCTGCTCCTTTTTACTTTTTGATAACGTAGTATCGGCCGGTAAATTATGATATTGCAACTTAACCGCATGATGGTATTCAACCGGATGTGATGGGCTGTTTGTTGTACCGGCAGCTGATAATCGTGGCGTAAATATCAATAACAGGACAATATACGCAAACCACTTTACCATTGAGAGGAAGAAAAACTTAAAATTATATTCAAATATCGGTCAATATAAACAGTAATACCCAAATCGGGGGTACTGTTGATAACAATTATCACCAGTTTATTTAAGCCGGGGGACAATGCTTGCATAAACAAGTGATTACACACTTGCCGGAATAATTATGATTGGTTTAAAATTAATGCAGTTGAAGCAGGGTTATATACTAACGCCTTTTGAAGTGTAAACACGGTTCTGATCGTCAACAATAACACAGGCAATTTGGTTTAGCTGGTTAATTAAGTACATACCGGCGTTAATGCCAATGCTTATCATAGGGGATGCCATAGCATCGGCCAGTTCGGCAGTGGGGCTAAGTATGCTTACACTTTTAATTTCGCTTACCGGGAAACCTTTATTGGTATTGGCAATACTTTGAAATTTTTTCTTGCTGATGCTGGCATATTTTTCGGCATTTACCGATGTAGCAAAAGCCATATTGCTGATGTTAAGATGAGCGAAAGGTTGTTTCCTTTGTTCAGGGTCGGCAGTGCCTACCGTCCATGGTTTGTTGTTGGGTTGCGTACCCCAGGTTAACAGGTCGCCGCCTGAATTGATAACGCCGCTGGTAACACCATTCATTTGTAAAACAAACTTTGCCCTATCGGCAGCATAGCCTTTACTGTTGGCGCCGAAGCCAATACGCATACCTTTTTCTTTTAAAAAGATAGTTTGCCTGGTGGCATCAAGTACAACATTTTGATAGTTGGTTTGCATTACTGAGTAAGGGGCCGTTTTAACAGTCACGTTTTCAACCGAAGATGTATCGTTGCCGGTATTGCCGGTAAAATAGGTAATATCAAAAGCGCCGTGTGTAAGTTCAGATATCTGTAAAGCGCGGCTAATTAACCTGAAAATTTCGCCATTAGCCTTTACGGGCGCTACACCGGCTTCACGGTTAATTTGTTTAATATTGCTGTGATCGCCAAAAGCCGAAAGTAGTTTTTCAACCCGGTTTATCTCGTCGATAGCAATTTCTATTTGTTCATTGGCCAATAAAGGGTCATTCCCAACCACACTAATCTCAAATTTATCACCCATAGCGTGTACATTGCGTTTGTAGGTGGTTAAATTGTTACTTAAAGTTTTTACTGCCAGCATAAAATAAATTTTTTATCGTCAAAAAATCAAACTACTCAAATCCCGCTGTGAAATGATTTTGCTTATAACAAAAATGTTACCTCTCACCTCTACAACAACTAAGGTAGATTGCTTGTATGAAAATAAGATGAAAACAAGATTGCGAATAACGTAAATCGACGATTTAGCTGTAAATTGGAGGAAAGGGTAAGAAATAAAGACAAAAAACTGACAATTTTTTTGAATAGATTGGATGGCAATTTATTTTGTGCAAAGACGCAAACATGGTATGACGAAAAGTAATTCATTTGTTTTTTTGCTCCCTTAGCGTCCCGGAAAAAAAAATCCAACGCTCAGTCAATCAAAATATTCTCGCCAAATTTTTGCGATACGGTAGTGTTTTCTTTACCGTTGATGCTGATCACGAGGGAATTATCGAAAAGTATTTTTTCGACGAGCTGGATGCGGGTACCAATGCCAATATTGAGCTTGATGAGGTATTGCAAAAACGAGTTGCTGGTATCGCGCACGGCTGCCACGCGGCATGCCGCACCAGGCTTAAGATCAGTTAACGTTACCGAAAATGATTTGGGCACCTTTCCGTTGGCTTTTGGGATGGGATCGCCGTGAGGATCGTATTCGGGGAAGCCCAGGAATTTGTCAAGTCTGTCGGCCAGTGTTGCATCGCTGATGTGTTCCAGCTCCTCGGCAATATCATGGATCTCGTCCCAATGATAGCCCAGTTTTTCTAACAGGAAAACTTCCCAAAGGCGGTGCCGGCGTACAATTAGTACCGCATCTTTTAAGCCTTGTGGGGTAAGTTTTACGCCCACCTTTTTATCATAGGCTATCAGCTCCTTTTCGGTAAGCTTCCTGATCATATCAACTACCGAGGCGGGGTTATTACCCAGCGCTTCGGCTATGGCCGTTGGCGTTATTTTAACGTCTTTTTGCTGCGCGATACGGTAAATGGCCTTTAGATAATTTTCTTCTGATAATGTATACATCCTTGTTGCACTGGAAACATACAAACATAAATAAAAACCAGCCGGTTTGTAATAGTTAAGGATGCTTAATATTGTAAACCGGCTTTATATAAGGTCTAATAATTAATTTCACAAACGGTTTTTAGTTCAATATTGGGTTTTAGGAAATGAGAGAACATTTTCCAAAAAGCAGCCTTTCTTTCTTTAAGGGTCTTAAGATACCTGTTATGCGTTATTTTCTTTCTCATATACCACCACGCCCTTTCAACTGCATTGAGATCAGGGCTGTATGGTGGTAGGAAAAACAATTCTAATACCGGATGCCTTTCAATCCATGCGTTTATTTTCTTTGCATGGTGGTAGGCTACATTGTCTAATACCACAATTATCTTTGATACTCCTTTATAGGTTGCCAGTATTTTCTTCAGATGTTTCTTAAAGGTATGGCTATTGCCTTTATCTGCAAAACTTACCGTTATTTGGCCCGTATCATAATTATAACTTCCGAAAACAGTTTGCCTTTCCCTTTTTCGCTGCTTACACGGTATCTGAGGTTGTTCGCCTTTCTTTGACCACCCGTAGCTTACCGTAGCCGTGTTGGACAGCGAACACTCGTCTTCGTAAAGCAATACACTATCCGGGGGCAATTCAAGGAGTTTTTTTTAATGCCACTTTAAATGCTTCTTGTTTTTGTGTATCCGTTTCAGGGAATAAACCCCGCCCTTTCTGATAGGTAAAGCCTAATGATTTAATAATATTATAAATCTGGGCTTTCTTATAAACAAGGCCGTAATTCTTTGCTATCCATTCGATCAACAACGGCCCTGTCCATGTAGCGGTGTTATAACCATGGCCTGCGGGCGATTCCTTTGTCAACAAATCAGCTATCCTGTTCCGCTGTACCTCATTCAGTCTTGCTGTCCGGCCCCTGCCTGGCTTATCCCTTAAACCGTCTATGCCTTCTTTTTCAAACCGATGTACCCAATTAGTGATTTGTTTAAAACTGGTATTATATAATTCTTCCAGTTTTCTGCTTGGCTGTCCTATGGATACCTGGTAGACAGCATACAAACGTATCCCTATTGTGTAACGCTCATCGTCCCGGAACATTGCTTTTATCTCATCCGGCGCATAATTCTCTACCTTTAATACTGGCCTTGACATTTTGTATCTCCTTTCTTTTTATAAAGATACAATTATTATTGTGTAATTATTTAATGGACTTTATGTAAACAAAACAGGCCTCCGTGTTACCGGAAGCCTGTTTTGTTATTTTATTTAGTTATTAATGATGACCATGACCACCGCCATGTTCACCCCCTCCGCCATGGTTGCCATGATCGCCTCCACCACCATGGTTACCATGATCGCCACCAAAATGACCGCCGCCGTTGCCATGAAATTGTGGGCCACGACCACCATGGTTGCCATTGTCAAAGTGTCCATTGCCACGGGTGTATGCTACCCTGCGGTCATGATTGCCTCTCCAGTAGTTGGCGTACCTAACATCGTGGCTGTTGCGGATAACAACCTGGTCATGACGGCCTCTGTAGCCGGCATACCTTGTTCTGTAAACATCGTTTCTTACCCAGGGGTTGCGATCATTGATAACCACTTTATAGCTGTGGTATAAATCATAGTTGCGGTACCTAACCGGTAAATAGGCTCGGTGCACCCATACATTGTTATCAAAGTATACGTACTGGTGTGTTGGCACATCATAGTAAGTATCAATATCGGGCATGTAATAATAGTTGGCATAATCGTATCCAACCGGGCCCCAGGCAGGTTGGCTGCCAATGTTTACCCCAAAGCTCACGCTTACCTGGGCACTGGCTGTTTTAACAGCGAAGCAGCTTAATAATATTGCTGCCGACAGGATCATCTTTTTCATTTGTTTTCTGTTTAAGTAGTGCCCCCTTGTTTGACGACCAATAGATTGCCAAACGGTAGCATTGTTTGGATGTATGACAATATTTAATCAAAAAAGTTTAAATATTAAAAAAAACACTTTCGTACGGCCATCCGGCGCATAAAAAAACAGGCTTTGGTATTACCGAAGCCTGTTTTGTATAAAAATTAACAATCAAAAATTAATCTCTGTGGCCATGGCCTTTATCATCGTGACGGTCATCTTTACGGTCATCACGACGATCTTTGCGTACCTCTTTGTGTACAATTACCTTACGGGAGTTGCCTCGGCCATTGCCATTCCAGTGGTCTTTGTATTTAACCTCGCGGCTATCGCGGATAATGGTTTGGTCATGATGGCCCCTGTAGTTTGCATATTTTGTGCGGTAAACAGTGTTGTGTACCCACGGCGTACGTTCATTAACTACAACTTTGTATCCGTGGTAAACATCATAATTGCTGTAACGGGGCGGTAACGCCGCCGAATGGATCCATACGTTGTTGTTGAAATAAACATACTGGTGCGCATTTACATCGTAGTATGAGTCAATGGCGGGCATATAGTAATAGTCGGCCCGGTCATAACCGGTTGGCCCCCATTCGGGCTGGCTGCCAATATTTATGCTTAAACTAATCTGGGCGCTTGCAGGTTTTATTGCTAAACAGCCTAAAAATATCGCGGCTGTTAAAATGATCTTTTTCATAGTGCTATTGTTTTGTTTGGATGTATGACAATAGCCAGCACAAAAAGTTTAGTTTAAAGCATAGGTGAGGGGGTAACTAATCAGTTACAATGTTTACAATGGGGATAAGTGTCAGTTAATGAGTTGTTTAGTTATTGTCGTCGTCCGTGTCTTTCTCGGCAGCAACCTTTTTGCCGGCCATGGCCAGCATAGGTTTACCAATTACTTTGTAATTGCCTTCGCCTTTAAGGATGGAAGCCAGCTGAGTTTTGTCCTGCATGGTTTTCACGGCCTGGGCCAGTTCCTTATCGTATTTAAAGTTTACTTCGTAACGGCCTTTTTCGTAGTAATAGCGGGAGGCTATCTCGTTTTCAAGCACCTGTTTTATCTCGTCCTTATGAAGTTGCAGGTCGTTCTTTTTGGTAGTCATTAACTTGGCCTTCAATACATCGTATTCGGCCTGTATATCTGTAAACTGTTTTTCTTTGGTGGCTTCGGTTTTCAAGCTGTTCAGCACCTTTTCCGATGAAGTGGTGTAGTTATAGTTTTTATCGGCCAGGTATTTTACAAAATCACTGTAGTCGCCATCAGATAAAACGAACGATTTGGTATCGGCTATTTTAGGGTGTTTATCGCGGTAAACGGTGGCATAATCAAATATCAGCAGTTTGCCTACCAGCGCCTGGGTTATGTTGGCAAACTTTTCCTGTTTAATAAAAATATCGGGGTAAATAGCGCTGCCGTCATAAACCGAGCGGCCATTTTTAGTTTTAAACTCGTGTATTAATGAATCGGCCACTTTAACTACGCTGCCATCGTCTTTACGGTGCGTATAATCCAGCTCCTGGATGCAGCGGCCCGATGGGATGTAGTATTTGGCAATGGTAATTTTAACCAGGCTGTTATAAGGCAGGTTAAAGGTTTGCTGTACCAGGCCTTTGCCATAGCTGCGCTGGCCAATAATAATGGCACGGTCAAGATCCTGTAACGAGCCGGCAACAATTTCTGACGCAGATGCCGAGTGGCTGTTAACCAATACCACTAATGGCAGGCTTGGTTCAAGCGGCGTGCTTACGGTGCTATAAGTAAAATTCTTTTCTTTTATTTTGCCTTTTTGCGATACAACCTCTACATCCTTCTGCACAAAAAGATTAACGATTTTTACAGCCTCCTGCAAAATACCGCCGCCGTTTGAACGCAGATCAAGGATGATGCCGTTGGGGTTGTTCTTTTTTAGGGATACCAGGGCGTTGGTTACTTCGGCGGCCGAGTTTTCTAAAAACTTATCCAGTTTAATATAGCCCATATTGCCCTGCACCATACCGGCGTATGAAACATTTGGTTGTTTAATTTCATCGCGCACCAGGTTTTTTTCAAAGGGCTGGGCCACGTTATCGCGCTTAATGAATAGCTTAATGGCTGCTCCTTTTGATCCTTTGAGTAAAAGGCTTACCTGGTCGTTATTTTTTCCGTTAAGGTCAATTTCGTTTATTTTAAGCACCTGGTCGCCGGGGTGTACATCACCTTTTTGGGCCGGGAAGCCCTCAAATACATCAGATACGTATACTTTGCCGTTGCGGGTAAAAATGCTTGCGCCAATACCACCGTACTGGGTGCTTACATAGTGCAACTTATAATCCTCAATTTCCGATTCGGGTACAAATTCGGTATAAGGATCCAGTCCATCCAGCATAGCATCCACCCCAGTTTTTACCAGCTTGGCCGAGTTAACATTATCAACATAGTTAATGTTTACCTCTTTATAAACAGATGCAAAAACATCCAGGTTTTTTGATATCTGGAACAGGTCATCGTCGAAAGCCGCAACACCAACAGCCAGCGTTACGATGCCGGCAAACAAACCTATCTTTCTGTATTTTTTTGAGATCACCATACCCGGTACAACTTTAAAGCATATAAAAATACGAAAAGCTATCGATTTTTTACAACTAAACGCTTATTTACAGCCTGTTATTGTCAATATTCACCAAAGCTTTTTTAAGGGTGAATACCACATATTCCCTGTTACGGTTTACAAGCTCCATAAGTTTGGTTATCAGTGCCTCTTCCTGTCCTTCGGTATATTTTAGCTGCTCGTCGCTAAGGTTGTTATATTTACGTTGAACTTTAATTTTTACACGTTCCCAATCTTTATTGGAGATACTGATTTCGGCCATTGTTAAATTATTTTAAGCAAAAATATAAAAAATACACGTTGGCTGAATTAAAAATGAGGCTATACACCCTTTTTAGCACTAAATAGCGGCAAGATGAGTCGGCAATGGCAATCCTTCGCTTAGTTTATCGGGTATGGGTGTCAGCCGTTTGGTTTGCAGGGGAATAAGGCCCGACCAAATGGGCAGTTCCAGGTCATTGTCATCATCAACCGGCATGCCGGTGCGTAACTTGGCCGATGCCTCATCAATTTTAAACGCAAGCGCTGTGGTTTTAAGTACCTCCCTGTCGGTTATCGGGCGTAGGTAATCCCAGCTGCCGGGCACAATTTTTTCGGTAAGCCATTTAAAAGCTTCTGTTTTATCGGCCACACTTTCAATTTTTTCTGCCTGCGCAAATATCACTACCGACCGGTAATTTACAGAGTGGTGAAATGCAGATTTGGCTACCACCAGTTCGTCCATCAGGGCAACGGTGATGCAAACCGGGATGCCTTTTTCCAGTTCGCGCATCAAATGGCTGCCTACCGAGCCATGCACATAAATGCGGTTGCCATACCTCACAAACGCGGTAGGGATGGCGTATGGCTTGTTATCTGCCGAGTAGCTGATGGTGCAATATAATGCTTCATCCAGGATACTGTTGATGGTTTCGGGCTCGTAATTTGCCCTTTTTGCTGCCCTGCTGGGGATAAGATGTGCTGGTGGATTTGCCATGATTTTGTTTTTTGGTAAAATTATGCGTTTATTGGATGGTGATAATGCTCCAGATAACACAAAATAAGTAGTCCAATTTAATGCAGGTATATTCATCAAGCTTAATAATTGATAAACAGGCGCAGCTGCCAGTTTACATTCAGCTGGCCAATCAGCTTATGGCTATGGTAAAGGCGGGCACGTTACAGCCCGGGCACCGGCTACCCAGCACCCGGCAACTGGCCACTTGGCTAAGCCTGCACCGTAAAACAGTGATAAGGGCGTATGACGAGTTGCTTGCCCAGGGATGGCTGCAAAGCCATACCGGCAGCGGAACTTTTGTGGCCGGCCATTTACCGGTTACAAAGCCCCGGCCATTAATACATAACAGCCCAGATGTAGCTAAGATAGCCGGCTTTAGTATAAAGGAGGCGCCGCACCTGCAACGCAAGATCGTCGATTTAAACATTGATCTGCATCTTGACGATGGTTTCCCCGACACCCGCCTGGCACCAGTGACCGAACTTTCGAGGGCTTACCGCACACAGCTTTTAACAGGCAACCCCTACACGCGTTTGGGTTACGCCGACCCAAAAGGATCGGAATGGTTGCGTACGGAGTTGGCCACTTATTTAAATATCACCCGAGGCCTGCGGGTTACGCCGGCCAATATCCTAATAGTGCGGGGTACAGTTATGGGTCTTTATTTAACTTGCACCGGCCTGCTGCAACATGGCGACACGGTAGTTACCGCCGAACCGGGCTGGGCGGGTGCCGAAGCCAATTTTTTACAGGCCGGCGCAAACCTGTTAAAAGTGCCTGTAGACGAATACGGATTGGACGTGGATAGGCTTGATGAACTTTGCAGCAGGCAAACCGTGCGCATGGTGTACGTGACATCGCACCATCATTACCCCACAACGGTAGCTTTGCGGCCCGATAGAAGGGTGCGCCTGCTTGAGCTGGCCCAAAAACATGGCTTCATTGTTTTTGAGGACGACTATGATTATGATTTTCATTACCAAAATAAGCCGCTGATGCCATTGGCGAGCGCCGACGATGCGGGGATGGTGCTGTATTGCGGTGCTTTTTCAAAAAGTATTTCGCCTGCTATAAGGGTTGGGTATTTGGTTGGTCCCGAAAATGTTATTGAGCATTTGGGCCAACTACGGCGTACCATTGATCGCCAGGGCGATAGCATGCTGGAGAATGCCATGGCCGAGCTTTTGCAAAATGGTGTGATACAACGCCACCTGCGCAAATCATTACGGGTATACCAGCAGCGGCGCGATTTTTTTTGCGGATTACTGAATGATAACCTGAAAAATTACGTGCAATTTAAAGTGCCCGAGGGGGGCATGGCCGTGTGGACTTATTTTGATTCGGGGATAGATTTGAATAGGCTTGCCCAAAATGCCTTAAAAAAAGGGCTGTATTTCCAGGGCGAGAATAGTCCGCTGTCGCCAAATTTTACCAGGCTTGGCTTTGCCTCTTCCACACCGACCGAGTTGGAACAATGTGTAGCTGTACTGGCGAAATTGCTTGAAAAATAACCGCAGGTGTTATGCTTTGTGAAATTATTTTAGTCGGAATATAAAAAACGCGCCAAAGCAACGTTTAAAACTTTGGCGCGTCAATTGATAGGCTGTAAAACAGGCTATCAATTGACGCCATATTGTAAACTAACTATGTAAACAAGGGGTTTGGCTATATTATGTTGAATATTTATAGCTGCGCCCCGCTAAAAATTAAAATTTATGAAAAAGTATCTATTAAGTGCCGCATTACTGATAGCAGTGAGCATCAGTGCGCAGGCACAATTTTCTTTAGGTGTTAAAGGCGGTGTCAATTTTTCAAAGATCAATACCGACAACTTAAAGGAATCAACATTAACAGGTTACCAAGCAGGGTTATTTGCCCGTATTGGTAGTGGCCTTTATCTGCAGCCCGAACTTTATTTAAGCGGGACCGGCGGTAAATTCAGTTCGAGCGATAACGGCACCGATTACAGCGGAAAAGTAAGGTTTACCAATTTAAACGTGCCTTTGTTGCTTGGTAAATCATTTGGCGGGAAAGATTTAAACTTTCGTGTAATGGCCGGGCCAATATATACTTATCAGCTTGATAAAAGCACAAGCTTCTCCAATAACTTTACCGGTGCTTACCAGGATTTCGGCAACTACAACAAAAGTACATTAGGTTTCCAGGCCGGGGCCGGTGTTGATATCGGTGCAATAACTGCCGATTTACGTTACGAAGGTGGTTTATCCAAAGTAAACTCCAACTATGGTCAGCGCCAAAACCTTTGGGCTTTAAGCGTGGGCTTTAAGATTTTCTAAGCTGATATAGATAGCTATAATAATTATTTGAACAAAGCCTGGTATGCTAATGGTTAGCATACCGGGCTTTGTTGTGTTAAAGGATTTCTTTTTTTAACGTAGAAACGCAATACTTTGCGTCTCCTGCATGCAAATCAATCTTGAAAATCGGTTTAGCATCACTTATACAATTAGATGTAATATACTATATAAAATCGGTTTAGCATGTTTTGAAAGTACTGTAGAAGACGCAGAGTATTGCGTCTGTACAAAAAAGGGGCTTGCCGCCATTTTTTAACGCCCCAATCCCCCAACATTTATTCCTTTATTTGCATTTAACAAAAAACGGTATTGTTATTACCAATGAGCAATCTGAAAAAGGAATTATATGATCTGTGTGTAGCCCACGTTCGCAGGAGCATGGACGCCGCCGAGCTGGCTATCAGCGAAGCGCAAAAATCATCAAATGACGATACCAAAAGCAGCGCTGGCGACAAATATGAAACCGGGCGCGAAATGGCGCAGCAGGAAACCAACCGCAACCTGGCCCAGCTTAACGAAGCCAATAAATTACTGGTTGCGCTAAACCGCATAGGCACCAGTGGCACATCGGCCATTGTCGAAGCGGGTAGTGTGGTTATTACCAATAACGGTAATTTTTATATGGCAATAAGCGCCGGGGCATTATCGCTGCATGGCAAAAACTATTTCGCTGTATCGCCAGGTTCGCCGGTGGGTATGAAACTGAGCGGGGCAAAGGCAGGTGACAGCTTTACGCTGAACGGGAAAACATATGTAATTGAATCGGTAAGTTAACGCAATGGTGATTATTTGATGCTGCTTGCGCTTATGTTTTAACTGCTAAACATCTGCCTTTAACAGGTACACAATAAATTCGGTGCCTTTGCCAACTTCGCTTTTAATTTCAATACTACCTTTATTTATATCAACAAACTGTTTAACAAGGGCCAGGCCTATGCCGGCGCCGGTTTCTTTATTGGTGCCATCGCCCGAAATCTCTTTACCAACCACTTTAAAAAGCTTCTCTATTTTAGGCTCGCTAATGCCAATGCCAGAATCTTTTACGTGGATGGCGCGGTATTTATCGTCGCAGGTATAATGGATAACAATGATGCCGCGTTCGGGTGTAAATTTAATAGCATTGCCAACCAGGTTCTGGATTATTATTTTTACATGGTTAGGGTCGGCGCTCACCATTTGGTCGCCATTGTGTATGTGTTCTATATTAATCTGCTTGTTTTTGGCCATGAAAGCCGATACTGAAAGAATTTCATCAACCACCCCCGTTAAGTTTAGACTTGTTTTTTCAACACCCGCGCCTTTTTGCTGGCCGCCGGCCCAAACCAACATATTGTTTACCATATTATTTACTATGGTTACCTGCCTGTAAAAGTCATCAATCAACACCTTTTGTTCCGCATCGTCAACATCACCCGAGCGTACAAGATCGATAGTTTGCATAATAGCGGCAAAAGGGCTGCGCAGATCATGGCTAATTACCGAAAATAACATATCCTTGGTATGATTTAAATCGTCAAGCGCTTCTTTTTGCCTCGATATTTCATGGCTCTGCTGCTTTAAGGCTTTGTTTAAAGCCGTTTTGTGCATGTTGCTTCGGCTGATGATTAATAGTATAATAATAACAAAAATGGCTGCCAGGCTTATTATAATAATTATTAACCGGGTGGAGTTGAGCTTTTGTTTGTTCAGCTCGTTCTCTTTTTCCAACCGGATGTTATCAACCTGTTGCTGTTTTAAATGCAGGTAATTAATCTCTTTTTCCTTGGTATCATTCAATAAGCTATCGTTATTAATTTTATAAAGCGCCTCGTTGCGGTAAGCGTTACCATAATCTTCCAGCGCGGCATAACTTTCAGACAGGATTTTTAAAGCCCTGACAATATCATACCGGCTATTGGCCTGGCTGGCCAGGTTTAGCCCCTTATTGGCATTGGTAATAGCCAATTGATATAGGCCCATACCATAATAAGTTTGGGCCAGGCCTGAGAACGCGAAATCGCGCTCCCAGTTGTCCTGGTAATGTGCGTTCAGTACCTTTTGATAATACACTATAGCCTGCGGGTAATTTTTTAAATGGAAAAAAGTTTCGCCCATGCGGTTATAGGTCATAGATATAATGTGCTCATCCTTAATCAGCTCGCCGGTATTTAAAGCTTTATCAAGGTAGGTAAAAGCCTTTTTTGGCAGCCCGAGTTCGTCATAACACAGGCCTATATCAAAATACATGCGGGCAATTTTTGCCTGGTCGTTAACCTTTGTAAACCCATCCAACGCTTTTGCAAACTGGTTAATGGCATCCTCAAACTTGTTTTGCCCTAAAAAAATCAGCCCCATTACCTGGTAAGCATTAGCTACCCCTGGCTGGTAATCAATAGTATTACTTAGCTGCATTAACTTAGATGCCGCATCTAATGATTGAAAATATTCGCCCAAAACGTAATAAGCCATGCCAATATTATTTAAAGAGGCAATTTGACCGGGCTTGTTTTTTTGGAATTGGGCAAGCTGTAATGCCTGTTTGGCAAAATATAGTGAGCTATCGGCCTGGTTATACCTGTACCCGAGCGATAAACTATTAAGCAAATTAACGCTGGCGGTGTCGTTTTTATAGCCAGGCTGCTGTGCCGCCTTTTGCCATTGAGCCAATAACGGCAATTGGGTTTGTGCAAAACAGGTAACTCCCTCAAACAGAAGTACACATGCGGCGATTACACGACAAAAAATCCGGATAGTTGAAATTTTCAAGTTATTGACAAGGTATTTGCAGTGAATTTATAAAATTTTATCTGTGCGGGCTTTTTTTATAATAAACGATATTACTTTTATAATTTGTGCGCTATAAATAAGCGGGCATTTAGCCTCCGGCCGCCTTAAATTATATTTTAATAGTTAAAAAGGGATGTTTTTAACCCAAAATCAATAAAAATTAACTTTTTTTAAAAATAAAACCCTTCATTCATAAAATCATGCAGTAATCATCAAATATCTATTACTATATTTGATGTTAACAAAACTGGGCAAATAAAACAACCTTGCCTTTTATAAATTAAAGATTGATGAACAT
The DNA here is from genome assembly GCF_007971525.1 of Mucilaginibacter ginsenosidivorax. Taxonomy (NCBI): domain Bacteria; kingdom Pseudomonadati; phylum Bacteroidota; class Sphingobacteriia; order Sphingobacteriales; family Sphingobacteriaceae; genus Mucilaginibacter; species Mucilaginibacter ginsenosidivorax. Next base: position 3,593,013 of record NZ_CP042437.1, read on the forward strand.
ATTTGTAGGAAGCCTTCCTTTTCAATTAGAGGAAGCCGATTTAAAAGAGCTTTTCGAAGCGTACGGTGAAGTAAGCACTGTAAAAATTATTATTGACCGTGAATCTGGCAGAAGCAAGGGTTTCGGATTTGTTGAAATGCCAGATGATGAAGCTGCACAATTAGCTATCACGGGTTTAAACGGATCAGATGTTAGAGGCAGATCAATTGCTGTTAGCCAGGCTGAAGACAAAAAACCACGCGACAACCGTGGTGGCGGTGGTTATGGTGGCAACCGTGGCGGCGGTGGTGGCTATGGCGGCGGCGGTAACCGTGGCGGTGGCGGCGGTGGTTATTCAAAAGATAGCCGTGGCGGCGGCGGTGGCAGCCGTTGGTAAATTATAAATAAACAAAGTGCCGGGTATTGGTACCCGGCACTTTGCTGTTAATAATACATCTACTTACTGAACTTTGTGGGATTGGTTTAGCAGGTTTTTTACCTGCTGTGATAGTACTATATCAAAAAAACCATGCTTATATTATTTTTCCGGCGATGATGCCTGCGGTAGCTTTACCTCAAATGTGGCACCCTGTCCCGGAACCGAAAATATATTAAACGTTCCCTTAAGGCTTTCAACCAGGTGCTTTACAAGCGCCAGGCCAAACCCATACCCATTTTCGCCGCCGGTACCATTTGTTGATATAGCATTTCCCTGCAATATGGTGGCTATTCCGCCTGCATCCAGCCCAACGCCCGAGTCGGTTACTTTTACCTGCAATACGTTTTCGTTTTTATCTTCAATCAAATCCAGGTCGACAGTAACAAAACCATTATTCGGCGTAAATTTAATGGCGTTGGATATCAGGTTGCCCGTTATCTGCAACAATTTATTTTTTGAAAAAGGAATGGTTTCTGATGCCGATGATGTATTTACTGTAAAGGTAATATGCTTGTTCATGGCCTGCGGTACATAAAGCTTTTGTAGCTTATCTTTAAATACTACCTGGTTAAATTCGTTTCCCTTCAATTCGGGTACTTTCTTATCTTTTTTATCAGCGCTCAAAATCTCGTCGGCAAGTTCCAGTATCGACCTTCCACTTTTGTGAATCAGGTTCATAAACTCCAGTATCTCGTCCATTTGGTTTTCATCACCCTGCTCACGTATCAGTTGCGCCAGGCCTATAATGCCACTTAAGGGTCCGCGAATATCGTGCGCTACTTTTTTCTGCGTTTGTTTTGCTTCAGATAAATTACTCCGCAGGTCCTCAATTACTTTGATGTATTTAAGCCTGTTCACAATTTCGCCGGCAATTATCTTTAACAACTCTACCTTTTCGGGATTAAGCGTTTTTGGCGAGTGCGCATCAACCACGCATAAAGCGCCAATGTTATGATTACCTACATTAAGCGGAATGCCGTAGTAGTAGCGCAGGTGCGGGCCTCCGGTAACATAGGGCCTGTCTTTAAACCGCTCATCGGCACTCAGGTCGGCAATTTCCATGTTATCATCGCTCATTAACAAGTACTGGCAAACAGATTCCTCGCGCGGCATTTGCTCCAGGTCCATATTGTGGGTAGATATGGTCCATTGGGTATACGAATCAATGAGATTAACCAACGACATTTCGGTGCCAGCAACTTTGGCGGCAAGTTTAGTAAGATCTTTAAAGCTATCGGCATGGGCGCCATAGTCCAAATCAAATTCCGACAGGGTCATTACCCTGTCCATTTCATTTTCGGGGATTGGGGGAGTAAGCATATAATCAATTAGTTACGCGCTTATACGGGAGTTTGCCACTAATTGTTTTATCGCAATGTTAATAACTGGTAATATGCAAAATGCCCCGGTTGTAAAACATTAATTGCAGTTGCGGCATTTTATTAAAAAAGCGTAATTTAACATTCCTAAAAAGCCGATTATTTATGGAAAGCAAAAAACCTTGTTCGGGGCCTTATGAAAGCCCGGATGTGAAGGACAGTTCGCGCAGGAATTTCCTGAAACAATCAACCCTGCTAACCGCAGTGGCCCTTACACCGGCCACCGCTATAAAAGCTGCTGCCAGCCATGTAGATGAGCAGATTGCTGCGGTTTTTGAAAAAATGCCTTTAAAAATGCAGGTAAACGGCAGGCAGCAAAACTTATCGGTTGAGCCACGATCGACCCTGTTGGATATTTTGCGCGAACAGCTTGACCTAACCGGCACCAAAAAGGGCTGCGACCACGGCCAGTGCGGCGCATGTACCGTTCATGTTGACGGGCATCGCGTAAACTCGTGCCTTACACTGGGCATTATGATGAATGGTAAAAAAATTACCACCATTGAGGGCCTTGCCAATGGCGATAAGCTGCACCCTATGCAGGAGGCTTTTATAAAGCATGATGGTTTTCAGTGTGGGTATTGTACGCCGGGGCAAATCATGTCGGCGGTGGCCTGTATCCGCGAAGGGCACGCTAACTCCGAACACGAAATACGCGAATATATGAGCGGTAACATTTGCCGCTGCGGCGCTTACCCTAATATAGTAAACGCCATACAGGAAGTAAAAGATGGGGGGATGGCCGTATGAAACAGTTTCAATATGTTAAGCCGGCAACACAGCAGGCCGTTTTAGATGCGGTAAGTAAACCGGGTACAAAGATTATAGCAGGCGGCACCAATCTGGTCGACCTGATGAAACGGGGCGTTACAGCGCCGGATAAACTGGTTGATATAAACCTGTTGCCGTTAAAAAACATCGGAATTACAAAAAACGGGCTGCGCATTGGTGCTCTTGCGCTTAATAGTGTAGTATCTGAGCATAGCTTTGTCACCCAAAATCAACCGCTTTTGGCCATGGCGCTTAAAGCGGGCGCATCGCCACAATTACGTAATATGGCTACAGTAGGCGGCAATATGATGCAGCGTACACGTTGCGGGTATTTTTACGACACAACCATGCCCTGTAATAAACGTGTGCCGGGTACCGGCTGTGGGGCCATGGAAGGCGTTAACCGCATGCATGCTATTTTTGGCGCAAGCTCACAGTGTATTGCCGTGCATCCCAGCGATATGTGTGTGGCCCTTGCCGCGCTGGATGCTACCGTAATAATAGCAGGCAAAAAAGGCGAACGGCACATTCCTTTTACAGCATTTCATCGCCTGCCGGGAGAGCATCCCGAGCTGGATAACACCCTGGCCAAGGATGAGTTGATTCTTGGCGTCGAGATTCCGGATAATAACTTTGCCAAAAACAGCTACTATTTAAAAATTCGCGACAGGCAATCATATGCCTTCGCGTTGGTTTCTGTAGCGGCGGCGCTTGAAATAGATAACGGACTGATAAAAGATGCCCGGCTGGCCATGGGCGGGGTTGCCCATAAACCCTGGCGGCTTTTTGATGCCGAAAAATCACTCGTTGGCAAACCTGCTACCGAAGAGAGTTTTGCCCAGGCGGCCCAGTTGGCTATGCAGGGCGCTAAAGGGTACGGCAATAATTCATTCAAATTAAAACTGGCACCGGCCACCATTACCGAGGCTTTAAAACATGCAGCAGGCTTAGTTTAACATCACCATGAAAACAGCGATAGACAAAACTATGCCCTCATCGGCAGAAGGCATGGGCCGGGTAGACGGAAGGTTAAAAGTAACCGGGGCAGCAAAATACTCGGCCGAATATACGCCGGCGGGTTTAACCTATGGGGTACTGGTAGGCAGTACCATTACCAAAGGCAGCATTACTGCCATTGATACCAAAGCCGCTTCAAAAGCGCCAGGAGTATTGGCTATAATTACCCATTTAAATGCTCCCAAAGTGCCCGGCGACCAACCCGGAAAGGACAACAAAGCGGGCGACAAGGGCGCGTTAAAGGTTTTTTATGATGATAAAATATGTTACAACGGCCAGCCAGTCGCCATTGTAATAGCCGATACTTTTGAGCGTGCGCAGTTTGCAGCATCGTTGGTAAAAGCAGAGTATAAGGCCGAAAAACATATGACCAACCTCCCCGATAATAAGGATAAAGGCTTTGCGCCGCGTGGGGAAGGAGGCTACAAACGGGGTACTGAAGATGCCTGGAAAACTGCCCCTTTTAAACTGGAGCAGGAATATATTGTGCCCACGGTAACCCATAACCCTATGGAGCTGCATGCCATTATTGCCCGTTGGGATGCTGATGATAAGCTAAGCGTATGGGATAAAACTCAGGGCGTTAAAGATACCCAGCAGGATTTGGCGCGTTTGTTTAAATTGCCTGTGCAAAATGTGCAGGTGCACTCGCAATTTGTAGGCGGAGCATTTGGCAGTGCTTTGCGCACCTGGCCACATGAAGTAGCGGCTATACTTGCTGCTAAAGTAGCAAAAAGGCCCGTAAAGGTGGTTTTAAGCCGCGCCGATATGTTTACATCGGTTGGGTACCGGCCTTTTACCTGGCAAAAAATGGGCATAGGTGCTACAGCCGATGGTAAGCTTACCGGCATTACCCATGAAGCTGCCGGCCAAACATCAACCTACGAAGATTTTACCGAAGGGCCTACCGGCGTAAGTCAGAATTTATACGCCTGCCCAAATGTAAATACCAAATACAACATTGTGCCGCTTGATATTGCTACACCTACCTGGATGCGTGGTCCCGGCGAAGCCACCGGCTCTTTCGCGCTGGAATCGGCTCTGGACGAATTATCGTATCAATTAAAAATAGACCCCGTTGAATTGCGGGTCCGCAATTACGCCGAAAAAGACCCGGATAGCGGCAAGCCCTTTTCGAGCAAGTTTTTGAAAGAAGCTTACGAGTTAGGCGCAAACCATATAGGCTGGAAAAACCGCAAGGCAGAGCCAGGCCTGGTAAAAGAAAATGGATGGTATGTTGGCTACGGAATGGGTAGTGGTATGTTTGGCGCGTACCGTGACAGGGCTACCATAAAAGCTGTGATGAAAGCCGATGGCACACTGTTATTACAAAGTGCGGTAAGCGATATTGGCCCAGGTACGGGTACAGCTATGGTATTAATAGCAGCCGAACAAATGAAGCTGCCTGCCGAAAAGATACGGTTTGAGTTGGGCGATTCGTCATTACCTAACGCGCCTACCCAGGGAGGATCGGCCACAACAGCCAGTGTTGGCTCGGCAGTATATAAAGCTTGTGCCGATTTAAAAGAAAAATTTCAAAAGCTGGTTGGTAATGGCGGTACCGATAACCCGGATTATCCAAAAATATTAAAGGAGCACAACCTGGCATCGCTGGATGTTACCACCGAAACTGATGGGGGTAATGGGATGCAAACCTATGCCATGAACTCCTGGTCGGTACATTTTGTAAAGGTTTTGGTAAACGCCGCGACGGGTGTTGTTAAAATTGACAAGGTTGCTTGTGTAGCCGATTGCGGCCGAATCATCAGCCCTAAAACAGCACGTAGCCAGGTTATCGGTGGTGCGATAGGAGGGCTTGGCATGGCTTTGATGGAAGAGTCGGTTATTGATCACCGGTATGGCAGTTACATCAACAATAATTTTGCCGACTACCACGTGCCGGTAAATGCCGATATCCCGCAGATTGATGCCCTGTTTGTAAACAAACCCGATCCTGTCATCAATCCGATGGGGGCTAAAGGCATGGCCGAGATAGCTCTCATCGGTATGGCCGCCGCGGTGGCCAACGCCGTATACAACGCCAGCGGAAAACGGGTGCGGGAGTTGCCCATAACACCAGATAAGGTGATGGGGTAGAGAGGAAGAAATGCTTTTTTGCAAAGCGCCCGGGAAATTGAAAAGTTTACTTTCAAAATACTTCTTTTTGCCGGCAACGCAAATCATTTCGCCTGCGTTATTGTTATAATCGCAATAAAAAAACCGACATGAAAAAACTGATCATACTCACTTTGTTAATCGCATTTAGCGCATTCACCTTCGCACAAAGCAAAAAGGTGGTTTGCTGCGCCAATCCATCATCAACCCAGCGTTTTGCCATGCTGGCATCCAACCCTGAGTTCCGGATGGCGCATTTAAAACCGTCGCCAATCCATTTTCAGAGCAGTATAGGCACCAATGTTACCTACCAAACACCCGACGGAAAAACATCTACGGCCTATTTGCTGAAGGCAAAAAAGCCTACCAATAACTATATCCTGGTTATCCACGAATGGTGGGGCCTGAACGATTATGTAAAACGCGAATCGGAAAAAATTTATAATGATTTGGGCAATGTAAACATCATCGACCTTGACCTTTACGATGGCAAGATAGCCACCGACCCTAAAGATGCCGGCAAATTAATGCAGGCAGTTGTTGAAGACAGAGCCAAAGCCATCATTAATGGCGCTATTACTTATGCCGGGGCCAAAGCGCGTATTGCTACCATTGGCTGGTGCTTTGGCGGCGGCTGGAGTTTACAAACCGGCCTGCTTGCCGGCAAAAAATTGGCAGGTACCGTAATGTATTACGGCATGCCTGAACAGGACGTGGCAAAATTAAAGACGCTGAATGCTGATGTACTGGCCAATTTTGCCAATAAAGACCAATGGATAAACCCGAAAGTAGTGGGTAAGTTTAATGACGATATGAAAGCTGCCGGCAAAAAACTGTACCTGCACCAATACGATGCCGACCATGGTTTTGCCAACCCCAGCAACCCGGCCTATAACAGCGACGCCACGAAAGATGCTTATGCCAATACTATAGCTTTTTTTAAGGCGAGGTTGAAGTAAACAAAAATGCTAAAGTTGCGTTATTGGGAACGGGCTAATCACCAGCTCATTTTTCGTAACATTGCATAAATTTTTACCCGTTTGACCAGTTCTACTAAAAAAACAATTTCTTTTCTACTAAAAGCCAGTATCGTAATAGTAGCTGCGTGGTTTATTTACAGGCAATTTTCAAAAAAAAGTAACGAGTTACAGGAGTTTGAACTATTAGCATCCAATTTAAGTGTTTCAAGAGTAGTTTTTACGCTTGGCATTGTGGTGTTACTTATGTTTTTAAACTGGTTTTTGGAGGCGCTCAAATGGCGTTACGTTACCAAAACCCTGATAGCTATATCTTTATGGGAGGCTGTGGAAGCTGTTTTTTGTGGCCTTACCTGGGCTGTAACCACTCCCAACCGAGTTGGTGAATATGGTGGCCGGGTTATGTTTTTACCAAATAGAAAAAGGATTCCCGGTGTTTTTGCTATGGGTGTAGGCTCATTTAGCCAGGCTTTAATCACCAATGTATTGGGCATAATTACGTCAGTTTGGTTTGTGCTCAGTTTTATTGATGATAAAAAATGGGCGTATATAACTGTTGTAGCTATTTTAGGCACATTGGTTTTGTTGCAGCTTATTGTTTATTTCCATATTAAATGGATGGTATATTTATTTGATAAAATTGCCTTTATCCGTAAATATCATCGTTTTTTTGATGTATTGAGCCGTTACAAAACCCACGAGCTTCTTAAAACCATGGCCTTTAGTCTGGCAAGGTACGTCACTTTTACATTTCAATATTACCTGCTGTTCCAGTTGCTGGTACCACAAGTATCCATTATTCCCATGCTGCTGGTGCTAATGGTGTTTTTCTTTGTTACATCAACCCTGCCCTCGCTCGATTTATTTGATATCGGGGTGCGTGGTTTTACTGCGGCACACCTGTTTATATACGTTACCGATCAAAAATTGGCCGTTATATCCTGTGTTTCGATTATATGGCTAATAAATTTGTTTATTCCTGCTATTTTAGGTTCTTTATTTGTTTTTAAACTCAAATTCTTTGATCGCAACGCTTAGTATCATTTCGTTACTGTTTACCTTCCTGTACGTGGCGTTAATCATGTATCTGGTAAAAGGATGGTTTAACGTTAAAACCACGCAACTTTCGCCTACGGGCTTTAATACCAGGGTTACCATACTTATTGCCGCCCGTAACGAAGCCAAAAGTATCCATTTAACTATAGGCGACATCCTGGCGCAGGATTACCCTAAGCACCTGCTGGAAGTTATCATTGTAGATGACCATTCTACAGATAATACTGCCGATATTATAGCAAGCTTTGGCAGCCAGGGTATTACGTTACTTAAGCTTAACGAAGACCGGCCTTTAAACTCTTATAAAAAGAAAGCTATTGCTGAAGCGATAAAACTATCATCGGGCGAGTTAATGGTAGCTACCGATGCCGACTGCCGCATGGGCAGCCAGTGGCTATCAACCATTGTTGGGCATTACGAAGCTTTTAACCCGGTAATGATATCATCGCCGGTTACATTTTTCGAAGAAAAATCGCTTTTTGAATTGCTGCAAACCCTGGAATTTGCTTATTTAATTGGGATAGGTGCTGCATTTATAGGTAATGGCCGGGCATCAAACTGCAATGGGGCCAATCTGGCCTACCGCAAGGATGTATTTAATGAAGTTGGCGGCTTTACTGGTATTGACGAACTGGCATCGGGCGACGATGAGTTGCTGCTGCAAAAAGTTGCCGAACATTTTCCCGGCAAAATAGCTTTCCTCAAGCAGTCCGAAGCGGTGGTTTACACTCACGCCAAGCCCAATTTTAAAGAGTTTATGCAGCAAAGGCGGCGCTGGGCCTCAAAGTCGACTAAATATAAGAATAAAAAGGTAGTGGCATTGGGCTTCGCCTTTTGGGGTTTCAATGTGTTATTGTTGCTCAACTTATTGCTCGGGTTATTCGACGTGTATTTTTTAAAGCTTTTTTTAGCGCAGATACTCTTAAAAATTTTTGTCGAACTTTTTTATATCATCCCTATTACTTCTTTTTTTAAGCGGAGCTATCTGGTTAGCCTGATTTTATTATTAACACCATTACATATTGTTTATATTGCTGTAATAGGCGTAATAGGTGGTAATAAGCAATACCAGTGGAAGGGCCGCATGGTAAAATAACCGTGTTTTTAATATCAATGTAATTTGTAGCACCGCCAATTGCTTATTGCGCCTATTTAAGCGATATTTAGCCAAACGGAACTATTAACTATTGGCCCAGCTTACCCCCTCAAAACGCACCTGGAACGCATTTAAGCGTAATAAAATTGCCGTGGCCGGCCTTGTTTTCATTGCGATAACGTTATTGGTAGCTGTATTGGGGTATTTGATAATGCCCGATAATACGCCGCAAGCTAATAACATGACTATTCAGCTAAGCATTAAAAAGCCCGGTGCAAAATTCATGATGTTGCTTATACGCAAAGGCGAGCAGGTGGACACAGTGGGGTTTTTTAGGCGGATGTTTTTTGGACAACCCTCATTTTACCGGGAAGTGCCTATTACGGGGTATTACTTTAAACAGGATTCTATCCACGTAAACGAATATATTGGCAATGAGGATAAGCCAGACCCCAAAGCCTACAATATTTTTGAAGTGGTAACCGGGATTAAACCGCGCTACCATTTCAACAAAGTATTGTTAAGCCCAACCTTCTCCTGCGAAAAAACCGCGGAGATATATAAAAACTTCAGTGATAAAATTAAAGGGGAGCAAATAACCACCAAAACTTTTTGGCTGGGTACCGATGTTTACGGGCGCGACCTGTTGAGCCGCCTGTTACTGGGTACGCGCATTTCATTGGCAGTAGGGCTGATGTCGGTAATAATCAGCATGTTTTTAGGGGTAACCATCGGTTCCATAGCCGGGTATTTTGGCGGATGGGTTGACGGGGCTTTAAGCTGGGTGATGAATATTTTATGGTCGTTACCAGCGTTGTTGCTGGTTATTGCCATATCATTTGCCTTGGGCAAGGGGCTTTGGCAAATATTTATAGCAGTAGGCTTATCCATGTGGGTTGAGGTTGCCCGCCTGGTACGCGGCCAGGTAATGAGCCTGAAACAGGTTGAATACGTAGAAGCGGCCCGCGCCCTGGGTTTCAATAACAGGCGCATCATAACCAAACACATTTTACCAAATATAACCGGGCCAATTTTGGTACTGGCTTCGTCAAATTTCGCATCGGCCATTTTGCTGGAGGCCGGGCTTAGTTTCCTGGGTTTTGGTGCGCAACCACCAATGCCAACATGGGGCGGCATGATTAAAGAGCATTACGGGTATATCGTCATGGATTCGGCTTTCCTGGCTATTATTCCCGGCCTTGCCATTATGCTGCTGGTGTATGCGTTTAACCTGGTTACAGTTGGTTTACGTGATGCTTTCGATATAAAATCACAAAGTACGCGCATTTGAAAATATTTTTTTTACTTTAGTCATGCGACTAAAAACAAATGCAATACAAAGACGATAGTTCTGGCGAAGACGAATTAATAAGGCTGTTGCTGAAACGGCAATCCGAGTTGAATTCCTTATTGGAGATCACCAGGGCCATTAATAAGAATACTTCTACCCCCATACTTATACAAATGCTTGAGGTTATCCTGCAAAACTATCTGCAGGTTGGCAAGCTCCGTTTTCTGATAGAAAAGGAAAATAAGTTTGTATGTATCTCTAAATATGGCGGCGAAACAGAGTCGGCGATGGCATTGAGCAGGGCGTGTGATAAATTAAAGAAGGTTAAATCGCCCGTAGCGATAGCCGACCACCAGGATATTACCCTGCGTAAATACAATTATTTTATTCCGATATATCACAAAAGTAAGGCCCTGGCTTACGCGCTTATCGGCGATTTTGATACATCGGGCGAGATGTTAAGCAACGATCTTAACTTCATCCAAACCCTGATGAATGTGATTATAGTGGCGCTGGAGAATAAGAAATTATTTAAAGAGCGCTTACAATCAGAACGTTTTCAGCGCGAGATGGAGCTTGCCGTTGAAGTGCAGAATATGCTGATACCGCTTAGGATTCATAAAGATGATGCGGTAGAAGTTGGCGCTAAATACCTGCCCCATCAAAACATAGGAGGCGATTACTTTGATTTTATCCGCCTTAATGAAAACGAATTTTTATGGTGCATTGCCGATGTATCGGGCAAAGGAATATCGGCGGCGCTGCTGATGGCAAATTTTCAGGCCAGCCTGCATGCCTGGGCCGCAGTGGAAGACGACCTGACCAACATTATTGACCGCCTTAATAAAATAGTGCTCAACAATACCAAGGGCGAACGGTTTATCACTTTATTCCTGGCCCGGTATAACCAAAAGAAACGCAAACTCAATTATATTAATGCCGGCCATAACCCAACCATCCTTTTTGCTGATGGCGAAGCCATTCCGCTAAAGTTGGGCACCACGATGATTGGCGTTTTTGAAGAGCTGCCTTTTTTAAACGAAGGAGAAGTGGATATTGAACCCGGCAGCCTTATTGTAAATTATACCGATGGTTTGATGGATTTTGAATCAACCAGCAACAAGGTTTGGAATGAAGATAAATTACTTGCTTTTGTGAAAACACACGGGCATTTGTCGCCCGATAATTTTAACGACCTGCTTTTAGATCACCTGAGCCTTGGGCATAAAAGTAAGCCAATAGACGATATCACCCTGCTTACACTGAAGATATTTTAATACACACGAATTTTATCGACACGAATTTCTCGAATTGGATCGAATTTCACGAATGCTCGTTTGGAGTTTAAGAATGTTTGATATAAATGGCCTTCATTTCGGTCTTGATACTAACTACTCGATACTAAAAACTCTATCTTTGCCATATGTTAGCAGCAAGGTACCAGTTTGAATTGATTGAAGCGGGATGTGATGAGGCTGGTCGTGGCTGCCTTGCCGGGCCGGTGTTTGCAGCGGCAGTTATTCTTCCTCATGATTTTGATCACCATTTACTGAACGACTCCAAGCAGGTATCCGAAGAGATACGGTACCAGCTGCGAACAGAAATTGAAGAGCGGGCCGTTGCATATGCGGTTGCATCGGTTGATAATTTTGAAATAGACGAGATTAACATTCTTAATGCGTCTTTCCTGGCTATGCATCGCGCTATTGAAAAACTGCACATTGCACCACAATTTTTAATTATCGACGGCAACCGGTTTAAAAAATACCCAAACGTTCCGCACGAGTGCATCATTAAGGGCGATGGTAAATATTTCAGTATCGCAGCGGCATCCATATTAGCCAAAACCTACCGGGACGACTATATGTTGAAAATTGCTGCCGAACACCCGGAATATGATTGGCATACAAACAAAGGCTATCCAACTATAAAACACCGCGAAACGGTTATGAAAATTGGATTTACGCCATATCATCGTAAAACTTTCAGGGTGAGCGACCCGCAGCTGAGTATTTTTTAAAGATACTTTGGGTATATGTTTTGATAACCACTTTCTGCTTGGTATTTTTGTGACAAACCCATCAATCATTTGAAGATCCTTATTTTAACACATCGTGTCCCATTTCCGCAAAATG